>CANFWI010000013.1 GCA_947450675.1 Comamonadaceae bacterium | reverse complement strand
CAGTCGAAAGCCTGCCGATCGGCCGCATTGGCGCGCAAGCTGCCAAGCAGGTGATCTTGCAAAAAATCCGCGACGCTGAACGTGAAATGCTGCTGAACGACTTCATGTCGCGCGGCGAGAAAATTTTCGTCGGTACCGTCAAGCGCATGGACAAGGGCGACATCATTGTCGAGTCCGGTCGCGTTGAAGGTCGTCTGCGTCGCAGCGACATGATCCCGAAGGAAAACCTTCGCTCTGGCGACCGTGTGCGCGCCATGATCATGGAAGTCGACACCACTCTGCGCGGTGCGCCCATCATCCTCTCGCGCACTTCGCCTGAGTACATGATCGAGCTGTTCCGCCAAGAAGTGCCTGAAATCGAACAAGGCTTGCTGGAGATCAAATCCTGCGCCCGTGACCCCGGTTCCCGCGCCAAAATTGCCGTGCTGTCGCACGACAAACGCGTCGACCCGATCGGCACTTGCGTCGGCGTTCGCGGCACCCGTGTCAACGGCGTCACCAACGAACTCGCTGGTGAACGTGTTGACATCGTGCTGTGGAGCGAAGATCCAGCTCAATTCGTCATCGGCGCACTGGCTCCGGCCAACGTCTCGTCCATCGTGGTTGACGAAGAGCGTCACGCCATGGATGTGGTGGTCGATGAAGAAAACTTGGCCATCTCGATTGGCCGTGGCGGTCAAAACGTTCGCCTCGCTGCTGAGCTGACCGGCTGGAAGATCAACATCATGACGGCTGACGAGTCTGCTCAAAAGCAGGCTGTCGAGACCGACAGCAGCCGCAAGCTGTTCATGGAAAAGCTCGATGTCGACGAAGAGATCGCCGACATCCTCATCTCCGAAGGCTTCACCAGCCTCGAAGAAGTGGCTTATGTGCCGATCCAGGAAATGCTGGAGATCGAATCTTTCGATGAAGATACCGTCAATGAGCTGCGCACGCGCGCCAAAGACGCCTTGCTGACGATGGAAATCGCCAAGGAAGAAGATGCCGAAGAAGTCTCGCAAAATCTGCGTGATGTCGAGGGTCTGACCCCTGAGTTGATTGCCAAGCTCATCGAGTCGGGTGTGAATACCCGCGACGATCTGGCCGACCTGGCCGTTGACGAACTTACCGAAATCACAGGCCAGTCTCCGGATGAAGCCACAGCCCTGATCATGACCGCACGTGCCCATTGGTTTACCGATGACGCATCTGCAGCTCAAGAGCAATGATCATGGAGGCCGCACGGAAACCCAATTATGTCCAGTACCACCACCGTCGCTGAATTCGCAGCTGAACTCAATAAACCCACCGCAACCCTGATCGAGCAATTGACCAGCGCCGGCGTCGCCAAGGCAGAAGCCAGCGATCATTTGTCCGAGGCCGACAAGCAAAAGCTGTTGAGCTATTTGCAAGCCAGCCATGGCACGGCCACCGCCGAACGCAAGAAGATCACGCTGGTCAAGAAATCGACCACCGAGATCAAACAAGCTGACTCGACGGGCCGTGCTCGTACGATCCAAGTCGAAGTGCGCAAGAAGCGAACATTCGTCAAGCGTGAAGATGGCTCGGATGTGGCTGTTGACGATGTTGTGACAGCTCCACAAGAGCCCGTTGTCGACAACTCTGAGTTGCTTCGCCGCGAAGAAGAAGCCAGCCAACAGGCTGAGCTGCTGCGTCGTCAAGAAGCTGAGTTCGCTGAACAGTGCCGCCTGCGTGATGCGCAAGAAGCCCAAGAAGCTGCGCAAGAACAAGCGCGCGTTGCCGCTGAGTTGAGTGCTCAAGCCGCTGCCGACGCTGCGCAAGCTGCTGAAGCCCAAAAAGCCGCCAAAGCCGCTGCCGTTAAACCGGTGATCGGCTCACGTGTGTTCCCGGACCAAAGTGTGGTGAACGCAGAAGCCGCCGCTGCGGCTGCTGCCGCCGCCGAGGCTGCAGCAACCGTGCAAGCAGCCAAAGCCGCAGAAGTCAGTGCTGCTCAGGCAGCTGTGAAAGCCAAGGCGACTGCAGAGTTCCAAGCGGACGCGGCCAAGGTTCAAGACTTCCAAGACCGTCGCAAAAAGGCCGAAGCAGAAGCTGCCGGCATCCGCGCCATGATGAACGCGCCTAAGCGCGTTCTGGTGCCGCACGTTGATCCTAAAATCGCCATGAAAGGCACGCTGCACAAGCCTGCCGCGGTGCCGGGCGCTGTCAAGCCTGGCGCACCTGCGGTGGCGGGTGTGGCTGGCGCTGCTGGTAAGAAAGAAGTCAAGTCGGAGAATTTGTCATCGACTTGGAAAGACGACGCAAAGAAAAAGACCGAACTCAAAACGCGTGGTGCGCCTACCGCTCCCGGTCGTGGCAACTTCCGCGGAGGCCCGCGTGGTCGTCGCTCATCCGATCGCGATGTGCGTTCTGAGTCGACCTTTGTGGCACCGTCAGAATTCAAGGTCATTGAAGTCCACGTGCCAGAAACCATCACCGTGGGTGAGTTGGCTCACAAGATGAGTGTGAAGTCGTCTGAGGTCATCAAACACCTGATGAAGCTCGGCCAGATGGTCACCATCAACCAGCCACTGGACCAAGACACCGCCATGATCGTGGTGGAAGAAATGGGCCACAAAGCTGTCACGGCCGCGCTGGATGATCCGGAAGCGTTCACCGACGAAGACGTCCAAGGCCAACAAGCCGAGTCTTTGCCGCGCGCACCGGTGGTCACGGTCATGGGTCACGTCGACCACGGCAAGACCTCTTTGCTCGATTACATCCGCAAAGCCAAAGTCGCCTCGGGCGAAGCTGGTGGCATCACCCAGCACATTGGCGCCTACCACGTGGAAACACCACGCGGCATGGTGTCCTTCTTGGACACGCCGGGTCACGAGGCCTTCACGGCCATGCGCGCCCGCGGCGCACAAGCGACTGACATCGTGATTTTGGTGGTGGCAGCGGACGACGGCGTCATGCCGCAAACCCGTGAAGCCATCAAGCACGCGAAGGCGGCTGGCGTTCCTATTGTTGTCGCCATCAACAAGATTGACAAACCAGGCATCAACCTTGACCGTGTCAAGGGTGAGCTGGTGACCGAAGAAGTCATCCCTGAAGAGTTCGGCGGCGACGTGCCTTTTGTGGGCGTCTCGGCGCACACCGGTGCCGGCGTTGACGATCTGCTGGAGCAAGTTTTGCTGCAAGCTGAGGTGCTCGAATTGCGCGCCCCGGTCGATGCTTTGGCCAAAGGCCTGGTGATTGAAGCCCGTCTCGACAAAGGCCGCGGCCCCGTAGCGACCGTGCTGATTCAGTCCGGTACGCTGAAAGCTGGCGACGTGGTGCTGGCCGGTTCGACCTTCGGCAAAGTGCGCGCCATGCTCGACGAAAACGGCAAGACCATCAAGGCTGCGGGTCCATCGATTCCGGTCGAGATTCAAGGCTTGACCGAAGTGCCGCAAGCTGGCGACGAGTTCATGGTCATGACCGACGAGCGTCGTGCCCGCGAGATCGCGACTTATCGTGCCGGTAAGTTCCGCAACACCAAACTGGCCAAGCAACAAGCATCGAAGCTGGAGAACATGTTCTCCGACATCAATGCTGGCGAAGTCAAGATGTTGCCGATCATCATCAAAGCCGACGTGCAGGGTTCGCAAGAAGCCTTGGCTCAGTCGCTGCTCAAGTTGTCGACCGACGAGGTCAAGGTTCAGCTCGTGTACTCCGCTGTTGGCGGTATCTCCGAGTCGGACGTCAACCTCGCGATTGCTTCCAAAGCGGTGCTGATTGGTTTCAACACCCGCGCCGATGCGCAGGCTCGCAAGCAAGCCGAAAACAACGGCATTGAGATTCGTTACTACAACATCATTTATGACGCTGTTGACGAACTGCGCGCCGCGATGTCGGGCATGTTGACACCGGACAAAAAAGAAGAAGTCATCGGCAATGCCGAGATTCGTCAAGTCTTCAAGGTCAGCAAGATCGGTTCGATTGCCGGTTGTATGGTCACCGCCGGTGTGGTTCGCCGCAACGCGCGTCTGCGCCTCTTGCGCGAAAACGTGGTCATCTTCACGGGTGAACTCGACTCGCTCAAGCGTTTCAAAGACGATGCACGCGAAGTCAAAGAAGGCTTTGAGTGCGGTTTGAACGTCAAAGGCTACAACGACATCCAGGTTGGCGATATTCTTGAATTCTTCGAAATCAGGGAAGTTGCCCGGACGCTCGAAGCCTAAAGCACGAGCGGCCAGCGGATTCGTGGCGGCCTTGGCTGTCACGAGTCTGCAACCACTCCCCTGTACTATTTTGAATTTTTAAATGCGCAAGAAATCTTCCACACCCAACCGCGGTTTTCGCGTCGCCGACCAGATCCAGCGTGATTTGACTGCGCTGATCGCGCGCGAGTTGAAAGACCCACGGGTGGGCATGGTCACGGTGCAGTCCGTCGAAGTGACGCCCGACTACGCCCATGCCAAAGTGTTTTTCAGCGTCTTGGTCGGTGACCCGAAAGAATGTGAAGAAGCCTTGAACCAAGCCGCCGGTTTTCTGCGCAACGGGTTGTTCAAAAAGCTGATGATCCACACCGTGCCAACACTGCATTTCTTGTTCGACAGAACCACCGAGAGTGCTTCTGACATGAACGCCTTGATAGCCAAGGCAGTTGCCTCCCGCGCTCAAGACGATTGACCCAGCGCCGTTGCCCTTTGACAGGTTCAGGGTTAACGGTGCTAGCCAGTGAGCAGACAAATTTGCTCACCGAGCCTGTCGATAAATATGACGCAAACATCCAGTCCCCGCCAGAAAATTCAGCGACGTCCCGTGCATGGCGTGCTGCTGCTCGACAAGCCGATAGGCCTGTCGAGTAATCAGGCCTTGCAAAAGGCCAAGTGGCTGATGCGCGCAGAAAAAGCTGGCCATACGGGCACGCTTGATCCGCTGGCGACGGGCGTGTTGCCGCTGTGCTTTGGCGCAGCCACCAAGTTCAGTCAGATGCAGCTAGAGGCCGACAAGACTTATGAAGCGGTCTTGTTGCTGGGTCAAAAAACGACCACCGCGGATGCCGAGGGTGAGGTCATTGAAACCCGTGACGTGCCCGAAATCACCGCTGCTTTGCTTGAGAAGTTAACCGCTCAGTTCAGCGGCCCACAAGCCCAAATTCCACCGATGTATTCGGCGCTTAAAAAAGACGGCAAGGCGCTGTACGAATACGCCCGCGCCGGCAAAGTCGTCGAGCGTGAGCCAAGGCATATCGTGATTCACGACATGCACATGTCCGTCGCCCATGATGACCGAGCACCAGCCGCCATTCGCGTCATCGTGCGTTGCAGCAAGGGCACGTACATCCGCACGCTGGGTGAAGACATCGGCGAAGCCATCGGTTGCGGTGCGCACCTCGGCTTTTTGCGTCGCATTGAAACCGGTGGCTACACAGCCAGCCAGTGCATCAGCCTTCCAGCGCTAGAAGCCATGAACGAAGCCGAACGCGACACCTGGCTTTTGCCGCCACAGTCGCTGGTCTCTGCCGCGCCGATGGTCAGCCTCGATGCCGCCAACGCCGGCCGCTTTTTGAGTGGTCTGCGTCGCCGTGGCGAAGCCGGCCATTGGGGTCCGTTGATAGCGGAAAACCAGCCCTTGGTGCAGGTTTTTGGATCTGACCCACACGCATTTTTAGGCACGGCCCACGTGACCGACAACGAGTTGATTCCTGAGCGTTTGCTCAGTCCCATTGAAGTACAGGACATGCTGAAGAGCGCCGCCGTCGGCAGCGCAAGCTCAGCATCGGCTGGTCCAGCGCTTCATTCCGATGAGCCCCCAGCCTTGTCTTGATGTCACTACTGACCATCTAAACAAAAAGTTTTGAATTTTTAGAAAGCCCACCATGAGTCATAAACAGATCCGTAACATCGCCATCATCGCCCACGTTGACCATGGTAAAACCACCATGGTTGACCAATTGCTGCGTCAGTCTGGCACTTTCGCCGACCACGAAAAAGTCGTCGACACCGTGATGGACAACAACGCCATTGAAAAAGAACGTGGTATTACGATTCTGGCTAAAAACTGCGCTGTGACCTGGAAGGGCACGCACATCAACATCGTCGACACCCCAGGCCACGCTGACTTCGGCGGTGAAGTCGAGCGCGCTTTGTCGATGGTTGACGGCGTTGTGTTGCTGATTGACGCGCAAGAAGGCCCGATGCCACAAACGCGTTTCGTCACCAAAAAAGCTTTGGCCCTTGGCCTGAAGCCGATCTTGGTGGTGAACAAAGTTGACAAGCCAGGCGCACGTCCTGACTTCGTCGTCAACGCCGCATTCGACTTGTTTGACAAGCTCGGCGCTACCGATGAACAGCTGGATTTCCCAGTCGTTTACGCCTCCGGCATCAACGGCTGGTCGTCGATGGAAGAGGGCGCACCGGGTGAGCAGTGGGGTCCGGACATGTCGGCTCTGTTCGACACCGTGTTGAAGCACGTGCCAGCGCAATCTGGTGACCCTGCCGCACCACTGCAGTTGCAAATTTCCGCCCTCGACTTCTCGACGTTTGTCGGTCGTATCGGCGTTGGCCGTATCAAGCAAGGCACGATCAAGCCGATGATGGACGTGGTGGTGATGGAAGGCCCGGACGGCAAAGCCATCAAAGGCCGTATCAACCAAGTGCTGACGTTCCAAGGCTTGGAGCGCGTGCAAGCCACTGAAGCCGGCCCGGGCGAAATTGTGCTGATCAACGGTATCAACGACATCGGTATTGGCGTGACCATCACCGACCCGGTCAACCCGATGCCGCTGCCCATGCTCAAAGTGGACGAGCCCACTCTGACCATGAACTTCTGCGTCAACACCAGCCCATTGGCCGGTCGTGAAGGCAAGTACGTCACCAGCCGTCAGATCTGGGACCGCCTGCAAAAAGAACTGCAACACAACGTCGCCTTGCGCGTCAAAGAAACCGACGAAGAAGGTATCTTCGAAGTCATGGGTCGCGGCGAATTGCACTTGACTATCTTGTTGGAAAACATGCGCCGTGAAGGCTTCGAGATGGCTGTTTCCAAGCCGCGCGTGGTGATCAAAGAAGTCAACGGCGAGAAGTGGGAGCCTATCGAGCTGGTCACTGCTGACATCGAAGAAACCCACCAAGGTGGCGTGATGCAAG
The DNA here is from genome assembly GCA_947450675.1 of Comamonadaceae bacterium. Taxonomy (GTDB): domain Bacteria; phylum Pseudomonadota; class Gammaproteobacteria; order Burkholderiales; family Burkholderiaceae_C; genus Polaromonas. The sequence continues at coordinate 52,704 of CANFWI010000013.1, read as the reverse complement.
CTCTGGGTGAGCGCAAGGGTGACCTGGTCAACATGGAATCTGACGGCCGTGGCCGCGTCCGTTTGGAATACCGCATCCCAGCCCGTGGCCTGATTGGTTTCACCAACGAATTCCTGAACTTGACACGCGGTTCTGGCCTCATTGCCAACATTTTTGACTGCTACGAGCCACATAAAGGCGACATCGGTGGCCGTAAAAATGGCGTTCTGATTTCCATGGACGCGGGTGAAATTTTCACCTACGCACTGGGCAAGCTGGACGACCGCGGTCGTATGTTCGTCAAGGCGAACGACCCTGTATACGAAGGCATGATTGTGGGTATCCACAGCCGTGACAACGATCTGGTCGTCAACGCCACGCGGACCAAGCAGCTGACCAACTTCCGCGTGTCCGGCAAAGAGGACGCGATCAAGATCACGCCACCGATTGAGTGCACCTTGGAATACGGCGTCGAGTTCATTGAGGACGACGAACTGGTTGAAATCACACCGAAGTCGATTCGTCTGCGCAAGCGTCACCTGACTGAAAGCGATCGCAAGCGTTTTGGTCGTTAACTTGGTCTTTAACATCCACTCGTTAGTTCGCTAACACGTGGGAAAACGCACCGCTCGGTCGACAAGGCCTGGCGGTGCGTTTTGCCTTCAAGCCTCCACTCACAAAAGCACTCCATGAACAGCAGCACCGTCACTGAAACCCAAGCATCGTCTGAGTCCGCCAGCCACGTCATCGTCGAGCGACGTGGCAACGCGGGTCTGATCACGCTGAACCGGCCGAAGGCGTTGAATGCGCTGTCCTTGTCGATGGTGCGCGATCTGACGAAGGCACTGACTGAATTGCAAGCCGACCCTGCCGTGATGCTGGTGGCTATTCGTGGCAGCAACAAGGTGGGTCGCCCAGGCATGCCTGACGCCTTGTTTGGCGGCTTCAGTGCAGGTGGCGATATTCGCTACTTCCATCAGGCTATCTTGGCCAATGACAGCTCCATCGATGATTTTTTCACCGAAGAGTACAAGCTCAATCATCTGATCCATCAGTACCCCAAACCATTTGTGGCGTTCATGGACGGCGTGGTCATGGGCGGCGGCATGGGCATCAGTCAAGGGGCGAGTTTGCGCATCGTCACGGAGCACACCCGCATGGCCATGCCGGAGACGAATATCGGTCTGTTTCCTGATGTGGGCGGTGGTTACTTCTTAAGCCGTTGCCCCGGTCATGTGGGCGAATATTTGGCGCTCACGGGTGATGTGATCGGTGCCGACGAAGCACTGCAATACGGTTTGGCTGATGTGAAGATGGACGCCGCACGCATGCCAGCAGTGTGGGCCGCTTTGGTTGCGCAAGCATTCACCAGCGTCCCTGAAGCCAAGAGCTGGCTGGCCAGCGAAGTCGGCCAACCGGATGCCGCTTTGATCAAAGCCGACAGCCACATTGACGGCTTCTTTTCGCTGCTGCGCGTCAAGCACATGGTCGACGCGCTGGAAAAAGCCAAGGACGACCGCTGGGCACAAAAGACCGCCACCGCCTTGCGCAAGCGTTCACCGCTGATGCTGCATGTGACCTTGGAGCAGATTCGCCGTGCGCGCCAGATGACATTGGCCGACGACCTGCGCATGGAACGCGACATGGTGCAGCACAGCTTTTATGACCGCCCCGGCACGGCCAGTGAAGTCATGGAAGGCATACGCGCCTTGGTCATCGACAAAGACTACACGCCGAAGTGGAACCCGGCCCGCATCGAAGATGTGAAGCCGGGCATGGCCGATGCATTTTTCGTCAGCCCTTGGACGGCTGAGACACATCCGCTGAAGGCGCTGTAAGCAAGCGCAAGCTTTAGCGGCGGTTTGACTTCATCACGCGCTCAACCTCGCGCTTGCCTTCGCGGTCCTTGATGGTGTCGCGCTTGTCGTGCTCGGCTTTGCCTTTGGCGAGGCCGATTTCGCACTTCACGCGGCCGGATTTCCAGTGCATGTTCAGCGGCACCAGCGTGAAGCCTTTTTGTTCCACCTTGGCGAGCAAACGCTTGATTTCATCCTTGTGCATCAAGAGCTTCTTGGTGCGGATGGAGTCAGGTTGCACGTGCGTCGAGGCGGTGCCCAGCGGGTTGATCTGGCAGCCGATGATGAACAGCTCGCCGTTGCGGATGACCACGTAGCCGTCGGTCAACTGCACTTTGCCTTCGCGGACGGATTTGACTTCCCAACCCTCCAGCACCATGCCGGCTTCAAAGCGTTCTTCGATGTGGTAGTTGTACGTCGCTTTTTTGTTGTCGGCAATGCGTATAGCCGCGGCTGCCGCTTTGGGCGACAGATTGGCAGCGGGCTTGGCAGGCTTGCCGGATGAGGCCGCTGCGGGTTTTTTGGAGGAGCTTGCTTCTTTGGTGGCCATGGCTGAGAGGTGAGGGCGCGAGCGGCTAATACAATTGCCAACGCAACTGCATTGTATGAAAACCGTTCACAAGTCCGTCCTCCTCTGGTACAGCGCCGAAGAAATGTTTGCGCTCGTCACCGACGTCGCCCACTACCCGGCGTTTTTGCCTTGGTGCGACCAAGCCAGTGTGCTGTCAGAAGACAACACCGGCATGACCGCCAAAGTGGGCATTTCATTTGCGGGCATCGAGCAAGCTTTCACCACCCGCAACCGGCATGTGGCCGACCGCGAAGTGGCGATGGAACTGGTCGACGGCCCATTCTCCCAACTCGATGGACTTTGGACCTTCACACCACTCGGCGAAGGTCAACGGGCGTGCAAAGTTGACTTCACGCTGCGCTACAGTTTTGCCAATCGGACATTGGCCGCGTTGGTCGGTCCGGTGTTTGACAAGATTGCTGGCAGCATGGTCGAAGCCTTTGTCAAACGTGCCAGCCAGGTCTACGGCGAGTCTTGAGCCGCCACCGCAGCCATCCATGAAAATTGCTGTGACTTACGCGCCATCCCAACGCTTGGCTGATGAGTGGCTGGTCGATCTACCGGTAGGCAGCTGCGTGCAATTGGCGCTTGAGCAGTCGGGTGTGCTGACCGCTTTTTCAGACATCCCTGAACTGCTGGCCAGAGGCGAGCTAGCTCTGGGCATCTGGGGTCGCAGTTGCAGTGCTGATCACGTGCTGATGGATCAAGACCGGGTCGAGATTTACCGTCCACTGCGGGTCGATCCCAAGGTCGCACGACGCGAGAGGTTCAGAGGGCAGGGCGTGAAGCGTGCCGGCTTGTTCGCGAAAAAACGCGAAGGTGGAAAAGCCGGCTACTGAACGAGAAAACCTGTCGTTGGCACGGGTACAATCGCGTTTTTGGAGCTTTCCCTATGCGCCTACTCGGCAAAGCGCTGACCTTCGACGATGTCTTGTTGGTCCCTGCGTACTCCCAAGTCCTGCCCAAGGACACCTCACTTTCCACTCAGTTTTCGCGCAACATTCGCCTGAACCTGCCTTTGGTTTCGGCCGCGATGGACACCGTCACCGAGGCGCGCCTGGCAATTGCCATTGCCCAAGAAGGCGGCATCGGCATTGTTCACAAAAACCTGACCCCACAAGAGCAAGCCGCGCACGTGGCCAAGGTCAAGCGTTATGAATCCGGTGTGGTGCGTGACCCTGTCGTCATCACCCCCGAGCACACCGTGCTGCAGATCATGGCGCTGTCTGAGCAACTCGGCATCTCTGGTTTTCCGGTCTGTGACGGCGGCAAAGTCATTGGCATCGTCACCAGCCGTGACCTGCGCTTTGAAACCCGCTACGACGTCAAGGCGCACCAGATCATGACGCCGCGTGAAAAGCTGATCACGGTCAAAGAAGGCACCTCGCCAGCCGAGGCCAAGGCCTTGCTCAACAAGTACAAACTTGAACGCCTGCTGGTGATCAACGACGACTTCGAGCTGAAAGGCTTGATCACCGTCAAAGACATCACCAAGCAAACCAACTTCCCCAACGCTGCGCGTGACGCCGCAGGCCGTCTGCGCGTAGGCGCTGCGGTGGGTGTGGGTGAAGGCACTGAAGAACGGGTTGAAGCCTTGGTTCGCGCTGGCGTTGACGCCATCGTGGTCGACACCGCCCACGGCCACAGCCACGGCGTGATCGAACGCGTGCGTTGGGTCAAACAAAACTATCCACACATCGACGTGATTGGCGGCAACATTGCCACCGGCGCGGCTGCGTTGGCACTGGTTGAAGCCGGTGCGGATGCGGTCAAAGTCGGCATCGGCCCTGGCAGCATTTGCACCACGCGCATTGTCGCGGGCGTGGGTGTGCCGCAGATCATGGCCATTGACAGTGTGGCCACGGCCCTGCGCGGTACCGGTGTGCCTTTGATCGGTGACGGCGGTATTCGCTACAGCGGAGACATCGCCAAAGCCATCGCGGCAGGCGCCGGCACCGTCATGATGGGCGGCATGTTTGCAGGCACCGAAGAAGCGCCCGGCGAAGTTATTTTGTTCCAAGGCCGCAGCTACAAAAGCTACCGCGGCATGGGCAGCATTGGCGCCATGCAGCAGGGCAGTGCAGACCGTTACTTTCAAGAAGCCACCACCGGCAACCCGAATGCCGACAAGCTGGTGCCCGAAGGCATTGAAGGCCGCGTGCCCTACAAAGGCTCGATGGTCTCCATCGTCTACCAAATGGCCGGCGGTTTGCGTGCCAGCATGGGTTACTGCGGTTGCGCCACCATCGAAGACATGCAGAACAAAGCTGAGTTTGTCGAGATCACCTCGGCCGGCATCCGCGAAAGCCATGTGCATGATGTGCAGATCACCAAAGAAGCGCCGAACTATCGGGCAGAGTAGTGCCCCCACGCTTGTCACTTCGTGTACTGCGCTGCCCCCCGAGGGGGCTGGCCTTGCTTGGGGCGGCCCGGCGCGGCGGCCGCTTCTCCGTTTTCGGTTCTCTTTCTAACTTTTCGCACGGCGGCTCCGGCTTAGCCACTCATTTTTGATGCTTCACCAAAAAATCCTCATCCTCGACTTCGGCTCGCAAGTCACTCAGCTCATTGCCCGCCGTGTTCGTGAGGCGCATGTTTTTTGCGAAGTCCATCCTTGTGATGTGACGGATGAGTGGATTCGTGAGTACGCCAAAGACGGCAATCTCAAGGGCGTTATTTTGTCGGGCAGCCATGCCAGCGTCTACGAAGAATCGACTGACAAAGCGCCTCAGGCTGTCTTTGATTTGGGCATTCCGGTGCTGGGTATTTGCTACGGCATGCAGACCATGGCGCAGCAGCTCGGCGGCAAAGTCGAAGGCGGAACCACACGCGAATTTGGCTACGCTGAAGTGCGTGCGCGCGGTCACACAGCTCTGCTCAAAGACATCGCCGACTTCACCACGCCAGACGGCCACGGCATGCTCAAGGTCTGGATGAGCCACGGCGACAAAGTCACCGAGATGCCGCCCGGCTTCAAGCTCATGGCCTCGACCGAGTCGTGCCCGATCGCCGGCATGGCCGATGAAGTCCGCAAGTACTACGCGGTGCAGTTTCACCCGGAAGTCACGCACACCGTGCAAGGTCAAGCCTTGCTGAACCGTTTCGTGCTCGACATCTGCGGCACGCGACAAGACTGGGTCATGGGTGATTACATCCAAGAGGCGGTTGCCAAGATCCGCGAGCAAGTGGGTGACGAGGAAGTCATCCTCGGTCTGTCCGGCGGCGTTGATTCGTCGGTGGCGGCGGCACTGATCCACCGCGCTATTGGCGACCAGTTGACCTGCGTCTTTGTGGACCACGGACTGTTGCGCTTGAACGAAGGCGACATGGTCATGGACATGTTCGTCGGCAAGTTGCACGCCAAGGTCATCCGCGTTGACGCCGCAGCGCAGTTTCTCGGTCATCTGGCAGGTGTCAGCGATCCTGAAGCCAAGCGCAAGATCATTGGCCGTGAATTCGTCGAAGTGTTCAAGGCCGAGGCCGCCAAACTCAAAGCCGCTGACGCCTCATCCAAAGGTGCGAAGTGGCTGGCCCAAGGGACGATTTACCCTGACGTGATCGAGTCCGGTGGCGCCAAAAACAAAAAAGCCATGACCATCAAGAGCCACCACAACGTGGGTGGCTTGCCAGAGCAACTCGGCTTGAAACTGCTGGAGCCACTGCGCGAATTGTTCAAAGACGAAGTCCGTGAACTCGGCGTTGCCTTGGGCTTGCCGCACGACATGGTTTACCGCCATCCGTTCCCAGGCCCCGGTCTTGGTGTGCGCATTTTGGGTGAAGTCAAACAAGAATTTGCAGACTTGCTGCGCCGTGCTGACGCGATTTTCATTGAAGAATTGCGCAACTTCAAAGACGCCGACAGTGGCAAAAACTGGTACGAACTGACCAGCCAAGCCTTCACCGTCTTTTTGCCGGTCAAGAGCGTCGGTGTCATGGGCGACGGTCGCACGTATGAATACGTGGTGGCTCTGCGCGCCGTGCAAACCAGCGACTTCATGACCGCCGACTGGGCCGAACTGCCCTACGCGCTACTCAAGAAAGTATCCGGCCGCATCATCAATGAAGTGCGCGGCATCAACCGCGTCACCTACGACGTTTCAAGCAAGCCGCCAGCGACGATTGAGTGGGAATAATGACTTAACGCGCTACCGCGCACCATCTTCAAGGGACAGAACAAATGACCACAACGCTGAAAATCGATTTTGTCTCTGACGTGGCTTGCCCGTGGTGTGTGATTGGCCTCAGAGCGCTTGACCAAGCGCTGGCTCGGGTCAGTCCCGACGTCACGGCCGATCTTCACTTTCAGCCGTTTGAACTGAACCCAACCATGGGGCCAGAAGGCCAAGACATCACCGAGCACATCACGCAGAAATATGGCATTTCTGTAGCGCAAGCAGAGGCCAACCGCGAGGCGATTCGCCAACGCGGTGCCGCACTGGGCTTCACCTTCAGCGGCACCAATGCGGCCGGTGGTGGGCGCAGCCGGACCTACAACACCTTTGATGCGCATCGGCTGCTGCACTGGGCTGAATCAGCAGGCGAGGGCCAGCAAAAGGCCTTGAAGGAAGGGCTGTTCAAAGCCTATTTCACCGACGGTGAAAGCCCGGCGTCGCATGACGTTTTGTTGAAGCTGGCGGCCGAAGTGGGTTTGGACGCAGTCCGTGCAGCCGAGATTCTGAACTCAGAGGACTACGCCGCAGAAGTTCGAGAGCGTGAACAGTTCTACCAATCCCAGGGGATACATTCCGTCCCAGCGATCATCATCAATGACAAACACCTGATCTCCGGTGGTCAACCGGTTGAAGTCTTTGAGCAGGCTTTGCGGCAGATCGCAGCGCAAGATTAAGGGTCGATGGCCAGGACTCCGAGTCCTCCAACTCTATTACTTGAGAACAAGGGAATTCCCGGATTTCATTCAATATATAGCCTCATAGGATTAACTCGCTGGCAAATTTGCCGGTGCGTCCCTATAAAGCTCAAATGAAGGAGACACGGTGTTCACATCAAAGAGACAACTCGCGGTAGTAATGCTCACAGGGGCTTTGGCCCTGATCACCAGTCCCATAGTTCTAGCGCAAACATACCCGTCGAAGCCCATACGGATGATCGTGCCGTTCCCTGCGGGCGGCACCACGGATGTAGTGGCGCGAATCATTGCGCTGCGCATGACCGAGTCAATGGGGCAGCCGGTGTTGATTGAGAATCGCGCTGGTGCGGGCGGCGCGATCGGTGCTGACTTGGTCGCCAAGGCCGCGCCAGATGGTTACACCATCCTGATGCACAACCTGACGTTCCCCTTGTCGTCGGTCGCGCAAACGCTCAACAAGCGCTCGCCGTTCAATGTCGATACAGATTTTGCGGGTATCTCCATCGCCGTTTATGTGCCGTTTATTCTGACCGCCAACCCTGGCGTTCCGGCGAAGGACTTGCGAGAAGTGGCCGCTTTGCTACGCGCCAACAAAAATCTCCAATACAACTACGGCTCAACGGGTCCGGGTTCAGCCGTTCATGTGCTCGGCGAAACTTTTAAGCGTGATGCCAAAGTCGACATGGAACACGTCGCCTTCAAGGGAGCTGCGCCCTTGAAGCAAGAGCTGCTGTCAGGTCGGATTCAGATTTGCGGCGATCAGCTGTCGACATCACTTGCAGAAATTCGGGCGGGCACGCTGAAAGCCATCGCCACCACGGCATCGCGTCGGATTGCAGTGTTGCCAGATGTTCCGACCGTGCGTGAACTCGGCTACCCAGACCTAGAACTTGAAGGCTGGAATGGTTTGTTTGCACCGGCTAAAACTCCCCGGGACATCATCGACCGCTTGCAGCGGGAAGTGGTCGCAGCCGTACGCCATCCGGATGTGGTCAAGCGCCTGAATGATCTGGGCGCTGAACCGGCAGGCTCAACCCCGGCCGAGCAAGATGCTATCTTGCGCCGGCAGATGGATCAATTTCGCGCGGTGATCCGTGAGATGAAACTCGATTAATCTCAGTTATTTCCCCCCAAGACCGCTGACCAAAAGCAGTCTTGGCTTATCCTCTCACCCATGTATTTACCCTCATATTTCAAAGGCGAGTGGGCTGAGCATGCGACCCCGCTGATCCGGGCCGATCCGTTTGCCAGTCTCATCAGCACGGACGACACCGGCTTGCCTTTTGTCACCCATTTACCCTTGCTGTTGCAAGATCAACCGGAGAAGCCAGAGGGCACTTCACCGGTGTTGCTGGGGCATGTAGCGCGGGGTAATCCGCACTGGCGCTACTTGCAGGCTCGGCCTAAAGCGGTGGTGACTTTTTTGGGCGCGCATGCGTATTTGTCGCCGCAGGTTTACCCCGACTTGACGCGTGTCCCGACTTGGAACTACTTGGCTGTGCATTGCACGATTGAGGCCGTGATCATTGACGAGCCTGCTGCCAAAGATGCCTTGCTGAAAAAACTCATTGGAGATCATGAGCCGGCTTATGCGGCGCAATGGCGCTCGTTGGATGCTGATTACCAACGCAAGATGTTGGCCGGCATCGTTGGCTTTGAGCTGCGCGTAACGGCATTTGAATGCAAGCTCAAGCTCAACCAGCACCGACCCGAAGCGCATGACGCCACGCTGCGCATGTACGAGTCGGGCAGCAGCCACCAACGCACGCTGGCCGAATGGATGGTCCGACTGAAGAACCGCAAAGCATGAGCGCAACAAATGATCGTGACGTCGAGATGATGCGGGCCGCCTTGGCTGAAGCACGTTCTGCGATGGCTGCCGGTGAAGTGCCGGTGGGTGCGGTGGTGGTCAAGGACGGGCAAATCATTGCCACCGGACGTAACTCTCCGATCGATGCCCACGACCCGACAGCGCACGCTGAAGTTGTCGCTCTGCGTGCGGCAGCCAAGGCGCTAGGCAATTACCGGCTTGATGACTGCGAGTTGTACGTGACGCTCGAGCCCTGCGCCATGTGCAGCGGCGCGATGTTGCAGGCGCGGCTCAAGCGGGTGGTGTTTGCTGCGACAGAGCCGAAAACCGGCGCTGCTGGTTCGGTGTTGAACCTCTTTGCCGAAGCACGCATCAACCACCAAACCGACGTTCAGGGTGGCGTTCTGGCTGAAGAAAGCACGGCTTTGCTGCAAACATTTTTTAGCGAAAGGCGCGCTGTGCGGCGTGAAGAAGCGCGCCTCAACCATCCGCTGCTAGACATCGCGCTGCGCACGCCCGATGCCGCCTTCAACGCTTTGTCCGACTACCCATGGCTGCCGCATTACATCAGCGACTTGCCTGCATTGGCGGGCTTGCGCATGCATTATTTGGACGAGCAGGGCGAACTCAATGACGCACAGGCACTGACGTTTCTTTGCCTGCACGACGGCATGCGTTGGAGCTATCTTTACCGCAAGATGATTCCGGTATTTTTGGCCGCAGGCCATCGCGTGGTCGCACCCGACCTGATCGGTTTTGGCAAAAGCGACAAGCCCAAGAAAGACAGTTTTCACCATGTCGATTTCCACCGGCAAACGCTGCTTGCACTTGTTGAGCGACTTGATTTAAAAAACGTGGTGCTGGTGGTTCCAGACGGCTTCGGCGTGCTGGGTCTCAGCTTGCCGATGGCTGCGTCGCAGCGTTACAGCGGCTTGCTAACTTTGAGCTTTTTGCCAGCCACCGGTGTTGAAGAATGCGCAGCCTACAACGCGCCGTTTGTCGACAACGGACACCGCGCTGCATTGCGGGCGTTTCCTCGCATGGTGCTGGAGTCTGCCGAGCAGGCGGATGCGGCTCATGGCCCTTGTTTGCATTTGCCACCAACCGGATATGTCTTGCCCGAGCATGGCGCAGCCCTGGCGGCCGAGGCGGTTCGGTTTTTCAGCAAGCAGCCAATGGGATAATTATCCTCGTGAAAAAACATATTTACATCTACTCTCCGTCCAGCGCCGTGCGCGACAAAGCCAGCTTCAAACGCGGCATCGCCCGCCTGAAAACCTTGGGCCATGAGGTCGAAGTGGATGAGTCCGCCTTGGCCAGCCACCAGCGCTTTGCCGGCGATGACGAAACACGGCTTGCAGCCATTCACCGGGCCGCCGCCAGCGGTGCCGACATCGCGCTGATTTCCCGCGGTGGCTACGGCTTGACGCGCATCTTGCCCAGCATCAATTACAAAGCCGTGGCCAAGGCCGTGACCAAGGGCACGCAGTTTGTCGGTTTGAGTGATTTCACCGCGTTTCAATCGGCCTTGCTGGCCAAGACCGGCGCCATCAGTTGGGCCGGTCCGGCGCTCGGTGAAGACTTTGGCGTCGACGGCACGCCCGACGACATCATGGAAGCTTGCTTTGACGACTTGGTGAGCGGGCAGGGCGAGGGCGCTGGCTGGCAGTTGCCGAAACCCCCTGCGCTAGTGGCACCGACAGCAACCGCTAAATCAAGCGACTTCAAAGTCAACAACGCCGTGCTTTGGGGCGGTAATTTGTCGGTCTTGTCGTCGCTGGTCGGCACGCCCTATTTGCCGCAAATCAAGGGCGGCATTTTGTTTCTGGAAGACGTGCATGAGCACCCGTACCGGATCGAACGCATGCTCACGCAGCTGCTGCATGCGGGCGTGTTGGCGCAGCAAAAAGCCATTGTCTTTGGCCAATTCACCAACTTCAAGCTGGTGCCGCATGACAAAGGCTTCAAGCTGGCCAGCGTTGTGCAGTGGTTGCAGTCGCAGGTCAAAGCGCGCGTCTTAATTGGCTTGCCGTTTGGCCACGTGCTGACCAAAGTGCTGTTGCCTGTGGGCGCGCCCGTGAGCTTGGTGACCGAAGGGCGCGACGCCTTTTTGCTGTGGGGCCACGCGCACTGACCCGCCACTTCACCGGCAGCTTTAAGCATTTAAGCCGTTAAGCCGGCACTGAATCCAGATTGACGCGGTCCCAGTGTCGGTGTTCAAGCATCGCTTCGATGAAGGTCTGGCTGATCTGTCCCTCAATGGCTTTTTGACTGTCGGCGATCACCACGCCGGGCGTCGGCACTGTCAACGCGGTGTCTTTTTGCTGGCTCTGGCTGAAGCCCAAACTGCCGAGCAGAAGCACCCCTTCGTTGATGGCGCAGATGGGCTTGCAATGTTTGTAAGCCTCAAGCGCAAAGTGCAGCGCCGCACCGAGGCGACACAACGCATCAGCACAGGCCACACCGCCAGGCAGTAGCACCGCGTCAAACATCACCGACGAGGTATTGCCAAAGCTGAAATCAACCGCCAAGGTGCGACCGCTGGCGGTGCCAACGTGGCCGAGCTGCGGGGCCACCACCTTGCATTGCAAGCCGGCATCGGTCAGCTCCTGTATCACGCGCTTGATAGCGATCATGTCCACGCCATTGGCAGCCAGCACAGCCACTTTGCGGGTGCTGATGTCGGGCTTATAGCGTCCGATCATGCTCAGCGACGGTGCTTCTTGGAGTTGACTCTGCATCTTGTGATGCTTAAAACCCAGGCGCCCTGCGGCTGCCACAGCGTTGGGTGCATCAATACCCAGTTGCGCGGCCACGCGGCTTGCCAGTTTCATGTCGACATGCGCGAGGTTGTCCACCGTGCGTTGCCTTATCTCCTTGGATTTAACCTTCGACAACTCAAAGCAGAAGGCCGCCACGACATGGTCTTTTTCTGCTTGGCTCTGGCTGTTCCAAAACAAAGTCGCTTGCGAGAAATGCTCATCAAATGATGCACTTTGTTGCCGCAACTTGCCCGACTCCAGCACATCAGGACACGACTGAAAGCCCTGCGTTGCGCCGTCCACACGAAACTCTGTACCACTCGCCAACGTGTTGGGTTCATAGGCCGCGCGCTCACGGTGCACGCTCGCTTGTAGCTGGCCGCCCCGCAGAAAATGGTGCATGGGACACGCGGGTCGGTTGATCGGTAGCGCCTGAAAATTGGGACTGCCCATGCGCGACAACTGGCTGTCAGCGTATGAAAACAAGCGGCCCAGCAACAAGGGGTCATTGCTGAAGTCAATGCCGGGCACCAAATGACCGGGGTTGAAAGCCACTTGTTCCGTCTCGGCAAAAAAGTCGTCGGGGTTGCGGTTCAACACCATGCGGCCAATCGGCAAAATCGGCACCAGCTCTTCAGGAATCAGTTTGGTGGCGTCTAGCAGGTCGATGCCCAGTTCGGCCTCTTTGCCCATCTCCACCAACTGCACGCCCAACTCCCACTCCGGAAAGTGGCCGCTCTCAATGGCGTCCCAAAGATCACGACGATGAAAGTCCGGGTCTTGGCCTGCCATCTTTTGCGCTTCATCCCATGCCATGCTGTGCAGGCCCAGCTTGGGCTTCCAGTGAAACTTCACAAAACAAGACTGGCCATGCGGATTCACCAGCCGAAAGGTGTGCACGCCAAAACCCTCCATCATCCGGTAGCTGCGGGGAATGGCCCGGTCAGACATCAACCACATCAGCATGTGGGTGGACTCCGGCATCAACGACACAAAATCCCAAAAGGTGTCGTGTGCCGATGACGCTTGCGGCATCTCATGCTGCGGTTCTGGCTTGAGCGCATGCATGAGGTCTGGAAACTTGATGGCGTCTTGAATGAAGTACACCGGCATGTTGTTGCCGACCAAGTCGTAGTTGCCTTGCTGCGTATAGAACTTGACGGAAAAGCCGCGTACATCGCGCACTGTGTCAGCGGAACCACGCGAACCGACGGCGGTAGAAAAACGCACAAAGACCGGCGTTTCAACCGCCGGGTCTTGCAAAAAACCAGCGCTGCTGAACTGCGACAAGGGTTTGTAAAGTTTGAAATAGCCGTGCGCCGCCGCGCCCCGTGCATGAACCACCCGCTCCGGAATACGCTCATGGTCAAAGTGCATGAGTTTTTCGCGAAGGATGAAGTCCTGCATCAGCGTGGGGCCGCGCGGCCCAGCCTTGAGCGAATGGTGGTTGTCTGGAATCTGCACGCCCTGCGCAGTCGTCAGGGGGCTGCGGATGTCCGTCTTGACTGATTCAGATTGAAATTTAGGGCCGCTGTCTTTTCGCCGAGGTGGGGACATCTAGATTCCTGTACGTCATGAATTGAGCTTCAGGAATTCAAAATGAGAACCCCAATCAACCAAGTCTCACGATAGACGTTTTGGGGATGCAGGAAGAGGGTCAGGCAACACCAATTGCTGTCAGTGAAGTCGTTGCGCTGTGTGGGACAGATCCGACCGCGTGATGGTTTATTCACTCACATTGAAGATTCACTTCAATCGCTAACGTCAATACAACCCAATTTTTTTAAGGACTGAACCATGAACACCGATGTCCAAAGTACCCATCAACCAGACGGGTTACATCGCGGGAAAGTAAGCCACCGGCACTTGAATGAAGAGGTTTTGCAGTCGGCGGTAGAGGCGGCTAAAGATGAAGTGTTGGGAATGGACGCTTCCAACAAAAGCCATGCGACTGCACCTGTTCACAAGCCGTCGCACTTGTCGAGCCTTGCCAGCGACCTGTATAAAAGCGTCGAAGATCGGGCAACTCGTTTTGCCTTGCTGAAGCCCATGCAAGCGTCGTTGATCGCCGCCAGCGCGGGGGCGCTGTTAGCGTTGTTTGTGGAGCGAAGCCTGAAAAAACTCATCAGTCGACGCCGCTGAATTGCGCTACACGTCGACTTGAGTGATCGAAAAACGGTTCACTTGACCAGCAGGACGGGAATATGGGCTTCTGCCAGCACGCGTTGGGCGACGCTGCCGAGGACGGCACGCCCGATCAAGCCGTGGCCATGCGTTCCCATGACAATCATGTGCGCTTTTTCCTTGGTCGCGGTTTTGATGATCTCAGTAGCCGCGGCACCGGTGACCCAATTCGCGCGAAAATTCAGTTCGTGTTTGGTCAAAAAGCGTTCGATCGGCTTAAGCACCTTGCTGGCTTCATCAGCGTGGTAGTCACGAACCGTGCTTGCACCCACCATGCGCTGGACACGGTGCGGTATGGGCGCCTGCACATTGAGCACAATCAGCTCATCTTCAGGACCGCATAAATTTTCATGTGTCACGAGAAAGGCGAGGGCCTTCTTGGTGAAAGCACTGCCATCAGCCGGAAAAATAATTTTCATTTTTAGCTTCCTTCTTGTTGAGAGTCAGATGTCATGCCAAAGCGGTTTTTTTCTCACTGTGACGAATCACCAAAACGGGGACGGGTGCCAGCCGAATGATTTGCTCTGCGCCGCTTCCCAGCATCACCCGACCCAAGCCTCGACGGCCATGCGTGCCAACGACGATCAAATCGGCTTTGAACCGAGTCGCTGAGTCGGCAACCACCTCGGCCAGCCGTTCGCCAAAGTTATCAAAAATCTCTGTGTCCGCGGGCACGCCTGCTGCCTTGGCAACCTCCAATGCCTCTTGAAGGATCTTGCCGCCGCTTTCGCGCATGATCTCAATCACTTCTCCGGCATAGGCGCCATAAGGATCTGCAGACAGAGGTGTCATCCCTTCAACGACGTGGACGAGATGCACTTGACCGCCTGAGTCGCGGGCCATTTGCAAAGCGGCAATCAAGGCTTTCGTTGCCGTTTCGCTGCCGTCGACCGGAACCAGAATTCTTTGATACATGTGTTCTCCTCTTGATTAGTTTTCAGTATTGACCACCGCCTTGAGGTCATGCTTGATCTGTGTCAACAAGGCGGTGGAAATCAGGGTCGGGCTACTGGATTTGCAATTTCTTGGCGCTGCCCGAAGCCTTCTTCGGTAGCTCAAGTGTCAGTACGCCATCGGCATACCGCGCTTGCGACTTGGCTTCATCAACGTCTTGCGCCAAGCTGAAGCTGCGCGATATGCTGCCCCGGTAACGTTCACTGCGCAGCACCTTGTCGCCATTGCCGCGGGTTTCTTTGTCAAGCTTCATCTCAGCATCAATCTGGACGATGTTGCCGTCAATCCGAATATTGATATCTTCTTTCTTGAAACCAGGCAGGTCGGCCTTGATTTCGTAGGCATTTTCTTTTTCTGCAACATCCATGCGCATTTGCATTTCCGGTGTGTCCACATCAAAGGCGGCAGGCGTCAGAAAACGACGAAAGGCAGACTCCATAGAGTCGCCAAAAGTAGGGGCAGTGACGCGAAGGTTGCTCATGTCTTTTCTCCAAAATTAAGGGGTGGTTCGTTGCTTTTAAAAAGCAAGGGTCAACGCAACGTCAAAGCCGTTGCAGTGACCATTGGAGACCGAATACCCGCAACGACAGGCCGTCCAAGGCCCCATTGCCACGCCAGTTAACGCGCCTGATGGCGGGGCATTTTTTCGCTTTCGTGCGTCGTCTAGCAGGCCGCGCCATGAGCTCAGCGCTCTATGCGATGGGAACTTGATCTGGCGCAAACTGCGACGACGGCAGCGCGCTAAGCTGGCAGGCACTACAAGCTGAATCACACTGAGCCACAAAGCACAGCCATGCCATGACCGTACGCTACCTCGAAGCCATGTTTCAGCCGACCTCGGTCGCTCTCATCGGTGCCTCTGACCGCGAAGGCAGCTTGGGCTCGGTGGTGTTGCACAACCTCAAGCTGGGCGGTTTCAAGGGGCCTGTCTGGCCGGTCAATGCCAAGCATTCGCAGGTCGATGGCGAAACCGCTTGGCCCGATGTCAATGCATTGCCATTCGCGCCGGACTTGGCCGTCATCTGCACACCCGCCGACACCGTGCCCGCGCTTCTGTCTGAGTTGGGACGCAAGGGCACGCGCGCGGCCATTGTGCTGAGCGCTGGCCTGAAAGCCATGACCGCCAGTGGCATCACCATCGAGCAAAGTATGCTGGCCGCCGCTCGCCCCTATTTGCTGCGCGTATTGGGCCCTAACTGTATTGGTGCGTTGGTCCCCAGCGCTGCGCTGAATGCGAGTTTTTCGCCTGGCAATTCATTGCCGGGCAAGCTGGCTTTTGTCACCCAATCCGGCGCTTTGGCGACGGCCATGCTGGACTGGGCCAACAGCCTCGGCATCGGGTTTTCGCACTTTGTGTCTTTGGGCGACAGCGCCGACGTCGACTTTGGCGACATGCTGGATTACCTCGGCAGTGACCCGGGAACGCGGGCGATTTTGATGTACGTTGAATCCATCAAAACGGCGCGCAAATTCATGTCTGCTGCACGCGCTGCAGCGCGCAACAAACCGGTGATTTTGGTCAAGGCCGGTCGTGCGCCTGCGGGCGCCAAGGCGGCGGCTTCGCACACCGGCGCGCTGGCAGGTTCCGACGTGGTTTTTGACGCCGCTGTTCAGCGAGCTGGCATGTTGCGCGTGGACACGCTTGAAGCCTTGTTTGACGCTGCCGAAACGCTGTCCAACATGCAGCACACGTGGCCGCTGCGGGGTGAGCGGCTGGCCTTGGTCACGAATGGCGGTGGCGCCGGCGTGTTGGCTGCCGATTCGCTGTCCCTGGGTGGCGGCACACTCGCCGACTTGAGCCCCGCCACACTGGCCGCATTGGACGCTTGCCTGCCGGCGACTTGGTCGAAGGGAAATCCGGTGGACATCATTGGTGATGCGCCGGTCAGCCGCTACCAGGCGGCGCTGCGGGTGTTGCTGGCTGCGTCTGAGGTTGACGGCGTGCTCTTCATGCACGCGCCCACCGCGATCGTCTCGGCCACGCAGATAGCGTTGGCCTGCTTGCCGTTGATGCAATCGGCAACCAAACCGGTGTTGGCCTGCTGGCTAGGCGGCGCCGTGGTGGCTGCAGCACGACAAGCCACGGCAGCCGCGGGTATTGCCAGCTACAACACCCCCGAACGCGCCACCGCCGCATGGCTCCAATTGATCCACTACAACCGCAACCAGCAGGCGCTACAACAACTCACGACAGCCTCTGTGCCAGACGCGTTGCCTGACCGTGCGGGGGCACAACACTTGATACAGCAAGCCTTGCAAGAGGGTCGCGAATGGCTGGGCGATGCAGATTCTCAAGCCTTGCTGATGGCCTATGGAATTCCCGTTGTCGATACCCGCAAAACAGCCGACACCCAAGCCGCCGTATTGACTGCCGAGACGATCGGTTACCCGGTGGCGCTTAAAATTATCTCGCCGCAAATCATCCACAAGTCTGACGTCGGTGGTGTGGCACTCGCCCTGACCTCTGCCGCAGAAGTGAAGGCGGCCGCGGAAACGATGCAAGCACGCGTGAGCCAGCTGCGACCCGATGCTGTGCTGCGAGGTTTCACGGTGCAGGCCATGGCGCACAGGCCTGATGCGCATGAATTGATTCTCGGCATCAACACCGACCCGTTGTTTGGCCCAGTGCTGTTGTTAGGTGAGGGGGGCACCGCGGTTGAGCTTCACGCTCATCACGCGGTGGCCTTGCCGCCGCTCAACACCAGTCTGGCGATCGATTTGGTGCAACGCAGCCAACTCACCAAACTGCTAGGCGCTTATCGCGGCAAACCCGCCGCTAACCAAGCTGCCTTGCTTGACACCTTGTTAAAGCTTTCGCTGCTGGCCTGCGACTTGTCGCAAGTGGCGGAGCTGGATATCAACCCGCTGCTGATAGACGCAGACGGCGTGCTGGCTGTCGATTCGCGCGTGCGCATCAAAGCCAGCAGCGCGCACGATGGCTCGCACTTGGCCATTCGGCCTTACCCGGCAGCCTTGGAGGAGTCCATTCACTTGGCCGGAAGAGACGTGCTGCTGCGCCCGATTCGACCCGAAGACGGCGGTCGACTTCAGCATTTTTATGCGGACGCCACACCGGCTGACATGCGCCTGCGCTTTTTCATGGTGAGACGCGAAGTGCCGCATTCTGAACTGGCGCGCTACAGCCAAATTGATTACGACCGCGAGATGACTTTCATTGCCGTGGCAGCGTCGCGCAGCGGAGAAGATCGGATGTTGGGTGAGGTGCGTGCCGTCTGCGACCCCGACAATTTTCGGGCTGAGTTTTCGATCCAGGTGGCAACGCGCTGGCAGGGCAGGGGTCTCGGTCGCTTGTTGCTAGACAAGCTGCTGCGTTACCTGCGAGACCGTGGCACCGCCGAAGTGGTCGGTGAATGCTTGGCCGAAAACTTAAGCCTGGCGTCACTCGCGCGTCATGCTGGTTTCACGCTCAACCCCGGTAGTTCACCCGATATTATTGCTTTGCGTCTTGATCTCAAGCCGCCCACGTTGGACATCAAATGAGCCGTTTCCGTCACATCCTCGTTCCCGTCGATGGCAGTCCGACCTCTGACAAGGCGCTGGATGAAGCCATTCGATTGGCCCTTTTCAGCGGCGCCAAGATCACCCTGCTGCATGTGATCGACGCCCTCAGTCACATGACGGATTTCGAAACAGGGATCGACTACGTGCAACAGCATCTTCCACGCATGCGTGCCGCTGGAGAGAGTCTGCTGGCGACAGCCGGTGAAAAGGTGCTGGCACACGGCCTGCCACTTGAATGCGTGTTGATTGCAGAAGGACCTGGCCGTATTTGTGAGCATGTGGCTGAACACGCACTCATCAGCCATGCGGATTTGATCGTGCTGGGTTCACACGGACGGCGTGGGCTTGGTCGGGTCCTGCTCGGCAGCGATGCAGAGCAAATCATTCGTTATGCACCCGTGCCCGTGTTGGTGGTTCGAGGCAAGGAAGAAACACCCACTTAAATTGCCCTACGGCTCAGTTGGCACGTGAGACTATTTCTTGCCTGACGTGTTGGACGTGCGCTGCGCCGGCGCTCTCAGCGTCTTCTTCGCGGCCGGCCCGAACAGAGGTTGCGATTTTTGTGTAGTCCCGCAGGCGCAGCTTTTGCAGTGCGGGAAGTCGGTGTTGTGCATAAACGATCGGCATCTGAATCGTTGGGAACAGGCGCTGAAGCTCACGGTTACCCCCCATGTCCAGCAAGCAGCGGTAAAAGCGCCGCCTTGCACTGGTGAAGGCCGCAGCGTCGCTGATGGCATCAGCCGCCTTCAAGGCTTTCAGGCTGTCGATCAAGATGGCTTTCAACCCCGAGGCTGCCGCGCCCCGAGCAGCCGCACGCGCCAACAAGCCCGTCATCCGTTCGGCGACTTCCAGCACGTCCAAGGTTTCCTGCATCGACAGCGAACGGATCGCCGCACCCCTGTGGCGGTGCAAGACCACGATGCCTTCTGCCGCCAAACGCTGCAAGGCTTCGCGTACCGAGTTCCGACCGACGCCAAACTGCTCCGCCAAGTCCAGCTCCACAAGCCGCTGCGCCGGGACAAATTTTTGTAATTCCAAGCCATTGACAATGCCAAAAAAGACCGCGTCAGACGCACTCACAGTTTCTCGGGTCTGGGTGGGTCGGGGCGCGGCTGTAGCGCTCAGTGTTTTGTTAGTCGCAGTGGTTGATGGCATCTTGGCCTTTATTGTCCACCAACAACATCGGTAGACTTTGTCATTGAAATCGTCCTACAATCCGGTTATCAAATTTTGACCAGGTCGCTCTATGAGTTCAACTTCACTTCTTGGTAAGCGTGCGCTGGTCACTGGCGCATCCAGCGGCTTGGGTGCGCATTTTGCACAGTTGCTGGCCAGCCAGGGTGCCGACTTGGTGCTGGTGGCGAGGCGGGTGGAGGCGCTTGAGGCGGTCGCTGAAAAAGTGCGTTCGCACGGGCATTCAGTCACCAGCATCGCCCTCGATGTCAACGACAGTGCGTCACGCGCTGGTCTTGCCAATGCAGCAGGCCCCGTGAACATTCTGATCAACAACGCTGGCGTTGTCCGTGAAGGCGCTGCGCTCACGCACACAGAGAATGACTGGGATACGGTGCTGGACACCAACCTGAAAGCCATGTTTTTTGTGGCCCAAGCTTTGGCGCCGGGCATGCGCGAACGGGGCGGCGCTTGTATCGTCAATGTGGCCTCGATTTTGGGCCTCAGGCAAGCGGGCGGGGTGGTCTCCTATGCGGTGTCCAAGGCGGGGGTGATTCAACTCACCAAGTCCCTCGCGCTGGAATGGGCGCGCTACGGCATACGCGTCAACGCGATTGCCCCCGGCTATGTGGAGACCGAGCTGAATCAAGAATTTTGGCTGACGGATGCTGGCAAGGCCTTGATCAAACGCATTCCACAGCGCCGGCTCGGGCAGCTGTCAGATCTTGACGGCCCCATGCTTTTATTGGCGTCTGATGCTTCTCGCTACATGACCGGCGCTGTGCTTGCCGTCGACGGCGGTCATCTCGTCAGCAGTCTTTGATCGACAAATCCCGCTTCACACCATGATCTTTCCAGGAGACACCATGCACACGCCCAGTCCCACTGAACGCAGCCGCATTTTGGCTGACCGAGTTGAAGCCTTTGTGCGTGACACCGTTATCCCTTATGAAGGTGATCCTCGTTGCACACCGCACGGCCCCAGCGAGGAGTTGGTCTTAGAGCTCCGCACCAAAGCCCGCGCTGCCGGTTTAATGACCCCGCACATCTTGCCCGATGGCAGCCACCTGACCCAACTTGAAACCGCCGCCGTGTTGAAGCGTTCCGGCTTGTCCCCACTGGGACCGGTGGCAGTCAACACGATGGCCCCAGACGAAGGCAATATGTTCTTGTTGGGCAAGATAGCCACCACGCAACAAAAACAACATTTTCTGGAACCGTTGATTCGTGGTGAGGCACGTTCAGCTTTTTTCATGACGGAACCAGCGTCCGAGGGCGGGGCAGGGTCTGACCCTTCCATGTTGCAAACCACGGCCGTGCAAGACGGCCCTGATTGGGTGATCAACGGCCGGAAAATGTTCATCACCGGTGTGAAGGGCGCTTCTGTCGGCATTGTGATGGCGCGCACTGGCAGTGGTGACAAAGCGCAAGCGACCATGTTTTTGATTGACTTGCCGAATCCGGCGGTGCGCATTGAGCGCATTCTCGACACGATGGACAGCTCCATGCCGGGCGGTCATGCGCTGCTTATTTTGGATCAACTCCGGGTGCCCGACAGTCAGGTGCTGGGTGCAGCTCACGAAGGATTTCGTTACGCCCAAATTCGGCTTTCACCAGCTCGCTTGTCGCATTGCATGCGCTGGCACGGTGCGGCCACGCGTGCGCATGAAATCGCTGTGAAATATGCGACCACGCGCAAAGCTTTTGGCAAGCTGTTGGTCGACCATGAAGGCGTCGGTTTCATGCTGGCCGACAATTTGATTGACCTGCAGCAATCGGCTTTGATGATTGATTGGTGCGCCGGCGTTTTAGATGGCGGATCTCAAGCCACCACCGAAAGCTCAATGGCCAAAGTAGCCGTGTCGGATGCCTTGTTTCGAGTGGCCGACCGCTGCGTTCAGGTCATGGGCGGCAGTGGTGTTTTGCGTGACAGCATCGTCGAGCAAGTCTTCCGCGAAATCCGCGCCTTCCGAATCTACGACGGCCCGACTGAAGTCCACAAATGGTCACTCGCCAAGAAAATCAAACGCGACGTATTGTCTAAGGTGAATGCATGACCACCCCCGCTGATTTCACCGACACCATGCCTGTCCGAGAGCAACATCGGATAGACGAAGTCGCGTTGACTCGCTGGATGGTGGAAAACGTGACCGGCTTTGAAGGCCCGTTGGTGGTTGACCAGTTCAAAGGTGGCCAATCAAACCCGACTTACCGGCTTCGCACGCCCCAACATTCCTATGTTTTGCGTAGAAAACCGCCGGGTGTCTTGCTCAAAGGCGCGCACGCCGTGGAGCGTGAGGCGAGGGTGATGGCGGCTCTAGGAACGCTTGATTTCCCGGTCCCCAAAATCCATGGCTTGTGCACTGACGACTTGGTGCTGGGCAGTTGGTTTTTCGTCATGGACATGGTGGAGGGTCGAATTTTTTGGGACGCCAGTTTTGTGGACGTTGCCCACCCACAGCGTGCCGCTTATTTAGATGCGATGAACGCCACGCTGGCCAAGCTGCACTCCATTTCACCCGACGCTATCGGTCTTGCCGACTTTGGCCGCAGCGGTGGCTATGTGTCGAGGCAGATTGCGCGTTGGTCGCAGCAGTATCTGGACGATGAACTCGCGGGTCGGCATCCGGCGATGGACGAATTGGTGGCTTGGTTGCCTGCGCATATTCCAGCGGCTGATGAAACCGCCATCACCCATGGTGATTTTCGTGCAGACAACATGATTTTTCATCCGACTGAGCCGCGGGTGTTGGCAGTACTTGACTGGGAGTTGTCCACACTCGGCCACCCCTTGGCTGACTTTGCTTACAACGCCATGATGTACCGCATGCCGCCGGACATCCTAGGCGGTATCCGGGGTCTGGATCTGAAGGCCCAAGGACTGCAAGACGAAGCAGCGTATGTGGCGGCGTATTGCACACGCACCGGTCGTGCTGGAATTCCCGATCTCGATTTTTACATCGCTTTTAACATGTTTCGTTTTGCCGCGATTCTGCATGGTATTCGGGGCCGCGTGAAGCGCGGCACTGCGACGAGTGCTGATGCGCAAGCCATGGGCGAGCGCTATATGCGTGTGGCAGACATCGCTTGGGAACAGGTTGAAGCGATCAAGGCCCGTTGACCTGATTTCCGTCTCTATGAGCAAAGCGCGGCAGTCCATGCCCCAGGCATGGATTGCCGCGCTTTGCTCGCAATGACACCTTGTTTGGATTACCGACCTCAGTTATTTAACATAATATACATCGTGGAATATATTTTAGTGCAGTGGAGTGATGTTTAATTCAGCTATAAAACGCGGGCCGACGTTGGTTGACGAGTCGATGACGCCGTGTTGCCAGGCTGTCGTATGGTCCCTATTTCAAGGATCCGATCTAGCGCCAAGAACCCTCTTAAACGGCGAAAATTGACGCGTTGACCCAAACCGGACAAACCTGCCCCGCCGTGCGCGCAGACGATTGGTCGAAGGCGCGCTAAGTTCTGGAGATTTATTATTTGACGTCAAGCGCTTCGTTGGTGTGATGACATGGATTACAGGTCTTTGCCGACTTAGAGTTGTTAAGTCTTTGTCAACCGCTTGCTAAACTGCTTTGACTCGAATATCTGCCAAGAACTCAAGCCATCCACTTCATGCAAAGTCCCCTTGCCGCTATGCGCGCACTGCGAATTCTCGTCGTCGATGACATCGAGGCGTCTAGACTGCACATCTGTGACATGCTTAGTCAGTCTGGCCACGAGGTGCATGGCGTTGAAAGTGGCTCAGCAGCGATAGCGCAAGTGCTTGAGCTGACGCCTGATCTGATTTTTCTGGACCTTCTGATGCCTGATCTTGATGGCTTTGAGGTGACGCAAAAGCTGCGGGCCTTGATCACGAACCGTTGGCTACCGGTGATCGCAACCTCATCCTTAGAAGGTGATGAACACTTTATTTACGCCCTTCAGCACGGCGCTGATGACTATCTGGTTCGCCCGATAAATCCAAAACTTCTTAATGCTAAATTACTTCACTACGCCCGAGTCTTGGGTCTCCAGTTGCGTCTTGGGGTACTAGCGCAGCAACAGCGCGACATTCACGACAACCTTCTAGATGCCGTCATCACCATGGATGGCAGTGGGATTGTTGAGGAAGGCAACCTTGCTGCCATCAGCATTTTTGGCAACGGAATTAACCGCATTGACGGACAGCACTGCGAGACGGTTTTGAAGACACCATTGGCTGATTTGCTTGCGCTGCGCGAAGTGTCAATGACCCGATCGAATGGAACAAAATTTCCGGCAGAGCTTGCGTTGAGCCAGTGGACAGAAGAACAAAGGGTTCGCTACACGCTGGTCATTCGCGACTTGACAGAACAACGTCACATTGATCGCATGAAGGACGAATTTTTAGCCACCGTCAGCCATGAGTTGCGTACGCCTCTGACGTCGGTGCTAGGTGCCCTTGGCCTGCTGGCATCTGGCGCCGCCGGTCCACTGCCAAAAGCGGCAATCCCGTTGACCGATATAGCAAAGCGCAATGGCGAGCGATTGAGCCGTCTCATTGACGACATTCTGGATATCACCAAGCTCGAGGGTAACCAGATGGTGCTTCAACTTCGCACGACCTGTCTTGACGGCTTGCTTCAGGAGGCTCTGACCGCCAACCAGGGCTATGCTCAGCGGTCAGGCGTCAAGCTGGACATCGAACTCCAGCTAGGCAGCCCCCAAGTGCAAGTTGATGCTGACCGGTTTTTACAAATCATGGCCAACTTGTTGTCCAACGCCATCAAGCATTCGAGTACAGGCGACACTATAAATGTGAGCTTGGAATGGACGCCAAACCAGGTTCGCGTCAAGGTGCGCGACCGAGGGCCGGGCATTGATCCACAGTTCCGTTCACACCTGTTTGAAAAGTTTTCTCAGGCTGATTCCTCGGATCGACGCGCTCAGAGTGGTACCGGTTTAGGCCTTTACATCACACGCATGCTTGTAGAGCGTATGGACGGGCGAGTTGATGTCGATTCGGTGCCTGACCAGGGCGCCACTTTTCTTGTCGAATTGCCTGTTGTTGACTCTTCTTTGCCAGCGCCAATGTTGGCAAAGAACCCTAGTCATGAGTGATCTGCGTCGGGTCATGTGCGTAGAAGATGATCCTGACATCCGAATGATCATCGAATTCAGTCTTGCCACACTAGGGGGCTACGAGGTTTTTTTGTGCTCCGACGGTCGAACAGCATTAGCGCAGGCACCAAACTTCAAACCAGACTTGGTATTGCTCGATGTGATGATGCCAGGCTTGAATGGCCCAGAGACACTTGCAGCACTGCGCAAGCACGTCGAAATGGTGGCTGTGCCGGTGGTTTTCATGACTGCCAAAGCCATGCCAGACGAAGTCGAGGAGTTGCTGCAATACGGCGCCACCGGTGTCATCGTCAAGCCGTTTGACCCTGTTACTTTGCCGCAGGACATCCGTATTTATTGGGATTACGCCCGTGGCATCTGAGCTAACTGAGGGCCTATCCTCGGCGTCACTGGCCAAATTCAAGGTCTTACAAGAACATTTTGTGGCCGGATTGGCAGTGCGCTGGTGCGCAGTCTCAGATGCAATAACACCCCATGAACTTCAAGCAGAGCTTCACCGCCTCTCCGGCGCGGCGGGGAGCTATGGCTTTGAACACCTGAGCCAGTGCGCCCGTGCGGCAGAGCTGTTGTCGAACGGCCATAAAGCAGCTGGAACGGTATTGGCACTGGCGTTGGCTCAAGTGCAGGTGGAAATCAAACTAGCACAAACACCTGCTCAAGAAGCGCCTTCTGCCGGATGAGGTTAACGATACATTCTGGAGACACTTTATTGATAGTCCAGCTGTTTAATTTGGTTGTGCCAAATCTAAACTGTTTATCAAGAATGGAGAAAAAAGTGATGGAACTCAAGGTAATTATCGAAGGCGACGATGTTTTGGTGATCGAATTTCGTGAGGACAATCTGGATGCGGGCAACGTGCACGAATTCAAAGACGCCGTGCAATCCTTTATTCACGACCGAAAGCACGTCGTGCTGGACATGTCAGGGGTCAAGTTTGTTGACAGTTCCGGACTGGGTGCCCTGATCTCTTGCCTGCGCCTGCTCAACAGTCGGCGAGGCGATCTCAAACTGTGTGCCTTGTCAAAAACAGTCCGAGCGCTCTTCGAGTTAATGCGCATGCACAGGGTGTTTAACATTCACGACTCAAGACAAGAGGCCGTCAGGGCTTTCGCCTGAAGTTGCCATGCACTCAAGAATCAGCCTCTTAGGTCGGCTCCAAAGTGGCGTGGTTTGCCTACTTGCGTGCGTTGGCATTCTGGCAACGTCAGAGGTCACGGCAGGCCCCGTTATGGACCGGGTCAAAGCATCGGGCCTTGTGCGGGTTTGTATTTGGCCAGACTACTATGGCATCAGCTTGCGCAATCCAAGAAATCAACAACTGGTTGGAATCGACATCGATCTATCGGCGGCATTCGCCAAGGATTTTGGTGTCAAGCTGGAATACGTAGACTCTTCATTTGTCAGTCTGAAGGATGATTTGACAAAAGACCGTTGTGATGTTGCCATGTTCGCGGTGGGTGTCACACCGCAGCGACAACAGGCGCTCAAATTTACCCAGCCTTATATGCAAAGCGATATTTACGGCGTCACCACCCGCAATAGTCGTGTCATCAAAGACTGGGGCGACATCGATAAACATGGCGTGCAGGTTGCAGTTCAAGCCGGCACCTTCATGGAGCCCGTCATGGCGGCGGAACTTAAGCAAGCACGATTGGTGGTGATTCGCCCGCCCCTGACGCGTGAGCAGGAGCTTGAATCAGGCAGGGTCGATGTCTTTATGACTGACTACCCGTATAGCCGTCGCTTGCTTGAGAATGCCGATTGGGCTCGCCTGGTGACCCCCCCCAAACCATTTCATGTCATTCCATACGCCTATGCCATCAAGCCAGATGATGATGCGTGGCTTCAGCAACTCGACAGCTTTGTAATACGCATCAAGCGGGACGGCCGACTTAATGCTGCCGCCAATAAGCACGGTTTGACTGAAATTGTCGTCAAAAGGTGAGCCTGCGATAAATATGACCGGCACAGTGCGAAGGCAACATTCCAAAGTTTGGTTGCGAAGCGGGCATTTGCTTGCAGCGGGTGTTTTTTTTGCCCTGCTCACCCTGCTACTTGCTGTGCTGTTTATTCAGTTTTCGAGAAGCGAGGGCCGCTCAAATACCAGCGCCGAGTTGCGTCAAGTGACCACCGCAATGGAAAGACAAACAGGCGCCAGCCTAGACGCGATTCAAGGCCTTTTGCTGGTTCTCGCTAACTCTAATCGCAGCCCACTTGATGCCAGATCATCCGGCCTGATTGACCCGGTCATTGCAGGCGTTGTTCGCGGATTCCCACAGCTCAGGAGCGTCTCCGTACTCGACACTCAAGGTCGAGTTCTGGCAAGTACCTCAACAGGCAATCTAGGGCATGCCGTTGATATCGAGCCATTAGGTGCGGCCGGTAAAGACAAGTCGAAGGTGACCCTAGGCACCGTGCTTAATGGACGTGACTTGATCGATCTCAAACCCATAGGCACATCCACATCACAGTCAAATGTTTTTCCTATGGTTGTGCATCGCAGCGATGAAAGCGGTCATCAACTTGTGTTGGTGGCGCTGATCAATGCCGACTACTTTGCCGCGCAATACGAGTCGATCACCATTGATAAGCGAATACGGGTTGCTCTGACCGATTTTGAGGGCAAGTTGATTTCAGCAACGGGCAACGTGCCGCGCGCCACAAGAAGCGAACTTGTCCATTTGCCCGTATTTTCAAAGTATCTGCCACAGCGGGAGTCGGGCGGGTACATCGGTCCCGGCATTGACGATCCCTACGCGTTTGTTGCCTTTTCCACATTACGCCATTGGCCGATCGTCCTAGTGGTTGAGCACTCGTATGTCAGCGCCATGGAAGAGGTGTCACGCGTTGAAAGATGGGTGGCGACCGTGGTGGCCTTGACCTTGCTGGCTATCGTGACGCTAACCCTCGCAGCCATCCGGAACTTGCGCAGTCATGCCGCGATCACCACCAGGCTTAGTCAAGAGGTTGACATGAGCGAAGCGCGCAGCGATGCCGTTTTAGAGTCGTCGATGGACGGTGTCATTACCATCGACTCATTGGGCAAAATTATTTCGTTCAATCCAGCGGCTGAACGGATGTTTGGCCGCAGCAAGCTTGAATGCGTCGGCCATGCAATGGATGCCTTGTTGGTGCCAGAAAGTTTACGGCAGGTGTACCGCGAAGGGATAGAGCGGTTTCGCGTGCCCCATGATTGCCACGCCATCGGCCGACTTAACAGGCGCATTGAAACCATGGCCATGCACAGCGACGGACATCGCTTCCCTGTTGAATTGTCGATTGTGTCGGTCGATATTGATGGGCAACTTTTTTATACAGCCAATGTGCGTGACATCCGGCCACAAAGACTGGCGGCTCAAAAAATGATCGATTTGTTAAGCCAGTACAGTACTGTGGCCTCCAACCTTGAGCAACAAAAAATGGCTCTCGATCAACACGCGATCGTTAGCATCGTTGACCTGCAAGACACCATCATCTATGTCAACGACAAGTTGCTGAAAGCGTCTGGCTATGCCCAGGATGAGCTGCTGGGCAAAAAACTCTATGGGTTTCGAAACCGACTTGCGCCTGCTGTCTACGCAAAAATGCGTGCACACTTAGCGGCAGGAAAAATTTGGAATGGTGAATTGCATATGCGCAACCGCGATGGCAGTTCGTACTGGGTTTCCAGCACCTCTGTGCCTGTGTACGGAAACGACGGGGAAGTTCAGCAATACATCACCATTCAGACTGACGTTACCGATTTCAGAAAAGCCGAAATTGCACTCAAAGAAGCACGTGCCCGTGAGCTCAACGTTGGCAGTCGAATTCAGCAAAGCTTGCTTGCTGCGTCTGTTCAGAATCATTTGCCCGGCCTCTGGTTAAGTCACTTCAATCAGGCATCCAAAGGTGTTGACGGTGATTTCATTGACATCATTTCGCTAGGAGAACACTGCATTGACGTTGTCGTCGGCGATGTGATGGGCAAAGGGGTTCCCGCCGCACTTTTGGGTGCGGCAACGAAACTGCAATTCAGTCGCTCACTCGCCGAGCTGCTTGCCCTTTCGGGTCGGGACGGCTTTTTGCCAGAGCCCAGGGCTATCGTTGCATCGGTTTCGCAAGCCATGACGCCGCATCTGCAGGCGCTGGATTCGTTCATCACATTGGTCTACATGCGGATTGACCTTCAACGCAACATCATCATTTGGGTCGGTTGTGGGCATGAGGAATCCTTATTGATCAGCAACAACGGCGAATCAGTATTGATGGCCAATCAGCAGCCGCCGCTGGGGGTTCTTGACAACAGTGAATACATGCAGGATCAGGTTCCGCTGGCGAGTCATGACGTGGTGTTCCTGTGTTCAGACGGCTTGCCAGATGCCATCGGGTCCGATGGTGAACGACTAGGCCGCGACCGAGTCAACGCAACGCTGCGCCGTTTGGTACGCCAGCACCCGACACCTGCTGCGGCGCTGCATGCATTGCGCCGTGAACTGCTGGGTACGGCCTTTCAAATCAATGACGATGTGAGCCTTGCGCTCATCATGCGGCCAGCCCCAACAAGCCCCAACACCCGCTGTGAACTGCCGATTGAGCTACAGTCCATTGGCAGCCTGCGGCAATTCGTCCTGGAACAAACCCAGCGTGCAGGCTTGCCGGAGGCAGATGCCGCCATGCTCGAGTTGGCTTGCGTTGAGGTGTTCACCAATATCCTGCGCCATGCAAAGGGTTTGCTGCCGGGGGCACCCGTGGAAATTACTGCTAAATACGCAGGGCAAGCTCTGGTGCTCGACATCATCCATCTAGGCGATGCATTCACACCTCCTTCTGCGACGGTGGTGCCTGATCTGTCGACCTTTCCAGTAGGCGGCTTTGGTATGACGATCATTCGCAGCGCTTGCAGCCAGCTGGATTTCTTGCACCACGAAGGCGTGAACACCATCCGTATGACACACATGATCACCACTTGACCCCGGTAGTCGCCTTGGCAGGCGTGCTGTGTATGCAAAGTTGACACAACTTGGCACACGAGATCGATTGCAATACAGGCTTAGGGTGCCTGTCACCCCCGGCCTTGCACTTAGATTGCCTCCCCTATGAAGATGCGGATCGACACCTTGCGCGGTTTGGCTTGCCTGTTGTTGGTCGCCTTTCACGTAGTGGGCGCTGACCCTGACCATGGTTTGCGGGTAAATGACGGTGCCCTGCGGTGGCTCAATGACGGTCTGGCCTACCTGCGCATGCCTTTGTTCATATTTTTATCCGGCTTGGTGTATGGCTTTCGCCCGTTCGACGGCGATAGCCAAGCATTTTTGCTTGGCAAGGTGCGCCGACTGCTGGTTCCTATGCTGATTGTCGGCACACTTTTTGCGCTGTTACAGGCCTTCACGCCCGGAACTAATTCGTCCGTGGGTGCATGGTATTTGCTGCACATACTGCCCGTTGCACACTTTTGGTTTGTTGAGTCTTTGTTCTGGGTCTTCCTCTTGATTTGGGCACTCGAACGCTGGAAGCTGACCAGCAACTGCAAGGGCTTTGTGCTGACTCTGGTGCTGTCGTGTGCCCTGTATTTAACGGTTCGTGGCTGGCATTGTTTGAGTGTTGATGGCGCTATTTACCTGATGCCTTCTTTTTTGCTGGGCTTGGCGTTCTCGCGCTTTCCACTCATGCCTCATCTCACAAACGGTTGGGTCCAGTTGGGTTTGACTGCTATCGCCATCGGCGCCGCAGTGGCCATGGGAATGCCCACCCCTAACCCAGACAGGCGCACCTTAGCTATGCTTCTGATCGGCATGGCTTTGTGCTTGCTGTGCCTAGGTTCGACGCTGGAAGTTCCTTGGCTTGCGAGAATCGGGCGCCATTCCTACGCGATCTATCTGTGGCACGTTTTCTTCACTGCTCCAATCCGGATGGTGCTTCAGCGGTTCGATGTTGATGGCAACTTCTATCACCTTGTGCTGGGTGTTTCATTGGGTTTGCTCGGCCCTGTGTTCATTGAACGCATTTTTTCGAAATTCAAATGGCCAGCGCTGTTGTTGCTCGGCACAAACTGCAAAGCCCCCAAGTTGTCTGATGTGAACGTTGCGAAAGCTATATCCGCTAATTCAGCGATGGCCATGGCTTGGCATAACGCAGCCAAGAAAACCCTCACGTGATCCCAGCCTTGTTCCACTGCGTTCAAGATACCAAAGTGAGCGTTGATTCAAGCGCAGCCTGGCAATCCACCGCCATGATCACCCCCGTGGTCCTCTGCGGCGGCTCCGGCACACGGCTTTGGCCGCTCAGCCGCAAGAGCTTTCCTAAGCAGTTTGTGCCGCTCATCGGCAGAAAGAGCCTGCTACAGCTCACGCTGGAGCGGGTATTCCTTTTAAGCAAACAGGTCATCTGCGTCGCCTCGGACGAGCACCGGTTTCTGGTCGCTGAAGCCATGCAGGCCTCCAAGGTGCAAGGCACGGTTTTGTTAGAGCCCGTGGCGCGCAACACAGCCGCCGCCATGGCCATCGCCGCGTTGGCTGCTAAATCAACCGATTTGCTCCTGTTCTGCCCCTCAGACCACCACATCCCAGACGTCGCAGCCTTCGCGCTGGTGGTTAAGCAAGGCGTTGCCGCTGCTCAAGCCGGCGCCATCGTCACCTTCGGCATCTCTCCCACCTTCCCCAGCACCGCCTACGGCTACATTCGCCAAGGAGGCAAACGGCCAGACGACGCATTCAACGTCGAAGGGTTTACTGAAAAGCCAGCCCAAGACAAGGCTGAGGCCTTGCTGCTGTCAGGCAGCGCACTCTGGAATGCCGGCATCTTCTTGTGCACTGCCCAAACCCTGCTCAACGCTTTGGGACAACACGCCCCCGACATCTTGCAAGCCTGCCAACAGGCCATGATTTTGGCCACACAAGACGGCAGCTTTGTGCGCCCGCAAGTACAAGCTTTTGAAGCTTGCCGCTCAGAGAGCATCGACTACGCCGTCATGGAGCACCACACCAACGTGGCCGTGCTGCCCTTTGCCAGCGCCTGGAGCGACGTCGGCAGCTGGAACGCTGTGGCAGACCTGACCCCAGCCGATGCCCAAGGCAACCGCATCCACGGTCAAGGCTTTGCGCTGCACGCCAACAACACCTTTGTGCACGCGCCGCATCGCCCAGTGGTGGTCTTGGGCACGCAAGATTTATTGATCATCGACACCCCAGACGCTTTGTTGGTAGCAGCCAGCAGCCACGTGGAGCAAGTCAAGCAAGTGGTGGCACGCTTAGATGCAGACAACATCTCGCAATCAGTCCAGCACAGAAAAGTCGCTAGGCCTTGGGGCGCTTACGACAGCGTCGATGTGGGCGAGCGGCACCAAGTCAAACGCATCACCGTGCGCCCCGGCGCCAAGCTCAGCCTGCAAATGCATCACCACCGCGCCGAGCACTGGATTGTGGTCAAAGGCACGGCGCTGGTTACTCGCGGCGAAGAAGAAATCTTGTTGACTGAAAACCAGAGCATCTACATCCCGCTGGGCTTTAAACACCGGCTTGAAAACCCCGGGAAGACCGACCTTGAGTTGATCGAGGTGCAGTCAGGTAGCTACTTGGGTGAAGACGATATTGTGCGGTTTGAGGATACCTACGGGCGCGCCCACGCAGAAGTAGACAGGAGTCATCCAGCCGCTTCAAACGATTTTCTTACTGCTGAAAAATAGAAATCAGGTGTTTTCCAATAGAGCGCTGTACTGCCACGCACCCATGGACACTCTTTATCAATCGAACACCGCCGCAACCCAATATTGGCAAATGTCGCATTGGGTCTGGCCGCCCTGCTGCTGATTTTTTCATTGCGGGTGGTTTTAACACATGCCACCGACACCCTGCTGAATTGGCGACTGGGCGGACTGTCCGTCGGACGTCTGCTGGAGTTTGCAGGTATTGGCTTGGTCGTTCATGGCGCGAGGCTGAGTTTGAACGTCCACTAATCTCGGGCACAAAATGTATGTGACGCGCTCTGCATCAATCAATTTTTCCGATCTGCTTTTTCGGGGCGTCAGCGCCATCAGTACAGATGGCGTCAAGTTCACACTTTGGCGATGATTTCTGTGCAGCTGCTCTTTAACATCTTCCCGTATGAATCCATTCAAGACGACACCGCTACGGGCAGGGCAGCCATGATCGTTATCAGCGCCACTTTTGTCGCCGAACCGTTGGCAATCCCCTTGGCCTTCATGCTTGCAGAACTTGGAATTCAGCAAGACATAAAATTTGCGGCTTATCACCAAGTTTTCCAAGAGCTTCTCACCCCCAGCAGTGATTTCGGGCAAAACAGCAACGGCACCAATATGGCGCTGATACGGCTTGAGGACTTCGTCCGAGAGGCGCCTGCTGTCGATGCCGCTTGTCAAACAATCACCCAGGTTGCAGACGAGCTCGGCACGGCACTGGAGCGTTTTGTTGCAGGCTTGAAGGGTCACCTGCTGCTCGTCGTTCTACCACCATCACCGGTTGTGCCCGTTGCAATTGTGGCGGCCATTGAGGCCGCCAATGCACAGTTGCTGGCGTGCATGGCTATGCGCGACAACATTCAGGTGATCACACACGCTGAAATTGAGAATGTCGACGGCACACAACAGTACGACGCCATTCGAAATGAGTTGGCGCACATTCCATTTTCAGATACCTATTTTGCGGCACTCGCGCTCGCGCTTTCGCGTCGCATACACGCATGGTTCACACCTGCCGCGAAGGTGCTGGTGCTGGACTGCGACAACACCCTGTGGAGCGGAGTCGTCGGCGAAGATGGTGTTGACGGCATTGCCCTTAGTCCGCCTTATGTGGCGCTGCAGCAATTTGCCGTGGCACAACAGCGCAAAGGCGCCCTGCTCTGCCTTGCCAGTAAAAATACTGAGGCCGACGTGCTGGAGGTTTTCGCCAGACGCAGCGACATGCATTTGCAGACGGGTGACGTGGTCGCTCACCGCATCAACTGGCTGCCCAAAAGCACCAACCTGCGCGCACTGGCACAGGAGCTTAATCTGGGTCTTGATGCCTTTGTTTTCATGGACGACAACCCGTTGGAATGCGCCAAAATGCGCGCCGAACTGCCACAGGTGGTCACGCTGCAGGTCCCGCCAGAGGCCAAAATAACCGACTGGCTGGGTCGCATCTGGGCTTTTGACAAACAAGTCACCACCCAAGAGGATAGCCGCCGCACACAGCTGTACCGTGAAAATGTCGCACGCCGCTCGCTCGAGTCCAGTGCGGGCGACATTGGCGAGTTCCTGGCTGCGCTTGATCTGCAGGTGGATATCCAGAGTCCTCAGGCAAATGAGTGGCTGCGCATTGAACAGCTGACACAACGCACTAATCAGTTCAATTTCACCACCCGTAGACGCTCAGCTTTGGAACTGAAAGCGCTGCTTGCGCAAGGTGCCGAGGTGCTGCGGGTGCAGGTGAGTGACCGGTTTGGCGATTACGGCTTGGTCGGTGTTCTGATCGCGCAGCCGCAGGGCGATACATTGGCGGTGGACACCTTCTTGCTGAGCTGCCGCGTGCTGGGCCGAGGTGTCGAGCACGCCATGCTGCGCAGTCTGGGAGAACGTGCAGCCGCGCTCGGGCTGTCCACGCTAGAGTTGAAATTGATCAGCAGCGCACGCAATGAACCGGCTCGCGCCTTTGTTGACAGCGTTGCCTGCAAATACGCTGAAGCCAACAATGATGGTGCTCGTTACCGATTGCCGGTGGCACAAGTGCAATCGATCCAGCACCGTCCTGGCCATGATCCCGATGCCGTGGTGCAGGCCCGTTTAGCAGACGATCGCAAGGGTGCAGAAAACTCAGTCATGAGCAGTGATGATGTGTCACGCTCACAGCGCTACACACGGCTAGCCAGCGTCTTGGTCTCAGGTGATACCCTGCTACAGGAGATTAGTTTTCAGCGGCGATGCACGCGCACGTTAAGCGCGCCGACTACACCGGCTTCGTCACCCATCGAAATTCGATTAAAAGAATTGTGGGAAGAAATACTCTCCATAGACGGTCTCGGCGTAGAGGATGACTACTTTGCGCTGGGCGGCACATCGCTACAGTCGGTCAAATTGTTCAGCGAAATCGAGCGCCGCTTTGACGTGCAACTTCGGCTGACCACCATACTGACCGCACCCACTGTGCGTACCTTGGCTCGCTTACTGGAACCGACAGCGGCAGTTGCCCGCAGCGGTATCGTGCCGTTGCGAAGCGGTCTTAATGAAAATCTTTTTTTGGTACATGACGGTCTGGGGGAAACGCTTCTGTATCTCCATCTGGCCCGACATCTGCCAAGCCACTTGTCGGTATTTGGCATTGAGCCGCGTTGCTTGCCTGGCATACCATTGGCGCACACCCGCATGGACGACATGGCGGCTTACTACGTGCAGAAAATCCAGTCGATTCAGCCCGTCGGACCCTACCGTTTGGGTGGCATGTGTGCCGGGGGCGTGATTGCGTATGCCATGGCAGCCCATTTGCGAGCGCAAGGTGAGCAAGTTGAATTGGTCACTATTTTGGACGCTGCAACACCCCAGGCACCGCAAAAATCCGGACGGACTGCTGGACGTCGACTGTC
This sequence comes from Comamonadaceae bacterium, assembly GCA_947450675.1. Lineage (GTDB taxonomy): Bacteria > Pseudomonadota > Gammaproteobacteria > Burkholderiales > Burkholderiaceae_C > Polaromonas. Next base: position 17,362 of record CANFWI010000013.1, on the reverse strand, counting down.
ACGCATGCGCTCGCTGTTGCAAGTCAACGAGAGCCAAGTAGCCACATGGAATTCCGCATTTGTATGCGCGGCTGCGGTGTTGAAAAAGGCTTCTAATGCGCTGCACTACGAGTCTTCAGCACTATTCCTCAGAAAATCTGTGCAGTTGCGTTTTCGACTGTTGCAAACGTTGTTGCTGCGTGACTTGGCCTGGCCGCGCTGGCTTCCAGGGTTGAGCGTGGGGCAGATCTATTCAGAGCTAGCTAAGCGCTACGTCCCGCCAAACATGTCTGATGTGCCAGTCTTGTTGGTGCGGGCCTCGTGTGGGAGTGAGGACGATACCCCGTACAAAGACATCTACCGAGACGATGATTTCGGTTGGTGTAAGGTGGCCAGCCAACTCACCTTGGCAAGCGTTGCAGGGGGTCACGCCAGCATGCTGCAAGAGAGCCATGTGGAATCTCTTGCCGCGGTTTTGCTTGCCCACCTGCCAACATTGACCCCTTTCCACAGCGGGAGCGCCGCTTGACCAGGGCCAGTGATCTTGACTCGCCGCGTCGGGTCACCGCAGTGATCGTGACCTACCGCTCGGCGGCTTTAACGGTTGACTGCTTGCGCTCGCTTGAGACCGAACGTTTGCACAGCGGCATCGACATCACCGCCGTGATCGTCGACAACGCCTCAGGGGACTACCCGGAGATCGCCGCGGCGGTCACGCGCGAGGGTTGGGACGACTGGGCGAAGCTGATTCAAGCGCCACATAACGGTGGCTTTGCCTACGGCAATAACCTGGGCTTTGCCCACGCCACGCAGCATTGGAATCCGCACTACTTGCACATGTTGAATCCGGACACCCGTATCAAGCCGGGAGCGGTGCGCGAGTTGGTCGACTTTCTGGAACGTACGCCAGCTGCCGGCATTGCCGGCAGCAGCTTTGAGAACGGCGACGGCAGCGACTGGCCAATCGCTTTTCGCTTTGGCTCGCCGCTGAGCGAGATGGAATCTAGCCTTGGTTTTGGCCTTGTCTCACGGCTTTTGGATCGTTGGCGAGTGGCCCGAGTCATGGGTAAGACCGAGCAGCAAATTGACTGGTGCGCGGGCGCTTCAATGATGCTACGTCGATCCATGCTGGCGAAGACAGGCGGCATGGATGAGCGGTTCTTTTTGTATTTTGAAGAGACTGAATTCTGCTGGCGTGCGCGTCGTGCCGGGTTTCAAACGTGGTATGTACCCAGCAGCCGCGTGATCCACATTGCTGGTCAAAGTACTAAGCTGACCGAACGCGATGCGGCCCCCAAATGCTTACCCGACTATTGGTTTGAGTCCAGACGACGGTATTTCCAGATGACGCTGGGTTTGCACCAAGCCTTGCTCACCGATATGCTGACACTAGCTGCTGGAACCATAGGGCAGATCAAACTAACCCTGCAAGGAAGACGAGACAGAATTGTGCCGAAATATCTCTCGGGCGTTTGGAAACACAGTGTGCTGCACCGAAGAAACCGTGCCTTGGCCGAGCCCCTAACGCCGCGCTTAGCGGCTGATCTCAGCACACCAATGGCTCACTAGACCTCGCGCTTGGTACGCACCCACCCGGAGCGGTTGTTGAATAAATAGGCCAAGTAAACGGGTATCTTCCGGAAAGCGTAAAGAGGGGTTTTCATCAACTCCTGCGCGTTCAACAAGTGCCGCCCATAACGCCACCAAGTCAGACCAATGGCAAGAAAAAAGCAAACCACCGAGGTGCTGAGCAAAGCGGCCGCAGGCAAGCAGACAGGCCAAAGTATGGCAGCTAGAACTGCTATGGACTCAGCAACCATCAGAAGTAAGAAATACAATGCCACAGGCGGAATTAATAAGTCCAAGGCCATCACGATCAACGCCGGCTTGCGTGACTTGAACGCTGTCCCAAGCAAGCGCGGCAACTCCTCGGTCATGGTGGCCAAGTGACCGTGCTCCCACCGGGACTTTTGCACTTTGGTAACGCCGTCGTCATGCGAAAAATGGCTGCTTACCCGAACCTGTGGCAAAAACTGGGGCTCATAGCCAGCCAGCGCCAACTCCACACCAAGCTTCATGTCTTCGGTGATGTGGCCGGTGGCCAGTTTGGCGGTGGCCATCAGCGACCAGGGAAGTGCCATGCCGGTACCCATCAGATGGCAAGCGCCACCCAAATGAAATGAACCCAGCGGACGCACATAGTTCTTCATCAGCATGGCAAATTCCAGCACCTTCAGTTTCAGGCTCGCACCGCCACCCTTGCTCAAATTGAGCATCTGCACGGGCTTGCCTGTCGTTTGGCAGTGTTGCGCGATGCAGCTGACAGCGCCGTCTGAGACCACACAGTCGGCATCAACAATCAGCACGACCTCAGGCGGGACGTGGGCGGTGCGCAGACAGTCAACCCCGAAAGCCAGTGCGTAACCCTTGCCCCGAAGTTGTGCATCGTGGCGTTCGATCACCTCTGCGCCCGCTGCACGGGCCAACGCCGCAGTGTTGTCATTGCAGTTGTCGGCAATGACTAGCAGCCGGTCTGCGTCGCCTAGTTGGCGCTTCAAGCATTCAATGGTTGGGATCACATTAACGGACTCATTGTGAGCCGGCACCAGCACCGCAACCCGTATCGCTCGCACCGGGCTTACGGCAAGACTTGGCCTGAACGTGCCCCTTACACGCAGTGCCGCCACAGTCAAAATCAGCAAAGATAACGCCGGCAATGTGATCGGGATGATGGCGATAGAAAGCAAAATTTCAGTCATTTGAAATGAGTCCTTTTTGCAACCAGAAATCGACCCACTCTCAGAGATGAGGCAATTCCGGTGCGAGGCGGGGGGGTGACGGGCACCCGATGCCTGTATTGCAATCGATCGCATTTGCCAAGTTGTGTCCACATTGAAAAAAACGGGACACCCATCGGCGCAGCAAATCTTGTGTCTCAACATGACACAGTCTGGTGACACTCTTGTTCAGCGCTCGCCCTTTAATGGGCCGCATGTATACAAGTGAGCTGCCAGGACGTGGCATTAAGCCAATTCTTAGCCTGCGCAAGCACTATCAAATCAGTTCGCTCATTTGGTTACTTGTGGTGATAGCTGGATTGCCGGTGGTGTGGCTTAAAGGGCAGAGTTATTACGCCACTGAGTCTGTGTTTCAAGTAGCGCCCAACTACATGAAAACGCTGTCAACCGACAAGGAGGTTGAGCTGCAGTCCAATTCGCAATACCGTGAATTTGTCAATCAGCTTTCCAGTACGGTCAAGCGCTACGATGTTTTGCAACGCGCTTTGAAAAAATTGCGAGATGCAAAGATTGATATTCAGCCCAGAACCCTGAGCGAGCGCAAATATATTGAGCAGCTACAAAAGCAGATCATGGTTCGCGCAGTACCCGATACCTATATGGTGCGGATTGCTCTCGAAGGCCCGAAAAAGGAAACGCTAGCCGAAATAGTCAACGCGGTCACCACCGCATTTCTGGAGACAACCAAGAGCGAACAAATATACGGCTCAGTCGAACGCCTAGAAATGTTGCAAGCGAACGCTGAGCAATTGGAAAGTGAGATTGTCCTACTGGAAGCACAGCGGGTGCCGCTTTCCGAGTTGCTCGGATTAACAACATTTGGCGACAACGCCGTCAATCCTTACGACAGCATGCTGTTTCAGGCACGTGAGAAATTCACCACCGCATCGATCGAACGATCCCAAGCTGAAGCCACTCTGCAGGCATTTTTGAAGCAACGCGAAACGCCCACGTCCGTAGGACGCTCATTACTGGAAATGCGCCTGCAAGACTTTGGGTTGCAAACGCTCAGAAATGAGGTCGTCAAACGGTCTGAAGAACTGGCGCGAACTGCGACCGGACTAGAAGACAAACATCCGGCCAAAAGGCCCGCACTGGCAGAGTATGAGTCCATCAACAAACAGCTGAAAGCCAAGGAGTCGGAGTTTGACAAGGCTGCTTTTGAAAATGTGAAGACACGGCTTGTTGCATCGGTGGGGCAGACTCAGCAAGTGGAAGCAGAAATCAAACTGCGCCTGAAAGAAATTGAAGGGCAATCATCAACCTATGCCCGAAATTTTCAAAAAGCCATGCGCCTGACCAGCGATATTCGCAAACGTGAACAAGAGCAAAAAGAGGTTCGTGACCGGCTCAACTTCTTGCAAAACGAGAGTGGTGCGATCGGCTTTGTACGCTTGGTCACGCCGGCCCTGCCTGCAGAAATGCCGATGGGCATCGGTAAAACCAAGCTGTTGCTGATTGTTTTACTGCTCGCAAGCGTGCTAGCGCTGGTAGCCGCTGTTGCGCTGGACTTGGTAGATCGACGAATCTACACCGTCAATGAAGCCGAGAAACTGACAGGCATCCCTGCAGCGGGTTGGCAGTTGGCGGGCGGTGACCGACCATCTCAGATTTTTGCCAAGGAACAAACTCGCCGCTTTGCTTCTGCGCTGATACGCAACAAGACACGATCCGAAAAGAATGTCTTCTCTTTCACGTCAGTCAAAACAGTGGGGGCCGCCACGACGGTCATATTGGACACGGCGGCCGCTCTCAAACAGCTGGGCAACCTAGTACTGGTGGTCGATGCGAACAGCTTTTCGCCAAGTGCCACGTTCAATGCAGGTTTGCCCGGCTTATCCGACTTCCTAGCAGGCGAAACCACAGTTGACAACATTCTGCAAGCCATCCGCCACCAAGACCTAGAACTGGGAGGTGTCGGCTTTGGAACGCAACTAGGAACTGGCGTGCAGCGACTCGACTTACTCAAACACGCTGTAAATACTTGGGCTCAACAGTACGACTTTGTTTTGATCGATCTACCGCCACTGCTGCTCAGCGCGGATGCGGAGCTATTGATCGATGCGCTGGGTCAAGTATTCATGGTGTTAGAGGCGCAATCGGTCAGCAAGGGTGAAGTGACCCGCGCCAAAAGGGTACTGGAAAAAATCGACCCAGAGGCAGTCGGACTGTTTGTCAACAATATTCCCATGTTCCAGGGCGGTGGCTATATGCGGGAGTTGATGGTGGAAACTTTGACTAAAGCGAAGTTCAGTGACTTCATGAGCTTGTCAGGCCTGCGGCTTCAAATTGAGTTGCTGTACACCCAATGGGTGCAACGTCGCAACAAATAGATGACAGAATATAGCGTCTTCATCTCGATGCTGGTGGCCATCGTGGTGCTAAGCAAAAAGGGCTTGGAGCTTGCCTTCTTGCACGTCTGGATTCCTTTTTTTCTGCTGCTGCCCTTTGTCTTCTGGATTCACGTTCCCCTGCTGTCGGATTACAACTTCATGTCGGCCGCCATCTTCCCGATCCTCTTTGTCTTGCTCAAAGACAAGCTTCGCCAGATTCGCATGGGCCCGATGGAAGTGCTGCTGCTGCTGTATGTCGTGTTGCGGGTGGTCGTTGATTTCTTGAGCCGTGGCTATTCGGATGCACAGCACTACGCGCACTACTTAGTGGGCTCTGTTCTTGGCCCTTTCTTGCTGGCGCGCTACTTGATCAACAGCAGGCGCATGGACATCGAAACATCCAAACGATTTGTTCTGATGTTCTTGTTGTTGTTTCCGGTCTTTCTCTATGAGGCCAAGTTCTGGGTCAGCCCGATTTATCGGCTGATTTCTCCTTTGTTTCCGCACGCCTACAGTTCGGTGTCCATACGCTGGGGGATTGCGCGTACAGCTGGCACCTTTGAGCATCCGATCCTCGCCTGCATCATGATCATTGCGGTCTATCGAATGCACCGTTGGCTGTCGTGGCAAGGCGTGTGGGATCAGCTGCAGACCGGCTGGCTGGGCTGGATTCAGAGGCAATCCAAACGGTTTCCCGTTGCTTTTAAGCACCAGATATCCATCGTATTGATCACGATGGCTGTGATGACTATTTCGCGCGGACCGTGGATTGGTGGCTTTGTTGGCGCAGTGCTGGTGATGGTCGGCAATGCCAAAAACCGCAAGCAGTGGCTGATGATAGTGATCTTCATCCTGCTGGTGGGCGGGATCGCAGGTCAAGTCGCGCTGGATGCTTACATCACACCCAAAGAAGGTGAAATACTCAGCTACGAAGCTCAAACCATGCTTTACCGCAAGGTCATGATTGAGCAGTACAAGGGCTTTCTGTTTGAAAAGATGTGGTCTGGTTGGGGCCTGACCACCGTGCCCAACATTCGAGGCATGGAATCGGTCGACAACGCTTTCTTTTTAATGGCGCTGCAACACGGTATTTTGGCGCCAACCCTGTTTGCCTTGATTTTTTTGTACGCCATCGTATCCCAAGTCAAGTTTGGTCTTCAGGCGCCTGCCAGGGAGCCTCAGATTGGTTTTACCTTCTCTGGTATTTACCTCACCTGTTTCATCGCCTTCAACACCGTGTACATGGGAGCCCAGACCGAACCCATGCTGTTTTTGTTGCTAGGTTGGGGCGAAGCCATCAAAAATCGTCTGCCTGAAGTCAATTTAATGCCCGGAGCGCAGATGGAGGAAACTTCACCAAAGCCAACGTTCCGGCGCATTTTGATTTGAGTCTGAGGCCACATCAGAAACGCTCAGGCATGGTGTGGCAGACATGCTGCAACTTCGGGTTGTTGCAAGGTGTTTAGCAGTCGGGTTGCCGCGTCGTCCCAAGCGTAACTGCGGGCCTTGAGATAGGCCCGGTCTGAGCGCATCAGCCACTCATGGGTTGATTCGCGGCACAGGGCCACAATCGCAGTCGCCATAGCTTCGGGTGACTCTTTAGCCACCAAAATCCCAGTGCCATCGCCCAGTAAATCTTGCGCTGCGCCCACAGGCGCGGCAATCACCGGCGTACGGCACGCCATGGCCTCCAATATGGGCAGGCCAAAACTATCCAGCCGTGAGCCAAACAGCCATGCATCGCAACGCGCGTAAATGGCTTTAAGCTGATCTTGTGCCGGGCGGTAAAAGTAGTCAGTACTGCTGGGCAAGGGCAAAGCTGCTGAGGGCTGGTCGGCACCGAACGCCACCACGTTCAAGTTCGGAATCTGCTGGCGTGCCAATTCGCAAGCGCGCGTGCAGATGTCGGCACCCTTGGTGGCTGCATGGGCATAAATGAATCCAACTGTCGGCGCGACCTGCCTCGTTCGCTGGGGGGCAGTGAACTGGTGCAGATCGACTGCGTTGGGCACAACGTGAATACCTGTCGCCCCCAGTTTTTCTTCAATGGTGTGCTTCAGGTCTGACGAGATGGCAATTTTCAAATTCGGTAATTGCAACGCGGCATGCACACGAGCCACCATTTTCGGGTCAAGCCAGATTTCGTAGCCCTGAATCAAATGCACTTTCCGGCCTTTGCACTGAGGCATGGCGTGCATCCAAAGCGCAGTTTCCCACCAGGTGGCTATGACGATGTCGGCGTCTGGCACATCGTGTGCCTTGATGGCGCGCGGGCGCTCCAATATCTTGTGCGGTACACCGGACAAAGCGATGTGGCCGGTTTGTGGCGTCAAGTGATTTTTCAGGCTTTGCCAGTCCCGCTTGTGCACAGTGCGTAGCATCTCGCGGGGACTCAGGCGATCTGTTGCACAGGTGACCACTAGCACGTCATGGCCCCGCGCCATCAGTTGCTGCGCGTAGATGGAAACCACGCGGTTGCCCCCCGTCAGGTTGTCGGATGGCAATAAGAAAGTAATGCGCACGCTCAGCCCTTACCGAAAGAGTGAGCTCAGCGCTGCATCCAGAGCCCACCCAGCCAGCATGCCAGTAGCCAAGGCCGGTAGCCAAACACGCTCAGACTGCCAAGTCAAAAGTCCATGACGGTGCTTGAACCAGAGTGATACCGGCCAACTGACAAACTGGCTCAACACCACGGCAGCAACGGCACCCCGCTCTGCGCCCCATGCATAGCCAGACGGCACCAATAAAAGCAGGCTGCCGGCACGCAGTGCATTGCTGGCACTCACCCATGCCGGCTTTCCTTTGGCAAACATGAGTTGCTCAACCACTTGGTGGCGCACGGCCAACATGCCCAAACCGAGCCATTGAAACATCCAACCGGCCTGCTGGTAACGAGGGTCATAGAACAATTGCACCGCCCAATGACCTGACATAAAAATACCCCCCGCCATGGTCCCCAGAAAGACATCCGCAAGTTGTTGTACCCGGATGTAGACACGGGCGGCAGACTGACCATCGGTGAGCAAGGACTCGCTCAAGGCCGAGAAGATGACATGGGCGTTGAGGCTGCCATAGACACCCAGGATGGCGAGCAGCAAGGTACTGGCGATCGAAAAAATACCGAAACTAGTCGTGCTCAGGCTGGCACCCAAGATGAGTTTTTCACCATGGGCGGCTAAGAAACCAATCACCGACGAGACAAATATCCACTTGCCAAAACCGACAATCTCCACGGCACAAGAGGGATCCCAACACGGCCAAGTCGTCTTGCCCGGCAAATACCAGTGACTCAGCGCCGTTTTTGCCGTGGTCGCCGCTATAGTGCCGACCAACAGACTCCAAACTGAGTGCGTTGCGACCGCAAGGCCAACGGTGACGACAGTAGCAAGAACTTGGGAGGCCACCTCAAGACGGGTCAGATAGGCCACCTTTAGCGACCGCTGAGCACTTGCCAACTTCATGGACTCCAGCCCTTGCAGCAGCGCACACAATCCAAACACAGCCAGCATCGGAGGCAACCGAGCATCAGCGTAGACCGTGCCCGTCTGGAAATAGCCGGTGCCCGCACTCAGGTGAAAACCGGCGGCCATCAGCAGTATGACCGCGCACAACAAAACCCCTCGCACCAATTGCACAGTCCACGCTGTACCCAAAAAACGAGACTGCAATCCACGCTCGCTTTTGACCACGCTTTGCCAGACACCTAGGTCGGAGAACATGACGAGCGCAAAGTACAGCGTGTTGACTGCTGCCACCAGGCCAAAGGCTTCGGGCAGCAACAAACGGGTGAGGATCAGATTGCTGAATAGACGCAGAGCCTGCGAGAAAATATTCCCCCCTACCAGCCAGCCAGCGGCCCGGAGCATGCGGCTGCGAAGCGATGCAATTGGCACAGCGGAGGTGACAGTGCTCATATCGCTGCGCAGGTAAAACCAGCAAAACTACGACTGAGCTGCGACACATTGCGATTGAAGTCAAAGTCGGCCAGCACCTTGGCATGGGCCGCTTGGGCCAATGATTGCCGCAGGGCCGGCTGCTGTATCAACCGGCGCAACTGATCGGCCAGACTGTCTACATCGCCAGGGGTGGCCAACAAGCCAGTTCGCTCGTGTTGAATCAACTCTGGAATGCCATTGACGGGTGTGGAAATGCAGGGCACGCCGCTGGACATAGCCTCCATCAACACCACTGGAATACCTTCTGCCAAGCTGGGCAAGACAAAGATGTCGGCATGTTCAAAATGCACGCGCACCGCCGCCTGGTTCAGGGCGCCGGTCAGGTGAATGCAATCCCCCAGTTCGTGTTGCACTATGGCCTGTTGAATGCGTGCGCGGTCGGGGCCCTCGCCCACCAGCGTCAATGAGAAATCCAACCCCTCATCCCGTAAGCGAGCGCAGGCGTACACCAGCAAAATTTGCGCTTTGGCCGATGACAACCGGCCAACGCAAAGCAGCTTGACGGCGCAAGCTCCTGCATCGCGCTGCGCGTAGCTAAATTGCAACGGGTCTACCCCCAATCGGCAAACCTGCAACTTGGCCCAGTGCTCGGGTTGGCTGATACGCATCAACTGCCCTTTTGCATATTGGCTGATACACACCACATCATTGGCGTGACGCATCTTCAGCGGCAGATGCTGGCCGGGCACATCATCAAACTCATCGGGGCCATGGATGGTGTACGACAGATGGCAGTGGGTCAGGTGCTTGACCAGCACACCGACGGTGGCGCCAGCGTTGCCAAAGTGAATATGCAAGCGTGTCAGGCCACGCTGCTGCATCCAGCGGGCCACCAAAGCAGCTTCGACGGTGTAGGCCAAGCCATACAACCAGCGGCCACCTTTGCCCAGACGCAGACCCAAGCGTAGAGTACTGGCAAGTTTGATGGGCGTCCTGCCCAGCCAGTACAGCATGGCGCCCAACGCGCCAAGCCAGCCCTGCGCCTTAACAAAAAATGTGTCTTGGGCTTCCTGTCGCTCATAGCCTTCCATGGCGTCTGCAGGGCGATCAGGCTGATTGATGGACGCAGTAAAGATGGTGTGCCCCAAGGCCCGCAAGCGATGTATTTCACGCAAGATGAAGGTGTGTGAAATAGCCGGGTAACAGCTCACCAGATAGGCTATGGGAGGGCAAGATGTGCTCATGCTGATTCAACTTCTAGATGGCTAAGTTAGTGAGGGGCTTTGGTGTAACGATTTGGCAGGAACACCACCCACAATTTGCTGCGCACCAATCGGCTTGGTCAGTACTGCATTGGCGGCGACCACACTGTCAGCCCCAATGCTTGCCCCCATCAACACACTGGCGCCACGACCGATCCAGACGTTCGGACCAATGTCAACAGGTTGGCTGATGTGCCCGCTATGGCGAGTGGATTTAGCGTCCAGTTTGTGATTGGCATCGCGGATGCTGGCGTACTCCCCGACCATGCACCCTTGGCCCAGCACCACCCGCTCGAACGCCACGATATGCACGCCACGCGACAGCACGACACCATCGCCCAGCGTAATCGAACCCTTGCCTTGGGTTTCAAGATAGACGCCGGGGTAAATCAGAGCACTGCGGCCGAAATGAATGTTGCGCGTACCGTGCAGTTCAATGCTGCCCAAGATGACGTTGGACGGATCCACCTGCCGCCCAATTCCCTCCTGCAACCGCGCCAGACTCCAGGCCCGCAGCCAGCGCTGCACAAGCACCCGCTGGCACCAAGCAAGAGGCAAAAGTGCCCTGACCAACACCGCCTTGATGCTGATCTCACTGGCGGTGTCTTGCTTGTAGTCAACCAACGGTATTTCAAAATCCTGCCGAGCTGCCTGGCGCCATTTTATTTGGCCAAACAGAGCCGGTATTTTTTGAAAATGGGCATGCACTGCGTACTGCGCGCATAGCAAGTGCTGGCCGGGTGCCTTCCAAGCACAGCGCTGGGCTGTGCGAATCAGGTTGAGCAAGGCCAAAGCTACCAGTGTCATGGCTAAAGCAGGGTCTAACCACGCCGATGCCAACAACACCACAGGTGAGGCGGTGAAAAGCACACCGTGGTGAAAGTCTCGCCGCGACTCATGCTGCCAAAGTACATCGCCACGAACACGCATGCGCTGAGCGACCTCGGCATAAGCCATGCCAGATCGGTAAGCGCGCAACCAGTATGCCCTGAAAGAGTTGATCGCCAAGTCGTGCTGGGTCATGGGGACATCTATGTGCTCGATTTCCCATCCAGCAGCGCGCAGGCGAGCACACAACTCAGGTTCCTCGCCCGCGTTCAGCGTTGGATCAAAGCCATCCACCTGCGCCAACGCGGTCCGGCGCACAAGCACGTCACCACCAAAGTACAGGGTCCTGCCCGTGGGGTATATCCAGTCCAAGTCGAGCAGTTTGGTATAGAGCGATTGCTGCGGTCTGGACTCGCGCCGATGTCCCCAGGCTGCGCACAAATTGGGCTCGGACAGTGTGCGCAAAGCATGCAGCACAAAGTCAGCGTGCAGCTCTGTATCGCCATCCAGAAACAAGACATATTGACCGAGCGCGGCTTTCCAACCCAAGTTGCGTGCCTTGGCGGCGCATGGGCTCACATCGTCAAGTATCAGCACGCTGGCACCGAGTTTTTGAGCAAGGGTGACGCTGGAATCGGTAGAGCGCGAGTCGACATAAATCAACTCATGGCGACAACGGCCCCAGTTGGCTAGACCAATCGAGCGCAAGCAACGCTCCAAGCGTTCGCCTTCGTTGCGCCCGATGACCACCACGGAGACACCGACCTTGGGTGAGTTGCTTGAATTCACGACGGGAACTCTCTGTGTATTTGTGAGTTGACTACTTCAGCAGCGTCTGGACTGCAACGCCAAAGGTCAGCACGGAAAGAAAGGGCGACAGTTGGCGCATGACGTAGCCGGTTTCCCCCAAATTGCTTTTAGGAATGAAAATCACATCGCCGTCTTCCAACGCGTAGTTGACTTTGCGCGATACATCGACAAGGTCTTTGAAGGCGATAACTTCAACCTGTTGCGCACCGGCCCGATAGATCCCGATGTGCTCTGGCGCGGCGTCATCATTCGGGCCGCCAGCTTGCGCTAAAACGTCCAGCAGCGTCATCCGAGGTGTCAAGCGGTAAGCACCCGGCTTGGGCACCGAACCCAGCACATAGACCGAAGTGTCGGACGAGTCTGGAATGAAAACGATGTCGCCCTTTTTCATGCGCATGTTGTAGCTCGGGTCGCCATTCAACAAGCCCTTGAGGTCAACCCAAATCAACTTGTCGCGCCCGCGCATGATGGCGCAGCGTGTCAAAGACGCCTGCTTGTCTAACAAGGGCATGGCCCCGGCGCTGGCTAACACTTCAGCCAAGGTGGGCGGGTTGGCAAACTTCTGCACACCTGCCCGCTCCACGCGCCCAAGCACTGTTACTTGGTTGGAGGTGTATTGGTCTACCGCCAATGTCACGTTGGGTTGCGTGAAGAACGCCTTCAACTGCATGTCGATGGTTCGCAGAGCCGCTTCACGCGTCAAGTCATTTAGCAAGACATCGCCAATCAGGGGGACGGTGATCTTTCCATCAGGTCCAACCACATGCGTGCCGCTGACCTCGGCTCGGCCGTATACGGACAGTTTGACGATGTCGCCACTCCCTATCAGGTAAACCGGATCAATCGACTCCTCCAATAGCGCCAGATCTTCCTTGGAGAGCAATTTGGCTGCGCTAGGCTTGGCTATCGGCTTGAAATTGGGATTCTCTATGGCGCTGTTGGTCCCCGAAGGTAAGCCTCCTGAAGGCCCCGCGCAACCGACCGCCATGAGAGAGATACCCAGCCACACCAGCCGTGCGGCTTTGAGAATGTTGTGTCGAGCTGTCATGAAGATCGATACTACGGGCCTACCTACAAATTGCGTGGCAGAAGTGTGAACTCACAGCGGCTTGTAAAGGTCGGACAGATCTTGTAGCCGTACAAGGTCGTCAGTCAGGGTCTGCGGTACTGGCAAACTGAACTTGCGGCATAGATCAACGATCCTATAACGCCAATCGTGATGACCTAGGCTGTGGAAAATGTTGGAGCGCCGCTGCGCCGCCATCTCTTCATTGCGTGACAACATTGCGTCCAATTCGTCGGCGGCGGCATGCGGGTCTTCTGATAGCTCAAGCGTCGCACCCGGCCAAAACAGCATTTCATCAGCCATGCGCGACTCCGGTCGCCGCCCCGCCACAATACAACCCGACAAGAGCGATTCAAGCCAACGACTCGTCACCATCATGGAGCGCGGGCGTCCGCCCTGCGGCTCTACGTACAAGTGGAAAGCCAGCGAGATTCGGCTTCGCTGCAGCAACTTAAACAACATGCCGCGCTCCAAAGGAACAGTCGGCCCGGCGAGATTTCCCAACGGCGAATGAAGGTACAGATAAGGCGAACTCGCAACGTGAAAGCGCTCTGAAAAAGAGGCTTGGTAGCTTAGCGGCGTACGGCCAAATCCCATGACATCAATCTCACGATGCTTGTGCTGACGCGGCACCCAAGTCAGGCAATCGGCGCCTTGGTAGACCTGATGCACTGAAATCCCATAACGCGACATCGGGAAGTCGATGTCCTCGTTAGCCGTCACGGTGATGGCATCAAAAAGAGCGGTTTCATTTACAAAACCGTTTTGAAAATAAGAGTCAGTCACGAAGCCATAAATCTTGCTGAATTTTTTGCGGCAATCAGGAATGGCCTTGACCATGCCCAAGTCCCCTGGACCGCGCGCCACCACAATTAATACGTCGCCACCGATGGTCTGTACTGGCTCAAAGTGGGCTTGGTGTGGGTGTAGAACACGATTCAGCCACGGCCCTTGTGTTGGCTTTGGCGACAGTACCTCTGCGTCGAAATACTGGGCCAGCAACACGGCCAACTCATCAATCGCAACCCAACCGGCATGGGGTGTTGCAAGGCCGGCATAAAGTACCGTGATTTTCATACATCGACACGGTCAAACCTGTAGCCGTAGCCATAGATGGGGGTGAGCTTCCAGCCCTTGCTGCCATCAAGGTGCAATTTTTTTCGCAATCGGCTGATGTGGGTGTCCACGGTGCGGGTGTCAACATCGGTGTTGATGCCCCATATTTTGTTCAACAAATGGTCTCTCGACAAAAGTTTGCCTGGGCTCTGGAACAGGTACACAGACAAGTCGAATTCTTTTTGGGTCAGCATGATGGCCGTGCCGTCGATGGCAAGCCGGTGCCGGTGAACGTCGACTTCAAAACAGCCCAGACGAATGACCGGCAAGCCACCTGGCTTGACCCGCCTAGCCACGTTTTCAAAACGTGCCAACAACTCCATGGGCTTAGGCGGCTTCACAACAAAGTCATCAGCGCCCATGGACAGAGCGGTAACCACGGTGGCCTCGTCATCTCTTGAAGTTACGACAACGACTGGAATGTCCCAGCCCAAGTTTTGCCGAACCCATTGCAGCACGTCAGCCCCTGTGCCGTCTGGCAGCATCCAGTCGATCAGGATCAAATCGAAGAGTTCTTTTTTGGCGCCTTCAGTAAACTCCGCGGCGGTTCCGAATCCATGGCTGCTGTGTTGACCACTGCCCACCCACAATTCGAGTAAAGCAAGCTGCTCGGGATCGTCTTCAAGTATTCCTATGTGCATACTACGGCGTTCTTTAGCGTGTGCTGGTCAGCATTCACGTGGTTAAAGCGGGAGAGACCCGTTGCGCCACCTGCTGCAACTCATCTAACAGCAAGTCGCAGTCAATCGGCTTGACAATGTGCTGATCGAAACCCGCGTAGAACGCTCTTGCGTCGTCCTGTGCTGTGCCATAACCGGTCACCGCGACTAACCTTGCTTCGGCCTGCTGCGGTATCGCTCTAAACCTGCGGGCCAATGTGTAGCCGTCCATATCGGGCAAGCCGATGTCCAAAATGGCCACATCAAACCGCCTCTGCTCGGCCTGTCGCAAGGCCCCCTGCCCACTGTGTGCAACATCTACCCGGTAGCCTTCAAATCGCAGAAGCATCGCCAGCGGTTGCGCTCCATCTGGGTTGTCATAGACCAACAAGATGTCCAATGATTTGGCCTCGGTGACCGGCTCCGGCTCTGGCTCTGGCTCTGGCTGAGGCGTCGTCATACTTGCCGACGCCGTCGCCCTCAGAGGCAAGGTCACGCTGAACGTGCTGCCGTGGTTCAAGCCCGCGCTGTGCAAACTGACTTGACCGCCGTGCGCTTCGACCATGCTCTTGACCAAGGACAGCCCCAAGCCCAGACCGCCCTTCTCGCCGTCGGTACTGCGTTTGACTTGAACGAATTGTTCAAACACTTCACCGCTCATCTCTGGCGTGATGCCGATCCCGTTGTCCTGCACGCTCACTCGGGCTTGGTCTTGCATCGCCGACAAGGTCAATGTCAACTCGCCTTTGTGCGGTGTGTAGCGCACGACATTGATCAGTAAATTGGTGACCACCTGTACCAAGCGGGTTTTGTCGCCCAGCATCCACACTGGCCCAACGGGCAAGTTCAAGACCAGCCGGTGCTCGCGGTGTTTGACCATAGAACGCACTTGTTCGACGGCGGTTTGCATCACCTCGACCAATTCAACCGGGGCTTTCTCGATCTCGACCTGTCCTCGGGTCACCCGCGAGACGTTCAGCAAGTCACGCAGCAGATGCGTCATGTGCGCGGCTTGGCGGTGGATGATGTTGGCGTTCTGCTTCATATCCCGCGTATCCAGCCCGGGATGGGCCAGCAGTCGGGCAGCAGCGCTGATTCCAGCCAAGGGATTACGCAGTTCATGGCCGAGCATGGCCAAAAAGTCATCTTTGCGTCTTTCCGTTGCGGCGGTCAATTGCGCTTGCTTTTGCTGTGAACTCAGTCGCTGGTTTCCAAGCCAGCAGATCAACATCGCCGCAATGAAATACGTGCCGAGCCGCAGTTGCTGGAGTGTGTCAATATGCCCCCAATTGAGGCCAAGAAAATAATAGATTACAAACCCGCCGAGTGCCGAGACCAGCACCGCAGGCCGAAAGCCGTGATAGAAAGCGGTGATCGCGACAGGCACCGTCATTAACGAAAACGGCGCATCCAGGCCATTCGGCTTCAAAAATAAAACATAGATTGCAACCACCGCGGTCAGTAGCAATAGCGGCTGTCCGTACGTGAACCAAACTGCCTTTGGTCTAGGCAGGACTATGGAGCCCATTTGCACTTTCCAGTTTTTAATGATGTTGCGCTCATTAGTCACAATATAAATGATTTAAATCATTTTATACATCACAACTGTAACGATTAAAAATTCAAACGGAATGTATACAACTGGCTGGCGAAGCGAAGCCTGCTGTCACCCTAACGGGCGGCAATGAGTACAGCTTGAGCTCTCAAAACCTAGCTGAGAGACGCTTGCCAACCAGGACCCACAGGACTCGGCTGACTCAAAAGGCTACCTGATGACCCGAAGGAGCATCGACGGGCTATCAATCCCACGCGCGACCTTCAATAAGCAACAGAATTGACATCTCATATGATGAAACATAAGAAATCATAAAAATACGTTTATTTGCAATATTTTTAATATGCAAAAATTCTTTTTAATTACAGGATTGGTAAATTGTCTTGGTGGATCAAGAGCCGAACAGGTCTGAATGCGTGCCAGACCGGACAAAGTTGATTGCGTTCGCCTCCGTTTGGTAGATCAGCAGGAAATCACCGCCGATGTGGCATTCCCTATGATCGGCCCACTCGCCCTTCAGTGGATGGTCTAGCCATTCTTGGCCGAGAGGCGCATCGTTTGCAATCAAGAGCAGCATCACCTCTTTGAGGCGTCCCAAATCGTAGCGTCCGGAATGTGACAGACGCAACCAGTCTTTTAAAAATGCTTTGGCGTAGTCCGCAGTGCGAGGCAAGACTGCGCGTTTACTGGATGTTGTTTTTTTCAAGGTCTGCAAACAGTTCATGAGCAGAGGCAAAACGGCTGAGCTTGGTCGCCATCATATTGCGTGACTCTTCCATCGCAGCGCGAGTCTCAGCGTTTGGAACTTTGAGCTCAAGTGGAAATGCTTGGTCAATCACAACGCGTCGCAAAAATAGTCGAACAGCGTCTGACATCGACAGACCCATGGTGGTCAGTGCTTCAGTTGCTTGCTCTTTGGTTACATCGTCAACACGGATGTGGAGCATTGATGTGTGTGCTGACATGGCCAGACCTTTCATGTGAGTCATCATTATGTATCTCATTTGAGATTAACTCAAGCCGGGCTGTGGCTGACAAACAAGATGCGTGCTGACGATTT
>CANFWI010000012.1 GCA_947450675.1 Comamonadaceae bacterium | reverse complement strand
TATTTGGCTTGTACAGCCATCAAAGTGCAACCCGTTTCTATCAATTAATGCATGAGCTGCCCCCTTCATTCAAGGCTTCATCGAGCTATTTTCAGACCCTCAAAAACGTCTGCCCTGGCTGCTCTGGCCGTTGTCTCTGCAGCTTCTGCACAAACGTCCGCTCTGACCATCGGCGGTTACATCGACCGCGGTTATGTGGTTACCAACAACACCAACAACCTGAAGGACGCTAAAGCTGTCTCTTCTAACGCTGGCACGACCACCGTCGGCATCACCGGTACTGAAGATCTGGGCGGCGGCTTGTCGGCTGGTTTCAGCGTCAACACTGACTGGTCTGAGGCTGGTGCTCAAACTCAAGACGGTACGGCTCCAACGGCTGCGCAAACTGCTTTCGGTGCCGGTCAGTCGTTCTTGGATCTGGCTTCTAAGCAATTCGGTACCCTGCGTTTGGGTAATCCGAACAGCGAAGTGCTGACTGCTATGACTTCAGTCGCTTCCCCAGCCTTCTCGACTGGTGTTGGCTCGGCTTACAGCTCTTCTTTCTCTATCCACAATGGCTACGGCACGGGCACCACTGGCTCGAACAATATCTTTGCTGCATCTGCTGTTAGTTCTAACGCTACTGTTGGTCAGCGCCAGATTCGTCAGGCCAACACCATCAAGTACATCTCCCCAAATTTCATGGGCTTTTCGGCTGCCTTCTCTACTGTTCGTAAGAACGACACTGGCGGTACCGCTGACATCGCTGGCGTGACTGAGTTTGCTCTGAACTACGCTAATGGCCCATTGGCTGTTGTTTACGCACAGACCAAAGTTGAGACTGGTGCCAATGCTTCTACGTATGCAAACGGTGCGTTGGCTAACAACGCTTCCAGCACAATGTCCATCTTGGGTGCTTCTTACCAACTGTTGCCAGTGTTGAAACTGCACGCAGGTATGGGTCGTTCGACAGCGTCTGCTACTGCCATCGCTTACGACACCAACAGCTACCAAGTCGGCGCAACCTACAACGTGACGCCAGTCATCACTGTGATGGCTCAGTACGCTAAGGTTGATGACAAGAATGTCGCAACTAACAACGACCGCACATTGACTGGTTTGGGCGCTGATTACAACTTCAGCAAAACCACACGTGCTTACGTCCGTTACGACAGCATCAACTACAACAGCAACGGAACTGCTGCAGCTGGTTCGCAGCTCAAGCGTACCGCTGTCGGCGTCAGCAAGTCCTTCTAATCTAACGCTGGCTCAAGCCAGCTGAAGATTTAGAAACTTAAAAACCCCGCCTCTCGCAAGAGTGGCGGGGTTTTTTAACGCCTGGGCTTGGCTCGGCTTGTTGTATATCTGAGATTTTCCGAGGCCGATTCAGCGTCAGCACTTTTGTCTGAACCGGGTACTACAAGTTTCATGGGCGGACCCGCTCAAGGCTGGATGAGGTCGATCTTCAAACTTTTTTGCTAGCGGCCCAATAGTTAGGTCTAATGCACCATCTTTGTTGTGTGACATTTCAACTATGACTGCACCTCTTTTTTTCAATTTGCGCCATTTTGTGACGTTTGCCGCTGGGCTGGTCTTGGCTGGCTTGTTGTCCGCTTGTGCTGGCTTGCCTGGTTTGCCTGGCCAGCAGGCCAATAGCGGCGATGCTGAAAGCCAAGGCAGCGCTGTCCGCGTCGCCACGCCGTGGGACGCAGTGTCTAGTGGCGCCGCATGGCAGCACCGCACCTTCCCTGGCAAGACGCCAAACCAGTTCGCCTACCTCCAGCTCGACGGTCGCACGGCCATGAGCGTGAAGTCCAGCTCGGCGGCCAGCATGTTGCGCCAGGTTGTCAGCATGGAGCCGGCACAGCTCAACGCGCTGCGCTTTTCTTGGAAAGTCCCCGCGCTGATTGCCGACGCCGACATGGCCTTGTCGGGCAAAGACGATTCGCCCGTGCGGTTGGTGTTGGCGTTTGACGGTGACCGCTCCAAGCTGTCCACCCGCGACCGCATGCTGTCCGAGTTGGCCTACGCCGTCACCGGCGAAGACATGCCCTACGCCACGCTCATGTATGTGTGGTGCAACACCCGCGAGCCGGGCAGCGTGATACTCAGCCCGCGCACAGACCGTATCCGCAAACTGGTGTTGGAGTCAGGCCCCAAACGGCTTAACCGTTGGCTTGACTACGAGCGCGACATCCGGGCTGACTACCTGAAAGCCTTCGGCGAAGAACCCGGCCGCTTGATGGCCGTCGGCATCATGACCGACACCGACAACACCAAATCAACGGCGCAGGCTTGGTATGGGCCGGTGGTGCTGGGCGCTGCCAAGTAGACTGCGCGCGGCCATCCATGCCGTTCTTCGCGTAATCAGATTACATCCTAAGCCGACATATCATGAAACTAAGTTACCATCTGAGGTGCTAATTTTTCAATCTCGCACTTTGGGTAGACCATGAGTTTTGACCTTGTTTTGTTTGGCGGTACGGGCGACTTGGCCTGGCGCAAATTGATGCCGGCTTTGTTTCAGGCTTTTCGCCACGGCTCCTTGCCTGCCGGTGGCCGCATCATCGGCGTGGCGCGTGACGACTTGAGTGACGACGCTTACCGCGCCTTCATCAAGGCCCGTTTTGACGACGTTGATTTGGCCAAACGTCCGCACGAAGATGAGTTTGCGGGCTTTGCCGCTCTGCTGCATTTTGTCCGCATGGACGTCACCCAAGCCGCCGATTACGCCCGTTTGGCCGAGTTGCTGAAAGCCCGTAACGCCGACACGGTGGTGATGTACGTCGCCACGGCGCCGGGTTTGTTCACCTCTGTGGTCGAGCAAATTGCCGCTGCCGGCCTGAACGGCCCGAAAACCCGCGTGGTGCTTGAAAAACCGCTGGGCCACGACTTGGCGTCCAACCGCGCCATCAACGAAACCGTGCGCCGTGTGCTGACCGAAAAGCAGGTTTTCCGGATTGACCACTACCTTGGCAAACCGTCGGTGCAAAACCTCTTTGCGCTGCGTTTTGGCAACGCCTTGTTTGAACCGCTGTGGCGGCGTGAAAACATCGCGAACATCCAGATCACCATCGCCGAAGACCTGGGCGTTGAAAAGCGCGGCGCGTTTTACGACCACACCGGTGCGCTGCGCGACATGGTGCAAAACCACGCCCTGCAACTGCTCTGCGCCATCGGCATGGAGCCGCCCATCAATGCGCACGCCGACGCGATTCGCGATGAAAAACTCAAGGTGCTGCGCGCCCTCAAACCGTGGACAGTTGAAACCTTGCAGCAGCATGTGGTGCGCGGCCAATACGGCGCTGGCTCGATCAATGGCGTGGCGGTTCCGGGTTACCGCCAAGAAGCTGGCGTAGCAGCGCACAGCCAGACCGAAACTTTTGTCGCGTTGCGGGCTGAAATCGCCAACTGGCGCTGGGCCGGCGTGCCTTTTTACATACGCACCGGCAAGCGGCTGGCGGCGCGTGACGCCCGCATCGTGGTCAATTTTCGGCCGACACCGCATGCTATTTTCAGCACCCCGGCCGGTGCTGTGAACCGGCTGGTGATCAACCTGCAACCCAAAGACGGGCTGGAGTTGCACCTGCTGGCGCAAGGGCCGGACAAACGCAGCCAAAGCCGCGACAAAAACACCCAGCAACTCGCGCCGGTGCAGCTCGACCTCGACTTTGACAAACGCTTTGGCTCGCAGCGCGTCGGCGCGTATGAACGCTTGCTGCTCGACGTCATTGAAGGCCGGCTGAACTTGTTTGTGCGCAGTGACGAACAAGAAGAAGCTTGGCGCTGGGTCGAGCCGATTCTGGACCACTGGCGTCACGACACGCACGAGCCGCGCCCATATGCCGCCGGCACGTGGGGCCCGAGTGCGGCCAGCGCCATGATCGCGCGCGACGGTTATTGCTGGAGCGAAGAATGCTAGACCGCATCAAAGCCTGCTTGCCGTCGCTGGCACCTGCCGAGCAACGTGTGGGCAAACTGGTGCTGAGCGACGCCCGAACGTTTGCCAACTTGCCCATCAGCGAACTGGCCGACCGCGCGCATGTGAGCAAACCGACCGTGGTGCGTTTTTGCCGCAGCATGGGCTACGACGGCCTGACTGATTTCAAACGCAAACTCGCCGGCAGCGTCAGCGAAGGCGTGCCCTTTATTCACCGCAGCGTCGACACCGACGACAAGGTCAACGACGTCGTGGTGAAGGTGATCGACAACACCGTTTCGGCCTTTTTGAAATACCGCAACGACGCCAGCACTTTTGCCATCGGCAAGGCCGTCGATGCGCTGTTGCTGGCTTGCCAAACAAGCAAGCGCATCGAGTTCATCGGCGTTGGCAATTCCGGCATCGTCGCGCAAGACGCGCAGCACAAGTTCTTCAGGCTCGGCGTCCACACCATCGCCTACAGCGACGGCCACATGCAGGTCATGAGCGCTTCTTTGCTCGCGCCGGGCGACTGTTTGGTTGTGATTTCAAACTCCGGCCGCACCCGGGACCTGATGGACGCGACCGACATTGCCCGCAAAAACGGCGCCACCGTCATCGTCATCACCGCCAGCGGCTCACCTTTGGCGGCGGCCGGTCATATTCATTTGAGTGCCGACCACCCCGAAGGCTATGACCGCTACAGCCCGATGGTGTCGCGTTTGCTGCACCTGATGATCATCGACATCTTGGCCACCGCCGTCGCCCTGCGCGTCGGCGGCGTCAAACTGCAGCCACTGCTGCAAGACATGAAAAACAACCTGCGGAACAAGCGCTACGCTTGAAATTTTCAAGGCTCGAACTGCGGCATGGCACGCCGCATAAACTCGTCAAACAGTGGCACGGTAAACGCCATATCCCCGTGTGATGGGCTGTACACCATGCCTTTTTTGATCAGGCTTGCACGCACCGGCCCTAGCGTGCTGATCTTGGCATTCAACTTGTCGGCAATATCGCCTGTGCGATGGGGCCCTGCCCCCAACTCAGCCATGGCTCGCAAGAATTTTTTCTCACGCGGTGTCAGGCGGTCGAATCGAACACGGAAAAAGTTCTCATCCAACCGTTGGGAGACTACGGCATTACTTTCACGCACCGTCTCTATGCTGATGGGTGAGCTAACAGCGTGATTCCACGCTTGATAACCCCACTCCTGCAAGAAGTAAGGATAGCCCTTGGTTATCCGAAAAATTTCATGCAGGGCGTCATCGTCAAAAGACTCGTTCGCGGCTTGAACAGGCTCTTGCAGGGCTCTGGTTGCGTCTACTTCAGGCAGTGCCCCCACATCTGGGAAGCTGAACAGCCGCTCCGCATAAGACTTGGATTCACCGGCCAACCCAGGCAAGATGGGCAGGCCAGCCCCCATCAGGACCAGGGGAAGTTGGCGCTGCTGAACCTTGTGCATCGACATGATGAGTGCGCTGAGTTCTGAAGAGCTGAAATACTGGATTTCGTCAATCAGTATGGCCACCGCTGTTCCACGCTCCTGTGCGGCTTCACCTACGGCGGCAAACAGAGCTGGTAAGTCCACCTCCAAGTCGCCACTGTCGGCAGCGCCTTTTTCAGGTTCAATGTCCAAGCCAATGTCGAAATCGCCAACCTTGACTGTGATGGCACCCACAAAGCTTTTCAGCACAGCCATACCCCTGCGCGCTTTGTTTCCAGCGCCCGCGAGGCGATCAATTTCAAACAGCAAGCGACGCAGGTGAGGCGCCAGCAAAACAGCGAGTGGCTTACCCCCGTGGGCCTCAACCAAGACAGTCCTGAAGCCATCACGCTGGGCCATTCGCTCCATCTCATTGAGCAGTACTGTTTTCCCCACGCCGCGCAGCCCGGTCAGTAGCAGACTTTTCTCGGGTCGACCCGCCTTCACCCGGCCCAGCAACACCCTTGCCTGCTCCAGAACGCCATCGCGGCCTGCAAGCTCCGGCGGCGGCGAGCCTGCACCTGGTGAAAATGGATTTTTGATCTTGTCCATGCGTAACCTGTTTATAACAATTTATATGTCAGTGACAGTATACGTATGAATTTGTTTTTATAAATGGCGACATCTTCAAAGCCGATTCCCATCGGCCACCTGTGCAGCTGCAGCGACAGAATGTGGCCGCTGCTGCAAGACATGAAGAACAAGTTGCAGAACAAGCGCTAGGCTTGATGTTGGCGGCACGGTCTGTGGTGCCGATGATGAATAAGTAGCCAAAATACTTTGTATTTTAAAAATATATTTATATTTTTATAAATTTTCAGAAGCGGCAAATATCTTAAAGTTACAACTTCAATGCCAGACGCTAGTCATTAAGGGCGGTTTTATCTGGCGCGAGGTTAGCGCTGCCAAACCACCCTAAAGTACTCAAGCGCTAAAAATCCCAAAACAAACTCAGCTGTACAACAGCTCATCGGTGGCCGGCCTTCCATTCAAGCCAATCCAGACGTTAAAAAACCCCGCCACTCTTGCGAGAGGCGGGGTTTTTAAGTTTCTAAATCCTCAGCTGGCTGACGCCAGCGTCAAATTAGAACGTGTGGTTGATACCAGCGACTGTTGAAATCTTTTTATCGATACCGCCGACAGCGCTATCTTTGGTCGTACCGTTGTAAGCGTAGAGCGTTGTGCGCTTGCTCAGGGAGTACTGAACAGCCAACTGTGATTGCTTGATATCTTCTGAAATGCCAGCAGTAACAGATGTTGTCTTAGCTGTACCCATCGTAGCAAGGAAAGCCCAAGCGCCGTATGGAACTTTCACACCAAATTGCTGAGCTTTGAACGTTTTGTTCAGTCCGCCCAGAGCACCATCTTCACCATTATTGTAAGTGCCAGAAACGATGACAGGACCCAGATCGTAGCTTGCGCCCACTTGGGTCAAAGTGCCAGTCTTGTCAACAATGGCGGAACCACCAGCAGCAGTACCGTTTTTGTAGTTGGTGTAAGCCACTTTGGCTTTCATAGGGCCATTGGCGTAGCTCAGCATACCGCTAGTGCGTGTGGCGTGGACTTGAGTGTCGCTAGTCACTGTACTTTCAAAGGTGCTCAGACTAGTGGCTGCACCGTACTGAAGTTGGGCAGAAAAACCGCTGATGGTTGGGGTGATGTAAGTTACTGCATTAGCGCGGGTACCGCCGACGGCTGCATTGCCATAGGTGTGAGCAGCGTCAGCACCGTTGACGCCTTCAGCGCCCGTGTTGAAGCCAGACAGGGTCGACACTTCATACACGTTGGTGTACTGGTAACCCAAACGAATTTCACCCATTTTGTCGCTAGACAGGCCAACGTAGCTTTGACGGTTGATGCTGGTGGCGGAACGACCTGTTGTGGTTGCGCCATCGACTTGTGGAGCAGAAGTGGAGGTACGTGCATTTGTCAGACCTTGGCTGGTCATTGACAGGCCTTGCTCGATCACGAAGTTGGCTTTCAAACCTCCGCCGAGGTCTTCAGTGCCTTTGAAACCGAAGCGCTGACCAGCCATTGCGCCGTCAGCAACGCCAGTGGCCTTTGCAGTGGTCACGCCACCGTCTTTGTAAGTTTGGGTCTTGAAGCCGACATCGGCTACGCCGTAGACGGTCACAGAAGATTGAGCAGAAGCTGCAGAGACAACGGCCAGAGCAGCCAGGGCAATCAGGGATTTTTTCATTTGAGAGTTTCTCCAAAGTTGAACATAGGGCTCCAGGATTTGGATCCCCGGGCCAACCTCCTTTCGGAAGTTGTCGCTATTGCACCAGACGAACACAGCCATGGCAAAGAAAACTGACGCAAAAATGTTGTTTCGTTGCATCAATGCAACACCGTCCGAATGCCATGGGTCGCCGGTTGGCCAGAGCAGCGTGGGTAAACTGGAACGCTTCAACCCGAAAAGAGCCTGTATGGACACCCTGCTGAACACCGCAATCATTTCAGTCGACAACGCTTTGCGCACTTTGTTTGCCAAACCGCGTGCCAGCCGCGCCTGCCCGACTTTGCCGGCCGAGCCGACAGAGCTGGACGCTGAGCAAAAAGCCAAGGCCGGTGATTTGATGCGGGTGAACCATGTGGGTGAGGTCTGCGCGCAGGCACTGTATGCAGCGCAGGCGCTGAGCACGCGCGACCCAGTCTTGCGTCAGCAGTTCATGGACGCCAGCCGAGAAGAAGGTGACCACTTGGCGTGGACGCATGAGCGGCTGGCCGAGCTGGGCGCCCGGCCTTCGCTGCTGAACCCGCTTTGGTATGCCGGGGCTTTTGGCTTGGGTTTGTTGGCGGGCCGCCTAGGCGACCGGCTGAGCTTGGGTTTTGTGATGGAAACCGAGCGGCAGGTGGAATCTCACTTAGCCAGCCATTTGGAGCGATTGCCTGCGCAAGACCACGCTTCACGCGCCATCGTGGCGCAAATGAAAGATGACGAAGCGCGCCACGCCAAAGACGCCGCCAACGCCGGTGCGCAAGAGCTGCCGCAGCCGGTGAAAGCGCTGATGCGCGCCTCCGCCAAGGTCATGACAACGACGGCGCGCTATATATAAGAAGCCGTTCAGAAGGTGTTTTAGCCCTCGACGACCTCGAAGCTGGTGGTGATGTCAGCCGTTTTGCCCAGCATGATGGTGGCTGAACAATATTTGTCGTGGCTCATGGCAATCGCGCGCTCTATGGCGCCCGGCGTCAAACCCTGACCCGTCACCACAAAGTGCATGTGGATTTTGGTGAAGACTTTGGGGTCGGTCTCGGCCCGCTCAGAGGTGAGCTTGACCGAGCAGCCGCGCACGTCGTGGCGGCCCCGCTTGAGGATCAGTACCACGTCATAAGCGGTACAACCACCCGCGCCAGCCAACACGGTTTCCATGGGGCGCGGAGCCAAATTAGCACCGCCGTTTTCAGGCTTGGCGGCATCGGGCGCGCCGTCCATCACCAAGGTGTGGCCGCTGGCCGTTTTGGCCACAAACGACATGGAAGAACCTTCTCCGGCGACAACTTGTGGCCCGGCCCAGCTGACTATGCATTCCATGAATAACACTCTTTCTATTTCGAAATATTGGCCATTGATCACTGAAGGATGTTGCAGCGCAACATGGCTCAGCTATACTCGAAACATCGCAACAGTTCAATGGTTTAAAAAGCCCTTTATTGTTGCACTGGTTGTCTCCTCCACTCCTCAAAGAGTGGATTAACAGGTCCAGGTCTTCGTGATCTGGACCTTTTTTTTGTGCCCATCATAATGAGCGCTCTAGAGAGAGAACCCCATGCCGCCTTCCAAACCCCGATCTGTAGCCCCGACCACCGCAGCTAAAAGCAGTGCCACCCAACTGACACCAGCCGACTACCTGAAGAAAATTCTCACCGCCCGCGTTTATGACGTGGCGGTCGAAACAGGGCTGGAGCCGGCCAAAACACTCAGCCAGCGCCTGAACAACACGGTGCTGCTGAAGCGCGAAGACCAGCAACCCGTGTTCAGCTTCAAGCTGCGCGGCGCTTACAACAAGATGGCAAACCTGAGTCCGGCGCAGCTCAAAAAAGGCGTGATTTGCGCCTCTGCCGGCAACCACGCGCAGGGCGTTGCGCTGAGCGCCAACAAGCTCGGCACGCGCGCCGTGATCGTCATGCCGTCGACCACGCCGCAGCTCAAAATCGACGCGGTCCGCGCACTCGGCGGCGAAGTGGTGCTGCATGGCGAAAGCTATTCAGACGCTTACGAGCATGCGGCTGTGCTGGAAAAGAAAAACGGCCTGACCTTTGTCCACCCGTTTGACGACCCGGATGTGATCGCCGGCCAAGGCACGATTGCCATGGAAATGTTGCGGCAAATTCAGCGCATTGGGCATGGCCGACTCGACGCGGTGTTTGTCGCCATTGGCGGCGGTGGCTTGATCTCTGGCGTGGCGAATTACATCAAGGCCGTGCGGCCTGAGATCAAGGTCATTGGCGTGCAGATGAACGACTCGGACGCCATGATCCGTTCGGTCAACGCCCACAAGCGCGTCATGCTGCCAGACGTCGGGCTGTTCTCAGACGGCACGGCGGTCAAGTTGGTGGGTGAAGAAACCTTCCGCATCACCCGCGAACTGGTGGACGAATTCATGACCGTCGACACCGACGCGGTGTGCGCGGCCATCAAAGACGTGTTTGTCGACACCCGCGGCATTGTGGAACCAGCGGGTGCGTTGGCAGTGGCCGCCATCAAACAATACGTCGCCTTGCACAAGACCAAGGGCGAGACCTACGCCGCGATTTTGTGCGGCGCCAACATGAACTTTGACCGGCTGCGTTTTGTGGCCGAGCGCGCTGGCGTCGGCGAAGAAAGCGAAGCCTTGTTTGCCGTGACCATTCCCGAAGAGCGCGGCAGCTTCAGGCGCTTTTGCGAATTGATCGGCGATTTACCCGGTGGCCCGCGCAGCGTGACGGAGTTCAATTACCGCATCAATGACGCGGCCGAAGCGCATGTGTTTGTCGGCCTGAGCACACAGGGCAAAGGCGAGAGCGGCAAGATCGTCAAGGCCTTCACGCGCCAAGGTTTCAAGGCACTCGACTTGACGCATGACGAGTTGGCCAAGGAGCATGTGCGCCACATGGTCGGCGGCCACAGCGTCTTGGCCAAAGATGAACGGCTGCTTCGCTTTGTCTTTCCGGAAAGGCCGGGCGCGCTGCTGAAGTTTTTGTCGACCATGCGGCCGGGCTGGAACATCAGCCTGTTTCATTACCGCAATCAGGGTGCAGACTACGGCCGTATTTTGATCGGCTTGCAGGTGCCCAAAGCCGACAACGCCGCCTTCAAAGCCTTCTTGGCGACGCTGGGTTATCCGTGCGTAGAAGAAACCGAGAACCCGGTTTACAAGCTCTTTTTGAAGAGCTGAGCGGGCGCGAGTTTGACGCACGGTCGCCAGATGAATGCCATGACCCAATCTGCTGCGACTTCTAAGAATCCATCTGCAGCCAACTCTGTTTGCGCCGCCTGCGGCGCGGCATTCCGCTGCGGCATGGTCAGCGCTGACGTCACTTGCTGGTGCTTTGACTTACCGCATGTGATGGTCGTTCCTGCCGCGGGCGTTGAGGCAGGAAACTGCGACAACGCGCGCTGTTTATGCCCGGCCTGTCTTCAACAAAAACTGGAAGAAACACCCCATGGCAACCAACCTTGACGGACAACTGGTGGTGGCGATTTCGTCGCGCGCGCTGTTTGACTTTGAAGAAGAAAACCGCGTCTTTGAAGCCGGCATGGCCCAGCAAGAGCAGGTCGGCCACAAGCGCGACGCGGCCTACATGCAGCTGCAACTGGAGCGCCTGGATGTGCCGGCCAAACCCGGTGTGGCTTTTTCATTGGTGAAAAAACTTCTCGCCTTCAACGACGCGCCGGCAAGCCAGGACGAAGCAGCGAGCCCAGTCAAACCGCCGCAGCGTGTCGAGGTCGTGATTCTGTCGCGCAATGACCCGGTCTCCGGCATGCGTGTTTTCAGGTCGGCGCAGCACTACGGTTTGAAGATAGAACGCGGCACCTTCAACCGCGGCGAAGCACCTTGGCGCTACCTGAAACCGCTGCACGCGAATCTCTTTTTGTCGACGCACCTGAGTGATGTGCGGGCCGCACTGCTGGCTGGTGTGCCAGCGGCACAGGTCTACCCGCAATCGGCGCACGCCAGCGATGCGCACCCGCATGAAGTGCGCATCGCCTTCGACGGTGACGCCGTGCTTTTCTCTGACGAAGCGGAGCGCGTTTTTCAGTCGCAAGGGCTGAGCGCTTTTCAGGCACACGAGCACGCCAACGCCGCACAGCCGCTGCTGGCGGGCCCGTTCAAACCGCTATTGGAAGCCCTGCACCGGCTGCAAGAAGCCGGCACGTCACGCATGCGAATTCGCACGGCGCTGGTCACCGCCCGCAGCGCACCGGCGCACGAGCGGGCCATCCGCACGCTGATGGACTGGAACATTCAGGTTGATGAAGCGATGTTTTTAGGCGGCTTGGCCAAAGGCGAATTTTTGCGTGAATTTGAGCCGGATTTTTTCTTTGACGACCAGACCGGCCATGTCCATTCGGCGTCCCAGCACGTGCCGTCAGGGCATGTGGCGAGCGGCGTTTCCAACCCACACTGAAGAGAGCGCTCATGACCGTCGTTCAAGACAAACTGGGCAGTTTCAAACTGTTCGCCCGCAAAGTCTGGGCCTTGTCATTGCCCTATTTCCAGTCTGAAGACAAATGGAAGGCACGCGGTTTGTTGGTGGCCATCGTCGCGCTGAACTTGGCGGCGGTCTACATGCTGGTCTTGTTGAACGATTGGAATCGGCTGTTTTACGACGCCCTGCAAAACAAAGACGAAGCGGTTTTTTGGCGCGAGCTGGGGCGCTTCACGTACCTAGCCTTTGCCTTCATTTTGATTGCGGTGTATCGCTTTTATTTGACACAATTGCTGGAGATTCGCTGGCGCGCCTGGATGACCGGTCACTACCTGAAACGTTGGCTGTCCAACCATGCGTTTTACCGGCTGGAGTTGGCGCGCTACACGCAGCCAGCGACCGCGCAAGAAGGCCAACCGGGCGCTCCGCAGGCCATGCCGGACAACCCGGACCAGCGCATTCAAGAAGATCTGAACCTGTTCACCAGCTACACCGTGTCGCTCAGCATGGGCTTGTTAAACGCGGTGGTGACGCTGCTGAGTTTTGTTGGTATTTTGTGGAGTTTGTCGGGTGCGTTCGCCTTCACACTCGGCGGCACCAGCTACAGCATTCCCGGCTTCATGGTCTGGATGGCGGTGCTGTATTGCGTGGCCGGCAGCGTCATCACGCATTACATCGGCCGGCCGCAAATACGCTTAAATTTTTTGCAGCAGCGCTACGAAGCCGACTTTCGGCACCACATGGTGCGGGTGCGCGAATACAGCGAGGCGATTGCCCTCGACAAGGGCGAAGCGGTAGAGCGCGGCCATCTTGACACGCGCTTTTCGACGCTGCTGGGCAACTACTTGGCACTGATAAAAAAGCAAAAAAGCTTGGTCTGGTTCACCAACTTTTTTGGTCAGGCCGCTACGGTTTTTCCGTTCATCATTTCAGCGCCGCGGTTTTTCAGCGGCGCTATTCAACTTGGTGAGTTGATGCAAATCGCTTCTGCTTTTGGTCGGGTGCAAGACTCGCTCAGCTGGTTTGTTGACAACTACAGCACGCTGGCGGCTTGGCGCGCCACCACCGACCGGCTGACGAACTTTGAAGAGCACATTGCGACGCACACGCAAGAAGGCCAAGCGCGAGCCGCAGTCAATGCGGGCACGTCGAAAGCAGCGACGGATGCGGGCGCGGCCACCGTCATCGTCGGTGCAGACCGCCTGCAAACTGTCGACCTCTCCCTCAGTTTGCCAACCGGTGAAGTCTTGCTCAGTGGCTTGGCGCTACGGGCACAGCCCGGTGACAGCGTGCTGCTGAACGGGCCTTCGGGCAGCGGCAAGTCGACCTTGTTCCGCGCGCTGGCCGGCATCTGGCCGTTTGCGCAGGGCCGCGCCGTGGTGCCGCACAGCACCATGTTCATTCCGCAGCGGCCGTACTTCCCGGACGGCAGCTTGCGAGACGCGTTGGCCTATCCGCAACCGGTTGAAACTTACAACGACGCTGAGCTGAAACAAGCGCTAAACGACGCGCTGTTGCCGCAGCTCACCGAGCGCTTGGATGACCGCGACGCTTGGAGTCAAAAACTCTCGGGTGGCGAACAACAACGGCTCGCCATCGCCCGTGTGTTGCTGAAAAAACCGCAATGGATCTTTGCCGACGAAGCCACCAGCGCGCTCGATGAAGCTGCCGAAAAAACGCTCTACGCCAGACTGCTGGCACAAACCCAGCAAGCCGGCGGCGCGCTGGTATCGATTGCGCACCGCCCTACGGTGGCAGCGTTTCACAGCCAGCGTTGGGAATTAGAGAAAGCGCCTGAAGGGGCTGATGCGGCGTATGCGTTGACCGTGCGGTGAACTGTGGGATCGGTCAGTCAGTCTCCAGAAAAACCAGCAAACCCCCGCGCCCGCAACTCGCAGGCCGGACACGCACCACAGCCGTAACCCCAAGCATGGCGGTGTTCTCGGTCGCCGAGGTAACAGGTGTGGGTGTGTTCCACAATCAAGTCCACCAGTTTCTTGCCGCCCAGTGAATTTGCCAAGCGCCAGGTATCGGCTTTGTCGATCCACATCAAGGGTGTCTCGATCAGAAAGCGTTTGTCCATACCCAGCGACAAGGCCAGTTGCATGGCTTTCATGGTGTCGTCACGGCAGTCGGGGTAGCCAGAAAAATCGGTTTCGCAGACGCCGGTCACCAACACCTCTAAGCCGCGACGGTAGGCCAGCGCTGCGGCCAGTGTCAAAAAGAGCAAATTACGGCCCGGCACAAAGGTGTTGGGCAGGCCGGAGCTTTCCATTTTGAAGGCGGTGTCGCGGGTTAGCGAGGTCTCGCTGACCTGACCCAGCACGCCAAGGTCTAGCAAGTGGTCTTCACCGAGCTTGTCGGCCCATTCGGGGAACTGCGCACGCAGCTGCTGCAAGACCTGCAGCCGGGCGTCCAGCTCAACGCTGTGGCGCTGGCGGTAGTCAAAAGCAATGGTTTCAACCCGCTGGTAGCGCGTGAGCGCCTGCGCCAAGCAAGTGGTGGAGTCTTGACCTCCTGAGAACAAAACGAGAGCGGTGGTGTGCATAAAAATGACTCAGCCTTCCAAGCCGGAAGTGTGACTAGCCTCTAAAAATCTCAGATGCACGGCATCTGCTGACTGTGTAAAACCCACAGCCTCGGCTTGCGCCAGAACCGCGACATCTGACCAAGTCAGCGCACGGTAGTCGGTGCTGGGACTGTTTTCAGCGCTGCGCTCGGCTGGGCGCCGGCGTAACGCCAAGACCACGCCACCCTCCACCAAACTCGCCGTCAACACGACATCAGCCGGGCCGGGTTGTTGGTCGCTCAGGGCCAGCAACGCTGTTGGCAAGACGCTGCGCAAGGCCATGAGACTCACCTCAACAGGCATGTCCGCGACTTCATTGACGATGACGAAACCCCTGAAGCGGAACTCGGTGGTGAGCAAACTCAGGCAGTCTAGTACACCGCTGCCAAGAGGCGACACCGCCCCACTTTTGGGGACTAACCAACTCATCAGGTTCATGCAGGTGCTGGCTGCGGTGCGCGACAGTTTGCCGATGGCGGCGCTGTTCTCGCGCAGTTGCGCCAGATTCGGCGTGTCGCTCTGCAAGCGCCGGTCCAGCATGGTGGTGATCATGCCGATCGGCTGAAACTCCCCGACCAAATGGTGGCGGATGGTCGGCGCAAGTCGCCGCAGCAAGGCGTAGCGGGCGGCTTCCACCTGTAGGGATGAGTCGGCGATGTTCGGCATGAATAAAAGCGTGTCCATGAAGGCGGTTCTAGACTGTTTCAACGGCCCATGCACTATTGTCCAGCTTTGTCGATAGTCTTGTAGGACTACAACTCATTTGGTGGCGAATGATGGTGCTAAAGTTGATGAATAGTACCGCGGTCACGCTCTCTGGAACCCCATGATTTACTTGGTTGAAGACAACGACGTTGTGCGCGACAGCCTTGCCAGCATGTTGAAAGAACTCGCCAATGTCAAAGTGGCTGGTGTGGCGAGCACTGAGCTTGAAGCGACTGAGTGGCTCCTTGGACATCCGGACGAATGGCAAATGGCAGTGGTTGACCTGTTCTTGCTGCAAGGCAGCGGCTTGGGGGTGTTGAGCCACTGCACCAGTCGAAAACCAAGCCAAAAAGTGGTGGTTCTGACCAACTACGCGACCCCCGATATTCGCCGGCGTGCGCTAGCGCTGGGCGCAGATGCGGTATTTGACAAGACCCTTGAATTGGACAAATTCTTGGCTTACTGCACTGCCAGCGGACTCAGCGCCGCTTGAGCAAGATGCCTGCTACAGTCCTTTGATGCTTGATTTTTCTGCGGCTGCTCCCGCTCTATCGTCCTCCTTCACCGCCGCCCTGTCGCCACCAGATTTCGTGCAACTGCACCATGAAGACCGAGCCGCCGTGCGCGCTGAATTGGTGGCTGGCCTGCTGGCTCCACAGGCGTTCACCTCGCCTAAATACCTGTACGACGCCCTCGGTTCACGGCTGTTTGAAGCCATCACCGAGCTGCCTGAGTATTACCCGACCCGCACCGAGGCCGCTATTTTCAAAGCGCATGCAGCGGCCATGGCGGCATTGCAACCAGCGAACACCACACTGGTCGACTTAGGCGCCGGCAACTGCGCCAAGGCGGCCAGCTTGTTTGCGGCTTTTGCGCCAGCGCGTTACGTGGCGGTGGACATTTCGGTTGAGTTTTTACGACAAGCTTTAGGCAGCCTGCAAGCCCAGCACCCACGCTTGCCAATGCTCGGCGTCGGCATGGATTTTTCAAGCGCACTGCAACTGCCGCCCCAAGCCGGTAGCGGCCCGAACGTGTTGTTTTATCCGGGCTCCAGCATCGGCAACTTCACGCCGGCGCAAGCGCTGATTTTTTTACAGCAAGCACGCAGCGCCTGCGCTGGTGGCGGTCTGTTGATCGGTGTTGACCTGCTGAAACCGCGCGAACTGCTGGAGCCCG
Organism: Comamonadaceae bacterium; assembly: GCA_947450675.1. Taxonomy (GTDB): domain Bacteria; phylum Pseudomonadota; class Gammaproteobacteria; order Burkholderiales; family Burkholderiaceae_C; genus Polaromonas. The sequence continues at coordinate 44,978 of CANFWI010000012.1, read as the reverse complement.
CGTATGACGATGCGCTCGGCGTCACCTCGGCCTTCAACCGGAACCTGCTGCCGCACCTGAACCAATTGGTCGGCAGCGATTTTCAGCTGGCCGACTGGCAGCATGTGGCCTTGTTCAACGCAGCAGAATCGCGTATTGAAATGCATTTACAGGCTGTGCGCGCCGTGCAGGTGCGCTGGCCAGGCGGCGAGCGACACTTTGGCCAAGGTGAGCGGATTCACACCGAAAGCTCCTACAAATGGCGGGCCTCTGATTTTGAGCAGTTGTTGCTCAGCGCAGGCTTTGCCCGCACCCAGGCTTGGACGGATGAACGCGGCTGGTTTGCTGTCTTCTGGGCAGCGGGTTAATTCCAGACAAACTCGAAAACAGCCATGAACTTACCAACGCCACAGACTCACCCTTTGCGCATTGTCATCGTCAGTCCGGCGCTGGCAGACGCTAACAATGGCAACTGGCAAACCGCCCAACGCTGGCGCGCGCTGCTGGCTCCCCACAACGTGCGCATCGTTCAGCAATGGCCTGACGCTGAGGCCCACCAACACCCTGAGCAGCCAGACCAAGTGATGCTGGCGCTGCACGCGCGTCGCTCGGCGGCTTCTGTGGCGGCTTGGGCTGAGCGGCAGCCAGCGGGACGGCTGGCGGTGGTGCTCACTGGCACTGATTTGTACCGCGACATTCAATCCGATCCCGCTGCGCAACAGTCTCTCTCGCTGGCGTCGCAACTGGTGGTGCTCCAAGCCAGCGGGCCTGAGGCTTTGCCGGCTGCGCTGCGCGTCAAAACGCGGGTGATCTTTCAGTCCAGCGCGGCATTGCCAGCGGTTTCCAAGCCGTCAACCCAAGCGCAAGCAGCACTGCGCGCCGTCATGGTCGGTCATCTGCGTGACGAAAAATCGCCGCAAACACTGTTTGCCGCCGCTCGCCTGCTACACGGCGAGCCGAATCTGTTCATCGACCATATCGGCGAAGCGCTAGACCCTGCGCTCGGTGAGGCGGCGCTGGCGACTGCCGCGGCCTGCCCGAATTACCGCTGGTTGGGTAGCCAGCCTTACAACGCCACGCGCCGTCATATTCAGCGTGCCCATGTGCTGGTCCACAGCAGCCTGATCGAGGGTGGCGCACATGTCGTCATGGAAGCCATTTTGAGCGGAACGCCGGTTCTGGCGTCGCGCATTCCGGGCAATGTCGGTCTGCTGGGTGATGACTACGCGGGCTATTTCGAACCCGGTGATGCAGAAGGATTGGCGCAGCTGCTGAGGCGCTGTCGTGGCGCGGGTCCGACATCCGAATCGGCGCCTGAGCTGGCAAGCGGTGACGATTGGCTGGCGCAGCTTCGCACGCAATGTGCGCTTCGCGCGCCCTTGTTCAGCCCCGATGTCGAACGCGCCGAATTGCTTCAACTGGTGCACGATTTGAGCAACCTGGGTTAACGGCTTCTGGATGGATCGGTAGATTTCAGCTTGCCGTTTTGTTGATAGACTGATAAATTGTGCAGTGATTCATCCACTTCACTTTTACACGCATGAGCAACCCTAAATTTCGAGTCGCCGTCATCGGCCTAGGCTGGTGGGGTCAAACCATCTCACGGCTGATCACAACATCGGACGTTTTAGAGCTGGTCGCTGGCAGTGATTTAAATCAAATCACCGGCCGTGCGTTCACCCAAGAACTCGGCGTTGATTTTTTGAACGATCTGGATGCCGCACTGGCCGATACGCGCGTCGAGGGCGTGATTTTGTGCACACCGCACACCCAGCATGGCGCGCAGATGATTCTGGCGGCCCAAGCCGGCAAACATATTTTTTGCGAAAAACCGCTGGCGTTGCAACGCGCTGACGTGGTGGCCGCCATGGCCGCCATTAATCAACGCGGCCTGACGCTGGCGGTGGGGCATGAACGGCGCTTCGAGCCGCCCATCATCCGGGCCATGGAGATGATTCATTCTGGTGAGCTGGGTCGGCCGCTGCAGATGGAGGCGAACTTCAGCCAAGACAAATTTTTGAGCTTGCCACCCGAGAACTGGCGACTGTCAGCCGCCGAGGCACCCGCTGGCCCGATGACGGCGACCGGCATTCATTTGTTGGACTTGTCGATTGGTGTGTTCGGCCCGGCTGAAACGGTCTACGCCAGCGTCAAGCAGCTGGGCAGCTCACTCGTCAACGGCGACACGCTGGCCATTTTGGCCACCTACAAAAGTGGCGGCCATGCCTTGATCAGCGCTATTTTGGCGACGCCTTTTGTCGGTCGGTTTGCGGTGTATTGCAGCCAAGGTTGGGTCGAGGTTCGCGACAAAAGTCACCCCGAGGCCTCTACTGGTTGGCTGCTGACGTATTGCAAGCGCGGCGATGCCGAGCAGCGCATCGCTTATGAGCCGTATCCAGCGGTACTGGCCAACCTCGAAGCCTTTGCCGATGCAGCCCAAGGTCGCAAGCCTTACCCGGTGCCGCAGGCGCAAATGCTGGCCAACATCTGCGCGCTAGAAGCCGTGGTCAAGTCAACCCGCAACGCCAGCATCGAGCAGGTCGAAGCGGGCTGAACCAAGTTAAAGCGGGCTGAAAGGCCCGCCACGTTCAGCGCTTGGCCGGAATGTTCAACAGGCGCGCGGCATTGCCGCCCATGATCATGTCTTTGTCCGAGCGCTTCAAGCGCTTGACCGATTCGATCAAGCCGATCGGGTCTTCTTCGCCCATGTCGTAGGGGTAGTCGGTGCCGAGCAGCACATGGTCGGCGCCGTAGCGGTCAATCAGATTGCCGAGCATGACCGGGTCAAAGGTGATGGTGTCAAAGTAAAACTTCTCAAGATAGCTCGACGGCGGCTGGCTGATAACCGTGCGGCAATCAGCCCGTGCGCGATGTGCGTGGTCCATGCGCGCCCAATAGTGCGCCAAGTAACCGCCCGCATGCGCCAAGAGAATTTTCAGACCCGGATTGCGTTCCATCACGCCATCAAAAATCAGATGGCTGACGGCGATGGTCGTGTCGAGCGGGTTGCCGATGACGTTGTTCAAATAATGATCCGTCAGCCGTTCCGCCGACGTGAAACCATTCGGGTGCATGAAAAGCGCCACGCCCAATTCGTCGACGCGGCGGAAAAATTTCTCCAAACCCAGCGACGGATCTGTCAGATTTTTGCCGTTGACATGGGTGTTGATCTCGATGCCGCGCAGGCCCAGTTGTGTGACCGAGCGCTCCAGCTCGATCACCGCCATGTCGGCGTTTTGCAGTGGCACCGTGCCAATGCCGACAAAGCGGTCTGGCCACTGCCCGGCCAGATGCGCAATACCGTCATTGACATCGCGCGCCAGCTCAGCGCCAAAGCTCGGTTCTGCAAAGTAGTAGTACTGAAAAGGCGCGGGTGACACCGCCTGAATGTCGATGCCCATGGCGTCCATGTCGGCCAGCCGGACAGCGATGTCCGAGAGCTTGGGCGCCCGGTCTTTCATCTGCTGGGTGTTGACGTCACGCGTCAACTGATTGGCAAAGATGAAGGGCATCTCCTGCTCAGCGGGATTCAGCACCGCGGCCTTTTTGCCCACCGCCGGGTTGAAGTAATGGCAATGCATGTCGATGCGAAGCGCTTGCTGCTTGCCTCTAGCCGCAGGCTTTTTGACCGCTACCGAGAGTTTCTGGGTGGTGGCGGTTTTGGTCGCTGCAGCGGAGTGCTTGTGCAGCGGGTTGGCGCAGCCGGGTTGGCAGGTGTACAGCATCGTATCGATCCTTTGCGTGGCTTATTCAGCTTTGATGTTGTTGTCGGTCACGAGCTTGGCATACCGAGCGTGTTCCGCCGCTAAGAATGCCACGAACTCTTCTTGCGTGCTGGCCATGGCGTCCACGCCTAAACCGGCAAAACGCTCTTTCAGGTCTGGATCTGCCATGACCTTTTTAAGGACGACCATGTAACTGTCAACAACAGACTTTGGTGTTTTAGCCGGCAGGAAAACGCCCCACCAGTTGTTCGCCACCAAGCCATCGAGTCCGGCTTCCGCAAAGGTCGGGACATCGGGCAACATGCTCATGCGGGTGGCGCTGGTCACCGCCAGTGCACGCAGTCGGCCGGTCTTGATGTGCTGCGACACCGGCAAGGCATCAGAGACCATCATGTTGATCTGCCCGGCGATCAAATCCGTCACCGCCAAACCACCGCCTTTGTAGGGAATCTGCGTCATCTTGACCTTGGCTTGGCGCATGATCATTTCACCGGCCAAGTGCGCCATGCTGCCAGGCCCGCTGGTGCCGAAGTTGATGGTCTCCGGCTTGGCACGGGCGGCGGCCAGCAAGTCTGCCAGCGTTTTAAACGGCGAGGCGGCCGGCACCACCAACACGTTCGGCCCCACGGCGGTGAGCGATACAGCGATGAAGTCTCTGTCCATGTTGTAGGGGACTTTGGTGATCAGCGGGTTGACCGCAGCAGGCCCGAGATTGCCGACCACAAAGGTGTAACCATCGGCGGGTTGACGAGCGGTGTATTCCATACCGATGGAGCCGGCCGCGCCGGGTTTGCTTTCGACGATCACCGGCTGGCCCCAAGCTTCACTGAGCTTTTGCCCCATGATCCGCGCCATCAGGTCAGAGCTACCGCCGGCGGGATAGGTCACCACCAATTTGACGGGTTTGGAGGGAAAGGGTTGGGCTTGCGCTTGCGCGCCCGTCCAGACCGAAAGACACAGCGCTGACGCTATCACATAGCGCAAGGTCAATGAGTTTTTGCTTTTGCACGACATCTTGTCTCCTTGTATTTTTCAGATCAGTTCAAGTCACAGTTCCAGCACACCAAATCAGTCTAATCGGTCGTTCGATAAATAGTCTCGGTTGTTACCCTGATGCCACTCAGTCACTTAGCCACTTAGCCGGGCAACTTGCCGGCTTGGCCCAACCACCACACCAACAATTGCGTGCAGTCAGCAGAGTCCAAACCACTGCCCGCTGCCGCGTCAAAGTTCGCCAGCGTGGCGGCGGTCAAGGGCATTTTTCGGTGCTGCGCAGTGCCTTGGGCCAGCATCGAGCGGACATCCTTGCGCATGGTGCCAAGGTTGACCGTCACGGTGTCATTTTTCTCCCCTGCCAAGGCCTGCGCGATCATGCCGCCGCGCACTTTCAGCATGTTGGGACCGCCAGACGACTCAGAAAAAATATCAATCACGCGGCTCGGGTCAAGCCCCAGCGGCTCGATCAATGACAGCGCTTCGCCCAGCGTCTGCCAATACACCATCAGCGGCAAATTAATCGCCAGTTTCATCATGGCGCCAGCGCCGTGCGGGCCGACGTGTTCGACCCGCCGACAGAGCACATTGAGAATGGGCAGCGCTCGGCTGACGTCGGCCTCTGCACCGCCCGCAAAACCGAGCAACTTGCCCTCTTTGGCCGGACCGATGCTGCCGCCGACCGGGCACTCCACATAAGCCGCACCGGCGGCGCTGACGCGCTGACCCATGTCTGCTTGCCGGGCTGAACTCATGGTGCTCATGTCAATCAGCAGCCTGCCTTGCGCGACACCTGCCAACAACCCGTCGGCTGAAAAGTAAACCTCTTGCAAGGCCTGCTCATCGGTGAGCATGCTGATCACCGCGTCGGTGTGTGCGACCAGCTCACGCGGTGTAGCAGCCCACGTGGCTCCGGCGTCGAGCAAGGGTTGCGCCCGAGCAGCCGTGCGGTTCCAGACCCTGACCTGATGACCCTGCGACAACAGCCGCATGGCCATGGCGCTGCCCATCTTGCCGGTACCGGCGATGCCTATTTTCATGGCTTGCATGGCCGCTCCTTCAGGCAGATTTAGCGATGGCTGCGTTGACTTGCGGCATGACTTTTTCAGCCATCAGCTCCATTGAGCGGCGGCCGAGTGCTGGGTCGACCCAGTCGTGGCAGGCGTACAGCAGGGTGCCGAAGTCGCCGGTTTTTTCGCGGAAGGCGAGCAACTGGTCGACCACGCTGTTGACCGACCCGGCCAGCACCAACTTTGCAGTCATGGTGTCCGCGTTGATGGCTTCATCGGGCTCGCTCTGGTCGAGTTTGAACAGATTGGAGCGGCCACCAAAGCCCACCAGTTTGCGGATCAGTTGCTTGAAGTAAAAGTGGTACGGGCCAGCGGGTGTGTGGCCATAGCGCTTGGCCTGCACGTCGTCGCCATCAGTGACAAAAATGCTTTTGGCAACACGCCAATTGGCGGCGTCGGCGATGCGCCCAGCCTGCTTGCAACCCTCGACATAACTGGGCCAGTGACTCTTGACCCATTCAGGCAACAAAAAGTTGGCTGAAATCGGGTCCCAGCCGCGGGCAGCTGCGGCGGTGATGCCTTTGGAAAAAGGGGCGACCGCTGTCACGACGACGGGCGGGAACGGCAGCTGGTACGGTTTGAGGATGATGCCTTGACCGATCTCAGGAATCATGGTTTTGGAGGTGCTGACGTTGAAGTACTTGCCCTGCAAGTCGTAAGGCGCCGTACCACTCCAGATGGCTTGGACCATGTCAATGCATTCAACAAACATCTCGAGGCGGTCCTTGCCGAAGTTCCCAAAAACTTCAGCGTCTGAGGCCAGACCACCGGGGCTGATGCCCATGATGAAACGGCCTTGCAACATGTGGTCGAGCATGGCGACGTTCGCAGCAATCGCGGCGGGATGACCGTTGGGCATGTTGATGGTGCCCGAGCCGAGTTTGATCTGCTTGGTCTCAAACGCCAAGCTGCTCAAAAACATCAAGCAAGAGGTGACATTCTCAGCCAAGTCGGTGACATGCTCACCCACATAAGCCTCTGTGTAGCCGAGTCGGTCAGCCAAGATGATGGCCTCGCGGTCTTCACGCAGCGTTTCGCTGGGGATGCGCGACGGTGGATGCAAAGGCATCATGAATGTGCCGAGTTTCATGGGTGATCCGTCCTGATAAAAAGTGTTTCGAAACGAAAAATTATTGTATAGTTAGTTTATCAATGGATCAATAAGAGCATCTCAGGGTTCACCCTTGCAACTGGAAAAAGCATGAAAAAACAAGTCACTGGAATTTCTGTCGGCGTCATCGGTCTGGGCATCATGGGATCTGCCATGGCGGCTAATCTGCAAGACGCAGGCTTTGCCGTCATCGGCATCGACGTCAACCCGGCCGCGCGTAAAAAATTGACGCCCAAGCTGTCAAAGGTCGGGACCACGCCGGGCATGCTGGTCGGTAAAACCAACCACATCATTTGCTCACTGCCCGCGGTCGCGGCCTTGATGGCGGTCTGCGAAGAACTCGCCAGCCACGCCGTCAAGCAAGGCTTGGCCAAGGGTTCGCTGGTGGTGGCCGAAACCAGCACGCTGCCGATTGAAGACAAGCTGGCCGCGCGCAAGGTGTTGGCCAAGGCCGGCATCAAGATGATTGACACGCCGCTGTCCGGCACGGGCGCCCAAGCCAAGGTGCGCGACCTGACGGTGTACGCCAGTGGCGAAGCCGGTCCGATTCGCCACATGACGGAGGTTTTCAAGGGCTTTTCGAGGTCGCAATTCACGGTGGGTGAGTTCGGCAACGGCATGAAGATGAAGCTCGTCGCCAACTTGCTGGTGGCGATTCACAACGTCTCAACTGCCGAGGCGATTTTGTTCGGCAAGCAGATGGGGCTGGACCCCAAAATGATTGTCGATGTGGTGGCTGACGGTGCCGGCGGTTCACGCATGTTCCAGGTGCGCGGTCCGATGATGGTGAACCGCACTTGGGACGACGCCACCATGAAGATCAACGTCTGGCAAAAAGACATGGCCATCATTTACGAAGCACTGCGCGCGCTGTCGGTGCCGGCGCCGCTCTTCACCGCCTGCATTCCGGTCTACCTTGCAGCGATGGCGCAAGGTCACGCGATGGACGACACAGCTGCGGTTTACGCGGTGCTCGAGAAGTTTGCCGGGGAATCCTGATGCAAGCGGCCACCGCACAAGAAAAACGGGCCTTGCGTGATGCGCTGGGCTCGTTCTCCACCGGCGTGACGGTCATCACCACGCGCGATGAGCAAGGCCAGTCCTTGATTGGGCTGACGGTGAACAGCTTCAGTTCGGTGTCGCTGGACCCACCGCTGGTGCTGTGGTCTATTTCTAACCAGTCAACCAGCGTGCCGCATTTTTCAGTGGGCCGACAGCAAGCCATTCATGTCTTGTCCAAAGACCAAGAAGCGCTGGCCAGGCACTTTGCCACACCGCAAGCGGATAAATTTTCGGGCGTTGAGCATCAAGCGCCAGGCGACTTTGGCGCGCCGCTGCTGGAGGGCTGTTCAGCCCGTTTTTATTGCGTGACTGAATCTGTGGTGCCCGCTGGCGACCACCAGATCATTCTGGCCCGTGTCTTGCGCTACGAGTCTGAGCCCGTCGCGCCTTTGCTCTTTGTGCGCGGAGCCTTCGCCACGATTTGAGGGTAAAGCGTCTTGGCGCCAGCCAAGAAAATGTCGATGGCGTCGGTGGTGCGCGTCTCAAACGGCGTGGTCGACTTCATGTTGAAAATATTGTGCCGGACAGCCCAGTAAAACATGCCACCGTGCAGCGTCCACAGCAGTTCTATCTCGCGCGCGGAAATCGTTGGCAAGTCGTCAGCCTCGGCCACGAAGGTGTGCCGGAACTCGCGGCACATCACGATCAACAGCTTTTTTCGCACCAGCCCGAGGTAGTTCCGATTCATGTCCATGTCGGACAGCCCGGCGTACATGTAAATGCGAATCCACTCGGGCTGATACGTCGCACCTGCGTACTGCAGGTAAAACTGCAGCAGGCGGTCGCGCAACGGTATGCTGCGGTCTTGCAGACCGGCGATCCATGCGTCGTCCCATTTGCTCATGAAGACGGCGTCAAAAACCGCGTTGATCAAGTCCTGCTTGGACGGGAAATAGCGGTACAGCAAGGGCTGTGAAATACCGAGGCGGCGCGACAGTTCGCGCGTCTGAACACCAAACCCGGCTTCCGCAAAGTAGCTGATAGCGGCGTCGAGTATTTGCTGGCGGCGAACTTCGGGGTCCAGCCGCATGCCGGCAGTTACGTTTTTATGGGTCGCCACGGTTCAAGTCCTCGGTACAACGCCATCGCAAGTGACGCCTTTGTGCCATTTTTGAGGCGGCGCCAGACAGTGCGTGTAGTATTTATTCAGCTCAAAATCGGTCAAAAAATACGAGCGCCAGACAGCCCCTTCCCGAGGCACCAAAGTCACATTACGGGCCACCGCACAGCGTGAATTCACGACACATTCATTGGCTTCTTTGCGGCTGCTGTAAAGACTCACGGTGAAGCGAGGCTCGGCTTGACCTTGGTTGATGGCCCGGCTGACCGCACAGGCGCTGCCGTCGACATGCGCCAAGCCGGCATCCTTTTCAAGGAAATTCATCTCAGCCAACAACAGCTTTAAAAACCAATCACTGACCAGCGTGTCGCATTGGTAATACTCGTATTTGATCTGGCTGACGACTGGCGGCAACAGCGGCAAGTTGTCGGGGCCTAGGCGCAACATCGGTGAGTCGCCGGACATCGGGGCCAAGTCGGGCAGCGTGGCAAGTTCTGGTTCTTGCGAGCACGCAGCCAGTGAACCAGCCAGCAGCAAGACCGGCAGCAGTTTAAAAAGAGTCAATAGAAATCGCATGGTGACAAGATGTTACGTCAGGCGGAGGCCGTCAATAATGCGGCGGCAAGTCGTCCATCAAACGCGCCGCACCGCCCGCCACGCCGTCTGGCTGCTGTTCGCGCAATTGCTTGACCTCCTTGATCAACAAATCAATTTGCGCTTGCTGCCTGACGATCACCAGATTCAGCTGGTCTAGCAAGTCTTCTGAAAAACTGGCTTTGATCTCCAGCTCGGTCAGACGCTGGTCGCTTGGGTCCTCGTGTGTCATCGGTCTTGTCATCTGTCTATTGGACCTTAAATTTCAGGGTGTAAAGTAGGCCCCCAATCAAGCCAAGCGCATTCGAGCGCGACAACACAGGAATTTCAGACATGGGCGCGCAGTGGAAAGCAAAAGGCAAAGAACTGGCTGCAAATGCCAGAGGCAAACTGTTCGGCCGTTTGGCCAAAGACATCATGATCGCGGCGCGCAACGGCGCTGACCCGGCGTCCAACGCGCGGCTGCGACTGGTGGTCGAGCAAGCCCGCAAAGTCTCTATGCCAAAAGACACCTTGGACCGTGCCATCAAAAAAGGGGCTGGCCTGACGGGTGAATCGGTTAATTTTGAGCATGTGATTTATGAAGGCTTCGCGCCACACCGCGTGCCGGTGATGGTCGAGTGCCTGACCGACAACGTCAACCGCACCGCCCCCGAAATGCGCGTGCTGTTCCGCAAAGGGCAGCTGGGCACATCGGGCTCCGTATCTTGGGATTTTGACCATGTCGGCATCATCGAAGCCGAGACCTTGGTGGCCGGCAGCGACCCTGAACTGGCAGCCATCGAAGCCGGCGCGCAAGACTTCGAGCCAGCCGAAGAAGACGGCACCACAACCTTTTTGACGGACGCCACCGACCTCGATTTGGTCAGTCGCGCGCTGCCGGCGCAGGGCTTTAGCGTGCTGTCTGCCAAGCTCGGCTACAAGGCTAAAAACCCGATCGACCCGGCCAGTTTGAGCGCCGAGCAATTGGAAGAAGTCGAAGCCTTTTTAGCCGCCATCGACGGCAATGACGACGTGCAAAACGTCTTTGCCGGTCTGGGCGGGTAACGGTAAATCTTAAGGGTAAAAAGCCTCGACCTTGCCTTTCAGCTTGAGCAACAGCGGCTGGCCCTTGCGGTCCAGCGCTTTGCCGGCGGGCACTTTGACCCAGCCTTCGCTGATGCAATATTCCGCGACATCTTGGCGCTCTTTGTCATTGAATCGAATGCCGATGTCGTGTTCAAACACGGCGGCATGATGGTGCGGGCTGCGCGGGTCAATCGACAGGTGGTCGGGCAAAGCTGGGCGTTCGGTGGCTTGGTTCATGGGTTTCTTTTGTGTCAGTTTTTTTAGATCAACGAATCTAACCTGATTTTGCCGGTTTTTGCGCGGCCCTAGCCGGCGCTGGCGCTGCAAGCCTCCATGGCTTTGGTGGTTTGCAGCTGCGTCTCTGCCACCAAATAATCCAGAAAAATGCGTGTGCGCTGCGGCCAGCAGTGGGGCAATCACATAGCTGGCGAGCACCGCAGCGGCAAAGCCACCTTCATCCACGACGCGCTCAAACACGCGCATTGACAACCGTCTATCCACCAGGGCTCCGGCCCAGTAATTCAAGACATCAATTTTTTCATTTTTAGAAACGTCGCGCAGAAATGGTGTCCAATGCGGAAATTATCAAGGCAGCGGGTATTAAGACGGAGTAAAGTTTCGTACTATTGAATCCGCTAAACACCCACTCGAATGTGACCGCCATATGAAGTTACGCCGACTTTTCTTACTTGTTTCACTGTTGCTGCTGCAGGGAATTTCTAGCGCTGAAGTGATTTTGGTTCCGTTTAACGATGACTCCGTCCCAACCGCCTATTGGCCGAAGCCCAACTCAGTCGCCACCTTGATTTTTTTACCTGGCGGCGACGGTAGTTTTGGGATAGCGTCAAAAACCAATCCTCAACCAACTTGGCTACTCAAAACACTGAGCCAATCAGACGGTGAAAAATCGATTGATCTGGTTTTTATGGACAGTAAGACGTCACTCGGTTTGAAGAACGGATACCTTGCGCCTAGATTTACCAACGACCATATTGAGCGCATCAAGGCGGTGGTGAATTTCTACAGCCAGAAAAAGTCGCAACCTATTTTTCTACTCGGCCACAGCAATGGGGCCATCAGTGTTGCCGAGTTTTTAAACCAAACCACCGTCAATCAAAACTCACTCAGTGGCGTCATCTTCAGCGGCAGCAGAAACGAGACCAAAGTGAAGGGGCCGCTGAGCCTCCCTGTGATGGTGCTTCATCACAAAGATGATCCCAATAGTTGGACCAGCCCCGCCAACGCACAAGCCTTGTTCGCTGACTTGAAAGTGAAGAACTCTGCATCCACTGAACTTGAGCTTGTACAGGGTGGCTTCGACGAAGGAAATCCATCAACCAGCGGTCGACATATGTACGCTGGCGCAGTGGATCAAGCAGGACACTTTGTAGGCGCATTCATTCTCAGTCATGTCAAATAGCGCAGCCTAAATCCTGACTCACTCCACCGTCACACTCTTCGCCAGATTCCTCGGTTTGTCCACATCCGTCCCGCGCGCGCAGGCGGTGTGGTACGCCAGCAATTGCAGCGGCACCACGTGCAGCATCGGGCTCAATGCGCCGTAGTGTTCGGGCATGCGGATGACGTGAATGCCTTCGCCGCTTTCAATGCGCGTGTCGGCGTCGGCCAGCACGTAGAGCACGCCGCCGCGGGCGCGCACTTCTTGCAAATTGCTTTTGAGTTTTTCAAGCAGGCTGTCGTTGGGTGCCACTGTCACCACCGGCATGGCGCTGGTCACCAGCGCCAGCGGGCCGTGTTTGAGCTCTCCTGCCGGGTAAGCCTCGGCGTGGATGTAGCTGATTTCCTTCAGCTTGAGAGCGCCTTCCATGGCGATCGGGTAGTGCAGGCCACGGCCTAAAAACAGCGCATTTTCCATCTTCGCGAAGTCTTCTGACCAGCTGATGATTTGCGGCTCCAGCGCCAACACGGCTTGCAGCGCTGCCGGCAAGTGGCGCATGGCTTTCAAGTGCGCGGCTTCGTCTTCTTCAGTCAGGCGGCCTTTGCTTTGCGCCAAGGCCAAGGTGAGCAAAAACAGGCCGGCCAGTTGCGCCGTGAAGGCCTTTGTCGAGGCGACACCAATCTCGACGCCCGCCCGGGTGATGTAGGCCAGCTTGCATTCGCGCACCATCGCCGAGGTGGCGACGTTGCAGATGGTCAGGGTTTGCGTCATGCCCAGGCTTTGCGCGTGGCGCAGCGCGGCCAGCGTGTCGGCGGTTTCACCGCTTTGCGTGATGGTGACGACCAAGGTGCGCGGATTCGGCACGCTGGTGCGGTAGCGGTATTCGCTGGCGACTTCGACCTGCGTCGGAATACCGGCAATGCTTTCCAGCCAGTACTTCGCTGTGCAGCCGCTGTAGTAGCTGGTGCCGCAGGCCAGGATCAACACCGAATCGATGTCTTTGAAGCTGCGGTAAGCCGCGTCGCCAAACAGCTCGGGCACGATGGCGTTGACGCCTTCCAGCGTGTCGGCAATGGCGCGCGGCTGCTCAAAAATTTCTTTTTGCATGTAGTGGCGGTACGGCCCGAGTTCGGCCGCGCCGCTGTGCTCTTGGACGGTTTTGACCTCGCGCTTGACGGCCTTGTGTTGGCGGTCAAAAACCCAGTATTTACCCAGCTGAATGTCGATCAAATCACCTTCTTCGAGGTAGACAATCTGGTCGGTCACACCGGCCAACGCCATCGCGTCGCTGGCTAAAAAGTGCTCAGCGCCGTCTTCGCCCACGCCCAAAATCAAGGGAGAGCCAGCGCGTGCGCCGACCACGCGGTGTGGTTCGTCTTTGCAAAAAGCGGCAATCGCATACGCGCCGTGCAGCTGCGTGACGGCGGCTTTCAGCGCCTCAAACAAGTCGCCGTCGTACAAGCTGTCGACCAAATGAACGATGACTTCGGTGTCGGTCTGGCTCTGAAACACATAGCCTTTGGCCTGCAAAGTGGCGCGCAATTCGTCGTGGTTTTCAATGATGCCGTTGTGCACCAAAGCCACTTTGCCGGGGCGCTGCGCCGCGTCTGTGCCGCTGCCGTGGCTGAAATGCGGGTGCGCGTTGTGCACCGCCGGAGCGCCGTGCGTGGCCCAGCGCGTGTGCGCAATGCCGGTGCCGCCTTCAAGGTGTTCAGCGCTGACCTGCGCTTGCAGTTCGGCCACGCGCGAGGTGCTGCGCGCCCGCTTCAGGCCGCCCGCATACACCGCGACGCCGCAGGAGTCGTAGCCGCGGTATTCAAGGCGTTGCAAACCCTGCACGAGGATGGGAACGATGTTGCGGTTTGAAACCGCGGCGACGATACCGCACATAAGCCAGCTCCTGAAATCAATTGAGTTGGCAGATGGTACGGGTCGACAACTTTTTTAGTTGGTCAAAATATTAGTTGATATGGAATAAAATTTCACAAGCAAGTAATATTTTCTATAAATTTCTAAAATACATATTTTATGGAACAAATCACGATTGATGCGATCGACATCCGCCTGCTCGACGAGCTTCAGCAAGATGCCTCCCTGAGCAACCAAGCGCTGGCCGAGCGAGCCCATGTCTCTCCGCCGACCTGCTTGCGGCGCATCAAACGCCTGCGCGACGCCGGCCTGATAGAGCACCAAATTGCCTTGCTCAACACCGACAAACTGGCCGCCACGCTAGGCCGCGGCCTGACCGCCATCACCGAGGTCACGCTGGACCGGCAAGGCAACGAGGAAGCCGAGGCGTTTGAAGCGCGGGTGATTCAAGACCCCGCAGTGCAGCAGTGCTACCGCGTCTCACCCGGGCCGGACTTCATGCTGGTGGTCCACGTGCCCGACATGCCGGCCTACTTGGCGCTGGCCCAGCGCTTATTTACCAGCGACGCCAATGTGCGCAACGTGAAAGCGTTTTTCAGTCTGCACCGGGCGAAGTTCAAGCCGCAGGTCTTGCTGGGAGTTTGAGGTTCAGCAACACCGTCGAGGCGAGCGCAAAACTGAATTTTCGTCTCTGCGAGCGAAGCGCGGCAGTCCAGAGCACGAATTCGCAGTCATGGACTGCCGCGCTTCGCTCGCAGTGACGGGGTCTTTTTGCTCGCAACGACGGCAGTCGGTCAGGCTCAGCTCTTGGATTTCTTCACCGGCCTGGCCCAATTCGCAATACTCAGCTGCTTGCCGCGCGCCACGCTCAAGGCGCCCGGCGCGGTGTCTTTGGTGATGGTCGAGCCGCCGCCGATGGTGCCGCCGGCGCCAATGGTGACGGGCGCGATCAGCACGCAATTGCTGCCCACATGCACGTCGGCCTCGATCACGGTGCGGTGCTTGTTGGCGCCGTCGTAGTTGGCGGTGATGCTGCCGGCGCCATAGTTCACGCGCTCGCCCACGGTGGCGTCGCCCAAGTACGCCAAGTGATTGGCTTTGGCGCCTTTGGCCAAGGTCGAATTTTTCACTTCGACAAAGTTGCCGATGTGCACGTCGGCGCCCAGCTTCGCACCGGGCCGCAGGCGGGCAAACGGGCCGATCAGCGCGCCTTCGCCGACCTCGACGCCAAGCTGTTCGCCATCGATGTGGGTGAACGGATGGATCACCGCGCCAGCGGCAATGCGGGCGTTGGCGATGACGCAGTTGGCGCCCACGCGCACGCCGTCACCGAGGCTGACGCGGCCTTCAAAAACGCAATTAACGTCGATCTCAACATCGCGCCCGCAGACCAGTTGCCCGCGCACATCCAGCCGCGCCGGGTCGGCCAGCCGCGTGCCTTGCTCCATCAGCGCGTCGGCGTTGCGCCGCTGATAAATTCGTTCCAGCTCAGCCAGTTGCACGGGGCTGTTGACGCCAGCCACCTGCGCGGCGTCGGTGATCTGGTGCGCCAGCACGGGCAAGCCGTCGGCCACGGCGAACTTAACGATGTCGGTGAGGTAGTACTCGCCCTGGGCGTTTTGGTTATCAAGACGGCTCAGCCACGTCCGCAGCAAGCGCGTGGGCACGGCCATGATGCCGCTGTAAATCTCGCTGATCTGGCGCTGTGCGTCGCTGGCATCTTTGTGCTCAACGATGGCCAGTACCTTGCCGCCAGCGCCTTCACCGTTTTCTCGCACGATGCGGCCGTAACCCGTTGGGTCGGGCATGGCCAGCGTCAGCAAGGCCAATTGCTGGCCTGCGCAGAGCGCCAGCAGCGCCTGCAAGGTGCTGGCTTGGGTGAGAGGCACATCGCCGGACAAAATCAGCGTGACGCCGTCGTCAGCCAGTTGCGGCAGCGCTTGCTGCACGGCATGACCGGTGCCCAGCTGGGGTTCTTGACGAACAAACTGCAGGCCCAAAGATGCAGGGGCTTCAGCGCTCAGCGCCGCCTCGACCTCAGCCGCGCCGTGGCCGGTGATGACCACTGCTTGCCTGGCCGATAACATGGCGGCACATTCGATGACATGGCGTAACAAAGCGCGACCGCCCAAACGGTGCAACACTTTGGGCAATGCGCTTTTCATCCGTGTACCCTTGCCGGCGGCCATGATGACGACGTCTATCGGAGTTGCCATGAAATATCCTGCTCACTTGTCATTGTTTAAAACCCTGCTGAAGATTATCGGCGCAGCCATGCTCATCATCGGGCTGCAGGGCTGCGGCGCGCTGCGTTTGGCCTACAACCAGTCGCCGCTGGCGACGTACTGGTACATCGATGACTACCTTGATTTCAACTCAAGCCAACGCCCATTGGTGAAGGCGGCGCTGGACGATATCCAACAATGGCATCGGCAAACGCAGTTGCCGCTTTACCTTGAGACGCTGGAAAAGCTGCAGCACCAGATACCCAACGACATGACGGTCGAGCAGGCCTGCACGCTGTACACCGAGATACAAGATCGCTTGATCGTGACCTTTGACGGCATCGCTGGTCGGTTGCAGTCAGGAGCTCAAGGCGCTGGCATGCAGGTGCTGGCCAGTTTGGACAACGCGCAGTTAGCGCATCTCCAAAAAAAGTTGGCACGAGCCAACGCCAAGTACCGCAAAGAGTACATCGACGTAACACCGGCCAAGCTGCGCGACAAGCGGCTTGAGCAAGCGGTCTCACGCGCCGAGAATCTTTACGGCAACCTCACCAGCAAGCAAGAAGCCTTATTGGGTGCACGGCTTGAAGCGTCCAGCTTCGACCCCGAAGCGGCCTATGCCGAGCGCCTGCGCAGACAGCAAGATTTGCGGCAAACGCTGCGCAACCTGAAGCAAACCTCACCCACCAGCATGACGAGCAATTTGGGCGGCGTTTTTGCCCGCGTGGCCATGTCGCCAGACCCGAATTACCGGGACTACAGCCAAAAAACGCGGCTGCAAGACTGCCAGACCTTCGCTGACTTGCACAACAGCATGAGCCCCGATCAGCGTCTGAAAGCTCTGCGCAAGTTGCAAAATTACGAACTGGATTTGCGCGCACTGGCAGCCCAGCGCTAAAGTCCAGCGTCAGCTACCCGACCAGACCACGCCTTCGTCGTTCAGCAAGGCGTCGAGCGGCACATCGTGCGCTTCGGGTTGCAGGTCCGGTAGCCAACCGTGGCTATAACCCAGGCCAACCGTAGCCGGCTTGGGTTGCAAGGTGGCCAGCGTCCGGTCATAAAACCCGCCGCCATAGCCCAAGCGGTAGCCGCCCGGACCGTAACCGACGCAAGGCACAAACAGCAAGGTCGGGACGATCACCTCGGTGTCTTTGGGTTTTGGGATGCCGTAGGCGTCTTCTTCCATCGGGCAACCCGGGTACCAAGCATGAAAAGTCAAGGTATTGTGAACTTTGTCGACCACCGGCAGTCCGATCTTGCGGGGTGAACGGTTCGCCAGACTTTCGGTCACGATTTGCGTGCCACCGTCCGGCGTCAAAGGCTTGTTTGGCTCAAACAGCTCGCCGAGCATGGCATCTTCTTGCCAGCGGTAGAGCGCCGGCAAAGGATCGAACTCCCCTTTGATGGGCCAGTAAGCACCAATCACGGCATCCGGCCGGCCGACCAGCCAGATGCGCATGACCCGTTGCAACAAGTCTGCGCGCTGCAGGCGGTCAGGCAGGTTCAAGCGTTGATCGATGAGATGTTTCCGCGCAGTTAATTTGTCCATAATCACCCGATGCTATCGAAATTTTTTTACACCGCGGCGCTCACAGCGCTGACAAGCTCTTTTTTCACCGTTCCGGCCACCGCGCAAACCGCGCCGGCGGCAGCGTTAACGCGTGCCGACGACACCGTTTTAGAGATGGGCCAGGCCTTCAGGCGCGGCGACAAAACCCGCTTGACCGCCTTGCTGCCGCAGGTGCGTGGCCACGTGCTAGAGCCGTGGGCGGCCTATTGGGAGTTGAACAGCCGGCTGAACGAAGCCAGCCAGCAAGAAGTGCAGGCTTTTCTGGCGCGTTACGCCGGCAGCTACCAAGAAGACCGCCTGCGCAACGACTGGTTGCTGCTGCTCGGCGACCGCCGTGACTGGACCACATTTGCCGCCGAGCATCCGCAGTTTCGGATGGGCGATGACCGCGATGTGCGCTGCTACGCATGGTTGATTGAGCATGTCAAAAAGGGCCCGGATGGCACGGGCGCGCTGGCCGACAACGTAAAGAAAAACTGGTACGCCCAGCGCGACGCCGATGGCGGTTGCCGGGCCGCCGCTGAGCGCCTGCTGGCTTCCAAACAACTGGCGCCGCTGGACATTTGGCGCAAAGCCCGGCTGTCAATAGAGAACAACCGACCGCGCCCGACCCGCGATGCCGTCGAGATGGTCTCCCCGGAATCGATGGCTCTGCTGGCGATCATTCAGGCCAATCCGTCGCAATTTTTGACCGACAAAAAACTCGCGTTCACGAAAGTTCGCAAAGAACTCATCACGCTGGCGTTGGTCAAGTTGGCCGCCACCGACCCCGACGCAGCCGCCAAGTTTCTAGCCCACAAATGGGGCTTTCAGTTGAGCTCCGAAGAGCGCAACTGGGTCTGGGGCGTCATCGGCAAGCAAAGCGCGATCCGTTTCAGCAGCCCAGGATCAGACCCTTTGGCGTATTTCGACAAGGTCTCAGCGGACAGTGATCTCACCGACGAAATGCTCGGCTGGAAAACCCGTGCCGCCTTGCGCGCCGGCAACCAGCCGCGCTGGGCACTGGTGCTGAGCAGCATCAATGCCATGAGCGGCGACACCCGCCAAGATCCGACCTGGATTTACTGGAAAGCCCGCGCCTTGCTGGCCGCCACACCCACGCCAACAGCGCCTAAGCGGGCTGAAGCGCTGGCGCTTTACCAGTCAATCGCCTCGGTGCGCGGTTTTTACGAACAGCTCGCACTTGAAGAGTTGGGCCAGCTGATCACCGTACCGGCACGCCCTGCGGCCCTGAGCAACGAAGAAAAAGAAGCCGCCCGCAGCAACGCCAGTCTGCAGCGGGCGACGCACGCCATCGCCATCGGTCTACGCAGCGAAGGTGTGCGCGAATGGAACTATGCCACCAACTTGGCCCAAACTGGCGGCATGGGTGAGCGTGAACTGTTGGCTGCCGCGCAGCTGGCTTGCGACCGTGCCATTTGGGACCGCTGCATCAACACCAGCGATCGCACGCAAGGCGACATGGACTTTGCACAACGCTTCCCGCTGCCGTTTCGCGACGCCGTCATCAAACGCAGCCGCGACATCGGACTCGATCCAGCCTACGTCTACGGCTTGATCCGCCAAGAAAGCCGCTTCGTCATGGAAGCGCGCTCAGGCGTCGGTGCTTCCGGCCTGATGCAGATCATGCCGGCCACCGCGCGTGAAACCGCCCGCTACATCGGCCTGACAGGCTTCACGGCCAATCAACTCAACGACCGCGACACCAACATCACCATTGGCACGGCTTACCTGAAGCGGGCGCTGGATGATTTTGGTGGCTCGATGGCGATGGCCGCAGCCGCTTACAACGCCGGGCCGGGACGGCCGCGCAACTGGCGCAACGGGCCGCAACTCGAAGCCGCGATCTGGGCCGAAAACGTGCCCTTCAACGAAACCCGCGACTACGTGAAGAAAGTGTTGTCCAACACCACCAACTACGCCGCGGTGCTGACCGGCCAGCCGCAGTCTTTGAAGGCGCGTCTGGGCATGATCGGGCCGCGTGAGGCCAGTGCGCCACCGCCTGACGACAAAATGCCTTGAGGCCTTGAGGCCTTGAGGCCCTGAAAGTTTGTCTCAGGCGTGGGTTGTGACGCTTGGGATCTCAGTGGCCGGCGGCGTGTTGCGGCTGCGGCCACAACGCACGATGCCGTCAATCATCACCATGCCAATGCCCGGAATGTCACCGCGCTGAACGCTGTCGAGCAGGTCCCGGCCAGCGGTGTGCTGGGCCTTGTCCATGAAGACAAAGTCAGCCGCATGACCGACTTCAATCAAACCGCAATTGAGATTGCGCAGGCGCGCCGTGTTGCCGGTGGCAAAACAAAAGGTCAGCTCAGCCGGGATATTGCCCAGACTCGACAGCAACGCCACCATGCGCAGCATGCCCAGCGGCTGCACGCCCGAGCCGGCTGGGCCGTCGGTGCCCAAAATCACACGGTGCGGGCACTTCAATTGCAGCGCCGCTTGGGCTGCCGCAATCGCTACTTTTTCATTGCCGTTGTGAACGATCTCAATCGCGCGTGAGGATTGCTCGCAGAGGTCGCAGACATGCTGCTCCGACAAGGACGTGTGGCCGCCGTTGATGTGGCCGATGATGTCGGCGTCGGCTTCGAGCACCACGTCTTTGTCGATCAGGCCCGAGCCGGGGATCGACGGGCCGCCAGTGTGGATGGTGCTTTGAATGCCGTACTTGCGGGCCCAGGCAACCATTTCCTTGGCTTCGTAGCCAGCCTTGACCGAACCCAAACCGACTTCGCCAAGCAGCGTCACGCCGGCTTCAGCGAGTTCCTTGAAGTCTTGCTCGACCATGCCTTTTTCAATGATGGGCGCACCGGCCAGCACCTTCACACCACCCGGGCGGAAGTTGTCAAAAGCCCGCTGCGCCGTGATGGCAAGAGCCTTCAGGCCGACGATGTCTTTGGGGCGACCCGGCAAGTGGACTTCACCCGCAGAAATCATGGTGGTGACGCCGCCGTTCATGGTCGACTCAATCCAACCAAGTTGGTTTTGACGCGGCGTCCAGTCGCCAAACACAGGGTGGACATGGCTGTCAATCAGCCCCGGCGCCACGCAGGTCTGGTGCACGTCAATGGTGGTGCGGGCATGGCTGCAGTCGCAGTCTTTGGCCTTGCCCACGGCGACGATCAAACCGTCTTGAACGACGATGGTGTCGGCGTCCAAAATTGGTTTGTCGATGTCGCCAGACAGCAGCAAGCCGATGTTGGTGATGACAACTTTGCCGGATTTTCCGTCTGCAATGACTTCAGCCATGAGGGTCCTTGGTTAGGGTGGTGTCAACATCACCGTGCGCAGCACGCTGGTGGTGATGAAATCTTGCCAGTGGGCGATCGCTTCTGGCGCCTTCAGGTCTTCACCCAAAAAGGTCGACAGCGTGTGCGTGTTTGAAACGTAAAAATAGCCGGTGGCTGCAATCAACAAGTAAACGTCGCGGGCGACGATGTCGGGCCTGAACACCCCTTGGCGGGCACCGCTGTCAAGCAGTTGCCGAATGATGGCGATGGCGGGAGAGGAGTAGTCGCGGGCCCGGCTGGACTTGACGATGTGCTTGCCGCGGTGCAAGTTTTCGGTGTTCAGCAGCGTGATGAACTCCGGGTTCTTGCTGTAGTAAGTGGCCACGAACTTGATCACGCCCTTGAGCGAGTCGACCGGCTTTTCAATGTCCAAAACGAGCTTGAGTTCGGCCTCGTTCATGCGGCGGTACATGTCTTCCAGTACTTCGATGAACAAGCCTTCCTTGTTGCCGAAGTAGTAGTAGATCATCCGGTCGTAAGACTTGGCCGCCTGAGAGATTTTCTCAACACTGCCGCCTTCATAGCCGTAACGCGCAAAGACCTTGGTCGCCGCCCGCAAGATGTTGTCGCGGGTGGTGGCTTTGGGTGGGCGTGCGGCAGTGGCCATTCACTGTTCGGCGAAGGCGCGCTCAATGACAAAATCACCCTGGCGAACCGTGTTGCCCTCTTTGAAGCCGCGCTCTTCGAGCATTCGCTTCAGGTCTTTCAACATGCCCGGGCTACCGCAGATCATGACGCGGTCTTCTACTGGGTCGAGGGCGGGGAGATTCAGGTCGGCCATCAGCTTGCCACTCTCAATCAGGTCGGTCACCCGGCCGGTGTTGCGGTAAGCCTCACGCGTGACGGTTGGGTAATACAGCAACTGCTTGGAGATCATCTCGCCCAGAAACTCATGCTTCGGCAGTTCGTTGACGATCAGGTCTTGATAAGCCAGTTCGTTGACTTGGCGCACACCGTGCACCAGCACCACTTGCTCGAACTGCTCATAAGTGGCCGGGTCGCGGATGATGCTCATGAAAGGCGCCAGACCGGTGCCAGTGGACAACAAATACAAACGTTTTCCGGGCAGCAGGTAGTCCACCAGCAAAGTGCCGGTGGGTTTGCGGCCGACGATGACGGTGTCACCCACCTTGATATGTTGCAAGCGCGATGTCAACGGGCCGTCTTGCACCTTGATGCTCAAAAACTCCAGATGCTCGTCGTGGTTCGGGCTGACGATGCTGTACGCACGCAGTAGCGGCTTGTCATTGACGCGCAGGCCGATCATGGTGAAGTGGCCGTTGCTGAAACGAAGCGACTGGTCGCGAGTGGTCGTGAAGGTGAACAGCGTGTCGGTCCAGTGGTGAACTGACAAAACCCGTTCTTCGTTGAAAGCGCTCATGGTGTGTACGTGTAAATCTTGGATGGAAAGGCGAAGCTTCTATTGTCGGCGAGGCTTGCGTCCTAAAAAGCGCGTTTGAACAAATCACTCTTGCGCAGACATTCCGAATGCGTTAAATTAAATTATAAATGTAGCGTTCGCAACATTCAAGTGTAGTATTCGCAACATCGACAAATAATTGTTTGGCTGATGGAGCCACCTAAGCGCTGACGGAAATTGACAGTCAACATGACAGAACACACCAAGACAGACGGCCTTCCAGGCATGGACAATCCGCAGCCAGCAGCAGCGCCCGAGTCCGCAACCGGGCGTGGCGAGCGCGCAGTCGTCGCCAAAGTCGCCTGCAACGCCTGCCCGGTGTTGTGTCAAATTTCTGAAGGCCGCAGCGGCGCCTGTGACCGCTACGCCAATCAAGGCGGTTTGCTGGTACGGGTCGACCCCGTGGTGTTATTGCGGCGCAGTTTGGCCGAACCAGAGGCACGCTTGGTGCCTTTCACGCCACGCCCGCAAGCCCAGACAGAAGAAGCAGACAGCACCTGGAATGGCGACCTGCTGTTGGCCGATGAAGTTTTCATCACCGGCGTTGGCTCGTCCACCACCTACCCCGACTACAAACCCGCGCCCTTCATTGTCTCGTCGCAAGCGGACGGTGTTGACTTGGTGACCGTGGTGACTGAAGGCATCTTCAGCTATTGCAGCCTCAAAGTGAAGATCGATACAGACCGCTTTTTGGGCCCAGAACAAGCGAATATCCGCTGCAAAGGCGAGGTCGTCGGCCACGTCACCACCGCCGAATACGGCTCGCAGATGTTGTCCCTGGGCGGTGTCCATCACCTGACGGGTGGCAGCAAAAAAGAAGGCCGTGTGACCGTCGAAATGATGGAAGCACTGGGCAACAAAAAGCCGGTTGAATTGACGATTGACGGCGGCGCGCAAATTCTCATTCAGGCCGGCAAAGCGCCGATCGTCAACGGCGTTGAGGAAAAGCGCATGCGCGTCGGTTGCGGCTCGGCGACCATCGGTATTTTTGCCATGCAGCTAGTCGGCAAGGTCGACGAAGTGGTGGTGGTCGACGACCACATCACCGGCGTTTTGACCGAGCACCAAGCTGGCCGCTGCCTAGACATGCCACCGTCGGGCATCCAAATGAGTGGCCGCAAATCAACGCCGGGGCGTTACTTTCAAGTGGCTAATCCAGGCACGGGTTGGGGCGGCACCGACATCGACAACCCACTCGCCATCATCGAAGGCTGGAACCCGGCGGTGGCCTGGCCCGGCTTGCGTTTGCTCATGACATCGACGACGGGCGAGCACGCCACTTGGTATGTGCTGAACGACGCGCTGCAACCCATTGAACAAGACATGCCCGACGAGATTCGTCTCATCGTTGACCGGATTGGCGAGAACTGCGAGCCTTCGCTGACGACCGTGCTCTTTCTCGGTGGTGCGGGTGGCAGCTTGCGCGCCGGCGTGACCGAGAACCCGATTCTGCTGACGCGCGCCATCAAGAGCGCGCTGGTGAATGTGACCTGCGGTGGCGCACCAGCCTACGTCTGGCCGGGCGGTGGCATCACCATGATGGTCGATGTGATGCGCATGCCCGACAACAGTTTTGGCACTGTGCCAACACCGGCCATCGTCGCGCCGATTGAGTTCAGCATGAAGCTCGAAGACTACCGTGCACTCGGTGGTCACATGGACTATGTGCGCACGCTGGAAGACGCGCTGCGTCATGGTGCGTGGCACAACGAAGGTGCACCGTTGGCACGCTCATGGGAAGCCCTCGCGCCTGCAAATCCGTGGCCGCTGGCCAGGCCGCCGCTGCTCGGTTAAACACAAACAACGCGTCGTCCCTTCATGGCAGCCCAACGCACTCGCCTTCCCGGAAATCGCTGGTATTTCCAGCACGGCCCGATCGACCTGGTCATCGGCGCTGAAGGTGATTCGCCGACAGTCGATGCTGCTCACGAAGCGGCTTGGCAGCGCTTCAATGAGGTCTTACCTGAACTGGTACAAGAGCTGGCGCAACTGCAACGCGCCGTGCACGGCGACTGCCCTTTGCGCAGCCCGGTGGCGCGTCGCATGTGGCAGGCCTGCCAACCCTTTAGCAGCGACTTCATCACCTCCATGGCGGCGGTTGCCGGCTCTGTCGCTGACGAAATAGTCACGTACTACAAAAGAGAAGGTGTGCAACGTGCATGGGTCAACAACGGCGGTGACATTGCCATGCATTTAGCGCCCTCACAGTCGCTGCGAGTCGGCTTGTATGCCGACCTCGCACGGCTTGACGCTGCGCAACTGCAAGTCGGTTTGCAGCTTGACGGTCATCTCGACGTGAGCGCTGACATGCCGGTGCGAGGCATCGCCACCAGCGGCTGGCGGGGTCGCAGTTTTTCACTCGGTATCGCGGACAGCGTGACGGTGTTGGCGGGCACTGCAGCGCAAGCCGATGCCGCCGCCACCATCATCGCCAATGCAGTGAATGTGACAGACGCCCGGGTGCAACGTCAACCCGCTTCAGCCCTCAAAGACAACAGTGATTTAGGCGAGCGACTCGTTACCACCGGGGTGCCGCCGCTAGAGCCTGCGCTGGTACTGCGTGCGCTCAACGCCGGGCTGCGAAAAGCACAAGCCTTGCATGCCGCCGGACTGATTTTTTCAGCTGCGCTGGTTTGTCAACATCAAATTCTGAACACGCACGAAAATCTGCGCACTGCAGCCGATTCAACAGACAACAATGGGCGTCATGGCCTAGTCCTTGCATGACACTGAAATGGAACTCCAGAACATGATTGAAATAAGACGCACCTTCACCCACGTTGAACACATTTTTCATGAATTTGGTCCCGTGGCTGAAACCCCATTGCTACGCGGCGCCATCGGCGTCGTGATGACGAATCCATTTGCCGGTCGCTACGAGCCCGAGTTGTTGCCCATGATGCATGCGCTGCAACCTGTCGGTGTGGCCATGGCTGAGCGCTTGCGTGCCGCCATGGGCGTGCCGGCTGAGCAGATTCAGAGTTACGGCAAAGGGGCCATCGTCGGTGCCGACGGCGAACAAGAACACGGCGCCATGTGGCATGTGCCGGGCGGCTACGCCATGCGTGAGTTGCTGGGCTGGAAAGGCGATCGCGACGCCTACGCCAAAGGCCTGGGCGAAGTCAAAACCGGCCAGCCTGGCAATGGCCTGTCCATCGTTCCGTCGACCAAAAAAGTCGGCGCACCCGGCACCACACTCGACGTGCCGCTCACACACATCAATGCCAGCTATGTGCGCAGCCACTTTGACGCCATTGAAGTGCGCGTGCCTGGCGCGCCCCTGGCCGACGAAATTGTTTTTATTCTGGCCATGAGCACCGGTGCACGCGTCCATGCCCGCATGGCCGGTTTGGCCGCCAGCGCCATCAGCCAATGGGACGGCTTGCGCTGAACGCGCCAGCCATCTTCAGTCGCCCACAGTCCCATTCACATTCAAGAAGAAATTCAGGAGCCCCACATGCCAGCCAAAATTCGAAAACTCATTGTTCAGGTTGACGAGACCTGCCTTGAAATGGGCCGCACCATTTCGCCGCCGACACGCCGGGCCTTGGCTATGGCGGTGATTGAGAATCCGTTCGCCGGCCAGTACGTCGAGAACCTCGACGCGCTGATCGCCATCGGCGAAGAGTTGGGCGCCCTGCTGGGTCAGCGCTGCGTTGAAGCCCTGGGCATAGAGCCCGGTCAAGCGCAGAGCTACGGCAAGGCCGCGATTGTGGGCGAGGCCGGCGAGCTGGAACATGCCGCCGCTGTATTGCATCCCAAGCTGGGCGCACCGCTGCGACTGGCCGTTGAAAAAGGCGCCGCACTGGTGCCGTCCAGCAAAAAACGCGGTGGGCTCGGAACCGCCATTGATGTGCCGCTGGGCCACAAAGACGCGGCCTTTGTACGCAGCCATTTTGATGCGATGGAAGCCCGCGTGTCAGACGCACCGCGTGCCAACGAAATTGTGGTGGCGGTTGTCGTGACAGACAGCGGTCGCCCACTGCCGCGCGTGGGCGGCTTGCAGGTCCACGAGATTCAAGGTCAGGACGGTCTTCGGTAACCCGGAGCCCCATTTTTTGTTATTTAATTCGCCATTGATTTATCCATCCGCAGGAGGTTTTTATGAAGATGCAACTCAAAAAAGCACTGGGCGCCATGACGCTCCTCAGCCTTGTCTCGGTGCTCACACCGGCGCAAGCACAAGACACCATCAAGATCGGTGAGATCAACAGCTACAAAGCGCAACCGGCCTTCCTCGAGCCCTACAAAAAGGGCATGGACTTGGCGATTGAAGAGATCAACGCCAGCGGCGGTATCAACGGTAAAAAAGTGGAGCTCATCGTTCGTGATGACAACGCCAACCCGGGCGACGCCGTGCGCGCCGCTGAAGAACTGATCTCACGTGAAAAAGTCGACGTGCTGACCGGCTCGTTCCTCTCGCACATTGGTCTAGCCCTGACCGACTTCGCCAAACAGAAAAAAGTTTTCTTCTTAGCGTCTGAGCCACTGACCGACAAAATCGTCTGGCAGAACGGCAATCGCTACACCTTCCGTCTGCGCACCTCCACCTACATGCAAGTCGCAATGTTGGTGCCAGAGGCCGCCGCCTTGAAGAAAAAGCGCTGGGCTGTCGTCTACCCCAACTACGAGTACGGTCAATCAGCCGCCGCCAGTTTCAAGACCCTGCTGAAAGCCGCACAGCCTGATGTGGAGTTCGTCGCCGAGCAAGCGCCACCACTCGGCAAGGTTGATTCCGGCAGCGTCGTGCAAGCTTTGGCCGACGCCAAGCCGGACGCCATTTTCAACGTGTTGTTCGGTGCCGACCTCTCGAAGTTCGTGCGCGAAGGCAACACCCGCGGTCTGTTCCAAGGGCGTGACGTGGTCAGCCTGTTGACCGGTGAGCCCGAGTACCTCGACCCGCTCAAAGAAGAAACACCGAACGGCTGGATCGTCACCGGCTACCCGTGGTACGGCATTCAAACGCCTGAGCACAAAGCCTTTTACAACGCCTACAACGCCAAGTTCAAGGACTATCCGCGCTTGGGTTCCATCGTCGGTTACAGCGCCATCAAGTCGCTGGCAGCCGGCATGAAAAAAGCCAACTCGACGGACACCGAAAAACTCATCACGGCATTCCGTGGTCTGTCCCTGGTCACACCGTTTGGCCCTATTACTTACCGCGCGCAGGACCACCAGTCCACGATGGGTGTGTATGTTGGCCGCACGAAGAATGACAACGGCAAAGGCGTGATGGTGGACTACCGCTACCTCGACGGCGCCAAGTTCCAGCCGACCGACGCTGACGTCAAAAAGCTGCGCGCTGCAGACTGATTGTTTTGATCCGCCATCCGGGGTTGACGCTCACAGCGACAACCCCGGATGGGTTTGACGATTATTGATTCGGTTCATTGACCCTCTAAGGCATTCATGAGTTTTTCTGGCTTTGTCGTGCAGCTGCTGAATGGCTTGGCTGGCGCCTCTTCTTTGTTTTTGGTGGCCGCCGGTCTGTCGCTGATTTTTGGCGTCACCCGCATTGTTAATTTCGCGCACGGCTCATTTTTCATGGTCGGCATCTACGTGGCTTATTCGCTGGTGGGTGCACTTGGCAACAGCGTTGGTTTCTGGCCATCCTTGCTGTTGGCCGCACTGGCCGTGGCTTTGTTGGGTGCATTGGTTGAAGTGCTGCTGCTGCGCCGGATTTACCGCGCACCTGAGCTCTTTCAATTGCTGGCGACCTTTGCGCTCGGACTGGTGATCAAAGACGGCGTGCTGTGGTTTTGGGGTGCTGAAGAATTGCTCGGCCCCCGCGCACCGGGTCTCACCGGGTCGGTGTTGATTCTCGGACGGCAGTTTCCTTCCTACGATATTTTTCTGATTTTTGCGGGCCCGGTGGTGCTGGGTCTGCTGTGGTTGCTCTTGACCAAGACCCGCTTTGGCACCTTGGTGCGTGCCGCCACGCAAGACCGTGACATGGTCAGCGCTCTGGGCGTGAACCAGGCTTGGTTGTTCACCGCGGTCTTTGCTTTGGGCGCTTTTCTGGCCGGTCTCGGTGGGGCGCTGCAATTGCCCCGCGAACCCGCCAACCTAGAGATGGACCTGCACATCATCGGCGCCGCGTTTGTAGTCGTGGTGGTCGGCGGCATGGGCTCGATCCCTGGCGCTTACGTGGCGGCGCTGCTGATTGCCCAGCTCAAAGCGATTTGCATTTGGCTGGGTCTGGTCGAGATCGCCGGCATCAGCATTTCATTCTCCAAGCTCACGCTGGTGGTTGAGTTTCTGGTGATGGCGGTGGTCTTGGTGGCCCGTCCTTGGGGACTGTTTGGTCGGCCACAAGCACCGAGCCGCCTCACGGGCACTGCGGAGCAACCGCTCAGGCCGCCTGATCGTCTTTACACGTATGGACGCGTCGGCTTGCTGGCCCTGCTGGCGTTGATGCCGGTGCTGACGGCGCAGTCGCCTTATGTGACCATATTGCTGATCGACTTGTTGGTTGCGGTGTTGTTTGCGGCCAGCCTGCACTTCATCATGGGCCCGGCCGGCATGCATTCGTTTGGTCATGCAGCGTACTTTGGCTTGGGCGCATACGGCGCGGCCTTGCTGGTGCGCAGCCTGCACCTGCCGATGGAAGTGGCGCTGATCGTGGCGCCGGCCATGGCGGCTTTTGGGGCTTTTGTGTACGGCTGGTTCTGCGTCCGCTTATCGGGCGTTTATTTGGCCATGCTGACGCTGGCTTTTGCGCAAATCACTTGGGCCATCTGCTACCAGTGGGACAGCATCACCGGCGGCAGCAACGGCCTGACCGGCATCTGGCCTTCGGAGTGGCTGGCAGACAAAAAGATGTACTACTACCTGACGCTGACGCTGGTCGCCGGCGCTGTGCTGCTGATGCACCGCATGTTGTATTCACCCTTTGGTTACAGCATGCGTGCCGCACGCGATTCGGTGCTGCGCTCGGACGCCATCGGCATGGACGTCAAGCGTCTGCAGTGGGTGGCGTTTGTATTGGCTGGCACCTTTGCCGGTTTGGCCGGCGCCTTGTATGCGTTTTCCAAAGGCAGCATTTCGCCGGAAAGCATGTCTGTGGGCAAGTCGATTGACGGCTTGGTGATGGTCTTGTTAGGCGGGCTGCAGACGCTGGTCGGGCCGATTGTTGGTGCGGTCACCTTCACGTGGCTGCACGACACCGTGGCGCGCAGCACCGACTACTGGCGCGCGGTGCTGGGCGGCATTATTTTGATTCTGGTGCTGCTGTTTCCGCAAGGCATTGTCGGCTTTGCTCAACAACTGCTGCTGCGCTTGCGCGGTGCTAAAGAAGGGCAATCATGAGCTTGCTCAAAGTCTCTAATTTGGGTAAATCTTTTGGTGGCGTCAAAGCCGTCGACGGCATCAGCTTTGAGCTGGCAGCCGGTGAACTGCTGGCGCTGATCGGACCCAACGGCGCCGGCAAGTCGACTACCTTCAACATGGTCAACGGCCAGTTGCGGGCAGGCGTCGGTTCGATTCAACTCGACGGCCACGAACTCGTCGGCTTGACGCCGCGCGAGATCTGGCGGCTCGGCGTCAGCCGGACCTTCCAAATTGCTGAAACCTTTTCGTCGTTGACCGTTGTCGAGAACGTGCAAATGGCTTTGCTGTCGTCAGACCGCAAGCTGTTCTCGATGTGGCGTCGCGCCGCTGAACACAAACGCGCAGAGGCCCTTGAACTGCTAGACCAAGTCAGCATGAAGTCCCAAGCCGACCGGCCTTGCAGCGTGCTGGCCTATGGCGATGTGAAACGTGTCGAGCTGGCCATGGCGATGGCGAACAAGCCCAAGCTGCTGCTGATGGACGAACCAACGGCGGGTATGGCGCCCAAAGAGCGCAATGACTTGATGGCGCTGACCAAACAGCTGGTGATCGACCGCGGTATGGCGGTGCTGTTCACCGAGCACAGCATGGACGTGGTGTTTGCCTATGCCGACCGCATGATCGTGCTGGCGCGCGGACGACTGATTGCCGAAGGCAAACCGCTGGAGGTGCGTGACCATCCGCAAGTGCAAGAAGTCTATTTCGGCAGCGGCAAGACCTTCGAGAAAAAAACGCTGAACAAGGAGGCCGCCGCATGAGCGCAGCCAAAGACATTCTGCTGCAGGCCAAAGGCTTGTGTGCTTGGTACGGCGCGGCCCAAATTTTGTATGACGTCGGGATCGAAGTGCGGCGCGGCGAAGTCGTGGCCCTGATGGGACGCAACGGCGCCGGCAAATCAACCACGCTCAAAACACTGATCGGCATGCTCGACAAAAGGCGTGGTGACGTGTCGTTTTTGGGCACCGATATTTCAACCAGCGAGACCCACCACGCAGCCCGCATGGGCCTGGGCTTTGTGCCCGAAGACCGGCGCATTTTCACCGACCTGACGGTGATGGAAAACCTCGAAGTGGGTCGTCAACCGCCACGGCATTGGCCCGACGGCAGTGCCGCACCGCTGTGGACGCCCGAGCGCTTGTTCGAACTCTTTCCCAATTTAGGCGAAATGCCGGACCGTCTGGGCGGCCGCATGAGTGGCGGCGAACAACAGATGCTGACCGTGGCGCGGACCTTGATGGGCAACCCCTACCTCGTGCTGCTGGACGAGCCGTCTGAAGGCGTCGCACCCGTCATCGTCGAACAAATGGCGCACATGATTCTGGCGCTCAAGGCCGAGGGCGTGAGCATCTTGCTGTCAGAACAAAACATGCACTTTGCCGAGCTCGTGTCTGACCGCGCCTATGTGCTCGAAAAAGGCCAAATCCGCTTCGAAGGCTCGATGGACGAGCTGTCAGCCAACGAAGAAGTCCGGCGCAATTACCTCAGCGTTTAAGCGGCCAACTTGAGCCCACGCCCATGAGCCCATCCCAGCCTTTGAACCGCAGCCCCAATTGCAGCGTGGGCATCAAGGTCAATGGTGTTCAGCGAGAGCTGAGCCTGCCGGCTGAAACCTCGCTGCTGCACCTGCTGCGCAATGACCTCGAACTCAACAGCCCGAAGTACGGCTGCGGTTTGGGCGAGTGCGGCGCGTGCACGGTGCTGGTCGACGGCATGGCGGCACGCGCCTGCGTGATTCCGGCGGCGGGTGTAGCGGGCCGCGAGATCACCACGCTGGAGGGTCTTGGTTGCATCGGCGACTTGCACCCGGTGCCGCAAGCTTTTATTGAAGAACAAGCGGCTCAATGCGGCTACTGCCTGAGCGGGATGATCATGATGACGGTCTCGCTGTTGGCGCACACACCGCATCCTGACGACCTGCAAATTCGGCAAGCGCTGTCGGGCAATTTGTGCCGTTGCGGTGCGCACCTTGAAATCATCAAGGCAGTGCACCGTGCGGCTGAACTGATGGCTCAGGCTAAAGTGCCATGACCCGCGCTCACGCACCCAACGCTCCGTTCTCTCGCGCTGAGTTTCATGCGGCTGTTGGCGTGATGCTGGTCACGCGCGAACCTCCACCGGCACCGCCGCCCGTCAAAGGCCAACCCACGTTGGTCAGCGGCAACCCGGCCGAAGGGCCTGAAATATTGCTGGCCGTCTGGGACGACGGCAGCGTCACCGCGCTGAGCGGTCATGTCGACTTGGGCACCGGCCTGCGCACAGCGTTGGCGCAAATCGTGGCGGAAGAACTTAGCCTTGACATCGACCGCGTCAACATGGTCTTGGGCGACACCACGCGCGCACCGAACCAAGGCGCGACCATCGCCAGCGCCTCGATCCAAATTCATGCACTGCCGCTGCGTGCTGCAGCGGCGCAAGCGCGCGCCTGGCTGCTGGCCCACGCGGACCCGGAGCAGCGCGAAGCCGTGCAAATCGATTACGCGCAACTGCTGAGCGGTCAGCACATTGAGTTGCTGTTGGACCTGCAGACCGCCGTCAAGTCGCCTGAAGACTACCGCTTGGTCGGCACCAGCACGGCGAGGGTCGACATTCCGGCCAAGGCCACCGGCGAGTTGACTTTTGTGCACGACATGCGCTTGCCCGGGATGCTGCACGGCCGCGTGGTCAGGCCGCCGTATGCGGGTGCTGACCATGGCGACTTCATCGGCAACACGCTGGAGTCGGTCGACGAATCGTCGATTGCCCACATCCCCGGCATTCGGGCCGTCGTGGTGATTCGCGATTTTGTTGGCATCGTCGCTGAGCGCGAAGAGCACGCCGAACAAGCCCTGCGCGAACTCCGCGTGCAGTGGAAAGCCTGGCCGGGTCTGCCGCCGCTGGACGACCTGGCCACTGCGCTGCGCAACAACCCGTCCACACAGCGCCGCTTGGTCGACGAAGGCGACGTCGACGCCGGGCTGGCAGGCGCTGCGCAGCCGATGGAGCGCCAATACGTCTGGCCCTACCAAATGCACGCCTCCATCGGGCCGTCGTGTGCGATCGCCGACTGGCAGGCCGAGCGCATGACGGTGTGGGCCGGCAGCCAGAACCCGCATGTGCTGCGCGCTGATTTGGCGCGGCTGATGGGTCTGACCGATGTGCAGATTGACGTCATCCGCATGGAAGCCTCGGGCTGCTACGGCCGCAACTGCGCCGACGACGTGGCTGCAGACGCCGCCTTGCTGTCAAGGGCAGTTGGCCAGCCGGTGCGGGTGCAACTCACGCGCGAGCAAGAACACGCCTGGGAACCCAAAGGGGCGGCCCAGCTGATGCAGGTCAAGGGCGGGCTCAACGCCGACGGCTCCGTCGCTGCGTATGACTTTGAAACCAGCTACCCGTCCAACGGCGCGCCCATGTTGGCGCTGCTGCTGACGCGCACGATTGAGCCCGTTGCGCAAGCCTTTGAAATGGGCGACCGCACCGCCAGACCACCGTACGATTACCCGAACCTGCGCGTCGCCGTCAACGACATGGCGCCCATCCTGCGCGCCTCTTGGTTGCGGGGTGTCTCGGCGTTGCCCAATTCGTTTGCGCACGAGTCCTACATCGACGAGTTGGCCACGGCGGCTGGCGTCGACCCGGTTGAATTCCGGCTGCGCTACTTGAGCGAGCCACGCGCCGCCGACCTGGTGCGCAGCACCGCTGAACGCGCCGGCTGGAAGCCGCACACGCAACCCGGCCAGCAAGACATCGCTGGCAGAGACGGCACCACTTCAAACCCTGAAGTGTTGCACGGCCAAGGCGTCGCCTACGCCCGATATGTGCACAGCAAGTGGCCGGGCTTTGGCGCGGCTTGGGCTGCTTGGGTGGCGGATGTCGAGGTCAATCGCAAGACCGGCGAAGTGCATGTCCGGCGCGTGGTCGTCGGTCACGACGCCGGCACGCTCATCAACCCAGCGGGCGTGCAGCACCAGATTCACGGCAACGTGGTGCAGGCCACCAGCCGCGCGCTGCACGAGCAAGTCCAGCTGACGCCGCAGACCAACACGGTGGCGAGTCTGGAGTGGGGCAGTTACCCGATTTTGAATTTCAGGGACGTGCCGGTGATCGAAGTGGTCACCATGGCGCGGCCGGGTGAGGCGCCTTTGGGGGCCGGTGAGTCGGCCTCTGTGCCCGGCACGGCGGCCATTGCCAATGCGATTTTTGACGCCACCGGCGTGCGTTTTCGGCAGCCGCCTTTCACACCCGAGGTGGTGCGCGCGGCGCTCAATCCCTCGCCGCTAGCAGCCGAGGTGATTGAACAGCCTTTGCGTGCTTTGGCCCAGCCTCCGGCCAACGCACTGTGGCCGCGCCAGCTGGGCTGGAAGTCGCGCAGCGCTGCCGTGCTGGCCGGTGCGCTTGGCTTGGCCAGCGCCTTGCTCGGTTGGCGTTTGGCGTTGCCGCCAGCCATCTCGGGCGGCAGCACGGTGTATTCGGCCGCCACGATTGAGCGCGGCCGCGAACTCGCCGCCGTTGGCAATTGCATCGGCTGCCACACTTCAGCAGGTGGCGCGCCCAACGCAGGCGGTCGGGCCATGGACACGCCGTTTGGCCAGATCTTCACCACCAACCTGACACCCGACCCTGAGACGGGTTTGGGCTTGTGGTCTTACGCGGCTTTTGAGCGCGCCATGCGGGAAGGTATTTCACGCGACGGCCACCACCTGTACCCGGCTTTTCCGTTCACCTCTTTCGCCAAAACCAGCGACCAAGACCTGACCGCGCTCTACGCCTACCTGATGGCGCAACCCGCCGTGCATGCACCCACACCGCCGGCGCAAATGGCATTTCCGTACAGCGTGCGCCCCTTGATGGCCGCGTGGAATGCACTGTTCCATGACGCCCAACCGTTTCAGCCAGAACCCACCCAAAGCGCCGAATGGAACCGCGGTTCGTATCTGGTCAACGGCCTTGGCCATTGCAGCGCCTGTCACACGCCGCGCAACAGCTTGGGTGCGGAGCGGGGTGGCCCGGCTTTTCTGGCGGGTGCCATGGTTGGCGGCTGGGAAGCCCCGGCGCTGACAGGTCTGTCGCGCGCACCCGTGCCGTGGACACAAGCCGAGTTTTACCGCTACCTGCGCAGCGGCCACACCGAGCAGCACGGCATCGCCGCCGGGCCGATGGCCGATGTCGTCAAAGAAATGCGCCACCTGCCCGACGCCGACGTGCAAGCCATGGCGCGCTACTTAGCGTCCTTCACGGAACCCTTGACAGAAACCCAGAGCGCAGCCCAAGCCCGCCAAGTGGTGCTGGCGGCGCAGCAAAACGCACCGGCCTTGCTGAGCCAAGGTCAGCGGCTTTTCAACGGTGCGTGCGCCTCGTGCCACCACGACGGCGACGGGCCGCAGCTGCTAGGCATCAACGGCCCGCTGGCCTTGAACAGCAACCTTTACAGCACGCGTCCCGACAACTTGATTCGTGTCATCCTGGACGGCATTCGCCAGCCCGCTTCAGCTGACATCGGCTTCATGCCAGCCTTTAAAAACAGCCTGAACGACGATCAAATCGCCGAGCTGGCCCGCTACATGCGCAGCCGCTATGCCGCCGCTGAGCCCGCCTGGCCGGATCTGCGCCAAGCCGTGGCGCGCATACGGGCTTTGCCAGACGCGCACTGAACCTGCGGCCCACAAAAGGGCAAAATATCCCCATGGTTCAAAAAGTACTCATCCTTGGCGGCACGGGTTTTGTGGGGCAGCATGTCTGCGAAAAGCTGGCCCACGCGCAAGTGCGTGTCACCGTGCCAACGCGCAGGCGCCGCAATGCCAACCACATCCTGATGCTGCCCACGCTGGAGGTGGTCGAGGCCAACATCCATGACGAAGCCGTGCTGCAGCGGCTCATCGGTGAGCATGACGCGGTGGTCAATCTCGTGGCTATTTTGCAGGGCGATGAAGCGTCCTTCGACAAAGCCCATGTGCAGCTCGCCGCCAAAATCGCCCGCGCTTGCGAAGCCACTGGCGTGCGGCGTGTGGTGCATGTCAGCGCCTTGGGTGCCGATACTCGCAACCCCGACGGCTTGCCGTCGATGTACCTGCGCAGCAAAAGCCGGGGTGAGCAAGTGTTGCGTCAAGCGCCGCTTGACCTGACAGTGCTGCGGCCCAGCGTCATCTTTGGCGCGGAAGATAAATTCTTAAATGTCTTCGCGCAGCTGCAGCAGTTGTTGCCGGTGATGCCGCTGGCCGGTGCGAGCGCGATGTTCCAGCCGGTCTGGGTGCAAGACGTCGCCAGCGCCATCGTGCACTGCTTGGATGACAAGAATTTCCACAGTACCACCGGACAAACTTACGAAGCCTGCGGCCCCGAGGTTTTTTCGCTGGGTCAACTGGTGCAACTGGCCGGCCAATACGCCGGCGTCAACCATGGTCGGGGGCGGCCGGTTGTTGGTTTGCCCAACGCGCTGGCACGCTTGCAAGCGCGGCTGATGGAGCTGATGCCGGGCGAGCCGGTGCTGAGCCGCGACAACTTGGATTCGATGAAGGTGCCCAACATCGCCACCGGCAACTGCCCCGGCTTGCGCGAGCTCGGCATTCAAGCCGCAGCCCTCAGCGCCGTCGCCCCGACTTACTTGGGCGCGCGCGGTTTGCGCAGCGGTTTGATGGCCAAGCGCCAGACCGCGGGAAGAATGTTCGACGCATGAAGATTTACCGGGTCGGCGGTGCGGTGCGCGATGCCTTGCTGGGCTTGCCGGTGCGCGACCACGACTGGGTCGTGGTCGGTGCCACGCCTGAGGCTTTGGCGGCTGAAGGCTACTTGCCGGTGGGCAAGGATTTCCCGGTTTTTTTACACCCGAAAACGCGCGAAGAATACGCCTTGGCCCGCACCGAACGCAAGACCGCGCAGGGCTACCACGGCTTTGCCGTGCATGCCGCGCCAGACGTCACGTTGGAAGACGACTTGGCCAGACGCGACCTGACCATCAACGCCATCGCCCAAGACGCCGAAGGCGTGCTGACCGACCCCTACGGCGGCCAGCGCGACATCAGCGCGCGCGTGTTGCGCCATGTGACCATCGCCTTTGCCGAAGACCCCGTGCGTATCTTGCGCGTGGCGCGCTTTGCGGCCCGCTTCACGGACTTCAGCGTTGCGCCTGAAACCTTGCAACTCATGCGTGACATGGTGGCAGGCGGTGAAGTCGATGCGCTGGTGCCCGAGCGCGTTTGGCAAGAGCTTGCGCGCGGCCTGATGGAACGCCAACCGTCGCGCATGTTTGAGGTGCTGCGGGACTGCGGCGCACTGCGCAAATTACTGCCTGAAGTCGAGAGGCTTTGGGGCGTGCCACAACGCGCCGAATACCACCCAGAAGTCGACACCGGCGTGCACCTGATGATGGTGCTCGACATGGCCGCGCAACTGGACGCGCCGTTGCCAGTGCGCTTCGCCTGCCTCGGCCACGACCTTGGCAAAGGCACGACGCCGCTGGCCGACTTACCGCGTCACATTGGCCATGAAGAGCGCAGCGCACGCCTGCTCAAAGGCCTGTGCCAACGGCTGCGTGTGCCGACCGACTGCCGCGAGATCGCCGATGTGGTGGCGCGTGAACACGGCAACATTCACCGCAGCGCCGAGTTCAACGCCGCTGCACTCGTGCGGCTGTTGGAGCGCTGTGACGCGTTTCGAAAGCCGCAGCGTTTTGCGGATATCTTGTTGGCTTGCGAATACGATGCCCGTGGCCGCCTAGGTTTGTCGGAGCAGCCTTATCCGCAGCGCCAGCGGCTGCTGGCAGCTTTGAGTGCCGCGCAGTCCGTGCCCACCCATGAGGTGGCAGCAGCGGCGGAAGCACTAGGCGAGAGCGGCGCCAAAATTGGCGAGCGGGTGCATGCGGCGCGCGTGGTTGCTGTGGCCACGTCAGCAGCGCAGACTTAAACCACCAAAGCCAGCGCTGCGTAATCTCCGACCTTGTTTTGCAGGCCCGCAGGCAGCAGTTTGAAGCCCGTGGTCAGCGCTGGAATTCGGCCCTGAATATGCGCGTCCAAGCGTGGCAGTAAAAAATCACGATGATGCCAAAACACACCGCCGCCCAGACTGATCGCCTGCAAATCCAGCGTCACGACCAAGTTGTAAAGCGTCCGGCCCATGATGCGGCAGAGTTCGTCAACCAAGGCCAACGCATCCGCATGGCCGTCTTTGGCTGCGCCAAACAGCGCAGCGGCATCCGTGAAACCTTGCTCGGCAAAGCGTCGTGGAATCGCGTTACCAGCGATCAAGCCCTCGACATCACCGAGGTTGCCGCAGCCGCACAAAGCGTCGTCGTTGTCGCTGACAAACATGTGGCCGGCGTGACCGGCGTTGGCATTTTTGCCTTTCAAGATGCGGCCGTCAACGCACAAACCGACACCGATGCCTGTGCTCCAAGTGACGTAGGCGCAGTGGTCAAACCCTTGCAGCGCGCCCCAGCGCCGTTCGGCTTGCAAGGCGCCAATGCAGTCGTTGCTCACCCGCACGTCCGGGAACATGCTGCGCACCGGCGCTTCCAGCACGGCGCTGGTCCAGCGGTTCGGCAGACCCCGCCCGGCCCCCGCCAAACCGCCGCAAATATTCGGGGCGGCCAATTCGACCAGCCCTTGATTCAGCACAAAAGGCCCGCAGGACGCGATGCCGACCGCTGCAATACGCGTTGGCAAGATGCCCGCCGCAGCACAGCTCAAACCGATCATGCGCACAACTTGCTGACCCAGCCCATCAGACGCGCCCTCTTTGACCGTCGGCTCGGTCAACCAACCTTGCACGCCGCGCTCGTCCACCACGCTCACCGTCACCTTGGTGCCGCCGACATCGACGCAGGCCACGGGCGCTGCACCGGCGGGCAAACGGACGTCGGGCAGTGCCGTCAAGAGATGGTTTTGCGGGGTGATCAAGGGGTTTTCGTCACAGTGTGTGGGAGCGATCGCCCTGCGCGAAGCCCAGCGCCTGCCAGTCGTTGTACGGCTGCTGCGCGGTGTTGGCAGCAAAGCCGATGACCTTGAACAACTCGCCCATCTCATGCTCGTTGATGAGTTTTTGCAGCATCACGCACTGCTCCAGCGGCGCGTCTGCCATGCCGTCGAGCAGGCCGCAGTTGAGTAAAAACCGGCCTTGGCTGGTGTAGCCCAGCACCTGCAAACCAGCGTCTTGCCCGGCCAGCGCGATGCCGGTGAAGTTAACGTGCGCGGTGATGTCTTTCAGGCCCACGTGCAGCAACGGATTGGCGTCAGCTAGGTGGCCTTGGTGGCACATCAGCGTGCCCATGTTGCGCTGTGGGTGGAAATATTCGTGCTCAGGAAACCCGTAGTCAAGCAGAAAAATAGCACCCGTCGTCAGCCGATCGGCCAGCGTGCGCACAAAGCCTTCGGCCTGCGCATGGGTTTCGGTCAGGTAGTCCTGCGGGCCGTCGATCTCCAGCGGTGGTCGCAGCTCGGTCGGCCTGTCGGCAAACACCAACTCGCCGGCGTGCAGCGCCACGCCGCGCTCATGCCAAACGCCTTTCATGCGCGCCAGCAGCTTGACCGGCATGGCGTCCAGCACTTCATTGCCAACCACCACGCCACTCATTTGCGCGGGCAGTTCTTGCACCCAGCGCACGCGCTCGCCATAGGCGGCCAGCCGCGTTTGCTGCCGCTCGCGCAGACTGCCAGACAGGTCAACGATGGTGTAGCGGGTGAGCGCTGTGCCCGCTGCGTCCAGCGATTGAATCAACTGCTCAGCCAACGCACCCGAACCAGCGCCAAACTCCCACACCTCGGTGGTGCCGGAGGCTTGCAAGGCCTCACCGACTTGACGCGCCAAGGCCCGGCCAAAATGCGGCGACAACTCAGGCGCGGTGACAAAGTCGCTGCCCGACTGCGGCATGTGACCAAACTTGCGCGAGCTGCTGGCGTAATAGCCGTGGCCGGGCGCGTACAAGGCCAGCGCCATGAAGGCGTCAAAGCCCAGCCAGCCGCCCGCGTCTTCAATTGCGCGCTGCAAGATTGGCTGGAGTGGGGATGCTGCAGCGCTGTCAGGCGACAAAACAGCGTCGGTCGGTAAAATAAGTGGTTTTGTCATGGTCGCTAGGCTCTCTAGAGCCTTTCATTGTCACCATCTTTTCAGCCATCTTGCTCGCCGCCTTACCTCGTTCCCATCACCACATGTCCGCAGCTGCTCCTTCCCGTGTTGTCCTTGTGACCGGCGCCGCCCGTCGGCTGGGTCGCGAAATCGCGCTGGCCTTGGCCGGTGCTGGCTGGCGCGTTGCCGTGCACTACCGTGGCTCAACTAAAGACGCTGAGCAAACCGCCGCCGACTGTGCCGGTTTGCTGATGGCCGATACAGCTCAAGTGAAAAGCGCCGCCTTTGCGTGCGACCTGAATGACGAAGACGCCGTGCGCTGCCTGCTGCCGCAAGTCGCGGCGCAATTGGGCCGGGTCGACGCGGTGGTCAACAACGCCTCCACCTTTGAATTCGACGACGCCGCCAGCTTCAGTTACGCGGCGATGGAAAAGCATTGGCGCAGCAACACCGGCGCAGCCATTTTGCTGGCGCAGGCGCTGCACACGCATCTGCTCGCACGCCAAGCCAGTCAAACCGAAAACACTGAACGCCAGCCCGGTTGCGTGGTCAATTTGCTGGACCAAAAGCTGTGGAATCCGAACCCCGATTTCTTCAGTTACACACTGTCCAAAGCCGCGCTGGAAGCCGCCAACACCTTGCTCGCGCAAGCGTTGGCCCCGGTGCTGCGGGTCGTTGGTGTGGCGCCGGGCTTGACCATGACCAGCCACATGCTCAGCGCTGAAGAGTTCGCGGCACTGCATCGCCTGTCGCCGCTGGGCCGGTCTTCCACGCCCGCCGATGTCGCGTCGACCGTCCGCTTCGCGCTGGAGAATCAATCCATCACCGGCACCACGCTGCTGGTCGACGGCGGTCAACACCTGATGAAATTCGGCCGCGACTTCTCGCTCATGGGCGGGGCGTCCTTGAAAACCTGAAACTGAACCGCATGATCAACACCCACGGCACCCAAATTCTGACGCTCACCGGCTTGCGCTTCAACGCCAGCCTGGGTATCTTGGAGTCAGAAAAAATAGAACCCCAACCGATCCAGGTCGACGCTGAAC
Organism: Comamonadaceae bacterium; assembly: GCA_947450675.1. Lineage (GTDB taxonomy): Bacteria > Pseudomonadota > Gammaproteobacteria > Burkholderiales > Burkholderiaceae_C > Polaromonas. The sequence goes on along the minus strand of CANFWI010000012.1, from coordinate 4,130 downwards.
TCAACCTCGGCACGCAGCCGCTGCTGCCGAGTGACGACGACATCAAGCATGTGCTGGATTACCGCAAGGTGCGGCAGATCATCATCAACGAGTGCACCATGGAACACGTGAACTTGTTGGAGAGTTTGATCGGCAAACTGGCGCACCGGCTGATGCTGCTGCCCGGCGTCTTGGGCGTTCGCGTCAAGATCGCCAAGCTCGAAATTTTTGAAGATTGCGAAGTCGCCATTCGCGTAGAAACAGGACAGTGGTCATGATGAAAGAACAGATGATTGAACGCGAAGATTTGAAGTTAGAGAAGCGCTTGTGCCGTGAGGTTGGCCGCGCCATTGTGGACTTCAACATGATCGAAGAAGGCGACAAGGTCATGGTCTGCGTGTCGGGCGGAAAAGACAGCTACGCCATGCTCGACATCTTGCTCAAACTGCAGCAGCGCGCACCCATCAACTTCAGCCTGATTGCGGTCAACCTTGACCAAAAGCAACCCGGTTTCCCAGACCACATCTTGCCGGAATACTTGAGCAAACTGGGCGTGCCGTTTCACATTGAAACGCAAGACACCTACAGCATCGTCAAGCGTGTGATCCCTGAAGGCAAGACCATGTGTTCGCTATGCTCGCGCCTGCGACGCGGCATTTTGTACCGCGTGGCCGAAGAGCTGGGCGCAACCAAAATTGCGCTCGGCCACCACCGTGACGACATGCTGCAAACGCTGTTTCTCAACATGTTTTTTGCCTCCAAGCTCAAAGGCATGCCGCCCAAGTTGGCCAGCGACGACGGTAAAAACATCATCATCCGGCCGCTCGCGTATGTGGGCGAAAAAGACCTGATCCGTTGGGCTGAAGTGCGCGAATTCCCGATCATTCCGTGCACGCTGTGCGGCAGCCAAGACGGTCTGCAGCGCGTGCAGGTCGGCAACATGCTGCGCGAGTGGGACAAAAAATTCCCCGGCCGCCTAGAAAATATGTTCACCGCTTTGCAAAATGTCATTCCGTCGCACCTGATGGACGGCAAACTGCATGACTTCAAGGGCATCAAAACCACCGGTGTCGCCAACCCGGACGGTGACAAAGCCTTTGACCCCGAAGACTTGCCCAAGCCGCCGGCCACGCTGCAATTCATGGACAGAAAAGCCGTCCTCGAAAGTTAAACCGAAAGGAGCGTCATGACCAGATCCCTTCGCAACGTTTTTCTGGCGCTGGCCTGCGGGTTGTTGCTCAGCGCATGTTCGGGCTTGCGCGTGGTGGACAACGACGTGGTGTCATTCGCGCAGTGGACCAAGGCCACGCCGCCTGCGACCGGCAGCAGCTATCGCTTTGAGCGCCTGCCTTCGCAGCAAGTCAATGTGCCGCAAAGCGGCATCAGCGGCATGGAGTTGTCGCAAGACCAACTCGAAGCCATGGCTCGCACGGCGCTTGACAAAGTCGGCTGGCTGAACAATCCGCAGACAGCCGCGTTCAATGTGCAGGTCAGCGCCAACACGCGCTATGCCCAACGCTTTCCTTACAACAGCCCCGCTTTTGGGGGTGGATTCGGCGCTTTTGGTGGCTCCAGTATGTCTGTTGGCGGCGGCACTGCGGGCAGCTTTGTCGGCTTTTCACTGCCCTTGGGCACGTATGAATCGCCGCTGTATCTGCGCGAAGTCAGCTTCGTGGTGCGTGACGCTAGCAGCAACGCGGTGGTCTTCGAAAGCAAGGCCGTCCACAGCGGCGTCTGGAGCGACGCTCAGCGTGTTTTACCTGCCATGATCGACGCTGCACTGCAAGGCTTTCCAACGCCACCCACCGGCCCGCGCCGCATCAACATCGAGATTCCACGTTGATCACCCAAGAAGCCACCCGCATTCTGGCGATCCGCCATGGCGAGACCGCCTGGAACGTCGACACCCGCATTCAGGGTCATCTGGATATTCCGCTCAACGACACCGGCCACTGGCAAGCCGAGCGCCTCGGCCAATCCTTGGCGGGTGAAGATATCGCGGCTATTTACGCCAGCGACCTCTCGCGTGCGCATGAAACCGCTCTGTATGTCGGCCGCGCTGCGGGGGTTCCCGTGGTCGCTGAGCTGGGCCTGCGCGAGCGTGGTTTTGGCGACTTTGAAGGTCGCACGTTCGCTGAGATTGAGATCGCGCTGCCCGACCAAGCCGAGCGCTGGCGCAAGCGCGACCCCTCGTTTTCCCCTGCCGGCGGCGAATCTCTGCTGCAGGTGCAAGAACGCGTGCTCGCCACCGTCGACCGCTTGGCAGTTCAACACCCGGGCGAGTTGATTGTGCTGGTCGGCCACGGCGGCGTGATGGACGTGCTGTACCGCGCCGCCACCCGGCTCGACCTGCAAGCCGCCCGCACCTGGCAGCTCGGCAACACCGCCGTCAACCGCCTGTTGTGGTCACCCGAAGGCCTGTCGCTGGTCGGTTGGTCTGACACCCAGCATCTGGCTGACGCTGCGCTGGACGAGGCTTCGACGTAATCACCTCCGCCCATGCACCGGCTCGCCGCCCTTGCGTTTCATGCAACACACCGTTAAAAATTTCTGTGTCATGAGCAAGTAGGCAAAAACCATGGCTTCATCCGTGTCACAGAGGGTACAAAAGCACCGCGACGACTTCGCAAAGGAATGCCTGCGCCAGTCAAGGCTTTTAGCCAACGATCCGCTTGAGAACGACACCCATGAATGGATCCAGACGGTGGCGGTCAGCCGTTCATTGGCTGTTTTTTTGGCTGTGATTTGATTTTTGCAAGCCCCTAGACTGCCGCGGCTTTCTGCCTCGTAGAGATGAGAATAAATCATGGGCTCGCATCATCTCTCATCGGATGGGCACTGCATTGACACCCATTGACGTGTGTGCTTAAAATGCACACATGTCAAGTCACAAAACTTTCAATTGGAATGCCGATAAAAACCAGTTGTTAGTCCGGGAACGGGGGATTTCGTTCGAGCGGATAGTTTTTGAAATCAGCAGTGGGAACGAACTGGCTGTGTTGGAACACCCCAATCAGGAAAAATATCATGGGCAGAAAATCTTAATGGTGCAGGTTGACGACTACGTCTATGCCGTGCCGTTTATTGAAACCGAAACAGAAGTTTTTCTAAAAACCATCATTCCAAGCCGCAAGGCAACCCGCCAATACAGGAGCAAGTTATGAAAAATAATGTCAAGTACGACGCAGAAGAGTTAGCCATATTGCAGGCTTGGGAGGCTGGAACACTCAAACCCGTTAGCGGTTTGGCAGTGCAGATGAAAGCACATCAGGCGGCCGCCGAAGCAACGTTCAAAAAAGACCAACGCCTGAACATCCGTATCTCCAGCAGAGATTTGAAGAATCTACAAGCACGCGCACTTGAAGAGGGAATTCCCTATCAAACGTTTGCGGCCAGTTTGCTACACAAGTATGTCAGCGGCCATTTGGTGAGTCAGCGCTAGCGTCTTGACTGACGCAGCCAACGCCCTATTGGGGACGAATCCCCTTCACCTTTGCGAGTTTTCCGGATCCGGCCCGATACCGCACACAGACCTTGAACAACAGGCCAAAAAACTGTCTCCGCGAGCGAAGCGCGGCAATCCATCTCAGCGCCCTTACTCCTTCCCTAAACCCCGACCCGCGTCCGTCTGCTCTGCAGCAGCGCAATGTTCTGCTCCCCGGTCACCGTGCTGGCGTAGTGGGTGTTGATCACCTCCACGCTGGTTCTGGCATTGCGCGCCAAGGTCAGCAGGTCAATCCCCTGCCCGTACAGCAAGCGAAACGTGATGGACGAATGCCGCAGGCTGTACAAGCTGCGCGGCTGGCCGTGCGGCCCCATCTTCAGGCCGGTTTGCGCCAAGATCCAGTTGAAGTGAAAGTTCAGCACCCAGTGCGCGTAGTTGCGGTCTTGCAGGGCCGGTAGAAACAGATAGTCGTCTGGCGCGCCGTGGCCGGTGATCGCTTGCTGCTTGCAGATCTGCTGATAGCACCTCACCGCCGGCTGCAAAGTCACAATCGGCCGGCCGTGGCTCTTGGTCTCTGGCAGCGTCAAGCGCAAATACGTGTTGCCGGCCCGCACAATCTCCACGTGCCGGTGTTTCAGGGTTTTGAGGTCACTCGGGCGAATGAAGCTGTTGAGCATGAAGGCAATGGCGTGCGCCATGTCGGGCG
>CANFWI010000011.1 GCA_947450675.1 Comamonadaceae bacterium | reverse complement strand
TTATTAACCATGAACGAAGCCTTCTGCATCGCAGGGGTGGAGTTTCCTGTTCCTTCGCCAAAAGCGTTGCGGGCAGGTGATTAGTGAGAAAAAACATGACTGACTCTTTTGAGGCTCGTGGCGACTTTTCGTCCGAAACTTCTGACATCGCTTCTGATGTTGAAATCAACCTGGTGCCGGATTTTTCCGACGCTCCTGCGGCCGAGGCATCTTCATTGGAAGCCATCGTCGCTAAACCCAACGGTTTTGTGAAACTGGGCCTGGCCCAGGAACTGCTGCAAGCGGTGGCCGACATGGGTTTTACCCAGCCGACCCCCGTGCAGATGGCCACGATCCCGAAAGCCATGCAAGCTCTCGAAGCAGGCAAGACTGACGGCAAAGCCAAGTTCACCGACCTGCTGGTTTCCAGCCAGACCGGTAGCGGCAAGACCGCTGCGTTTTTGCTGCCCGTGCTGCACACCCTGCTCAAGCAGCAGGAAGAGGCTGAATTGCATGAGCGCGCTGAGTTCGAACGACTGAGCGCCGAAGCCATCGCCAAAGGCGAAGCACCGCTGAAAAAACCAAAGCGCAAAGACCCGACCAACACACGCAACTTCAAGGCTGCCACCCCTGGTGCCCTGATCTTGTGCCCAACCCGCGAACTGGCCCAGCAAGTTTGCGCTGACGCGATTGACTTGGTGCGTCATTGCCGCGGTCTGCGCGTTGCCAACGTCGTCGGCGGCATTCCTTACCAGTTGCAAATCGCCAAATTGCAAAACGCCAACTTGGTGGTCGCCACCCCTGGCCGTTTGCTCGATTTGCAGCGCAGCATGCAGATCAAGCTGGACCAAGTTCAGTTTTTGGTCGTCGACGAAGCCGACCGCATGTTGGACCTCGGCTTTGCCGATGACTTGACCGAAGTCAACCAGCTCACGCTGCAGCGTCGTCAGACCATGATGTTCAGCGCTACGTTTGCGCCGCGCATCATGCAATTGGCCACCCGCGTCATGCGCGAGCCACAGCGTCTCGAGATCGATTCGCCGCAAGACAAGCACACCTCCATCACGCAGTCGTTGCTGTGGGCTGACAACATGACGCACAAGCGCAAGTTGCTCGACCACTGGTTGCGTGACACGACCATCAACCAAGCCGTGGTGTTTGCTTGCACGCAGGTTGAGTGCGACGGTCTGGCCAATGATTTGGTGCAAGAAGGCTTCAGCGCCGTGGCACTGCATGGTGCTTTGAGCCAGGGTCTGCGCAACCGCCGCTTGATGGCTTTCCGTGATGGTCGCGTTCAAATTCTGGTCGCTACCGACGTCGCCGCTCGCGGTTTGGACGTGCCAACGATCACCCACGTGATCAACTACGGCCTGCCGATGAAAGCCGAAGACTACACCCACCGCATTGGCCGCACTGGCCGTGCCGGTCGCAGTGGTCAGGCGATCACGATTGCTGAATTCCGCGATCGTCGCAAGATCGGTGAAATCGAGCAGTTCACACACCAAACTTTCAAGCCAAGCGTTGTTGTTGGCCTTGAGCCGCAACAGCGTGCCCCGGCCGCTGAGCGTCCACGTGGCAACTTCAGCAACGGTCCTGACCGTGGCGGTCGCAGCTTCGGCGGCGGCGGTGGTGGTGGCGGCTATGCAGGTCGCAAGCCTGCTGGTGGCGGTTTCGGTGGCGGTGGCGGCTTCGGCGGCAATCGCAACGACCGTGGTGGTGACCGTGGCAATGACCGCGGCGCTCCGTTCCAAGCTCAACAAGGCAATGGCTTTGGTGACCGCAACTTCGCAGACCGCGCACCGCGCCGTCCTGACGACCGCAACTTTGGTGGCGGCAACGGCGGTCATTTCGGTGGCGGCCAAGGTGGTCATGGCGGTCAAGGCGGCAACTTCGGTGGTGGCGGTAACTTTGCCCCCCGTGAAGAACGCAGCTTTGCACCCCGCGACGACCGCAACTTCGGCGCGCGCAACGAAGGTTTCGCACCACGCCCTGACTTTGCTGCTCGCAAGCCAGGCGGCTTTGCCAAGCCAGCCGGTAAGGTGTTCGTGCCCCGCGATGCCGCTAAAAAGGCTGGTAAATTTTCCAAGCCAGCACGCGACTGAGTTTGACCCTGGGTTAACAGCCCAGTCGGTTTGAGGAAATTAAAAAGCCGCTGCCAACCGAAAGGTTCGCAGCGGCTTTTTGATGGGCCATCAACTTGCAGGGATCACTCTAGCTTGGTACCAGTGTCTTTCACGACTTTACCCCAGCGGACCATTTCTTTCGCCATGTAATCGTTCATGGCTTCCGGTGTTGAATGCGACACCTCGACCCCAGCTTTGTACAGCGCATCGCGGGTCTCCGGATGACTCATCGCCTTGTCAACTTCCGCATTGAGTTTGTTAACGATCTCGCGCGGTGTACCTGCAGGTGCCAGCAGAGCCAGCCAGACCGAGGCTTCATAGCCCGGCACACCAGCTTCTTGCAGTGTTGGCACATCCGGCAACTGCGGGATGCGCTTGGCCGTGGTCACCGCCAAGGCACGGAGCCGCCCCTGTGGAACCTGCGACAACGCATTCGGCACGCCCGCGAAACTGCTTTCTACAACCCCAGCAACCAAGTCGTTGGCGGCACCGGCGCTGCCCTTGTAGGGTACGTGTTTGAGCGGTGCGCCTGTCATTGCCACAAACAAACCGCCCATCAAATGTTGCGAACTGCCGTTGCCCGAAGAGGCGTAATGGATGCTGTCGGGCGCAGCCTTGGCCAGCGCGATGAACTCCTTCACATTGGTTGCCGCCACCTTGGGGTTGACCAGCAACACGTAGGGCGAGTCGACAAGCTTGCTGACAGCCGTGAAGCTTTTCAGCGGGTCATAAGGGATGTTTTTGTAAATCCACGGGCTGATCACGTGGGTGGTTGAAACCATCACCAAGGTGTAACCGTCTGGTGCTGACTTGGCGACAAAATCTGTGCCGATGATGGAGCCGGCACCGGCCTTGTTCTCGATCACAAACTGTTGGCCCAATGACATGGACAAACGCTGGCCAAGGATGCGGGCCACCACATCGGTGAAACCACCCGGTGCAAACGGCACCACCAGTCTGATGGGTTTGCTCGGGTAGGTTTGGGCGTGAATGTTTGTGAAGGTTGTTGCGCAGATCGCCGCAACAAGCAGGGATTTAACCAGAATTTTCATGCTGTCACCCCTTGTAGGCTGGCTCTGGCATGGTGTAAAAACTGTTCAGGATGTGATAGACCATCATGTAGTTTTTCTGCTGAAAGCTGGCGTGTGAGATGCCGCGCATGACGCTGAACTGCTTGTTCATATTGGGCAGCAATTTGTAGAAGTCAATCAGGTCATCCATGCCGGCAATGCCGTCGTACTCGCCGCGCAAAATAATCGATGGCACCGTGATTTTTTTCGGGTCCAGCAGTGGCAATTTGGAGCACATGTCGACATACGTGCCCGTGGGCATAGAGTCGTCTAGCGTCAAAATCGCGTCTGCAAAAGCGTTGACGGTGACCGGGTCGGTGGTGTCTGGATGGTCGCGTTTGAAAATACTGTGGACAAAATCTCGGTCGATGGGACGACGGTTTTGAGCCAAAAATTCAGGCAATTTTTTCTTGCGTTGATCCAGTGTGTGGCTGCCTTCACCAGTCCAGACAAAGGCGTCCAGCGCCAACTTGGCGACTCGTTCGGGATGCCGTTCTGTGAACAACGCCGCCTTCAGTGCACCCGATGAAATGCCATACATCAGCAGGGAAGTGGCGCCAGTTTTGTCCATGATGTACTGGCTGCCAACGGCCAAGTCATCCGCCCCGTTGCTGATGTCGAAGTTGATGTCGCGGTGTTTGTCCGAGCGGCCGTAGCCTTCGTTGTCCATGGTCCAGGTGTCAAAGCCGTGGTCAGAAAACCAGTCCATGGCCGACGAGTAAGGGCGACCCGGAACATACAAATCAAAGGTCGGCTGTGATGCCATCGACGAGCCATGCACAAAAAAGATGGTGCCTGCATGCGGCACTTTGGGTGAGGCTTTTTTCTCCCACATGAAGAGCCGAATATCGCCCTTGTGAATCCAGTGTTCTACGCCGCCAGTCCATGTCACCGTTGTCATTTTGTCTCCTTGTGCGGCGTTGTGAAGCGCCATTGTTTTGATGATTTGATTATTACCAAATGTTGGCTTGTGAGTGCGTCGTTGAATGTCGTTTTAGGGAAAACACTTGTTCAAAAATTGCTCGAACATTTGGTTTAGTGCTTGTGCCAAGATGTCGACTTGTTTTTTTCAAGGCATCAAGCCATGTTGACCCCCAACTCTCAGTTCGACCCGGTCTGGCTAGACCGCATGTACAACAACCGTGCGCTGGTGCCAGACCATGCGCGTTATTTCGCCCGCTGGACCGAAGATTCGCGCTTGGCGCGGCAGCAGCAGAACTGCGCCATTGACCTAGCTTACGGCGACAGTGCGGGTGAAAAACTCGATATTTTTTCGGCCAGCAAGAGCGGCAAGTTGTCGCCTGGCAAAGGCTCAAAGCGTGGCGGCGCTCCGGTGCTGGTGTTCATTCATGGTGGTTATTGGCGCTCACTTGACAAAGCCGACCATTCTTTTTTGGCGCCTTCCTTGAGTGCTGCTGGCGCTTGCGTGGTGGTGCCGAATTACGATTTATGCCCATCGGTCAGCATCCCGGACATCACGTTGCAAATGGTCAAGGCACTGGCCTGGACTTACCGACATGCGGCGGAATTTGGCGGTGACCCGAATCGCATCACGGTGGTTGGCCACTCTGCTGGCGGTCACTTGGCGGCCATGTTGTTGGCTTGCCAGTGGAAGCGGTGGGCCGCCGACTTGCCCGTCGATGTGGTGAAAAATGCGCTGTCGATTTCGGGGTTGTTTGAGCTGGAGTCGATGATGCACGCGCCTTTTGTGAAGGACGATCTGCGCCTGACGCCAGAGCAGGTGCTGCAGGCCAGTCCAGCATGGCTGCCGGCACCTCGCCACGGTGAGCTTTACTGCGTCGCGGGAGCGAATGAAAGCCCTGAATTTTTGCGCCACAACGCGCTGATTCAAACCGCTTGGGGTAAGAAAGTCGTGCCGGTGAGTGAAGCACTGGCCGGTTTGAATCATTTCAGCGTTGTCGACGCGCTGACAGAGCCAAAGCACCGCTTACACGCGCTGGCATTGCAGTTGCTCAAAAAGACCGGCTGAAGAAATAGAAATGATCGTTTTCAGGCCGCTTTTCTGGCGGCTGGCGCGAACATGCTCTCCATCTCATTGCGCACTTTGTAGGCCAACGTCGAGGTGTCCATCGCCACGTCGGCCCAGCTCAGACTCTGGCCTTTTTTGACGGCACGCACGACCTTGACGTTGTGCGCCAGACCCAGCGGTAAACCGCCCATCTTGACTGAGGTGTCGGCCGGCAGCAACTTGCCCCAGACTGTGTAGCCGCCTTCGCCGTCCAGCATGTCGCCCGGCTTGAGATCGCGCTTGGCGGTTGCCACCACGTCGGCGTTCCAGCAGGTTGCCACACCGGTGGGCTCGCCGCGCAGCGCCACGCTGGCGACCGACACACCGACTTCGAGGCCGATCAAATGCCAGCGTTTGTAAAGGGTGAAATAACGCCCGCTCGGGTCGGTGTGTGCGTTGTACTCTTCAAAGCAATTTTTGATGTAGTCGGTCTCGGCTTCGACCGTGACCCAGACGCCCATGCGGATGTCGTAAGGAATTTTTCGACCATTGGCTTCGAGCGAGGAAATGACTTCGACCATGCCTTTGCGCTCCAGCACGCCGCCTTCTTGAATTGGCCGCGTGACGAAGGGAATGTCTTCGACGCTGGCGGGTGGGTAGAGCAGGCCGTTGCTCGGCACCGTCAAGCCAGTGGCGTTGGCCACGGCGGTGGATTCGATCGACGGTTTGGAACCATCCAAAAAGCTGTTGAACATTTTCGGATTCAGGCCGCCGCGCACGGCTTGCTCGGGAGTCAAGCCGTAGTTGTCCCAGACGGTTTCAGGTGTCGACTCCGAAAAATGCGGCAGCCATTTATGGCCGCGCCCGGCTGCCACGACCGGAAAGCCACAGGTGCGGGCCCAGTCCACCAAGTCGCAGATCAAGGCCGGCTGGTCACCAAAGGCGAGTGAGTAAACGACACCGGCTTCGGCTGCTTTGCGTGCCAGTAGCGGGCCGCAAAAAGCGTCGGCTTCCACGGTCACATTGACCACATGTTTGCCGTTGGCAAAAGCCTTCAGGCAATGCTCGACAGCGGCGATTGGGTTGCCAGTGCATTCAACAATGATGTCGATCAGCGGATTAGAGACCACCGCCTGCCAGTCTTCGGTGATCCAGGTCGCACCGGTTTTGAGGGCTTCTTGCGCCGTTTTGGCTTGCGTCATCTCAGGTTTCCAGCCGACCCTGGCGAGGTTGACGCGGGCCGTGTCGGGCGACAGATCGGCAATCGCAACCAGATGCACGCCAGGCGTTCTGGGAATTTGCGCCAAGTACATCGAGCCGAATTTGCCGGCACCGATCAGACCGATGCGGATTGGTTTGTTGTCTGCTGCGCGTTGTTGGAGCTTGGCGTAAAGGTTCATGGGTTAACAATGGGTGTTGGGGTTCAGGCAGCTTTGCGTACGGCTTCAATGCTCTCTATCGACGTTTCTAGGGCGCTGGCGGGGACGCCGTCTTTCCACGGCAGGTCGACCGGGTAGCTGTTGACGAGGCAGTCGTCGGGCAGGCAGCTGATCGGTGTGAAGTCGCGGTGCGCAATGTATTCAGGGCGCTTGTGGCGGCGAATGTGGTTGCTGACCGCGCACAGGCTGAGGTAGACGCTGACGCGGTTGAACGGCGACAGGTTGCTGCCCGAGGCATGCACCAAGCAGGAGTGAAACAAAATCATTGAGCCGGCCGGCCCTTTGGGACTGACGATGCCGCCTTGTTTGCCACCCGCGCGCTGCACCAGTTGGCGGATCAAGTCGTTGTCGACGGTCCACAGCGGGTAGCTGGTGGTGGTCAGGTCGTGCTTGGCATCGACCACGCCTTTTTTGTGGCTGCCCGGAATGAACATCAGCGGGCCGTTGTGCTCGGTCACATCGTCCAGAAAAATCGCCACATTCATGGCGCGTTCGGTTGGCATCTGGTCGTCGTTCAGCCAAGTGCCATAGTCTTGGTGCCATTGCCAGACATCGCCCTCAAAAGCCATCTTGCCGTTGATCTTGAACTGGTGCATGTAGAGTTCTTCGCCCAGCAACTCTTGCACCGGCTCGATCATGCGCGGGTGCCGCCCGAGTTTGGCAAAGGGCTCGCTGTACATGTGCGCGGCGAAGTTGGTACGCACGGCCTCTTTGCCTTTTTCGCGGACGTTGTAGTCCTCGCGTCGGCTGTAAAGCTCGGGCACGGCGTCGTTCAGATTCTGGGTTTCTTCTGGCGTGAACAGGCCGGGAAAAAACAGGTAGCCGTCGCGGTCAAATTGCTCAAGTTGTTCAGGGCTTAGTTTCATTTTTGTCTCCTTGTGTCTTCTTTTAGGGGCTCGGCGACAGGGACTGGCCAGCAGAAGTCAGAATGCAAACGTGTACTCTGCATACAGAATACAAATGGGAACTAAAGGATTCAAGCGGGTTTACCCGACTCGATTTTGTCGGTTGAATGTTTGCGCCACGGCGACGCGCAGCGCGGCCATCCATGGCCCCGGATTCGGGCTCCTAGACTGCCGCGCTGCGCTCGCAGTGACGGGAATTTCCCCGCTCGCAGCGACTGAAATGTGTCGCTCACAGCGACGGCCGTCAGCCCAGCCTCACATCAGCAAATGCTCACCCGCGTTGTCGCCGCCCAGCGTCACGTAGTTGACCTTGCGGATGTCCATCAGTTGGGTGCCACCGGCGTAGCTGATGGAGCTTTGCACGTCTTGTTCCATCTCTATCAGCGTGTCGGCCAAGGCACCTTTGATCGGCTCCAGGATGCGCTTGCCTTCCACGTGCTTGTACTCGCCCTTGTTGAAGTCGGACGCGCTGCCGTAGTACTCCTTGAAGCGCTTGCCGTCTTCAACGACGGTCAGGCCGGGGCTTTCTTCGTGGCCGGCCAGCATCGAACCGATCATCACCATCGTCGCGCCAAAGCGAATCGACTTGGCAATGTCGCCGTGCTCGCGGATGCCGCCGTCCGCAATGATCGGTTTGGTCGCCACGCGGGCGCACCACTTCAGCGCCGAGAGCTGCCAGCCGCCCGTGCCAAAGCCCGTTTTTGTTTTGGTGATGCAAACTTTCCCAGGGCCGATGCCGACCTTGGTGGCGTCTGCGCCCCAGTTCTCTAAGTCAATGATGGCTTCTGGCGTGGCCACGTTGCCGGCAATCACGAAGGACGCTGGCAGTTTTTCCTTCAGGTACGCGATCATGTTTTTCACGCTGTCGGCGTGACCATGGGCGATGTCGATGGTGATGTACTCCGGCACCAAACCGAGGATGACCAACTGGTCGACAGTGGCGTAGTCAGGCGGCTTGACGCCGAGCGAGATCGAGGCATAACTGCCGCGTGCCTTCATGCGTTTGACGAACTCAACGTTGTCGAGGTCAAAGCGATGCATGACATAAAAGTAGCCGTGGTCAGCCATCCACGCGCAGATGGATTCGTCGACCACGGTTTTCATGTTGGCGGGCACCACCGGGAGGCGAAAACTGCGGCCGCCCAGCGTCACGCTGGCATCGCATTCCGAACGGCTCTCAACGCGGCATTTGCGCGGCAGCAGCAAGATGTTGTCGTAGTCAAAAATTTCCATGGTCCCAGCTCTCCATCAGTTTGTTGTTCACATTGATGGGCGCTTGGATTGATCCGGCAATGGCTTGGGCCCGGTGAGCGATTTTAAGGCCGGCGCTGCCGGGTCGCAGGGGCTGCCTGCGTATAACCGCTATATGGCCGGGCGAATGGCCGCAGGCCTTTCTACAATGGGCGGATGTTCGCAGATACCGCCCCCAGCTCCCCCCTTCTCCACAATCTAAATCCAGAGCAATTGGCTGCGGTGACGCTGCCCAACACGCATGCGCTCATACTCGCCGGCGCCGGTTCCGGCAAGACGCGGGTGCTGACCACGCGCATCGCTTGGTTGTTACAAACCGGTCAGGTGTCGCCCGGCGGCATTTTGGCGGTCACCTTCACCAACAAGGCCTCCAAGGAGATGATGGCCCGCCTGTCGGACATGTTGCCGGTGAATGTGCGCGGCATGTGGATCGGTACGTTTCACGGCTTGTGCAACCGTTTTTTGCGGGCGCATTACCAGATGGCGAATTTGCCGCAGAGCTTTCAGATTCTGGACACCCAGGACCAGCTTTCGGCCATCAAGCGTCTGTGCAAACAATTCAACATCGATGACGAGCGCTTTCCGCCCAAGCAACTGGCCTGGTTCATTGCCGCCTGCAAGGAAGACGGCCAGCGCGCCAAAGACGTGCCGGTGCGCGACGAAGAAAGCCGCAAAAAGGCCGAGATTTACGCGCTGTATGAAGAACAATGTCAGCGCGAAGGCGTGGTCGATTTTGGCGAACTGATGCTGCGCAGTTACGAATTGCTGCGAGACAACCCGGCTGTGCGTGAGCATTACCAGCGGCGATTTCGCCACATCTTGATCGACGAGTTTCAGGACACCAACAAGCTGCAATACGCCTGGATCAAAATGCTGGCCGGGCAGGGTGACGACGCACCCGCAGGCGCAAACGCGATGCCCGGCGGTTCCGTGGTGGCGGTGGGCGACGACGACCAAAGTATTTACGCTTTTCGGGGGGCGCGCGTCGGCAACATGGCCGACTTCGTGCGCGAGTTCCATGTCCAGCATCAAATCAAGCTGGAGCGCAATTACCGCAGCTTCGGCAATATTTTGGATTCGGCGAACCACCTCATCAGCCACAACAGCAAACGCTTAGGCAAAAACCTGCGTACTGAAGCTGGCCCCGGCGAGCCGGTGCGCGTCTACGAAGCGACCAGCGATTTTGCCGAAGCGCAGTGGTTTGTCGACGAGGTCAAACAGCTGGTGCGAGACGGCACTGCGCGCAAAGAAATCGCGCTGCTGTACCGCAGCAATGCCCAAAGTCGGGTGATGGAAACCGCGCTTTTCAACGCCGGCATTCCTTACCGGGTTTACGGCGGCCTGCGGTTTTTTGAACGGGCTGAGATCAAGCACGCGCTGGCCTACTTGCGCTTGCTGGAGAACCCGAACGACGACACCAGCTTTTTGCGCATCGTTAATTTCCCACCGCGCGGCATTGGTGCGCGCAGCATCGAGCAACTGCAAGACATCGCCCGCGCATCGGGTTGCTCCATGAACGACGCGGTGAGTGCCGTGTCCGGCAAGGCCGGTACCAATTTGGGCGCTTTTGTCGCCAAGATCGATGTGCTGCGCGAGCAAACCAGCGGCTGCACGCTGCGTGAAATCATCGAGCTGGTGCTGAAACACAGCGGCCTGCAAGAACATTACCGACTCGAAAAAGAAGGCCAAGACCGGCTGGAGAATTTGGGCGAACTGATCAACGCCGCCGAGTCCTTTGTCAGCATGGAAGGCTTCGGCCGCGATGCTGTGGCTTTGCCGATTGATGAGCACGGCTACCCGGTCGGCCAGTCGCCCGTCAGCCAGGGCTTGAACGTGAACGCCGCGCTGTTAGATGAGCCCTTGGAGTTCCCCGCACCAGATGCTGAAACCGGCGAAACGCTGTCACCCTTGGTGGCTTTTTTGACGCACGCCGCGCTGGAGTCGGGCGACAACCAAGCCCAAGCCGGCCAAGACGCCGTGCAGCTGATGACGGTGCACGCTTCCAAGGGATTGGAGTTCGACTGTGTCTTCATCACCGGGATTGAAGAGGGTTTGTTCCCGCACGAAAACGCCATGAGCGACCGTGACGGCGTGGAAGAAGAGCGTCGCCTGATGTACGTCGCCATCACACGGGCACGTCAACGGCTGTACTTGAGCCATTCACAAACGCGCATGTTGCACGGGCAAACCCGCTACCACCTGAAAAGCCGATTTTTTGACGAATTGCCTGAGGCTGCGCTGAAATGGATCACGCCAAAAAATCAGGGCTTTGGCTCTGGTTTTGGCAGTGCGGGCCGCGCTGGCGGTGGCGGCTGGCAGGGTGGCGGTGCGTCAAGTAGCGCAGGCTCCAGCGGCGACTGGGCGGCCAAAGCTTATGCCTCGCGGACTGGTGGAGCGGGCGCTGCGGGCGAGCGCTTTGCCAATCCGCCGGTGCCGGCCCAGCGCGAAGCGCCAGCGCACGGCCTCAAAGCCGGCATAGAAGTCTTTCACGCCAAGTTTGGTGAAGGCAAGGTCTTGATGCTCGAAGGCGTTGGTGACGACGCCCGGGCCCAGATCAACTTCACGCGTCACGGCGTGAAGTGGCTGGCACTGAGCGTCGCCAAGCTGACCATCGTCAGTTGAGCGGGCGCTGAAGCTGAATTCACTCCGTCGGCAGAAAGCCTTCGACTGAAAAGTAGCGCTCACCGGTGTCGTAGTTGAAGCCCAGAACTTTGGCGCCGGCTGGCAACTCTGGCAGTTTTTGGGCGATGGCCGCCAAGGTGGCACCGCTTGAAATCCCCACCAGCATGCCTTCTTCGCGTGCGCTGCGGCGGGCCATCTCGCGGGCCGGTTCGGCGTCCACCAAAATCACGCCGTCGAGCAAGTCGACCAGCAGGTTTTTCGGGATGAAGCCGGCACCAATGCCTTGAATCGGGTGCGGAGCAGGTGCACCGCCGCTGATCACCGGGCTTTGGCTCGGCTCCACCGCAAAGACCTTGAGCTGCGGCCATTTGGCCTTCAGCACTTGCGCCACGCCGCTCAGGTGGCCGCCGGTGCCCACGCCGGTGATGATGGCGTCTAAGCCGTCCGGGAAGTCAGCCAAAATCTCAAGCGCGGTGGTGCGCGTGTGCACCTCAATGTTGGCCGGGTTGTCAAACTGCTGCGGCACCCAAGCGTTGGGCGTGGCGGCAGCCAGTTCTTGGGCGCGGGCGATGGCGCCCTTCATGCCTTTTTCACGCGGCGTCAGGTCAAAGCTGGCACCGTAAGCCAACATCAAACGGCGACGCTCGACCGACATGCTGTCGGGCATGACCAGAATCAATTTGTAGCCCTTGACGGCCGCCACCATGGCCAAGCCGACACCGGTGTTGCCGGAGGTCGGCTCGATGATGGTGGCGCCGGGTTTCAACTGGCCGCTTTTTTCTGCCGCCTCGACCATGGCCAGCGCAATGCGGTCCTTGATCGAGCCACCCGGATTGCTGCGCTCGGACTTGATCCAGACCTGCGCCTGTGGGCCAAACAAGCGGTTGATACGAACGTGCGGCGTGTTGCCAATGGTCTGCAAAATGCTGTCAGCGCGCATGGGAGTCTCCTGAGGGGATGAAAAATAAAGGTCTGGTCAAGCGTTGATGTCGATGGTGTGCCCGGGCTCTTCCGACGGGTCGGGGTCTGCCACAAAGCTGCCGTCAAAGGTGAAGTAGAGCGAGGTGAAAAACATCGACACCATCAGCATCGCCGCCGGGAACATGGCAACGCCGGCAAAGCCCGGGTTGTCGAGCAGCGCGGCGATCATGGTGACGATCAGCCCCATGGCCATGAACAGGCCGATCCAGAGCAGACCGAAGACCGTCAGTGCGCCAAAGTTTTTGTAGCAGGCCATGAAGCTGAAAAACAGGCTTTTCACCGGCGACACGCCGTGCCAGTGGACCAGCGCCGGGGCGTGCCAAAACAGCAGTGACAGCGGCAAATACAAGACCAACGCCGTCCACATAGCGGTTTGAAAGTCGCCTTGCATCACCATCTCTTCGGTGATCTTGCCACCCATCAAATAAAGCTTGGCAAACTGTCCGCCGTCGATCAGCGCAGTCACGCCCATCAGCCCCAAAAAGCCGACGGCGTAGAGCGCGCCCAGTACCATCATGGCTTGCTTGCGTTGCTGGCCGGCCCGAAAAGCGCTGACCAAAATGGATGGCATGGGGAACTTGCCGCGGGTGGCTTCTTTGGTCGCCGCCATCAGGCCCAGCGTGGCCGCCGGCAGCAGGGCCAGCGCCAGCGCGCTGCCAATAAAGGGCAGCAGCGCGGCAACCGACAGCAGCGCCATGAACATGAAGAACAAGCCCGACATCGCCAACGGTTGCTTGAAAAAGGTTCGGATCCCCAGCTTGACCCAGGTGGCGCCGGTGCGGGCAGGAACAATGTTGAGTTTCATGTGATCAGTGGCGGGTAAGGGTGGACAGCGTAGGCTTCAAGCCGGCAAGCGGTAAGGTTGCAGCAGGCACTGGCGCAGAACGCGTTCAAAATGTTCTGGATCATGCGCTTTGAGCACCGCGGCGTCTCGCGGTAGGTGAAAGTCCCACAAACGCGAGGTCCAAAAGCGCAGCGCTCCGGCGCGCAGCATGGCTGGCAGGAGCTGCCGCTCTTGGGCTGTCAGTGGCCGCACGGCTTGGTAAGCGTTGACAAACGCATCGGCCCGTTCCGGATCGCTTTCACCCGTGGCCAGGTCAATGCACCAGTCGTTCAGGCAGACGGCGATGTCAAACAAAAAGGTGTCGCAGCCGGCAAAATAAAAGTCAAAAAAGCCGGTGAGATTGCTGTTGTGCTCACCGGCGCTGTCGGCCTCAAACATGACGTTGTCGCGAAACAGGTCAGCGTGAATCGGGCCGCGCGGCAGCGACGCATAAGCCGATGACGCGGCCACATGGTTTTGAAAAGCCAGCTCGCCCACCATCAGCGTGCATTGCTCTGGTGTGAGGTGCGGCAGCACCACCGGCACGGTCTCGTTCCACCACGGCAAACCACGCAGATTGGGTTGCTGCATGTCGAAGTCGCGCCCGGCCAAATGCATGCGCGCCAGCATGTCGCCGACCGCTGCGCAGTGCGTTGCTTGGGGATTCAGCTCACTGCTGCCGCGCAGCTTGTTCACCACGGCGGCGGGCTTACCTTTGAGGCTGTGCAAGATGCCCCCTGGTCGCACGTCCACGTTGGCCAGCGCTGCCGCTTTGGCTACTGCCGCACTTTTTCGCGACTTGGTCGGCGTCACAGGTGCCAGGATGGCCGCTGGCGCAAGCTGTGGATCAGGCACCGGAATGCCGCGCTCGGCCAGGTGCTTCATCAGGTGCAGGTAAAAAGGCAGCTGATCGAACGTCAGCCGCTCAAACAGCGTCAGGACGAATGGGCCCTGGTCGGTGTCAACGAAGTAATTGGTGTTTTCAATGCCGCCCGCGCAACCTTTGATGGACTGCAGCTCGCCGAGGCCCAACGCTTGTAAAAATGAAGCGGCCTCGTCAAACGAGACCTCGGTGAATACAGCCATGCTGGAACCTGAAAATCAATAAAGAAACGAAAGCGAATGGTGAGTCGGGTGCGGGCGCTTAAAACTTCAGGACATTCCAGAAGCGCGAACCGGCGGTGCCCGATTCGGCGTTGCCACTGTGCGAGGCATCGACGGGCTTGATTTGATAGGCCGGTACATCGGCAGCGGGTTGAACCGTGATGCTCTTGGTTTCGCCGCCAACGCGCAACTCGTCAATCCGCGAACCCTTGTCTTGGTTGTGAATTCGCTGGATGGTCGGGTCTGGGCGCCCAGCTGGCTTGGCGGTTTCAGGCGCCGGCGAAGGTGTCTGCGCGGAAGCCGCTGCCAAGCCAAAAATCACCAAGGCGGCCAGCAAGAGGGAGCGGGTAGGCTGTTTCATGCCTCATTGTAGGCGGCAGGGCCGGTTCAATTTGCCGGACAATTGCCCGCATGAGTACTGATAAAAAAACCTTGCTGCTGGTCGACGGCTCCAGCTACCTGTACCGCGCCTTTCACGCCATGCCTGACTTGCGCGTGGTCGCCGGTGACCCGAGCAGCCCAGCCACCGGCGCCATTCGCGGCATGATCAACATGATGCAAAAGCTGCGCAAAGACGTGCGGGCCGATTACGCCGCTTGCGTTTTTGACGCCAAGGGCCCGACGTTTCGCGATGCGCTGTACCCCGAGTACAAAGCCCAGCGGTCTCCCATGCCGGACGATTTGCGCAGCCAGGTTGAGGCGATTCACGAACTGGTCGCGCTGATGGGCTGGAAGGTGCTGAATGTGCCAGGCGTCGAGGCCGACGACGTGATCGGTACGCTGGCCTGCATGGCCTCGAAGCAGAGCATTGAGGTCATCATCTCCAGCGGCGACAAAGACCTGAGCCAGCTGGTCGACGAACACGTCACGGTGATCGACACCATGAACGACAGGCGCCGTGACTTGGCGGGTGTCGAGTCTGAGTTTGGCGTGCCGCCGCGGCTCATGATCGACTACCAAACCCTGGTCGGCGACACCGTCGACAACGTGCCGGGCGTGCCCAAGGTCGGCCCTAAAACCGCCGTCAAGTGGCTGCTCGAATACGGCTCACTCGACGCGCTGGTGGCGCACGCTGCCGACATCAAAGGCGTGGTCGGCGAGAACCTGCGCCAGTCGCTGGACTGGTTGCCGCGGGGCCGCGAGTTGTTGACCATCAAAACCGACTGCGACTTGGCCGCGTACATCGACGGCTTGCCGGCGCTCGACGCCATTCCCATGGGCGCTCAACAAACAGAGCTGTTGCAAGATTTTTACAAGCGTTTTGGCTTCAAGGGCTTGGTCAAAAGCATTGACATCCAGAACACGCCGCCAGAGCTGATCGGCGGGTCAGAAGGTCGCCACATGACGGCCAAGGCCAGTGCGGCCAGTGGCGGCCCCGGTCTGTTTGACGAGCCTGCATTTTTAGACAAGCCACTGGCCGAGCGTGTGACCAACCTGCACTACGACACGATCTTGAGTTGGCCGGCGTTTGACGCTTTGTTGGCGACGATTCAAAGCGCCGAGCTGGTGGCGGTGGATACCGAAACCAATTCGCTCGACGAGATGCGGGCGCAAATCGTCGGCCTGAGTTTCAGCGTCGCCGCCGGCTCCGCCGCCTACATTCCCTTGGCGCACGATTACGCGGGTGACCCGAACGTTGCGGAACAACTGCCGATGGCTGAGGTGCTGGCGCGGCTGAAGCCGTGGCTTGAAAACCCGGCCCACGCCAAGCTCGGCCAGAACATCAAATACGACCGCCATGTGTTCGCCAACCACGACATTGAAGTGCAGGGTTACCAGCACGACACCATGCTGCAAAGCTATGTGCTGGAAGTGAACAAACCGCACGGGCTGGCGAGCTTGGCTGAGCGCCATGTCGGCCGCAGCGGCATCAACTACGAAGACCTCTGCGGCAAGGGTGCCAGCCAGATCAAGTTCAACCAGGTTGAGATCGTCAAGGCGTCCGAATACTCGTGCGAAGACTCGGACCAAACCATGGACGTGCACCGCGTGCTCTGGCCGCAACTAGAGGCCAACGACAAACTGCGATTCATTTACGAGTTGGAAATTCAGAGCAGCGAAGGTCTGTACCGGATTGAGCGCAACGGCGTGTTGATTGACGGCCCGATGTTGGCGAAACAAAGCAGCGAATTGGGCGCGCGCATTGTCCAGTTGGAGACCGAGGCGCATGCGCTGGCCGGCCAGCCCTTCAACCTCAGTTCTCCCAAACAAATTGGCGAGATTTTCTTCACCAAACTCGGCCTGCCCGTGGTCAAGAAAACCGCCACCGGCGCCCCCAGCACCGACGAAGAAGTTTTAGAGAAACTCGCTGAAGACTACCCGCTGCCGGCGAAGATTCTGGAGCACCGCGGCCTGTCCAAACTCAAGGGCACGTACACCGACAAGTTGGCGCAACTGGCGCACCCGCGCACCGGCCGCGTGCACACCCATTACGCGCAGGCCGTGGCGGTTACTGGCCGCTTGTCGAGCACCGACCCCAACCTGCAAAACATCCCGGTCAAAACCGCTGAAGGCCGTCGCGTGCGCGAAGCCTTTGTGGCCGCGCCTGGTTGCGTGATTGCCAGCGCCGACTACTCGCAAATTGAGCTGCGCATCATGGCGCACATCAGCGAAGACGAGGCCTTGCTGCGCGCTTTCAATGACGGCTTGGACGTGCACCGCGCCACCGCTGCCGAGGTGTTTGGCGTGATGGTGGAGCAGGTCAGCAGCGAGCAACGGCGTTATGCCAAGGTGATTAATTTCGGCCTGATTTACGGCATGAGCAGCTATGGTTTGGCGCGCAATCTGGGCATTGAAACCAAAGCCGCAGCGGCCTACATCGACAAGTATTTCCAGCGTTACCCGGGCGTCAAAACCTATATGGATGAAACCAAGCTCTCGGCCAAAAGCAAGGGTTATGTTGAGACGGTGTTTGGTCGGCGCCTGTATTTGCCGGAGATCAATTCACCCAACGGGCCGCGCCGCAGCGGTGCCGAGCGCGCCGCCATCAACGCGCCCATGCAGGGCACGGCGGCCGACCTCATCAAGCTCAGCATGGTCAAGGTGCAACAGGTGTTGGACGCTGAAAATCGCGGCACCAAGATGATCATGCAGGTGCATGACGAACTGGTCTTTGAAGTGCCCTTGGCCGAGCAAGAGTGGGTGCGCACCGAGATACCTCGGCTGATGGCTGGTGTGGCGCAACTCAAAGCGCCGCTGTTGGCTGAAATAGGTTTTGGGCCGAATTGGGAGCAGGCGCATTGAGTTGGCGCCTGAAAAACGTGGCGGTAACTTGTTGTGACTGGTCAGGATCGGTTTGACTGGCTAGACTGCCAAGCTGGCGTGGCCATTTCGCCATCCCTTTTGATTTTTCGTGACTTCAAGGACAACCTCATGCTGAACCCAGACCAGACAAAAGATTTTGACGCGTTGTTGCCCGGCCAATCGACCGAAGCCGGTGCCAGCCGCCGCACTGCGCTCAAAGCCGCTTTGGGCGTGGGTTATGCCGCCGCTGCCATGCCGCTGATGGCGCAGACGGCCATCAAAACGTCATCCGAAGGCTTGACCACGGGCGAGATTTCTTACGAGGTCAACGGCTTCAAGGTGCCGGCTTTCTTTGCCGCCCCCGCTGGCAAAACCAACTTACCGGTGGTGCTGGTGATTCACGAGATTTTTGGCGTGCATGAATACATCGCCGACACCGCCCGCCGCTTTGCCCGTGCGGGTTATTTGGCGATAGCGCCTGAGTTGTTCGCACGTCAGGGCGACCCGGGCGCTTACAGCGAGATGGCCAAGCTGATGACCGAAGTGGTCGCCAAAACACCGGACGCAGAGGTCATGGCCGACCTGGACGGCGCGGTGAACTGGGCTGCGCAGCACGGCGGCAACGCCAATAAAGTCGCCATCACTGGTTTTTGCTGGGGCGGTCGCATCACCTGGCTGTACGCGCAGCAAAGCAGCAAGGTCAAAGCCGGCGTGGCTTGGTACGGCCGCTTGGTGGGCGAGTCGTCGGCGCTCATGCCCAAGCATCCGCTGGCCTTGGCCGCCACGCAAAAGGCCCCGGTGCTTGGCCTGTACGGCGGCCAAGACAGCGGCATTCCACTTGACACCGTCAATCAGATGAAGGCCGCACTGGCCGCTGCGGGGAACGCCGGCAACGCTGCTGCCAAAGCCTGCGAGTTTGTGGTTTACCCCGATGTCGGCCACGCTTTTCATGCCGACTACCGCCCAAGCTACCGGGCCGAGGCCGCGCAAGACGGCTTCAAACGGGCCCTGGCTTGGTTCAAGTCCCACGGCGTCGCCTGAAGTGCGCGCAGTCGCTGGATAATAAGCACCCATCGCCCGGTTGACCTCTCTTGGTTGCCGGGCTTGTTTGTCGGCTCTTGGGTTCTTGGAAATTGGCGTTTATATGACTTTGTTGGCAATTCTTGCGGCAACGCTGATGGCGGGTGTGGGCAGCGTCTGGCTGGCCGCTTTGCTGGGTTTCGGCATTTTGGCGCGCTACACCGAACACATGCTCAGCTTGGCCGCTGGCGCGTTGCTGGCCACGGCCTTCATGCACTTGCTGCCAGAAGCGTTTGAAAGCCAAGTCAGCGCTGATCTTTTGTTTCCGACGCTGCTGGCCGGTCTGATCTTTTTCTTTTTGCTCGACAAGGCCGAACTCTGGCACCACGGCCACGAGCACCACCATGGGCATCACCATGACCATGGAGCCCATCAGCATTCCAGTGGCGGTAGCTGGGCTATTTTGACGGGCGACTCCGTGCATTGCTTTGGCGACGGGGTGTTGATCGCCTCGGCTTTTGTGGCTGACATGCGGCTGGGCGTGGTGGCGGCGTTGGCGGTGTTGATGCACGAAGTGCCGCACCACATGGGTGACTTGGCGGTGCTGCGGCAGGCCAGCGACAACCGGCGCATGGCTTTTTTAAAGGTCTCGCTGGCTGGTGCGCTGACGGCCATGGGCGGTTTGGTCGGCTATTTTTTGGTGGCTGAGTTGAAGGCTTATTTGCCGTACTTTCTGGCCATCGCCTCCAGCAGTTTTTTGTATGTGGCGCTGGCCGACTTGATCCCGCAGCTGCAAAAAAAGCTGTCAGCCCGCGAGACCGCCGCACAGATTATTTGGCTGCTGGTCGGCATGGGCATGGTGACGCTGGCCAGTCACTTGACGCACAGCAGCCATTAACGGCGGCCGCCCCTCACCAGGGGCAAGACCGCCTCTTCAAGCCGCTCATGCGCCTTGAAAAACCCGAGCTTGTGCTGTCTCGGTAATTGTTTCAGCGCGTACTCAGCGCTGAGCGCCTCGCCCTTGCTCGGGTAGCAGCGGCAGGCCAGCACCCGCAGCGGCGGATGCGACCGGGTGTAGGCCGCGCCTAAGCCGAGCAGATGTTTGATGAAGCGCTCCACCACGTCGAGCGCCACGCCGGTGTAGAGCGTGCCGTCGGCGCATTCGAGCACATACAAGTGATACGGCTGGGCCGGCACGGGCTCAGCCTTGCGCGACAGGGCGGGCCGGGTCGCTGCACCACTCGCTCCAGCTGCCGGCATACAGGCCGCTTCCGCCGAGTCCGGCGACTTCCATCGCTAGCATGTTGGGCAGGGCGCTGACGCCGCTGCCGCAATGGTGCACCACCGTGGCCGGGTCTCGCTGGCCCAGCAAGGCGGTGAATTCGGCGCGCAGTTGTTCTGCTGGCTTGAACTTGCCATCGGGCCCAAGGTTCTGGGCAAAAGGGCGGTTCAGTGCGCCCGGAATGTGTCCAGCCACCGGGTCCAGCGGTTCAACCTCGCCCCTGAAACGCGGCGTCGCCCGTGCGTCGATCAGCGTTTGGTCGGGTCGGCCGAGATGCCGCAGCACCGCAGCGGTGTTGACCAAACGCGCTTTGGGTTCGCTGAGTAAAAAACTCGATTGAAAGTGCGCCGCTTCTTCCCCTGAAGCGACCGGGCCACCCGCAGCCTGCCAAGCTTGCAAACCACCGTCGAGCACGGCCACGGCGTCGTGGCCGACCCATTTCAGCATCCACCACAGCCGGCCACAGTAGTTCGCGCCGTTGCGGTCATAGACCACCGCTTGCATGTCGTTGGCAAAACCAATGCTCGACAGCCACGTCGCGAAGCGCTCCCGACTCGGTAGCGGATGGCGCCCGCCAGAGGCGGCATCACGTTCAACTTCCGTCATGGCGAGCGTAGCGCGGCCATCCATCTCTGCGGCGCTCGGTGATGGACTGCCGCGCTGCGCTCGCAGTGACGGGGAATTCATCTCTCGCAGTGACGGCGTGATGGGCGCGCCGTGCATCGCGCTCAACGCGCTGTCCAGGTGCGCATAAACCGCCCCGGGAATATGGGCTGCGGCGTATTGCTGAGCGCCAGCAGCAGGCTGAGCCAAATCGTGGCTGCAGTCAAAAATCATGCAGCGCTGCGGGCTGTTCAGCAGGGCTTGTAAATCGCTCACGGAGATCAGGGTGGTGTGCATGGCCATTTCTTTCTTCACTGACGGTTGGAACTGATCTTCGCATTGATTCAGGCCGAAGTCGGGCATTGCGCCGACAGCCCAAACAGCTGGCGGCCCCTGTGACCGCTGTCAGCTTTATTTAGAGTGAGTTTGAGATGCAGATTTTGCAGATGTTCGCAACGACGCTCAACAGGATTTTTGATGGCTCACAGCGATGTAGTGGTTCGGGTTAACCCCCCCCCCGCGATTCAAGCCAAAACGAGGCGCTCATGACGGCCGGCCTGAGGGAGCGGCTCATGCAGACTGACGCGCTGCACCGAGCGATTTACAGCAGTGTCAATTTTGCCTACATCGCGACCGATGCGACGAGCCTGATCCAGATTTTCAATGTCGGGGCCGAGCGCATGTTGGGCTACCCCGCTGCTGATGTAGTGGGCAAGATGTTTCCCGGCGAGATGGCTGATCCGCAGGAGTTGATCGACCGCGCCCAGCAGTTGAGTGACGAGTTTGGCACCCCGATTGCCCCAGGCTTTGAGTCCTTGGTCTACAAGGCATCGCGCGGGATTGAGGATATTTACCCGCTGACCTGCGTCCGCCAAGACGGCAGCCGCTTGCCGGTTGAGCTGTCGGTCACCGCGTTGCGCGATGACGCGGGCGAGATCATGGGTTACTTGCTGATCGGGACGGACAACACCGCGCGAAAAGCGCTTGAAGACGAGCGTGAGAAAGTGGCTCACCGCCTGCAAGACTTGCAGATCTACACGCGTTCTTTGGTTGAGACCAGCGTTGACGCACTGACGGTTGTCAGCGCCGCCGGCATCATCACCGACGTCAACGTGCAGATGGAAACACTGACGGGTTTCGACCGGCGTGAGCTGATCGGCAGTCTCTTCTCGCGTTACTTCACCGATCCGGAGCGGGCCCAAGCGGCGATTCAGCAGGTGCTGAAAGAAAAGAAAATCAGCAACTACGAGCTCATCGCCCGCGCCAAGGACGGGACAGAAACAGTGGTCTCGTGCAATGCCTCGGTTTTTTATGACCACGACGGCGAGCTGCAAGGTATTTTCACGGCGGCGCGCGACATCACCGAACGCATCAAGGCCGAAGAATTAATTCAGGCCGCCAGCGTTTTCAACATTGCCCGTGAAGGCATCATGATCACCGACGCCAACGGCGCGATCATCAACGTCAACGAGGCATTCACCCACATCACCGGCTACAGCCGAAATGAAGTGTTGGGGAAAAATCCGCGCTTTCTCAATGCAGGCGTGCAGAACAAAGCCTTCTACGCGGCCATGTTTCAACTGCTGACTGAACAAAGCCACTGGTCTGGTGAACTCTGGGACCGGCGCAAAAATGGCGAGCTGGTCGCGCTGATGGAAACCATCGTCGCGGTGCGTGACACCCGGGGCCAGGTCAAACAATATGTGTCCTTGTTCACGGACATCACGCGGCTCAAGGCGCACCAAGACCAACTGCAGCATTTGGCTCAATTTGACGGCCTGACGAATCTGCCGAACCGCGTGTTGCTGGCCGACCGTTTGGCCTCTGGCATGGCGCAGGTCAAGCGCCATGCCGGTGAATTGCTGGCGGTGGTGTTCATTGACTTGGACGCCTTTAAAAACGTCAACGACAACCACGGCCACCAAGTCGGTGACCAGTTGCTGATTGCGCTGGCTGAGCGCATGCAAAAAACACTGCGCGTGGGCGACACACTGTCGCGCATTGGCGGGGACGAGTTTGTCGCCGTGTTGCTGGACTTGGCGGACGTTGCGGCCAGCGTGCCGATGCTCACCCGTCTGCTCGCTGCAGCGTCCCAGCCGGTGCAGTTGGGTGACTTGACCTTGCAACTCACCGCCAGTCTGGGCATCACTTTTTATCCGCAAGACGAAGACGTGGATGCCGAGCAATTGATACGCCAAGCCGACCAAGCCATGTACTTGGCCAAGCAAAGCGGCAAGAACCGGTATCACATTTTTGACGCGGTGCAAGACCGCAGCGTGCGTGAGCATTACGAACATCTCAAGCAGTTGCGACGGGCGCTGAGCCAGAACGAGTTCGTGCTGTATTACCAGCCCAAGGTGAACATGCGTACCGGCCAGTTCGTAGGCGCAGAGGCGCTGATCCGCTGGCAACACCCAGAGCGTGGCCTGCTGCTGCCGGCCCATTTTTTGCCAAGCATCGAAGACCATCCGCTGGCCATTGAGATTGGCGAGTGGGTGATCCATGCGGCGCTGAGCCAGATCTCGCTCTGGCATGCCATTGGGTTGACGATTCCGGTCAGCGTCAACATCGGTGCGCGGCAGATCAAACAGGCGAGTTTTGTCGACCGCGTGCGCGAGATTCTGGCGGCTTACCCCAGCATCCAACCGGGTGAGCTGCAAATGGAAGTGCTGGAAACCTGCGCATTCGAAAATTTGAACCGCGTTTCCGATGTCATTGAAGCGTGTCGCCAACTTGGGGTGAGCTTTGCCTTGGACGACTTTGGCACCGGCTATTCGTCGCTGACGTACCTCAAGCGGCTGCCGGTCACGTTGCTCAAAATCGACCAGAGCTTTGTCGCCAACATGCTGGACGACGCAGATGACTTGGCCATTTTGACCAGCGTGGTCGGCTTGGCCGACGCCTTTCGGCGCCAAGTGATCGCCGAAGGTGTGGAGAGTTTGGCGCATGGCGAGATGCTGTTGCAGCTCGGTTGCGATTTAGCCCAGGGCAACGGCATCGCGCCGCCCATGCCGGCTACCGACGTGCCCGGTTGGTCGGCCGCTTGGCGGCCGGATGCGGCTTGGGCCGGACTGGCAGTCGTCGACAGCGATGACTTGCCTTTGCTCTTTGCCCGCGCCGAACACGTCGCCCGTGTGGAGGCTGTCGAGCAAGTCTTGCAGGGTGAGCTCAAAGATTTACCGCCACTGAATCACCAACCCTGTCATTTCGGCGCCTGGCTGCAGGCCCAAGATGGGGCGAGTCCGCAGCTGCAAACGGCTGTGCAGAAGATCGAGCCCTTGCACAAACAATTGCATGCGCTGGAGCAGTCATTGATGGACATCCATGCACAAGGCAATGGCCCAGAGGCGCGGGCACGGGTGGGTGAACTGCACGGCCTGCGCGACGCTTTGTTGGCGCAGCTGAAGACCTTGGCGCCGCTCAGATCATCTGCGTAGTTTTGCTGGCGCCCATTTCGCGGCGGTACCACTCGTGAAAGTGCTGCATGCCGTCTTCCATCGGGCTTTGGTAGGGGCCAAACTCGTTGTCGCCGCGCTGCATCAAGGCCAGTCGGCCGGCGTCCATGCGCAGCGCAATTTCATCGTCTTCAACGCAGGTTTCCATGTAAGCGGCCTGCTGCGCCTCAATGAACTCGCGCTCAAAAGCACAGATTTCGTCGGGATAGAAAAACTCCACCACGTTCAGCGTTTTGCCCGGCCCTTGCGGGTGCAGCGTGCTGACCACCAGTACATGCGGGTACCACTCGACCATCACATGCGGGTAGCAGGTCAGCCAGATGGCACCGTACTTGGGCGCTGCGCCGCCGCGGTATTGCAGTACCACGTCGTGCCATTTTTTATACACGTCGGTGCCGGGCTTGCCGAGCTTGTCGGACACACCCACTGTTTGCACCGAGTAATGGGGGGCCAGCTCCCAGCGCAAGTCATCGGTGGTGACAAAGCCACCCAAGCCCGGATGATAGGGGCCGACGTGGTAGTCCTCTAAATAGACCTCGATGAAGGTTTTCCAGTTGTAGTCGCAGACGTGCAGATGCACTTTGTCCAACTGGTAGCCGCTGAAGTCGAGGTCGGCCATCGAGCTCAGGCCGGCCATTTCGGTGGCGATGTCGCGGCCATTGTCTTCAAAAACCAAACCGTTCCAGGTGGTGGTTTTGTAGCGGTTCAAGTTCAGGCAGGGGTCAATCTCAAAATGCGGTGCACCAATCAACTCGCCAGCGATGTTGTAGGTCCAGCGGTGCAGCGGGCAAACAATGTTGCTGCCCGTGTTGCCACGGCCTTGCAGCAGGGTGGCTTGCCGATGCCGGCAGACGTTGGAGATCAGTTCAATCCCCGAGGCGTTGCGCACCAGCGCCCGGCCTTCGCCCTCGTGGGGCAGCGTGTAGTAGTCGCCCAGGTTCGGTACGGCTAACTCATGGCCGAGGTAGCGCGGCCCTTTGGCGAACAATTTTTGCTGCTCCCGCTGGTAAATGCCCGGATCAAAATAGCTCGAAATGGGCAGTTGGCTGGTAGCCTGCAGCAGTCGGAGGCTTGTGTCAGGCAGGCGCGAGGGGGACATTGAGGGGTGAGCTTGGAGCCGGGGTAGAGGGAGCGAAGAGCGCTGAGAAGATCGCTTTGATTGTACCTACCGCACCTTTCGGCAGGGCGATTAGCCTTGTGTTGCTGCGGTTCCAGCGCGCCTGTCGCCTGGCCGGGTGGCAAGCGCCTAAAATCAAGTCCAAATCAGAACCCAGAACCGTGAGCCGTGAATCCATGAGAAAAACCAGCGCATCTACTGTGACCGACGAGAGCAGTCCCGAACTCACCGCCGCCGCACCCGTGAATTACGAGTCTGCGCTGGAGGAACTTGAGAAACTGGTGATGCAACTCGAAGGCGGGCAAATGCCGCTGGACCAGTTGTTGACGGGTTATCAACGCGGCGCGCAGTTGCTCAAATTTTGCCGCGACAAGCTCGAAGCGGTCGAAAACCAGATCAAGGTGCTGGAAGGCACTGAGCTCAAGCCTTGGGCGCAGGAGTAATCCCCGTTGACCCCATCGATCCCGTCATCTTTCGACCTGTCCGCTTGGACGGCGTTGCAACTCCAAACGGTTGAAGCTGCTTTGACCCGCTGGGTCGCCTGCCCAGAGTCACGCCCAGCGCCTGCTGGCTTGGGTGACGCCATGCGCTACGCCGTGTTGGACGGCGGCAAGCGGCTGCGTCCGCTGCTGGTCTTAGCCGCCTGCGAAGCCGTTGGCGGCAATCCTGAAGCGGCCTTGCGTGCTGCCTGCGCGGTCGAATTGATCCACGCTTATTCGCTGGTGCATGACGACATGCCCTGCATGGACAACGACGTGCTGCGGCGCGGCAAGCCGACCGTGCACGTCCAGTTTGGCGAAGCGCAAGCGCTGCTGGCCGGCGATGCGCTGCAGGCGCTGGCTTTTGAATTGTTGACGCCCGAAGATTCCAGCGTCAGCGCGGCCACGCAGGCGGTGCTGTGCCGCATGCTGGCGCAGGCTGCAGGTTCTCGCGGCATGGCCGGTGGTCAGGCGATTGATCTGGCGAGTGTCGGCAAGCCGATTTCGTCGGCCCAACTGCATGACATGCACCGTCTCAAAACCGGTGCCTTGCTGCAAATCAGCGTCATGATGGGCGCCGCTTGCGGCAGTCCTAGCGCGGCAGCGCTGCAGGCTTTGAGCGAGTACGGCGCGTCCATTGGCTTGGCGTTTCAGGTGGTCGATGACGTGCTGGATGTGGTCGCCGACTCTGGCACCTTGGGCAAGACTGCGGGCAAAGACGCTGCCCAAGACAAACCCACCTTTGTCTCTTTGATGGGTCTGAGCGCCTCCCAAAATTATGCGCAAGAGCTGCTCTCGCAATCGCAGGCCAGCCTGCGCGCAGGCGGGCTCCACAACACGGTCGCCTTGCAGGCGCTGGCCGACATGCTGGTCAATCGCGGTTTCTGACCAGCCGCCGTCACAGGATCACAAAATGTACCAATTGCTCGAAACCATCAACAGCCCGGCTGACTTGCGTCGACTGCCGCGCACGCAGCTCCCACGCGTTGCCGACGAACTGCGCGCCTACCTGCTGGACAGTGTGTCGCGCACCGGCGGCCACTTGAGCTCGAACTTGGGGACGGTCGAACTGACGGTGGCGTTGCACTATGTTTTCAACACGCCCGACGACCGACTGGTCTGGGATGTGGGCCACCAGACTTATCCGCACAAAATCTTGACCGGTCGGCGTGAGCGCATGGACAGTTTGCGCCAACTGAATGGCTTGTCTGGCTTTCCGCGCCGCAGCGAAAGCGAGTACGACACCTTCGGCACAGCGCATTCGTCGACCTCGATTTCTGCCGCGCTCGGCATGGCCATGGCGGCCAAGCAAAAGGGCGAAGACCGCCACGCCGTGGCGATCATTGGCGACGGTGCCATGAGCGCCGGCATGGCCTTTGAGGCGATGAACAACGCCGGCGTTTGTGATTGCAATTTGCTGGTCATCCTGAACGACAACGACATGAGCATCAGCCCGCCCGTGGGTGCGCTGAACCGCTACTTGGCGCAGCTCATGAGCGGCCAGTTTTACGCCGCAGCCAAAAACGTTGGCAAGCAAGTGCTCAAAGGCGCGCCGCCCTTGTTTGAGCTGGCCAAGCGCTTGGAGACGCATGCCAAAGGCATGATCGTGCCGGCCACGCTGTTCGAGAATTTTGGCTTCAACTACATTGGCCCGATTGACGGCCACGATTTGGAGTCGCTGATCCCCACGCTGGAGAATATTCGGCAGCTCAAAGGGCCACAGTTTTTGCACGTGGTGACCAAAAAGGGCCAGGGCTACAAGCTGGCTGAAGCCGACCCGGTGGCCTACCACGGCCCCGGCAAGTTCGACCCAGCGCTGGGTTTGCAAAAAGCCACGGCACCGGCCAAGCAGACCTTCACACAGGTCTTTGGCCGCTGGCTGTGCGACATGGCCGTGCAGGACAAGCGCTTGGTCGGCATCACGCCGGCGATGCGTGAAGGCTCGGGCATGCTGGAGTTTCACCAGCGCTTTCCAGAGCGTTATTACGACGTGGGCATCGCCGAACAACATGCGGTCACCTTTGCCGCCGGCATGGCTTGCGAAGGCCTGAAACCCGTGGTGGCGATTTACTCAACGTTTTTGCAGCGTGGCTACGACCAGTTGATTCACGACGTGGCTTTACAAAATCTGCCGGTGGTGTTTGCGCTCGACCGCGCCGGTTTGGTTGGCGCTGACGGTGCGACCCACGCCGGGGCCTATGACATCGCTTTCTTGCGCTGCATTCCCAACATGAGCATCGCTTGCCCAGCCGATGAAAACGAGTGCCGTAAGCTGTTGACGACGGCTTTTGAACAAGACCATCCGGTGGCCGTGCGCTACCCGCGTGGCGCCGGTGCGGGCGTGGCCACAGAGGCCGGTTTGGCGTCGCTGCCGTTTGGTCGCGGTGAAATTCGTCGTCAAGGTTCGGGCATCGCTATCTTGGCTTTTGGCACGCTGCTGCACCCGGCCTTGGCCGCCGCTGAAAAGCTGGGCGCCACCGTGGTCAACATGCGTTGGGCCAAACCGCTGGATGTGGCCTTGCTGCTCGAAGTCGCGGCCGCGCATGACGCGCTGGTCACTGTGGAAGAAGGTTGCCTGATGGGTGGCGCTGGCAGTGCCGTCAGTGAAGCGCTGCAACAAGCTGGCGTGCTGAAACCGCTGTTGCAACTCGGTTTGTCAGATGACTTTACCGAGCATGGCGACCCCGCCGTGCTGCTGGCCATGCAGGGGCTTGACGCGGCCGGCATCGAAGCCTCGATCAACACCCGCTTTGGCGCGCTGTTGCAAAACCGTCCGGCCAAGATGTTGAAGTCGGTGGCTTGAAGCGGATGAATTTAAACATGAAGCTTGATCTGAACGCGATGCCCGATGTGCAGGGCCGCCGCGATCTGCGTGCGATGCCGATTCAGCGCGTCGGCGTCAAGTCGCTGCGTTACCCGCTGCGCATCATGGTCGGCGGCAAGGTGCAGCCGACGGTTGGCACGTGGACGCTGGATGTGGCCTTGGCGGCGGACCAAAAAGGCGCGCACATGTCGCGCCTGATTGCGTGGCTGGAAGCGCTGGACCTGTCCGGCGTGGTGCTGACGGCCGACACGCTGGGCTCTGAAATCATGGCACTGCTGGCGCTGCTGGAAGCGGACGCCGGGCGCATCGAAGTGAGCTTTCCGTTTTTTGTGCGCAAGGCGGCGCCCGTCTCTGGCTTGCAAAGCCTGATGGAGTACGACGGCACATGGATCGCGGAGCGCCAAAGCGGCGTCAACCGCCTGACCATGCAGGCCGTGGTGCCGGTCAAGTCTTTGTGCCCGTGCTCCAAAGAAGTCTCTGACGACGGCGCGCACAACCAGCGTTCCCACATCACCATGCGGGCTGCGCTGCGTGCGCCATCAGCGGGCGTTGATTGGACGGAGTTGGTGCGCTTGGCTGAAGACAATGCCTCCAGCGAGTTGTGGGGTTTGCTCAAGCGGCCTGACGAAAAATGGGTGACTGAACACGCCTATGCCAACCCCAAATTTGTCGAAGACCTGATTCGTGATGTCGCCGCAGCGGTCGACGCTGATCCGCGGATTGGCAGCTACCGCGTTGAAGTGGTGAACCACGAATCGATTCATGCGCATGACGTTCACGCGGTGATCGAGCAGACCCGCTAGATTGTTTGCCGACAGGCTGCCTAGGGGTAATGACGGGTGGGTTTGTGGGCAGAAAATGCAATAATTCGACCGCTTTATCTGTTGTATTTCAGGGTATTTTAAAAAACCAACTTTCAGGAGAATCTCAACATGGATCGTCGCTCACTTATCAAGCATGCCGGTATTGCTGGCGTCCTCGCTGCTGGCGTGGCACCTGCCGTGCACGCGCAAGCCGCTGTCCGCTGGCGCCTGTCGTCGAGTTTCCCCAAGTCCCTCGACACTATTTTTGGCAGTGCCGAAATGCTGTCGAAAACTGTCAAGGCCCTGTCCGGCGGCAAGTTTGAAATTTCGGTTCACCCTGCTGGTGAGTTGATGCCCGCTTTCGGCGTGGTTGACGCGCTGCAGGCCGACACCATCGAAATGGCGCAGACCGCGTCGTATTACTTCACCGGCAAGAACCCGATTTTTGCTTTCAGCTGCGCTGTGCCTTTCGGCTTGACCGCTCGCCAGAATGATTCTTGGAAGCAGTATGGCAACGGCCGCAAGCTGCTTGACGCCTTTTTTGCCCAGTACAACTTCCGCACCGCCAGCGCTGGCAACACCGGCACGCAAATGGGTGGCTGGTACCGCAAAGAAATCAAAACCGTGGCTGACCTCAAGGGCCTGAAAATGCGCCTCGGCGGCGGCTTGTTCGGTGAGGCCATGGCCAAGCTGGGCGTGGTGGCGCAAAACATGCCCGGTGGCGATGTTTACCAAGCCCTCGAAAAAGGCACGCTGGACGCGGCCGAGTTCGTCGGTCCTTACGACGACGCCAAGTTGGGTTTCAACAAAGTCGCCCCGTTTTACTACTACCCAGGCTGGTGGGAAGGCGGCGCCGACCTCGAGTTCTTCATCAACAACAAGGCCTACGCCAAGTTGTCGGATGAAAACAAGGCGATCCTTGACGCAGCGACTGTTGTGGCGGCCCGCGACATGACGGCCAAGTACGATGCCTTTAACCCGATCGCGTTGAAGAAACTGGTGGCCGAGAAGACCCAGCTCAAGGCGTTCCCCAAAGCTGTCATGGACGCCGGCTTCAAAGCGTCGATGGAAGTCTTCGCCGATCACGAAGCCAAGTCGCCTGAGTTCAAGAAGATCAGCCAAGACATGCGCGCTTTCCAGCGTGACCAGATCTTGTGGAACCGCTTCTCCGAGTACCCGTTCAACCAGTACATGAGCTCGGTGAAGATCTGAGTTTGAGCTGCTCTGCCCTTCATGGGCAGTCGCAAAAAAACCGCCCTGAGTGTGAACTGGGGCGGTTTTTTTGTGGCTTGTCGCGTCGGCTATTTCTTGCCTTTTCCCTTGAGCGCATCCTGCATCGCCTTCATCGGGTCATCTTCAGGTGCTGCGCTCTGTGGTTCAGGCACGGCTGTGCTGGCAGGCGCTTCGCTGGCGTCAGGGGCCGAGTCATACGGGTTCGCGGTGTCGCTCAGCGTGTCACGCATTTGCTGGCCGATGTTCTCTAGGTTGTAGATCTCTTTCTTGTCCAGGCCACCAGTGACCAGCTGCGGGAAGGCGATCAGCAGACCGACCATGGCGATCTGGATCAGCACGAAGGGAATCGCGCCCTTGTAAATCTGCATGGTGGTGACCGGTTCCATGATTTTCTTGGTGACGCGGTCAAGGAAAGGTTTGTCTGGGGCGACCGAGCGCAGATAGAACAGCGCAAAGCCAAACGGCGGGTGCATGAAGGAGGTCTGCATGTTCACGGCCAGCAGCACACCGAACCAGATCAGGTCGATGCCCAACTTGTTGGCTACCGGCGCCAGCAAGGGCACGACGATGAAGGACAGCTCAAAGTAGTCGAGGAAAAAGGCCAGGAAGAAGATCATGACGTTGACCAAGATCAGAAAGCCGATCTGGCCACCGGGCAGGTCTGTCAGCAGGTGCTCGACCCACTTCGGTCCATCGGCGGCTTGGAACACCAAGCTGAACACGGTGGCACCGACCAAGATGAACATCACGAAGCTGGACAGCCGGGTGGTTGTCGCCAGCGACTGCTTGAGCAGCTTGATGTCCAGTCGTCCGCGCGCCCAGCCCATGAGCAAGGCGCCCATCGCACCCATGGCACCGCCCTCAGTCGGTGTCGCCACGCCCAGAAAAATGGTGCCCAGCACCAAGAAGATCAACAGCAGGGGCGGGATCAGCACAAAGGTCACGCGTTCTGCCAGGCGCGACAGCAGTCCCAGCTTGGCGCCTTTGTTGAGCAACGCGATGACCAGCGCCAAGAACACGCCAGCGCACATGGCAACCACGACTTTTTCGTCCGTAGCGACGAAGGTGACTTCCTCGCCGGCAAACCAAGTGTGGATCTGCTCCATGTGCTGTGCGAGGAAGACGGAGACCGCGGCGGACAGCGCGGTCAGCGCGACCAGCGAGCCGTAGCCGCCGCTGCCGTCTGGTTCGCGGAAGGTGCGCGCCTCCAGTGGCAATGCTGGCACGCGTTCGGGTTTGAAGAAAGCTAAGAACACGACATAGGCGACATACATGCCCATCAGCATGAAGCCGGGCAGGAAGGCGCCCTTGTACATGTCGCCGACGCTGCGGCCCAACTGGTCAGCCATGATGATCAGCACCAGTGACGGCGGAATGATCTGCGCCAAGGTGCCGGACGCGGCAATCACCCCGGAAGCGAGGCGCCGGTCGTAGCCGTAACGCAGCATGATGGGCAGAGAAATCAGTCCCATGGAGATAACTGAAGCGGCGACCACGCCGGTGGTGGCGGCCAGCAGGGCGCCGACCAAAATCACGGCGATGGCCAGACCGCCGCGCAAAGGACCGAAGACTTGGCCGATGGTGTCGAGCAAGTCCTCGGCCATGCCGCTGCGCTCCAGCACCAGCCCCATCAAGGTGAAGAAAGGCACGGCCAGCAAGGTGTCGTTGGCCATGATGCCGATCAGGCGTTGCGGCAGCCAGGCGATCACAGACGCGGGGAAGACCCCCATTTCGATGCCGATCAAGCCGAAGAACAGGCCGCAGGCGCCCAAGCTGAACGCGACCGGGAAGCCCAGCAGCAGAAAAAGGATCAAGCCCACGAACATGATCGGGGCGAAGTTGGTGATGAGGAATTCCATGGTGAGTCGATCCGGCCGCTTAGCGTTGGGGAGCAGCGTCGCTGGCGGCGCTGGCGTCAGGGCTTGGGTCAGCTGCGCGGGCGCGCAGGGCTTCAGCCAAGTCTTCTTCAGCCGTCTTGTCGGCGAGACGGCCCATCGGGTCAGGCCCCTGGCCTTGCAGGAAGGCGATGCGCTTGATGATTTCTGACCAGCCTTGCAGCATCAGCAGGGCGAAGCCGACCGGCATGGCGGCCCAGACCGGCCAGCGAATCAGGCCGCCCGAGTTGCCGGACGTCTCACCCGTCTGGTACATCTGAATTGCCAGCGGCGTGCCGAGGTACAGCACCACCATGCACAAGGGCGTTAGGAAAAAGGCGAAGCCAATGATGTCGACCCACACTTGCGCGCGCTTGGACAGATGGCTGTTCAGCACGTCAATGCGCACATGCTCGCGGTGCAGCAATGTATAGCCCGCAGCAGCCAAGAAAGACCACGCGAACAAATACCACTGTGCTTCCAAATAGGCATTGGAGCTGACGTCAAAGACCTTGCGCACAATCGCGTTGACGGCGCTGATCGCAGCGGCTGCAAAAATCAGCCAGATCGCGTACTTGCCGACCTGGGCATTGAGCCAGTCCACGGCTCGGGAAAATTGGAGTAAGGCGCGCATGGGTGTGTCCAGAGAAATGGATCAGGGGGTCTGAAAAAGTGGGCTGACATTCGGCGCAAGGCGTTGCGAATGCGTTTTGGTGCCCAAGATTTTATAGGACGACTGTCAGAAACCGCCTTACAAGACCTCAACGCCGCTGCCTGCGGTCATCTGGCCGATGACGCGAGCATCGGCAAAGCCTTGGCTGTGAAAGCAGGCCAAGACTTGGTCTGCCGACTCAGGGGCGCAGGTCACCAGCAGTCCGCCGCTGGTTTGCGGGTCAGACAGCAAGGCCTGTTGCGCCGCGCTGATGCCCACGGGCAAGGCGACATCATGGCCATAACCTTCCCAGTTGCGGCCCGAGGCGCCGGTCACCATGCCGGCTTCGGCCAAGGCCAGCACGCCTGGCAGCAGCGGAATCTGCGCCAAATGAATCTGCATTTTCAGTTTGGCCGCCCGGGCCAGTTCAAGGCCATGGCCAGCCAGACCAAAACCGGTGATGTCGGTCAGGGCATGGACGCCGTCCATGCGCGCCAGCTCAATACCCGGTTTGTTCAGTTGCGTGGTGACGGCGATCATGCGGGCATAGCCCTCGGCGTCCAGTGCTTCTTTTTTAAGCGCTGCCGACATGATGCCCACGCCCAGCGGTTTGCCCAAAATCACCACGTCACCGGCCCGTGCGCCTGAATTTTTCTTGACCCGCGACGGGTGCACCAGACCGAGCACCACCAGCCCGTAAATCGGCTCGACCGAATCAATCGTGTGACCACCGGCAATCGGGATGCCGGCATCACGGCAAACATCTTGTCCGCCGAGCAGGATCGAGCCGATGGTGTCGAGCGGCAGCACATTGATCGGCATACCGACCAGGGCCAGCGCCATGATCGGCGTGCCGCCCATGGCATAAACGTCGCTGATGGCATTGGTGGCGGCGATCCGACCGAAGTCATACGGGTCGTCGACGATCGGCATGAAGAAGTCGGTGGTGGCAATCAGCGCCTGCTCGTCATTGAGCAGGTAGACGGCGGCATCGTCAGCGGTCTCAATGCCCACCAAGAGCTGAGGGGGAATCACCATCTGGCTGGTGTTTTTAAGAATCTCGCTGAGCACGCCCGGTGCTATCTTGCAGCCGCAACCGCCACCATGCGAAAGGCTGGTCAAGCGTGGCGGTGCGGAAGGTGTCAAAGGTGTGAGGCTGGCGGTCATCGGGTAACTTTCTTGAATTCGGAATTGCCACATTGTCCTGCTTTCGCAGTGCCCACACTATGATCTTTCGAATTTGTTCCTACTGGGTATTTCAACTGTGAGACTTGGCTTGTTAGATTCTTTCAAGATCCGGGAAGCCGGCCGTGACGTGTTGTCACTCGCTTTGATGGATGCACGCAACCACACTTTGCATGTATTCACGCAGTTTCAAAGTGCCTTGGAAGCGGCTGAATTTGTGGTGCCGCAGTTGCCGACGCTGAATCCCCCGTTGTGGGAGCTGGGCCACCTGGCGTGGTTCCAAGAGCACTGGATTGGCCGCAACTTGCAGCGCAGTCAGGGCGCCCGCTGCGATCCTGCCGGGCCGCGCCTGCCGTCCATGGAGGCTGGCGCCGACCGCTGGTGGGATTCGTCGCACGTGCCGCACAACGCGCGCTGGTCGCTGGACTTGCCTGACGTCTATGGCTGCCGTGCCTACTTGCTGAACACGCTGGAAAGCACGCTGGAGTTGCTCGAACGCGCTGACGAGACCGACGACGCCCTGTACTTTTACCGCCTCTGTTTGTTCCACGAAGACATGCACGCTGAAGCGATGGTGATGACGGCGCAAACCTTAGGGATGACGTTGGACCCGCCGCTGTTGCACGCCTTCACGCCCAAGCCCATGACGCTGCGCGAACCGCTGTTGGTGCCCGCTTGCGATTGGCAGTTGGGCAGCCGAGCGGGCGGCGCGGGCTTTGTGTTTGACAACGAGGTGGGCTCACATGAGGTGCGCGTGCCGGAGTTTGAGATCGATGCGCAGCCGGTGAGTTGGGCGCAGTTTGTCGAGTTTGTGGGTGACGGCGGCTATGACCGCCAAGAGCTGTGGAGCGACGAAGGCTGGCGCTGGCTGCAAACCATCAGCCTGCGTGAGGGCCGTCGCGGCCCGCGCTATGTCGATCAAATCGGCGTCGCCAGTGGCGCGGTGATGCAGAACCGCTTTGGTCAACCGCTGCGCATGTTGGGCCAGCAACCGGCCATGCACATGAGCTGGTGGGAAGCCGACGCTTGGTGCCGCTGGGCCGGACGCCGGTTGCCGTTTGAAGTCGAGTGGGAAATTGCGGCACACACCGCTGCTCGCCGGGGGTTTCAGTGGGGCGATGTGTGGGAATGGACCGGTAGCACGTTCAAACCGTACCCCGGTTTTGTACCAGGTCCGTATGCGGACTATTCACAGCCTTGGTTTGGCACTCACAAGGTCTTGCGTGGCGGCTCTTTTGCCGCGCGGGCGCGCATGAAGTCGCTCAAGTTCCGTAATTTTTATCAGCCTGAACGCGACGACGTGTTTTGCGGATTTCGCTCCTGCTCGCTGTGATCCGCTGCGGCCTTGTCGCGCCGGTAACTCCACCACGGCAGGTGAGCGCGCATAGACAACACTTGACCGCTTTGCGCATCGGCCACGCTGTAGCCGGGCAGTTGCGCCATGGTGGCTTGCCAAGCCGGGCTTTGCAAGACCTGCAACAAGGCTTGCACGGGGGCTTGCGACAGCGCTGATTTCAAGCAAACCAAGTGGTAACGCTCACGCACCAAGGGAATGAAGTCGAGTCCTTTTTCAAGAGCCGCCGCTTCAATGCCCAAGCCAAAGTCGGCTGAGCCGCTGGCCACGGCTTGCGCCACTGCAGCGTGTGACGGTTCTTGCGTGGCGTAGCCCTTGATCGTGCTCGGGGCTATGCCGCTGTCGGCCAACAACTCGTCGAGCAGCACCCGCGTGCCGGTGCCGCTGGCGCGGTTGATGTAGCGCAGCCCGGGTCGGCTGAGGTCTTTCAGGCTGGTGATGCCTTGTGGGTTGCCTTTGGCCACCATCAGGCCTTGCATCCGGTGGG
The DNA here is from genome assembly GCA_947450675.1 of Comamonadaceae bacterium. Lineage (GTDB taxonomy): Bacteria > Pseudomonadota > Gammaproteobacteria > Burkholderiales > Burkholderiaceae_C > Polaromonas. The sequence continues at coordinate 31,570 of CANFWI010000011.1, read as the reverse complement.
CAAAGCCAATCAGCTTGTGCAGTCCGGGTTTGAGTTGGCGCCGGTAAGCTTGCGCGGCCAAAGAGTCGGCAGCCGGCCGCTCCAGTGTGTGAAAACCAGCCATCAGGCAGCGTCCGGCATTCAGCGCGGCAATGGCGTCGACGCTGCCCATGAAGCGGATGTCCAGATGCAAACCGAGTGCCGATGTTTTTTGTCGCAGCGCGGCGAGCGCGGCATCATGGCTGGCGTACAGCACCAGCACATGGGCGCTGTCGTCAAAGGCCATGGAAAAAGCGCGTTCGATGTCGCCGCGCAGCGCTTCGATTTGCGGTGCCAGCCGGGCCTGTGCTTGGCGCTCGGCCCACAACAGCTTTTCGCCGAACTCGGTGAGCTGAGCGCGCTGGCCTTTCTCCCAGATGATGAGCTCGCGCCCCCAAGTCTGCTCGGCCTCTTTTAACGCGCCCCAGACGTGGCGGTAAGACAAGGCTTGGCTGCGCGCAGCGGCTGAAATCGAGCCGTGCTCACGGACCGCGTGCAGCAAATCCAGCAAGGGATGGCGAATCAGCGCGTCAGGGCTGCGTTCGGCAGAGAGTTGGTAAGACAGTTGGACTTTGTGCATGGTGACTGCTGCGATTATCAAGGAGCGCGACGCTCGCCAAAAGTTCTGCCGCTGACCGAACTTTGGCGGTTGTCGACCTATGTAAATTCGTTCATAGCTCGTCACTACCCATGCGCTACAGAGGTACTTCAACTAGGCTACAGTGCGCAGGCCTTAGCCGGCGCTTTAACGCATGAACACATTCCAAGACAGCGTCGTCACGGCGTTCTCCCTCATCACCTCACTCGACCCCTTGCTGGCCAGCATCGTGCTGCGTTCATTGGGTGTGAGCGCTTTGGCCTGCGCGCTGGCTTGCAGCGTGGGCCTGCTGCTAGGTGCGTGGCTGGGCGTGGCGCGCTTTGCTGGGCGCGGCGTGGTGCTGGCGCTTCTCAACACCGCGTTGGCACTGCCCTCGGTGGTCGTCGGTCTGGTGGTTTATTTGTTGTTGTCACGTTCGGGGCCGCTGGGTTTTCTGGGTTGGTTGTTTTCGTTTCAGGCCATGGTGTTGGCACAGGCCGTGCTGGTGCTGCCGATCGTCACGGCGTTGGTGCGGCAAAGCATTGAAGACGCCAACGCACTGCATGGCGAACAGCTGCAGTCGCTGGGGGCTGGTATTGCTTGGCGCGGCATGGTCTTGCTGTGGGATGAACGCTACGCCCTGTTGACGGTGTTGATCGCAGCATTTGGTCGGGCTATTTCTGAGGTGGGTGCGGTCATGGTAGTGGGCGGCAACATCGATGGTTTCACGCGGGTCATGACCACCGCCATTGCACTCGAAACCAGCAAGGGCGACTTGCCGCTGGCGCTGGCCTTGGGCGTGTTGTTGTTGCTGGTGGTGCTGTTGCTGAATGTCTTGATTGCCTTGATCCGTCGCTGGCGTGAAGCCCGTGAGGAACGCGGCGATTGGCCGACAGAAGTAGCGACCGAAGCCCTTGTCGTCACGGCGGGGCAGCGTTGATGCCGACCACCAACAGTCATCCTTCGTCGCCCGATAACTTGTTCCAGCTGAGCGCGGTGGGCGTGCAGTTCGGCCGCGTCCGTGCGCTGGTGGACTGCACGCTGTCGATCAGCCGCGGCGAACGCATCGCTTTGGTTGGGGCCAACGGCAGCGGTAAAAGTACCTTGCTGCGGCACCTGCACGGTTTGGTGCCGGCTTCTAGCGGGCACCTGTTGCTGCCAGTGCCCGCACGTCAGGCGATGCTGTTTCAGCGGCCTTACATGTTGCGCACCAGCGTGCAAAACAATGTGGCGATCGGACTGTGGCTGGGCGGCATGCGTTGGCGTGCTGCACGTGAGCAGGCGCTGGCGGCGCTGGAGCGTGTTGGTCTGGCGGAGCTGGCCCAGCGTTCTGGCAAGACTTTGTCGGGTGGCCAACAGCAACGGCTGGCCTTGGCGCGGGCCTGGGCTTTGAAGCCGCAAGTGCTGTTGCTTGACGAGCCTACCGCTAGCCTCGACCCGGCGGCCAAGCGCGAGGTCGAGTCCTTGATGGGTGAATTTGCAGACGCGGGCATGACCCTGATTTTCAGCAGCCACAACCTGGGGCAGGTGAAACGTCTGGCGAGCCGGGTGCTGTACTTGGAGCACGGTCATGTGCTGGCAGACGCGCCGGTTCAATCATTTTTCGGAGGGCCGCTGCCGCCGGCAGCAGCCCAATTTTTAAAAGGTGAATTAGGATGACCAAAATGAATTTTTTGGGTGTGAGTCAACAGCTCTCCAAAGCTGTGCTGCTGGCCGGCTTGGCTTGGGGCGGGTCTTTGGCGCTGGCGCAAAGCCCTTCCATCGTCATGGCGTCGACCACCTCCACCGAGCAGTCGGGTCTGTTTGCACATTTGCTGCCAGAGTTCAAAAAAGCCACCGGCATTGACATCAAAGTCGTCGCGCTGGGCACCGGTCAGGCCATCGACATGGGCCGACGCGGTGACGCGGATGTGCTGTTTGTGCACGACCAAGTGGCAGAAGAAAAAATCGTCGCCGAAGGCTTCACCCTCAAGCGTGAACCCGTCATGTACAACGACTTTGTGCTGATTGGCCCGGCCACTGACCCTGCCGGTGTCAAAGGCAAAGACATTGTGCAAGGCCTGAAAAAACTGCAAGCGGCGAATGGCACTTTCATTTCCCGTGGCGACAAAAGCGGCACGCACGCGGCTGAATTGCGCTATTGGAAGATGGCAGGTGTGGATGCGCCGGCGTTTTCTGGCTACAAGGCTTGCGGTTGTGGCATGGGCCCAGCGCTGAACATGGCCGCCAGTGTTGACGCTTATGTGCTGGCCGACCGCGCCACTTGGTTGGCGTTCAAAAACCGCGCCAACATGGCGGTGTTGGTCGAAGGCGACACGCGCCTGTTCAACCAATATGGCGTGCTGGTGGTCAACCCGGCCAAACACCCCAAAACCAAAGTCGCTGAAGCCCAAAAGTTTGCTGACTGGGTCACTTCAGCCGCCGGTCAAGCCGTGATTGCGAGCTACAAAATCAACGGCCAACAGCTGTTCTTTCCGAACGCGACGCGTTAATTTTTAAGCGGTAGCGGGGTCTGCCTATAATTTTCAGTTGTGTTCAGACCCCCATCACTTCGCCCTCTGTGGGCTCGCTTTGCTGCTGGCTTGAGTTTTCTCGCCGTGGTGGTGGCGCTGGCCGCACCGGTTTCATTGCTGGCGCAAGACGTCGGCAGCGGCAAACTCGGTGGACTCTGTACTGCCGAACCGGTGACGGATCACGTGCAGCAGGGCGAGCCAGAGCTGTCCCATCCGGGCACCCACTGCAGTTGGTGCTCATCCGCTGGCTTGGCACCGTTAGCGCTGGCTGTCTTCGCCCCAACGCCGGTACTTTCTGATGAGCTCGCGCTGCACATGGCGTCCAGCGGCAGGGCGGTCACCGTCAGTGGCCTGCCTTTCAGCCGCGGCCCGCCGGTATCGAACTGAATCGTCCCCCTCGATCTGTTCTTTTACCCATGGCGCTGTCGCTACAGCGTCTACTTGAGTTCTTCACATGAGATCTATTTTTCACGCTCCGGCGTTGCTGGCAGGCCGTCGCATGCTGGCTGTTCCATTTTGGGCTTTGATGGCACTGGCTGTCGGGCCGGCTGCCGCGCATGTCACGCTGGAATACCAAGTGGCGAATGCCGGCAGCTACTACAAGGCTAACTTCAAGGTCGGGCATGGCTGCGGTCAGTCGCCCACACGGCAGATCAGCGTGATCATTCCCGCCGGTGTGCAGGGTGCCAAGCCCATGCCCAAAGCGGGTTGGACGATTGAGATCCAACGTGAGACGCTGGCCAAGCCTTACGACGACCATGGCCGGCAGGTCACCGAGGATGTGGCGCGCATCAGTTGGACCGCGAAAACACCGGCCGACTACTTGCCCAATACGCACTACGATGAGTTCGCCCTGCAAGCGCGCCTGCCGTCGCAAGCCGGCCTGCTGTATTGGTCCGTGAGTCAGGTCTGTGAAAAAGGCCGGATCGACTGGAACGAGATTCCCCCTGAAAATCAAACAGGGCCTGACTTGAAAGCACCTGCGGCACTGCTGGAGCTGATGCCGACCGCAGGGGCCACGCATCAACATTGAGCCCATTCAGAGCACCCGCTTTGACTGATTTCCATTTTTATTTGACCAAGGTTTTTTGATGTTTATGACTTTTTTTTCGCGCCACGCACCGTCACTTTTTTTAAGCTCTTTGGTGTTGACAGTCAGCCAGGCTTCGGCCCAGCCCGCCAGCGTCAAAGTCGATGGTGCGTGGGCGCGCGCCACCGTCCAGGGCCAACAAGGTACCGGTGCGTTCATGAACATCACGGCTGGCGAAGGCACTCGCTTGGTCGGTGTCTCGACCCCCGTCGCGGGTGTTGCAGAAGTGCATGAAATGAAAATGGAGGGCGACGTCATGAGAATGCGCGCTATCCCGGCGCTAGACCTGCCTGCGGGCAAGACGGTGCAACTCAAGCCGGGCAGTTATCACGTGATGCTGATGGACTTGAAGCGCCCGCTTCTGAAAGACAGCACCCTTCCAGTCACTTTGCGTTTTAAAAATGCCGCGGGCGTGGAGAGCCAATTGAATTTGATCGTGCCGGTGGCAACGGTTGCACCCGGGCCGAAGGCTGCGATGGAGCACGATCACAAGCACTGATCGAGAACTGGCCAGTGGTTAAGGCTGAGCTTGGCGTCTCTATGCCTGTTGCAAGCTGTTCCGTTTTTTAAATTTATGTCAAGATTGACGGGCTGACTAGGGTTTAACCTAGACGCAAGAACAAAGTGAGATTGAACAATGGGCTTGGTCACTCTCTTTTTTCCCCGTCAGAATTGAGGCCCCAACATGGAGATAGATGCATGCAAGTTGAACTGAATGTCAATGGCAAAGCGCTGAGCGTTGACACGCCGCCGAACACGCTGCTGGTGCAGGTGCTGCGCGAACAACTCAAACTCACCGGCACCCATGTCGGCTGTGACACCGCGCAATGCGGCGCGTGCACCGTCATCATGAATGGCCGCGCCGTGAAGTCCTGCAACCTGCTGGCCGCGCAGGCTGCCGGTGCCGAGATCACCACCATCGAAGGCTTGGCTGCGGCCGACGGCACCATGCACCCGATGCAGGCCGCCTTCAAAGAATGCCACGGCTTGCAATGCGGCTTTTGCACCACCGGCATGGTCATGAGCGCGGTCGACTTGTGCAAACACCACCCCAAGGCCAGTGACGTTGAAATTCGCGAGCTGTTGGAAGGCAATATCTGCCGCTGCACCGGCTACCAAAACATCGTCAAAGCGGTGCAACAAGGCGCCGCGGCCATGGCGGCTGCTTAAAGCTGCAATCAGCCATCCGACGACTGAGATTGAATCGATTGATTCGCTGAATTTTTGCAAAACTCATCATTCGCGTTTGATATTTTTTCTGGAGTAAACCCATGGGTGCATCCGACTTCGTCAACCTCCCCAACATTGGCGCTTCGATTCGTCGCAAAGAGGACTACCGCTTCCTGACCGGTGGCGGGCAGTACACCGACGACATCAACATCGCCAACCAAACCTACGCCGTGTTCGTGCGCTCACCGCATGCGCATGCGCGCATCAAGAGCGTGGACATCAGCGCCGCCAAAGCCGCGCCGGGCGTGGTCGGTGTGCTGGTCGGTCAAGACGTGGTGGATGCCAAGATCAACGGTTTGCCTTGCGGCTGGCTCATCACCAGCACCGACGGCTCGCCCATGAAAGAGCCGCCGCACCCGATCTTGGCTTTGGACAAGGTGCGCTACGTGGGTGACCATGTGGCGATGGTGGTCGCTGAAACTTTGGAGCAAGCCAAAAACGCCGCCGAGCTGGTCGAGGTCGACTACGACGTCTTGAGCGCGGTGGTCAACGTCACCGCCGCCGCCAAGGCTGAAGCGCTGCACGACGCGGCCCCCGACAACCATTGCTACAAATGGGCGATTGGCGACAAGGCGCAGGTGGAAGCCGCGTTTGCCCATGCCGCGCACGTCACCAAACTGGACCTCACCAACAACCGTTTGATTCCGAACGCGATGGAACCCCGCGCCGTGATTGGCCATTACAGCCGCGCCACCGACGACTACACCTTGTACGTGTCCAACCAAAACCCGCACGTTGAGCGGCTTTTGCTCACCGCTTTTGTGATGGGCTTGCCCGAGCACAAAGTGCGCGTGATTGCGCCTGACGTCGGCGGTGGTTTTGGCTCGAAGATTTACCTTTACGCCGAAGACGTCTGCCTGACCTGGGCCTCGAAAAAGCTGAACCGGCCCATCAAGTGGACGGCTGACCGCAGCGAAGCTTTTTTGAGCGACGCACACGGCCGCGACCATTCGAGTCACGCTGAAATGGCGATGGACAAAGACGGTAAATTCTTGGCCATGCGGGTGCATACCGACGCCAACATGGGCGCCTACCTGTCGACCTTTGCGCCGGCTATTCCGACGATTTTGTACGCCACCTTGTTGGCTGGCCAGTACAGCACGCCGCAGGTCTATGTCGAGGTCGATGCGTGGTTCACTAACACGGCGCCGGTGGACGCTTACCGCGGTGCGGGTCGCCCTGAAGCCACCTATTTGCTGGAGCGGCTGGTGTCGCGTTGCGCGTGGGACATGGGGCTGGCGCAAGACGAAATTCGCCGCCGCAACTTCATCACCCAGTTCCCGTACCAGACGCCGGTGGCGCTGCAATACGACGTCGGCGACTTTCATGCGTTGCTCAAGCGCGGCAACGAGCTGGCCGAGGTCAACAGCTTCGAGCAACGCAAGACCGCCTCTGCGGCCAAAGGCTTGTTGCGCGGCATCGGTTACTCCTGCTACATCGAAGCCTGCGGCTTGGCACCGAGCAACATCGCTGGTGCGCTCGGTGCGCGTGCGGGCTTGTTTGAATGCGGCGAAGTGCGCGTGCATCCAACCGGCAGCGTGACGGTGTTCACCGGTTCCCACAGCCACGGCCAAGGCCACGAAACCACCTTTGCGCAAGTGGTGGCGGCGCGTCTCGGCATCTCGGTTGACGCAGTCGACATCGTTCACGGCGACACCGGCCGCGTGCCTTTCGGCATGGGCACGTACGGTTCACGCTCGATGTCGGTGGGCGGCACGGCCATCATGAAGGCGCTCGACAAAATCGAGACCAAAGCCAAGAAAATTGCAGCCCACCTGATGGAGGCCAGCGACGCTGATGTCGAGTTCGCCAACGGCGAATTCACCATCAAAGGCACAGACAAAAAAGTCAGCTTTGGCCAAGTGGCGCTGACGGCTTATGTGCCGCACAACTACCCGCTCGACAAGTTAGAACCCGGCCTGAACGAAACCGCTTTTTACGACCCGACCAACTTCACCTTCCCGGCCGGCACCTACATTTGCGAAGTTGAGATTGACCCGCAAACCGGCACGGTCAAGGTCGACAGCTTCACCGCTGTCGATGACTTCGGCAACATCATCAACCCGATGATTGTGGAAGGCCAAGTGCATGGCGGACTGGTGCAGGGCATCGGTCAAGCGCTGATGGAAAACTGCGTCTACGACGAAGAATCCGGTCAGTTGCTGACCGGCTCGCTGATGGACTACGCCATGCCGCGCGCTGACGACATGCCCAACTTCAAACTCGACACACTCTGCACGCCTTGCAGCCACAACCCCTTGGGCGCCAAGGGTTGCGGCGAGGCCGGGGCGATTGGGTCACCACCAGCGGTCATCAATGCGGTGCTGGACGCACTGCGTTCGCTGGGCGTGACCGAGTTCGACATGCCGGCCTCGTCGGCCCGTGTCTGGTCGGCGATTCAAGCGGCTAAAAAGTAAACGCTCCGCTTTAAGTTCTAAGCAATTCAAGCCATTCAAGAATTCTCAAGGAAAATTTATGTACGCATTCACGCTAGAACGACCCAGCACTTTGGTGGAGGCCACACGCCTCGCCGCTGCGGGCGCCAAGCCATTGGCCGGCGGTCAAACCATGCTGGCGTCGATGAAGCTGCGCCTCTCAAGCCCTGAACAAGTCGCTGACCTGAGTGGCATCCAAGAGCTCACCGGCATTTGCCGTGAAGGCAATGCCTTCGTCATCGGCGCCATGACGCGCCACATCGACGTTGCCAACCACGCGGAGCTCAAGGCGGCGCTGCCAGCGCTGGCCGACTTGGCCGCCAACATCGGCGACCGCCAAGTGCGCGCCATGGGCACGTTGGGCGGCTCGGTCGCCAACAACGACCCTGCGGCGTGTTACCCCAGCGCCGTGTTGGCCTTGGGCGCGACCATCCACACCACCAGCCGCAAAATCGCTGCGGATGATTTTTTTCTGGGCATGTTTGCCACCGCACTGGAAGAAGGCGAGTTGATCACCGCGATCAGTTTCCCGATTGCTAAGCGCGCGGCTTACATGAAGTTCAAGCAGCCGGCCTCGCGTTTCGCCATGGTCGGTGTCTTTGTGGCGCAATTCGACGCCGGTGTCCGCGTCGCCGTCACGGGTGCGGCCAACGGTGTTTTTCGCCACAGCGGCTTAGAAGCCGCCTTGTCGAAAAGCTTCACGCCCGAGGCGGCTGCGGCGGTCAAGATCGATGCGACTGATTTGAACAGCGACATTCATGCCTCAGCGCTTTATCGCGCCAACCTGATCAGCGTGCAAACCCAGCGCGGCGTGACCAAAGCACTGGCTTGAAAACGCGATTGAAAACACTTTTTCCCAGCATTGACGCGTTGATAGATGCCCTGCAAGCGGCGGGTTACTTTGCTGACCGGCGTTTGGCCACGGCGGTTTTTTTGGCGCTGCGTTTGCAGCGTCCGCTGCTGTTAGAGGGTGAACCCGGCGTTGGCAAAACTGAGTTGGCCAAGGCTTTGTCTATCGCGCTGCAGCGCGAGCTGATTCGCCTGCAGTGCTATGACGGACTCGAGCAGCGCGAAGCGCTTTACGAATGGAACTACGCCGCCCAGCTGCTGCACATGCGCGCCTCTGAAGGGCGCGGTGATGTGGGCGACGTGGAGCGCGAGGTCTACCAAGGCCGCTACTTGATTCGTCGGCCGCTGCTCCAAGCATTGCAAACGCCAGCACCCGGTGCGGTGTTGTTGATCGACGAAGTCGACCGTGCAGACGAGCCCTTTGAAGCCTTCTTGCTCGAATACCTCGGCGAGTACCAGGTCAGCATTCCGGAGCTGGGCACCATCCGTGCCGAAGTCACGCCGGTGACGATTCTCACCAGCAACCGCACCCGTGAACTCAACGACGCGGTGAAACGCCGCTGCCTTTACCACTGGCTGGACTACCCAGATCGCGACCGTGAATTGGCGATTGTTCGGGCGCAAGTGCCCGAGGCCAGCGCAGAGCTGACGGCACAGGTGTCGCAGTTTGTCGACCGGCTGCGGCACGCGCCTTTTGGCAATGCTTTCCAGCGCGCGCCCGGCATTGCCGAAAGCGTCGAGTGGGCGAAAGCCTTGGTGGCGCTGGACACGCTGGTGGTCGACCCGGAAGTGGTCGCCGACACTGCGGGCATTTTGTTCAAACAGCGCGAAGATGTGGCGGCCTTGACGCACGAACTGGCGGTGGAGTTGCTCAAGCCGGCTGACACGGACCAGGCTGCATGAGGCCATGCGCCTAGGTGACGCGCGCAGTGGCAAACTGGCCGACAACATCGCCGGTTTTGGCCGGGCCTTGCGGCGTGCTGGCGTCAAGGTCGACAGCAGCCGCATCGCGCTTGCCAAAGAAGCCGCACTGGCGGTGGGCATCCGTGAAAAAGCCGACCTGAGCGCCGCCTTCGAAGCCGTCATGATCAGCCGCGAACAAGACCGCTTGGTCTTTCGCGAGTTGTTTGAGGTTTACTTTCAAGACCCCCAACTGGCCAACAAGTTGTTGGCGCAGTTGCTGCCCAGCGCCGAAGGAAAAGCCGAGCCAAGCCAGCGTCGGCCACGCGTGCGCGAGGCATTGGCGCCGCAGCAAAGCTTTGGGCAGCAGGCTAAGCCCAGCACCGAAGACCAAAAAGTCGAATTTGACGCGGCCATGACGGCCAGTGACATTCAACGCTTGCAGCACGCCGATTTCAATTCCTTGTCCGCCACCGAATACCGGTTGGTCGAGCGGCTGGCACGCGACATCAAGCTGCCCTTGCCTGAATTCGCTTCACGCCGCAGCCGGCCCGCTTCAAGTGGTGCGCGCATTCATTGGCCGGGCGTCATGCACCACGCAGCGCGCACCGGCGGCGAGCTGATGCATTTGCCGCGACTGCAGCGGCGGCAGCAGGCCTTGCCTTTGTTGATTTTGGTCGATGTGTCGGGTTCGATGGAGCGTTATGCGCGGCTGTTGCTGGCGTTTTTGCACGCGGCCACGCGGCGTCATCCGCAACGTGATGTGTTTGCCTTCGGCATCGGCCTGACGGACCTGAGCCCGTGCTTTGAAGTGGCCGACACCGACCTGATGTTGGAACGTGCGGGCGCTGCCATTGAAGACTTTGCGGGCGGCACGCAACTGGGCGTGTCGCTGTCCAGTTTGCGTTTGCAGCACGCGCGCCGGCTGGTTGGCAGGCGCACCGTGGTGCTGATCATCACGGACGGGCTGGACACCGGCGAGCCGGCTGAGCTCGACAGTGAACTGGCGTGGCTGCGCCGCCGCAGCCGGTGTCTGCTGTGGCTGAATCCCTTGCTGCGCTTTGACGGCTATGCGCCGCTGGCGCGCGGTGCATCGGTGCTGCACCGCCACGCCGACGGCATGCTCGCTGTCCACAACCTCAGCCGTCTTGAAGAACTGGCGGCCAGCTTGGCTGCGTTGATGAAAAACCGATGATCTATACGGACTTGAATCTGCGCTGACAATGGCCAGATAGGCACCTCATTGAAGAAAAAAGGAAGACTCCATGGAAATGCAAGCCAGCCGGCAACTCGCCGTGACCCAGCAACAAGCTTGGGACGCATTGAACGACCCTGACGTTCTCAAAGTCTGCATTCCCGGTTGCGACAAGGTGGAAGCCAGCGGCGAGAACCAATACGCCATTGGCATGGCGCTCAAAATCGGCCCGGTGTCGGCCAAGTTCAAAGGCAATATTGAGCTCACCGACATCAATCCGCCGGCCAGCTACAAGCTGTCGTTTGAAGGGCAGGGCGGCCCGGCTGGTTTTGGCAAAGGCAGCGCCGCGGTGGTGCTGACGCCCAATGACACCGGCTGCGAGTTGTCTTACAGCGTGCAAGCCTCGGTCGGTGGCAAGGTGGCGCAACTCGGCCAGCGGTTGATCGACGGCGCGGCCAAATCCATGGCGGAAGATTTCTTCAAACGCTTTGATTTGGAAATGCAAAAGCAACACCCTGAAGCCTATGCTGCGCGCGACGCCGCAGCAGGTGCATCCGCTGAAGCTGCCCCTAAAGTGGTGGCTAAAACCAAGCCGGTTGACGCCACCGCCATTGCCGGCATACCGCGTTGGGCGTGGATGCTGGGTGCTTCCGTCATTCTGGCCGTGTCGTACTGGCTGGCCAACTGAACGACTGTGAAATTGAAAAGGTAAGAAAGCCACGCCATGGAAAACCTAGATGTGATGGTGCTGCGCACGCTGCGCGATTGGCGTTTGTCTGGCAAGCGTGCGCTGCTCGCCACGGTGGTGCGCACGTGGGGATCGTCGCCACGGCCGGTCGGCTCGATCATGGCGCTCTCTGAAGACGGCTCGGTGGTCGGTTCGGTGTCGGGAGGCTGCATTGAAGACGATCTGATCTACCAATACACGCAGGCCTACGCGGCGGCCGCGCAGCCGGCTGATGCCGAGCATGCTGGCAGCCCACAGTCAGAATCCAAAGCCATCCCGTCCGGTCCACCCGCTTTCATCAAATACGGTGTCAGCGCAGACGAAGCCCACCGCTTTGGTCTGCCCTGCGGCGGCACACTGGAACTGCTGCTCGAATTTGACCCCAGTGCAGCCGACTTGGCCAGCTTGGTGACCGCGCTAGAAGCCGGTCAACTGATGCAGCGGCAAGTCAGCTTGAAAGACGGCACCGTCACCCTGACCACCAGCACCGCGCCGGCCGAACTCAGCGTGACGGCGAGCGAGCTCGTCAACACCTTTGGCCCTGAGTACCGCATGCTGTTGATTGGCGCCGGCCAACTCACCGAATACCTCGCCACCATGGCGCTTTTCAGCGGTTTTGCCGTGACCGTCTGCGACCCACGCGAGGAATACCGCAGTGCGTGGGCTGTGCCCGGCGCCAAGGTGCTGAGCGAGATGCCGGACGATGTTGTCACGGCCTTCAAACCGGATCGCCGCAGCTGCGTGATTGCGCTCACACACGACCCCAAACTGGACGACTTGGCGTTGCTCGAAGCGCTGGAAACCGACGCGTTTTACATCGGTGCAATTGGTTCGCGTCGCAACAACGACGCCCGCCATCAGCGCATGGCCGAACACTTTGACCTCAGCGAAGCCAAACTGCAACGCCTGCGCGGTCCGATCGGCATTTACATCGGTAGCAAGACACCTTCCGAGATCGCTGTCAGCGTGATGGCGGAAGTTCTCGCCGTGAAGAATGGTGTGGAATTGCCGCGCGACATGGCCGTGGCACAAGCCAAAAACGAACGCGCGGTGCAGCACAACGACCCAGGCGAATTGGTCTGCGGCATCCCTCGTTAAGGCCGCCAAGACGCCCTTTTACGCACCCGCGTTTCTTCAAATTCAGTTCATGACCGCTCAGTTGCAAGGCGGTTGTAAGCCTGCGCGCAACTCGTTCGAAGCGCTGTTTGAACGGCCGAAAAACCACTCTTGATCAGTCTGCGTTGGGCTGATAACGCGCGCCCACAAATCGTTCAAAACTTTTTTATATCCAAATTTATAACGGATTTTGACACCAACTTTACATCTCGATACAGTGGCGAACTTCATTAGACGTTCGCCGAATTGGAGATTAAATGGCTGTTCAAAGAAATTTAGCCTCAACGCTGCTGTGCGTTGTGTTGGCATCGCTTTCTCTCACGGCTTGCGACCAGTTGCGGGACAAACTGGCTTCGGTGATCGGCTCAAAGTCACCTGAAGAAACGCTGGTCTCAGTTCGCGGAAAAATTGAGAACGGTCAATACAAAGAGGCCAAGGCTGAGGCTGAGCCCTATGTCAACAAGCCGGGTCCTCGCCAAGCTGAATTCGCTTTGGCTGCGGCTCAGGCGTGCGGCAATCTAGGGGAAATCAGCCTGGTTGTCGACTACTTGGCCATTGCGCTGAAGGCGGGCGCAGTCAACTCAGACGCCTTGATGGTTGACCGTAACTTTGAGTCGATCCGCACCGACATCCGCTTTGTGTCCTTGTTGACGGGCCAGTCCAGCACGACAAGTGCTGGCAACGCAACAGCGACAGCCACACAAGCTGCCCCATCAGCACCAGCCGCCAAGACGGCTGAACCTGCCACTGCCATCCGCATGGACAGTCAGGCGATTGAGGTCAAGGCCGGCAGCATTTCTATCAAGTTACCCAACTAAGCATCCCTCTCCACCCCTTTTTTCAGGTATCTCATGAAACTCAATTCCATTGCGCTGGCCTGTGGTCTGCTGCTCTCTATCGGTCTTCAAACAACGGCTCAGGCCCAGCAGCTGACGGCGACCACCAAGTCGCAAGTCACCATCACCAAGGGCGCCAGCCCAGCTTCCCTGAAAAGAAAACTCAAGGAAGACTTGGAGTTGAAGGCCGTGAAAAACTTGCTGGAAGCTTCCTTTGCGGTCAAGTTCACGCCGCAGGTGGAGGCCAAGTTGCCAGAGCTGGTGGAGTTGCTGAGCGATTCGATCCAAATTTCCATGGACCCGGCGGATGGCGAAGTGCTGTCTGGCCGCGCCACCATCACTGTGGCCTCGGCCAAGCTCAAGGAATACCTGACCAACAAAGGCATTGGTGCCGGCGACATCGCCTCTAAGTCGGCCAAGATTCTGGTCTCGATTGACGAATTCATTGGCGTTGCAACCAACAACGACGGACAAACCGCGACGCAGACAGAAACGACCTATTCGCACGACAAGAGCTCGTTCTCCGACACCAGCGCCAAGGCCAGTAGCAGCCAGAGCGCCTCGGCCAGTTCGGCCAGCGCAAGCAAAAACAATGTGGGCGCATCGTCGAAAGATTCGGTCGCCGTCGCCGGCCGTCAATCATCCGCTGTCGCCGCGCAGCAAGACACCGCGGTGGCGGGTCGGCGCGACACCGCTGTGGCCTATCAGGACCGCGGTGGTTCTGCCGCAGGTGCATCCAGCACGCAGTACGCCGGTGCGTCTAAAAGCCAATATGCAGCAGCCCAGTCGTCGCAATACGCCGGTGCCGCATCGTCAGAACGGGCTTATTCGGACAAGTCCGAAACCGCCAGTGCCAGCCGCTCGGCCTCGGCATCTGCCTCCAGCTCCGACCAGAAAAACGTGCAGCAGCAAAACGACAAGGTCAGCTACTCGGTCAAGACCAAGATGCCTGAGTTCAACAACGCCAAGCCCATGGGTGCACAAGACCGCGTGCTGGTCTCACGGCTCAGCGGTGAGTTTCAGAACAATGGTTTGCGGCTGGTCGCTGAAAACGATCTGCGCGCAGAGGGCGGACGGATTTTGCCGGTCTTTGAAATCACCAACAACGGCCGCATCGCGCAGTTTGTTGATTTGATTCAAAAGAAAAATATCGAGGCTGACGTTTGGGCCACGGGGACGGCCAACTACACCATCGTCGGCACCGCCGCTGGCGTCACGCAGTGCAACGGCAATCTGGCTGTGCAGGGTCGATTCATTGAAGGCAATGAGATCTTTTTTGAAGACTCACTGCAAGCGGCAGCTTCAGGCACTGGTGACCAAGATTGCCGCGGTCGACTCGGCATCGCATTGGCCACGTCACTGGCCAAAGTCTTGGGCCAGCGCGCCAACAAAGAACTCAATGCACGCAGCTCACGGGGTGGCGTCTACACCTTGTACCTGTACAGCGCCAGCCAGCTCAAGCGCGGTGACCGTCGCCAGTTCCAGGATCTGCTCGAAAAAGTGGACGGCATTCAGCTCAGCGAGCCGACGACCAAAGAGTCATACATGGCCATCAGCGTGCAATACGCCGGGAAACTCAAAGACACGATCGACCGCATGCTCGACAAGCTGCCGTGGGAAAAGGCTGAAGTGCTGAGCAAGGCCAATAAGATTTGTGTGGGCATTGAAGGCATGGGCGCTTGCCCTGCTGAATTCAAGTAACCGACCAAGCCATGAAGTTCAGTCAATTTCTGGCGGCGGGCTTGGTCTGCGGCTCTGGCTTGGCCAGCGCCGCAGCCGAGTTCCAGTATTACGTCTTTCCGCTGGCAGGGCTCACGGGCATCAGTCAATCGGCCCTTCAACCGAGCAGTACTGAAGCTAAGCAGGCCAAGTACGGCGGGATGATCAGTGAAAAATATGCCGATATTTTTTTCGACGGCGCGACGGATGGTGCGGCACAAAAAAATCTGACCCGGTACTTCGAGAAAAAAGTGGCTGCTGCGTTTCCAACGTCAGTCGTCGGCCCTAATCAGCTGACATCGGGCAAAGAGGGTAAGTACGCCTACCAGCCCTACTCGGCTGTGCAGTGCAGCCCCACTTTCAAAGTCAACTACCGCGATTCTTTTGGCGTTGCCATCGGCGTCAGTCGCTTATCGACTTACTTCAATACGTACAGTGATTTCACGCGGGTGCTGATCCCGATCACCTACACCATCCGCTTTGTGAAGCTCAATGGTGCGTCCATTATTTTCTCTAAGAGTGAAACGATCAACACCGAGTTGACGTCCAGCACCGCTGACTTTTACACCCCCGGAACCAAAGACATTTCAGCGGCCAACACCGCCAAAATAAAAACCGCCATTTTGAATGATGCGTTGAAAGTGGTAGACCGACTGGTCGATGCGGCAGTGAAGAATTTTTCACCCAAGCAGACGGACATCGGTGTGGCTGCGCGCGACGGTGATTACTTTATTTTTGACCGTGGCAGCGAAGTGGGTTTTGCTTCTGGCGAGGACTTTGACGCGCTGAATGAGAAAGGCGAAGAGTTTTCTTTCACCGTCAATTACGCCACCGATGGTCTGGCCGTCGCCGTGGCCAGTGACTTCAGCAAAGACATCAAGCGTGCCACCAATGGGCTGCGCACTGGCGCCAAGCTGAAGTTCTCGTTCACCAAAAATGGCAAGGACGATGCCAAGCCAAGCGTGCTGGCCGTTCAGTACACCAGTGCAGACAAACAGCCCTTGCTCCCCATGCAGGTTCTCGACAACGCGCTGCAATCGATCGTTGCCGATGACATTGGCTTCAAGGCTCCCTTCAACCTGATCAAGCAAGACGCTGATTTTGTGCGACTGAAAACTCAGATTCGCAGCGAAGCCAACTGTGAGTCAACGATGTTCACTGAGATGCACGGCTTTGCTGACAACAGCACGCTGCCGCGCCAGAGTCCTGACTACTACCTCAAGTTGGACCAGTTCACTTCGCCGGTTTTCAGTGTCACAGGGCAAACCGGGTCATCGACCAAAAGTGTTTTCAACAGCGCCGTGGCTTTGAGCTTGGTCGACCGCTCGAACTTTGTTCGGCAGGTTTTTGTTGGCAACACCAACTATGAGTTGGACAACATCGCTGGCAAAGGTTTGGCTCTTGAGCAGGCCACCGAGGTGAACCTTAAAAATGCCTCGCTGACGGCGCTTAAATCATTGGTGGAAGGCTTCAGCCCGAAGCAAAAAATTCTGAAGATCAATGCGGTGTCGGGTGGCAATGCCACGCTCAGTGAGACCTTGCCTCTGAACGCTTTCAATCTGGTGCAGATTGCGCGGCCCTTGACGGTGGGCAAGGGCAATAAAACGGTTTATTTGCCCTTGCCTCGCAGTGAGGTTCAGTTTGAACGACCGACACAAGACTCAGCCACGTTCGTCTTGAAGGGGCAACTGAAGACCAGCGATGTGGTGGTGTTGAGCTCCTCGGGCGGCAGCAACCGGGCTCTCAAACTGTGTGATGTGAGTCGTAAGCGGCACTTTTTGCCGGCTAACTTGCAACACACATCGGGTGCTGACGACATGGTGGGTCGCGCTGTGGCGGTCAATTTGAAGGACTACGACCTGATCGAAAACAACAGTGTGTTCCTGCAAAGCGCAGCCGTCGCCTTGCGTGACGGCATGTTCGAAGTGCAGAACCCCGTTGCGGCAGTCGATACGCCTTTTTGTATTTTGCCGATGGAGCTGCAGCAGTTCACCAAGAACGACTGCACGGCCGGCAAATGCAGTGGCCGAGCCAGCGTGAGTTCGGGCATTCGCCTCTTTGAGGCGAACAACAAAATTGGAGAGTCGGTACTCGGTGCTGGCTTTGATTTCTCTGAAATCAAAGCCGACTCTCTTTCATCGTTTGTGGGCCTGAAGGCCTATGAACAACAAATCAGCAGCATTCCTCAACACAAAGCCAAACTCAAGTAAGGTTGTTTATGAAATCGAAAGTTTTGACAGTATTCCTAGCATTGGCGGTTTCTACTGCCGCTAATGCGCAATTCGGTGGTCTGGGTGGCTTGGGTGGCCTCATGGGTGGCAGCAAGGGCGGCGGTGGCGATGTCGGCGCCCAAGTTGAGGCTTTCAACACAGAAGCCAATCTGATCAACAAAACCGTGGCTTTCGCTCTGATCCAGATCGTTGGCGCCCTGGGTGACAAGACAAAGATCGCTGACATCAAGGCCGTGAACGAGAGTTTGAGCAAGAGCACCGACACCAAAGAAATTGGCGCCATCACAGGCTCCATCATCAAGAATAACGCGGCTGAAGCCGAAGAACTCTTGAAGAGCAAAGATGCCAAAGCCAAGATGGAAAGCTTGTCGCCTGAAATGCAAAAGAAAGTCGGTCAATCGATTTTTGCAGTCGGCGTTGCAGCTCTGCGCATCCCAGCGGCCATCAACCAGGGCAAGAACATCGTTTCGGGTGTTGCCGCTAACCCCATGAATCTTCCTAAAGTCGTGCCCGTGAAAGATGGCTTGTCTTTGTTTGCCGATGTGTTGCCTAAGTTGCCAACATTGGTGAGCACGGGTTTCCAACTCATGCGCGACGTCAAAGTGGAAGCCGGCAACCCAACGGCAGAGGCCACGCTGAAGCCTGAGTCCGCTAGTTTCCCAGAGTAATTAGCAGCAGTCCTGAACCGGAGGTGCGGCGTTGAGCCACCTCCGGTTTTTTTATGATGGATCGGTATTTGTGAAAAAAATAATTTTTCTGGCGGTAGCCTTTGGTGTGGGTGCAACTGCTTTAGCCCAGTCCGAAGAGTACGGTCGGGTCATCTCTAGCAGCCCCATCACGCAAGCGGTGAGCCGGCAGCAGCAAGTTTGCAATGGTCAACCGAGCAGCTATTCAGCGCCGAAAAGTGGCGCAGGCGCCATCATGGGGGCGATTGCCGGCGGTGCCATTGGCAACTCCATTGGCAAGGGCAACGGGCGGGCGTTGGCCACCGGTGTAGGCATCGTGGGTGGCGCTCTATTCGGCGACCAAGTGGAAGGTCAAGGGCAAGCGCAGCCGTGCAGCATGCAGACCTTCACCGACTACCAGACGGTGGGCTACATGGTGCGTTACGAATACAACGGCAAACAGTACTCAGCCCAGTTTCCTTCCGACCCGGGACAGTACGTGCGACTCCAGGTCGTGCCGATGAACGGACGCTGACAGTCAGGCGGGCTCACACCGCCCGTGGTTTTTGTCTAGCCTCCAGCGTGAGCGCCAGCAAGATCAGCCCCAAGGCAGCCATGACCAGCGGCCATGGGTCTGGCACACGTTGTGTCCAAATCTCCAGCGACAAGGCCAGCAAAGCCAAGCCTTGTGTCTGGCTCAGCCGGCTGACAAGTCGAGTCCGGTGCGCCGAAAAAATCAAGCTCACCAGCAAGACCGCCGACAGCGCCAGAGTCGCCAGTAGCACCGTCACGGTGTAAGGGGTGACCCGCACGTGGTGCGCGGTGTAGATGGCATCCATCAGCACATAAGCCAGCCCAATCAGCACGCCACTGAGGAGCAGGCGAAAGCCTGACAACCCGGCTTTTGGCTGCGCGGGGATGGTTGATGCGTCAACATTTAACGTGGCGACAACCGGCGCTGGTGCTGGCAATGGCGCGCTTTGAATGCCGATCGGTTCTGTTAAGGCAGAGGCAATCAACCCGGTCGGTTTTGTTGACAGGGTCTGTATGGCTGGCGCCTCGCCCACCTGCGTCACTTGTGCCACTTGCGCCCGAGGCCGCGGCGTCGGCGTGCTGAACTGCGAGGACAACCATTGCAGCGTCTCCTCCAGTGCCAGCTCTGCTTGGCTTTCCGAGGTCAGGTGCATCAAGCCACGGCCGTGTGAGTCGATGTGCAAGCGCGTCTCAGCGCTGAAGCATGCGAACTGTGTGCTTTGAATCAACATCATGCCCAAGCTGTGCGTGATGACACACCAGCGTTGCGTGATGCGGTCGACCGCCAGATCGTTGCTCCAATCCGCGCGATACGTTGTCATGGGAATGTCGAACGCCTCGTCGTAACGCAGCGGCTCTGGCAGTTGGTTGCGCCTGAAAAATTGCCGCCAATCTTCCGTGACGGCTGCGTGCAAGGCCAGGTGCTGCTGCGCCGTGTCGGGCCGCATCCAGAGCGGTTTTTGCACTGGGAAGCGGGGCGAAACCGCCAAGCTGAAATCAATCAAGCGAACGATGGGTGCTGACACGGTGTTGGCTTGCTCGACCATGAAGTTGCGAAAGGCCAGGTCAAAGTGCCACACCTCTAACTTGGCGATGCGGCGGCTGATGCTCAGCGCTTGTTGCAAGGCGTTCAGTGCCTGCGACTGCGCGCCCGCTGTTGCCGGCAGCGAGAGCAGCCAGTCATGCAAAGTGACGCCGGCATACGCCATCTGGATTTGACCGAGTTGCGTATCGTTCGAAAAAACGGCGGGCACCGGTGCTTGCAACTGGTTCAGCAGGTCGAGAAACTGGTACTCCCGCGATTGTGTGTAGCGGTCATCGAAGCGTTTGATGAAAACGTCAGTCAAGGTGATTCCTCAGGTGTATTTGAGCCAGACCATCGCCACACTGATGTCGTCGTGGCAACCTGCGGCCTGCGCCGCCAACGCCAGCGAATGACACAGGTAATCGAGGTCGGCGGCACTCGGCTCTGCTCGACCGAGCAGCGACACGCGTGCTTGCAGGGTTTGATCAGGGGTGAGCAACCCCGGGCCGTCAGACATCAGGACCGCGCAGTAAAGCCCTTTGGGGGGGTGCTCACGCGTGTGCAAGGTGTTGCACACCTCAGACCCGACAAGCTGCGTGGGGTGCCCGTTGCCGTCCACATCGCGCGGCATCTGGTCGATGCAACGCCAAGGCGCCAGCCCGCCCCACGGTTTGTGGAACAGCCAGAGAAAGCTGTCGCCCAGCGACGCCAGTTGCAGGCCTTGCTCACGCGCGTGCACGCGCAGCAGGGTGCTGCCGGTGTTCGGAAATTCTTCACACATCTGCGTGTGCGTCGACATCAGCTGACTTGACAGGTGCTCCGTGTCAGCTTGCGCCATGGCTTGGCTCAGCCAACGCGCTGCAACACCGCTGTCGGGGCAGCTGTTGGCACCGTCGCACAAAACGAAAACTGGCTGCTCGGCATGGGCGCTGAAGGCGTCGAATCCCAGCGATTCATCGGCGTTCACATTCAACGCGCAGGCATGCACGCAGTGCAGGCTCATGCGACGGCTCTGGGGCGCGGGGTCCCTGCATGAGATGTTGTTCCGCCATCGGCAAGGCGCAAGTGAATCACGGCGTACTGAGCGCTGGGACCTTGCAGGTGGACGGCGCTGGCGCCCTCAGGCGGAATGCCACTGCGCAAGACGGTGGTCGCACTGCTGTCGAGCGGATAAAGCTTGAGTTTTTCCAGCACCAGTCCGTCGGCGCGCACGCAACTGAGGGAGGCGCTGTCTGGCAAAAAGTAATAAACGCGGCCCATCATCTCCAGCAAAACGAGTTGTTGCCGCGAAACGTAGACGGCCTGAACGCTCAAAGGGCTGAGGCCGAACTGCTCGCACATCGGTCCCGGTTCACGACCGATCAGCGCCGGCAACACCAGCGTGTGCTGGCTGTTGCCACGGGCGTCCATCAGCTGGATGTCGACCTTGCGAGTGCCCTGCCGAAGGCTGTTGGTGCCCGGGTTTGAAAACGCGGCTACTGCATCCAACGTTGGCTCTGGTGGCTGCTGCGCTGACAACGCTTTGCTGAAACGTCCGGAAGAGGCTTCACGCTTCAGTGGGCCACTGAGGCTGGCTTCGACCGTGAACGACAGCCGTCGGCCTTTCAGTGAAATTTGAAAGCCTTCTTCGCTGCTCAAGGTTTCAAGTGAATCTTTGCCGAGTTGAACGGTGGCTTCAAACTCTGGCGGCACCCGGACAGAGCTGCCGCGCGACGAGCGGTATTCCCGCTGAATCACTTGCTGAAAAAACTGCCGTCGAAACTGCGGGTCGACGGCTTCATGGGTCGTCAAAAAGTCGTCAAATTTTTGGGCGATATCCCGGTCATTTGGCGTGATGACCAGGCTGTCCAGAACGAAGTAGCTTTCATCCAGAACGGCCTTCATGTAGCGCGTTTCACGCGCTTCAATGGCGCGCTTCACGGCGTCTGTGGCGACACTTTTAAGCTCTAGCAAAACCGAGTCCGCAAACTCGTCGGTGTGGCGTGTTTTGAATATTTCGACGGCCGGCTTGGTGCCGGCGCTTTTGAATAAGTCCATCAAACTCATGGTTGTTTTCCTGTGGTGTCGATTTTGATTTCAAAGTATTCGGCGTCATGCACCTTGAGGGTCAGGCGTTTTTCAAGGCTGGTGTGCAATGGCGACAGCGTGTCGAAAACCAGTTCCTGAAAAGTCGCAGCGGAGACCGCCTCAAAAACAGACTTCGGCATGAGCCCCGTCAGCTGACCTCGGGCTTGCAGTAATTTGCGAAGTTCCAGCGAAAAAGCCAGCAGCTGAACTGCCGGCAGGCTGGCTTCGTCAAACTGGTAACGCTGGCTGGTGGTGTCCGTGGTCATGGCGCGGCCCCTTGTAAAGACAAGTCAGATGCCAGTTGTATGGCCATTTCACTGGCGAGGTGCACGCTGTGTCCAGGCGCCTTTGGGTGAACGATCAGACCGATGGCGATGCGCCGGCCTGCGGGCTTGCTTTCATTTTGATAGCGCCAGTGTTGGAGTTGCGGCAGGTCAACGATGCCTGTGAAGAGCGTGGTCCCCGCGAAGCCTCGATCTTGCTGACTGACTGTTCCGGTTTTGGCCCAAATGCCGCAGTCCTCGGCGCAGGAACGTTTGAATTCGCGCTGAAAAGCACCCGCCACCGTGCCCGATCCATTCCAGCCGGCTTCAGCCGGTTCGAGGACCTTGCGCATGCCGCCCATCACGGTCTTGGCTGCGTTGCGTTGAGCAGTGCTGGGTTCGCTGCCTTGGGGGCCGCCGGTCAAGGGCCGAATCAAAGCGGGTCGCTGCGCGGGTTGGCCTTGCGCCATGCGCGAAATCTGGCTGGCCAAGTGGGCCAAGCCGAGAGCGCTGGTGCGGGAGTCGCCAGCACCGATGGCCGACTGGACGGCCAGCGTGGTATTGAAGTAGCTGGCAGAGCCGGGCGACTTCATTTTCCCCTGACGGATCTGGTCGTAGTCTTTCCAGTTCAGCATGCTGCTGATGTTGGTTTGCGGGTTGGTGATGTTGAGTCGCCCGATGAAGCCGGGGAAAATCATCGAGTCCGTTTCGCGCAGCAGGCCGATGCGGCCACACTGGATGTCGGTGCTGCGGCAGTCGGTGCTCCAACCCAGTTGTTCCGACATCGCTTTGAGCAAACGTGGATGCCCGCAAGGGCCGGGCTGGGCATCACAGATGGCTTGCTTTTCCCACCACTCGTTGCGCTTGCTGACAAGCGCGTCTGTCTGGCCAGAGGTTTTGATCTGTCGTTGCAACATCAACCCGTCAACCGTGCCGCCTTGGGCCAACACCATCGCATGTAAAAGCTTGGCCGTGGAGGCTGGCGGTGACTCGACCAACAGGGCTCCCCAGTGGCCCATGACTTTGAGTTTGTCACACGGCCCAGACCAGCACAGCGTGGCCAAAATATCGCCCGACTGCACGTCCATGACGACCGCCGACACATGTTTCAGCGGCGGCAGATGCGCGCTGCGCACGCAGCTGTCAGGCAGTGACAGGCAGCGGCTCAGGCGGTCTAGCACCGGCTGTATCGTGTCGTCCAGGGTCAGCAACAGGTCACGTTGATTCAGGCTTCGAAAAGCCGAAACGTCGGCATTGGCCAGCAGACTTTTGCTCAAGCCAATCGCCTGCTGCATGCCGTTGTTGGCATCGCGCGCCGGTGTGTTGAAGACGAGTTGTTCCCGAAAGCATGGCACCGGATTGCCCGCCGCCAGACCCAGACTCGGCCCGTTGTTGTAGAACAGGCATGGCACACGCCGCGTCCAAGAAACGCGCTCGGACAGCGCTTCGTCAAAAGGCTGCGCGAGCGTGGCGGGACTGACGGTTTGGGCACGGCCCGATTGGAATTTGGCCAGCGTCTGCAGGTTGTCGACCCACTCCGTGCAACGCTGTGAAAAGTCGATGCGGTCGTGCAGGCGTGCGATCAGTTGATCGGCTTGTTCTGCACCGAGTGCAAAGCCTTCCATCACCCTGATCTTCAGGATCGCCATGCCACGAGCATCGCAGGCGATGGGTTGACGTTGGGGTTGCACTCCAGGCGCATCTGCTGATTGCGCGTCTTGCAGGGCTTGCGCCATGACGTTCAGTTGCGCAATTTTGCGGGCGGGCTTGAAGACCGAGGTTTCGTCAGGCGTGTCCGATGCATGACCAACCCAGAGCGTGGTGGCTGCCAGCAGCAGCAGCATCCAAAGGGCCAGCCACATCAGGCGTTGCAGGAGTTCACGTGTGTGGTGGGTCATGTCGCGGGGCTCGAGCGGCTGCTGCACGTCAGCAGCAAGGCGATGGCCAGTGTTGGCGCCAGCATGGTTGAGACACCGATGCTGAGCAGTGGCGCGCCCAAGCCCGTCAAGGGGATCAAGCGCCAGTTGCCAAAGAAGGTGATGACGGTCTGGAACAGACTGGCCAGTAACAGAAAAAATGCGACCATGGCCATCAGCCGTTGGCCGCCACGGTCTGTCAAAAAGCGCCAGCAGGCGACACCGGCCATGGCCGCAAAGTAAAGACAAATGCCGACAAACAGCAGTCTGGCCAGGTGTGGCCCCCACAGGCCATTCAACAACGTTGGCACGTAGTCACTCAGCACTTGCAGCGGCAGGCAAGTTCCTTCTTGGTTGCACCAAGCGATCTGGCCCAGACCAAAGCCGTTGGGTTTGGCGGCTTCGGTGAAGGCGGCCAGTCGCGCGAAGTCACTGACCGAGGCGGTCATGGGTTCGAGCATGAGTTGTATGCGCCCCTGAACCTTGTCGGTTTGGCTCAACACAGCCCCCGCCAAACCCATCGCTGTGAGTGACAGCAGTGCGGGGCGCGAACCAAACACCAGAAAGAGCGTGGTGACCAGCACCAGTGCGGCGATCAGTGCGCCGCCGAGATCTTTGAAGACCATGGACACCAGCAGCAGCACCGCAAAGCCGAAGGCCGAGAAATTCAGCAGCGGCCCCGCGATGTGACCCAGCACCAGACGGGTCGCGCTGGTTGACGTGGCCTTGGCATTTGAATTGACCTTCGGACTGCGCTTGAAGGCCCGCCATATCAGGCGGGGCTGAAACACATCGGGTGCGTATTTACGGATCAAGTGCAGAACCCGTCCTTGGTCTGTCATCAGACTGGCTGCGAGCAAGGCCAAGCCAAGTTTGAGAGTTTCAGAACCTATGGCGGGGCTTTGCAGGGCGTAGGCTGTGACGACCAGCATCGCAACAACCCAAACACTGGCGAAGGGGTACTGCAAGACGACGCTGGAGAATTTTGAAAGCCACGGTTTGAGCAGCAATATCGAGCCCAACAACGCATAGCCGGTGAGCTGGACATCGAGTTGCCGGTCTAGCTGATTGCCCAGAGGGTTCAAGCCATAGTAAAGACTGTTTTGCCCAAATTGCGTGGCGGCATCTGCTGCCAGTAACAAGCCCAGCGAGGTGATGCAGAGGTAGATGCCGATGCACACCAAGCCCGTCCAGCGGGCCCGCCAGTAGCCGAGCGCCAGTAACAAGGCTGAGCTCGATAACA
Organism: Comamonadaceae bacterium; assembly: GCA_947450675.1. Lineage (GTDB taxonomy): Bacteria > Pseudomonadota > Gammaproteobacteria > Burkholderiales > Burkholderiaceae_C > Polaromonas. The sequence goes on along the minus strand of CANFWI010000011.1, from coordinate 6,422 downwards.
CCCACCACGGCAAGCGGTGCAAGGTTTTTTCTTGCGCTTGGCCGCGCAGGGACAAACGCTCAGAGCCGTCCAGCAGTCGGGCAATGTCCCAGCGCTTCAGGCGGAACTGGTCACGCAGGCTGTCGTAGCTCACGCCGTCCATGAGCAGCAACCACTGAAACATGCGTGGGTAGGGGTCGACATTCTGCAGGGGCTGTGCGGCTTCGTTGTAGCGGTCTGCCGCGTCAATGCGTGCATTCAAGGCGGCCAGCAAGGTGGTTTGTATGGGACGGTCTTTGGCCTGACCTTCCATCTCACTGCGCAGAGTTTTCATCCAAGCCAAGTGAGCTTGCACCTGCGTTTGAGCTTGCTCAAGCGTGTTGGCGGCGTTGCCCGCTTTCAGCGGCTGCAAGTCGTTGATAGACAGGGCGGTTCTGCAGTCGACTTGGCTACTGGCCTGACCCGTCCATGCTTCGCAAAATTCCTTCGGTCCGATGGGGGCCGGAGGCCGCGATTTGAAAGCTTCGCTGGCAACGACATATGGGATGCCCACCCCATTGCTTTGTTGCGCTAAGGGAACGTGTCGAAGCAGCATCAGCTCAAGACCCAGCACGAGCGCGACGAGCAGAAAAGCAAGCAGCAGACCGCGGCGTGCGCCCTCTATGTTGAATCGACCTTGGAGCGCCATGGCTGAACTGCTGAGCTTGTAAAAAAGCGAGAAGTTAGCAGTATTGGCAAGCCTTGTCAAAAACGCTTTCGGGAAAGCCAACGAGGCTCAATATCCCCGCATGCAGGTCTGGGCCTCAGTGAGCCCGAGCCGCCAGCAAAAGTCCCAGGCTCTTCATCCCCAGCACCGTCATGACCAGTGAACCCATCACGTGCAGGCCGGCTGTCAGCAGTGCCAAGCCATAGCGTTCAGCCATCAGAAAGTTGACCACTTCTGCGGAGAAAGACGAGAAAGTTGTCAAGCCGCCCAGAAAGCCGGTGATGAGTAACAAGCGCCAGATCGGGTCAAGCTGTGGCATAGCTTGGAACAACGCAATCGCCATGCCAATCAGGTAGCCGCCTATCAGGTTGGCCGCCAGCGTGCCCCACGGCAATAAGCCGCTGGGCGACAACCACAGGCCCAAACCCCAGCGCGCCAACGCACCCACGGAAGCCCCCAAGCTGATGGCGAGGACGGGCAGCATCAGGTGCTCATGTGCGTGGGCAGCCACGTGGCGATGCCGGGAAACACATAAATGAGCGCTACGGCGAGGCACATCAACAAGAACATGGGCAGCGTGACTTTGGCTATCCATGTCAGCTCCTTGCCCGTCATGCCTTGGAGGACGAACAGATTGAAGCCGACCGGCGGTGTGATCTGCGCCATCTCAACCACCAGCACCACAAAAATTCCAAACCAGATCGGGTCGATACCGGCCGTTTGAATGGTCGGCATGAGCACGCCCATCGTCAACACGACCATGGAAATGCCATCCAGAAAGCAGCCCAACAACACAAAGAAAAGTGTCAGCGCCAAAATCAATTGGCCTTGGCTCAGGCCCAGCGTGGCAATCCATTCGGCCAAGTGGCGTGGCAAGCCGATGTAGCCCATCGACAGCGTCAGAAAGGCGGCGCCCGCAAGGATCAGCGCGATCATGCAATACAGCCGCGTGGCCCCCATCAACGACTTTTTGAAGGTGGCCCAGCTCATGGAGCCTTGCAGGGTTGAGATGACCAACGCACCCAGCACGCCGACGCCTGCAGCCTCCGTGGCGGTGGCGATGCCGGCGTAAATGGACCCAAGCACCGCCGTGATGAGGGAGATCACCGGAATCAACGCACGCGAGGCGTTGAGTTTTTGCAGGAAGGTGGTTTTCTCGTCAGCCGGTGGAATCTGTTCTGGGTTGCGCAGTGCCCACAAAGCGATGTAGCCGGAAAAAAGCAAGGCCAGCATCAAGCCTGGAAAAACGCCCGCGATGAAAAGTTTGGCGATCGACACTTCAGCGGTCACGCCGTAAACAATCATGATGATCGACGGTGGAATCAACAGCCCCAGCGTGCTGGCACCCGCCAGCGTGCCGACGATCATGTGCTCCGGGTAGCCGCGGCGCTTCAGTTCGGGCAACGTCATTTTGCCGATGGTGGCGCAAGTGGCCGCGCTCGACCCCGAGACCGCCGCAAAGATGGTGCAGCCCACCACGTTGGTGTGCAGCAGCCGGCCGGGCAGCGCCTGCATCCAAGGTGAGAGACCTTTGAACATGTCTTGCGACAAACGCGTGCGAAAAAGAATCTCGCCCATCCAGATGAAGAGTGGCAGCGCGGTCAAGGTCCAGCTTGACGCCGTGCCCCAGATGGTCACCGCCATCGCGTCACCCGCCGGGCGTGCGGTGAACAGCTCCATGGCGATCCAGGCGACACCTGACAGGGTCAAACCAATCCACACACCGCTGCCCAGAATCAGGAACAGCGACACCACCAACAGGGCCATGATGGCAAGATCGTTCATGCGAAAAGCTCGGTTGGGTTATTCATTGCGCAGGGCTTCGTCACTGGTGCGAAGCACACGCCGGCCTTGTATTTCAAGCAACGCTTCATCGATGAAAGCCAGCGCAAAGATGACCGAGCCGTAGGCCATGGCGATCTGCGGAAGCCACAACGGTGTGGCGTCAGTGCTGGTGGAAATGTCATTGAAAACATGCGACTGCCAAGCCAGCTTGCAGCTGTAAAACGCAAACAGCACGGCCAGAAAAACGGCCAGTCCCAGCGCAAACAGCTCCATGCCTTTTTTCCAGCGACCGCGCAGTGCGTTGAGCAGCAATGTGACCCGAATATGCTCGCCGCGTTTGAGCGTGTGGGCCATCGCCAAAAATCCGCTGGCTGCCATCAAGTAGCCGGCGTAAGCGTCAACGCCAGGCACATGAAAGTGCAGCTGCCGGCTGACGATGGACAGCAGCACCATCAGCAGCAGGCCCAACATGAAAAGCGCCGCCAAAGCGGCGGCGCTGTCGTAAATACCGTCTAGCAATTTGCGCATGTCAGCCGTGCTTACTTGCGGTAAGCGTCAATGATGGCTTGGCCTTCAGGGCCCGCTTTGGCGAGCCATTCTTTGAGCATCACGTCGCCGACTTTTTGCATGTCGGCTTTGAGCTGTGCCGACGGTGGTGCGATCTGCATGCCGTTGGCCTTGAGGGTTTCAAGCGTCTTAGCGTTGACGTTTTTGCTGGCTGCCCAGCCGCGCACTTCCGCGTCGGATGCGGCTTTTAGCAAGGCTTGCTTGGTGGCTGCGTCAAGCGCGTCAAAAGCCGCTTTGTTGACGATGACGGCATTTTTGGGCAACCAAGCTTGCGCGTCGTAGTAATACTTCAGGTGCTCATACAGCTTGCTGTCAACGCCGGTGGCGCCGGAAGTCATGGTCGACTCGACGACGCCGGTGGCCAACGCTTGCGAGAACTCGGCTGCCTGAACCGTCACCGGCTGGGCGCCGACGAGCTCGGCAATGCGGGCGGTGGAGGGGCTGTAGGCGCGCCACTTGATGCCTTTGAGGTCGGCGGCGGAGTTGATCGGCTTCTTGGCGTAAATGCCCTGCGGTGGCCAAGCCACTGAGTAGAGCAGCTGCATGCCTTGCTCGGCGAGCTTCTTCTCCAGCGCTGGTTTTTGGGCCTTGTACAACTTCATGGACGTGTCGTAGCTGTCGGCCAGAAAGGGCAGGCCGTCGGTGCCAAAGATTTGCCACTCATTTTGAAAATTGGCCAGCAAAATTTCACCCGCTTGCGCTTGGCCGCCCTGCACGGCGCGCTTGATCTCCGTGGCTTTGAACAGCGATGCGTTGGCGTGAACCGTGATCTTCAACTTGCCGCCGCTGGCCTTCTCGACGTCGGTAGCGAACTGCGCAAGGTTTTCGCTGTGGAAGTTGGTGCTCGGGTAAGCCGCAGGCAAGTCCCATTTGGTTTGGGCCATGGCGCTAGACCCGAAGCTCAAGGCCGCCGTGACAGCAGTGGCAGCGGTGAGCAGGGCGAACTTGAATTTCATGACGGGCTCCAGAAAGTGAACGGTGGAAAGGGCAACTCGGTGCGGGTGCATCAGTGCAGTACGCTGAAACACAGGGCTTGAGGATAGACGCAAATTTCAGGCCAATCGACCCGGGCATACCCCAGCGGCAGAATTATGTCAGCCCATGGCATATCCTTCACCCAGTTTTCCTTTGCACCATTTTCTGGAACCTCATGAGCCTACTTTCGCAAGATGCACAGTCGATCAACCCAGCCGCCGAGCCCGTGGCCGACAAACGCTGGCAGTTTTGGATCGATCGGGGCGGCACATTCACCGATGTCGTGGGTAAAAAACCAGACGGCTCGCTGGTCACCCACAAGCTGCTGTCTGAAAATCCAGAGCATTACCGCGATGCGGCGGTGGCTGGTATTCGTCATCTGCTGGGTCTGAAGGCCGGCGAGCCGGTCAGCGCCGACGTGGTCGAGTGCGTGAAGATGGGCACCACGGTGGCCACCAATGCCTTGTTGGAGCGCAAGGGCGAGCAAACGCTGCTGGTGACGACGCGCGGCTTCAAGGATGCGCTGCGCATCGGTTACCAAAACCGGCCGCGCTTGTTTGACCGGCACATCGTGTTGCCTGAGCTGTTGTACAGCGCGGTGGTCGAGGCCGACGAACGCGTGAGCGCACACGGTGAGGTGTTGCAAGCGTTGGATGAGGTGGCGTTGAAAGGTGAACTGCTCGCCCAATACAAGAAGGGTTTGCGAAGTGTGGCGATTGTTTTCATGCACGGCTACCGTTTCACTGAGCATGAAAAAGCGGCACGTCGGCTGGCCGAAGAAGTCGGCTTCACGCAGATCAGCACCTCGCATGAAACCAGCCCGATGATGAAGTTCATCAGCCGCGGCGACACCACCGTGGTGGACGCGTATTTGTCGCCGATTTTGCGGCGGTATGTCGAGCAGGTGGCGGCTGAAATGCCTGGCGTCAAACTCTTTTTCATGCAGTCATCGGGCGGCTTGACCGATGCGCATGCCTTCCAAGGCAAAGACGCGATTTTGAGCGGGCCTGCGGGCGGCATTGTGGGCATGGCGCGCACGGCGGAGATCGCGGGCGTGGCCAAAGTGATTGGCTTCGACATGGGCGGTACCTCGACCGATGTGTCGCATTACGCGGGTGAGTTCGAGCGTGAGTTTGAGACTCAGGTCGCGGGCGTGCGCATGCGCGCACCGATGATGAGCATTCACACCGTGGCGGCGGGCGGTGGTTCATTGTTGACATTTGATGGCGATCGTTTTCGTGTTGGCCCGCAAAGCGCGGGGGCCAATCCCGGTCCGGCCAGTTACCGCCGTGGCGGCCCGTTAGCGGTGACGGACGCCAATGTCATGGTTGGCAAAGTGCAACCGCGTTACTTCCCCAAAGTGTTCGGGCCCGAGGCCAACGAAGCGCTGAGTGCCGAGGCCGTGCACCAAAAGTTTGATGCGCTAGCTCAGCAGACTGGCCGCAGCGCCGAGGTGGTGGCTGAAGGCTTCATCAACATCGCGGTACAGCAGATGGCCAACGCGATCAAAAAAATATCGGTGGCCCGTGGCTACGACGTGACGCGCTACACCTTGCAGTGCTTTGGCGGTGCCGGTGGTCAGCACGCTTGCTTGGTGGCTGACGCGTTGGGCATGACGCGCGTGCTGGTGCATCCGATGGCGGGGGTGTTGAGTGCTTACGGCATGGGGCTGGCCGACCAAAACGTGATCCGTGAGCAAGCGGTGGAAGTCAAACTTTCCGCTGCTGCGATGCCGGCTATTGCCGACCAATTGCAAGCGCTGGCCACCAACGCGCTCGCCGAATTGCAGCGTCAAGCGGCCAGCGGCGGTGCCAGCCGCGTGCATCAGCGTGTGCATGTGCGCTACGAAGGCAGCGACTCTGCCTTGATTGTTCCCTTTGGCACCTTGGCGGAGATTGAGGCCAGCTTTGAGGCGGCTTACCGCCAGCGCTTTGCGTTCCTCATGCAGGGCAAGGGCTTGGTGGTGGAGGCGGTGTCGGTTGAAGCGGTGGTGGCTGGCGATGCGCCGGGTGAGCCGCTGCACCCGTTGCGCGCACCGCGTGCGGTACCGCGCCGTGAAACGGTTCGCGTTTATTCAGCCGGCGAGTGGCACGACGCTGCGTTGGTGGTGCGAGAAGACTTGCAAGCCGGTGACATCATTCCCGGCCCGGCCATCATTGCCGAGAAAAATGCCACCACCGTGGTTGAGCCCGGCTGGGAGGCCACGCTGACCGCGCTGGACCATTTGGTGATGGAGCGCCGCACGGCACGCGCAGTGCAGTTTGCCGCTGGCACGCAAGTCGACCCGGTGCTGCTGGAGGTCTTCAACAACCTCTTCATGAACATCGCCGAGCAGATGGGTTTGCAGCTGCAAAACACGGCGCATTCGGTCAACATCAAAGAGCGGCTGGACTTCAGCTGCGCGCTGTTT
>CANFWI010000010.1 GCA_947450675.1 Comamonadaceae bacterium | reverse complement strand
CTTTAATGACATCACCAACGCTGGCATAACGGCGCTTAGAGCCGCCCAGCACTTTGATGCACATCACGGATTTAGCACCCGTGTTGTCAGCAACGTCGAGTTTGGATTGCGTTTGAATCATTTAAATTAGTCCCAACTTGCACCAGTTGGGCAGCCGCCTGAATCAATCAAGGCAACCACTCAGCCAGTCAGTCTTGGGCCCGTCGTCCACAGTACAAACCACTCGTACTGCTTCCGCTGGGCAGAAGTCTCCGCTTTCAAGAGCGAAGCCCTCGATTATGACTGCATAAAACCCGTGCGTCAACACACCACCTGCAAAAATTTCCACAATTGGTGAAAAAATACGTCCTCGGCGACCTCTAAATCTTCGTCCATTTGAATTTGCCGCGCTGTACGGCGTCGGATTGTCGCTCTTTATCTACAGTTTTACGCCTCACATCCATCAGCCCACTCTGTTGCGGCGTCAGCTGCACGCGGCAACTTTCACTTCGGCAGAGTTCCGGAGGCTTTGCTCAGCTTGACGGCAGGGCGACATGGGCGAAATGGGCGAAATTGTTCACATTCCCTGCGCACGCTATACGGGCTTCAAACGACGCTTTTGCTGTAGCTCTTCATGTTGCTGATCGCGTCCGTGGCTCACAGTGAACAGCAGACTTATCAGCTCGCTCTTGACCAAGGCACGCCCAGTTACCGCAAGATTTTTTTGACGCCGAAGGCCGTATCGTTGCGATGGCGCAGCAGGAATCGAAGCGACTATTTCTGCAACCCGGCTGGGTCGTGCATGGCCCGATGGCTATTGGCTGGCACAGTTATCCACCGCTCGAGAGGAGCTCGACAAACCCTGGCTGAAGGCCAGCGACGTACGGGCACTTGGCATCACCAATTAATGTGAATCCACTGTGCTTTTATCCAATCCAACACCGGGCTGTAGATTGACGCTTATTTTTCAGCCACCAAGCTCAAATGGCTGCGCGGCCATGAGTCCAGAACACGCTGCCACCTGCCTGGCCCTGCGGGAGCATGCGGTTCGACAGACGGCGCTGAAGTAGGGGCTGCTTCAGCGACAATTTGCAGCTCAGATTCACCAGACACTCAGAGGACCGCACCCGCATGGCCAACAGCAACATCAACGCATTACAGATCGCCTTCATCGGTGGCGGCAACATGGCCAGCGCCGTCATGGGCGGACTGCTCAAACGCGGTCTCGCGCCGACCCAGATTCAGGTGGTCGAGCCTTTCGCCGAACAAGCCGCGCGGCTGACATCCCAGTTCGGCGTCACGGTCTTATCCAGTGCTGAAGCCAGTTTGGCGCGCGCTGGTTTGGTGGTGTGGGCAGTCAAACCGCAAATTTTTAATCAAGCTGCAATCCAAGTCCGCGACCACACTCTGACGGCGCTGCACCTGAGCGTGGCTGCCGGCATTCGCTCAGACAGCATCGCCCGCTGGCTCGGCACCGAACGCGTGGTGCGCGCCATGCCCAACACGCCCGCCTTGATCGGCCAAGGCATGACCGCCTTGCTGGCCCGCCCGGCCGTGACAGCGACAGACCGGCAGGTGATTGAATCGGTCGTCGCCACCACCGGCGCGCACTTGTGGTTAGACCACGAAGAACAACTCGACGCCGTCACCGCGCTGTCGGGCTCGGGCCCGGCTTATGTGTTTTATTTCATCGAAGCCATGCTGGAAGCCGGCACCGAGATGGGCCTGGACGCCGCCCAAGCCCGGCAGCTCGCCATCGCCACCTTTGTCGGCGCCTCGGCCTTGGCCCAAGCCTCCGATGAGGCGCCGCAAACGCTGCGCGAACGCGTGACCTCTAAGGGCGGCACCACCTACGCCGCGCTGACAGCGATGGAGGCAAGCGGCGTCAAAGCGCAGTTCAAGCAAGCCATGCAAGCCGCCCTTGAGCGCGCCGCAGAGCTGGGCGATGAATTTGGTGCCGACTGAAAAATATCTTTTTAATCGCCGTTAACACGCAATTCATTGAAATCTGGTCAACGACCCAGCCCCTAGCCACGTTGAATGCTTGTACGCAGCGTCTCAAAGCGCTGAGTTCAGATCAGTTCTAAATAGACACACTCACCTTCAACCACTGGAATCACCATGAAAAAATTTCTGACCGTCCTCGCTAGCGCTGCCGTTCTCGCCATGCCATTGGCTGTGATTTCCACGCCGGTGGCCGCTCAAACTGCCGGCGCTATGACCGCCGCACCTGCTGCTGCACCTGCCGCTGCTCCTGCTGAAAAAGCAGCACCGGTTGCCAGTAAAGGCACTCACAAAACTAAAAAAGCCAAGAAAAGCAAACGCGCGTCGAAAGCCAAAGCCGCTGCTCCAGCCGCTTAATCGCTGAACGTCGTTCGTCGACGACAAGCGACTGGCCCGTGAAAAAGCCCGCTCTAGAGCGGGCTTTTTCACGTCTGCTGATAGCCTAGGTGAACAGCCAATGCCGAGCCAGCATCGACATCCATGCTCGGGTATTCCCGCCTCTTGGCGCCTGTCCAAGGCCTTAATAATGTGAGCGTGATCGAACGACTAACACCCATCTCTTACGACGCCTTGCCAGACGCGATAAAACCGCTGGCAGACGATATCTTAAAAGTTTCCAGCGCTGGCTTAGGAGGCCCGTACAGCGCGCTCTTACGCAGTCCCGACATGGCGCGTCGTTGCTTTGATTTGCTGGATTATTTGCGCTTCAAGACCACCGTCAACAAACGTTTGAACGAGTTTGCGATCTTGATTCAAGCGCGTATTTCTAATGCCCAATACGAGTGGTGGGCACATGAAATCATCGCTCGCAAAGCGGGCTTGTCAGACGCCGTCATGGACGACCTGCGCGAATGCCGCAGGCCCAGCGCCATGCAAGACGACGAACGCCTCGTTTATGACTACTGCGTCCACCTGAGCCTGAACCATCGGGTGCCAGACCCGCTGTGGCAAGAAGCCGTTGCCAAGATGGGCGAACAGGCGGTGATTGATTTGACGGTTTTGTCGGGCACCTATGTGATGGTGTCGATGCTGCTGAACGCCACCCAAGTGGGCATCCCGGGCGGTGGGACCTTGCCGCTTCAGGTGTTGGAGGCGATGGACATCAGACAACGTTTATTGGCCTGAAGCCAACATCCAATTCATTTCATTCGTAACGCCGTTTCTCCAACCAAAGTCTCTCATGACGCCAAAAGTTCGCCGTTTTATCACCTTCGCGTCCATGAGTTTGTCGGCTTTAAGCCTGGCTGGACTCAGCCTGCCAGCACAGGCACAGGGCTACCCGAACAAACCCATCACCATGGTCATGCCCTACGCGGCGGGCGGCCCGGGGGACACCATCACACGCGTCTATGCCGCGGCCATGCAGAAAATTTTGGGCCAGCAAATCGTCGTCGACAACACCGCTGGCGCATCGGGCAGCATCGGCACCGCCAAGGTGGCCCGCTCCAACCCTGATGGCTACACCTTGTTAATGATTCATGTGAGCCACGCCACCAACTTGGCCATGTACAAGAAGCTGAGCTACCACCCGGTCAAAGATTTTGAACCGATTGGCTCCGCCACCCATGGTCCGATGTTGATCGTCGCACGCAACGGATTTCCCGCCAAAAATTTGACCGCGTTTGTGGCTTACCTGAAAGCCAATGGAAAAACCGTCAACTTGGCCCATGCGGGTGTAGGCTCCGCCTCGCATTTGTGCGGCTTGATGTTGATGAGTGCCTTGAACGTTCAGCTCAATGAGATACCCTACAAAGGCACCGGACCGGCCATGGCCGACTTGATGGGCGGCCAAGTGGACGTCTTGTGCGACCAAACCTCCGGCACGGTGCCCTCGGTCAAAGGCGGCAAGATCAAGGCTTATGCCATCGCCGGCAAGCAACGCTTGCCGTCTTTACCCGACACGCCCGCGTTCTCAGAGGTGGGCGTGGACGGCCTTGACATCAGCATTTCGTTTGGCTTGTACGCGCCCAAAGGCACCCCCAAACCAGTGCTGGCGCGCTTGACTTCGGCACTGCAACAGTCGGTGGCAGACCCCGAGGTTCGCAACCGCTTAGAAGCCATGGGCATCTCAGCCGTCAGCGTTGAAAAAGCGACGCCCGAGGCCCTTGCGGCTCACTTGAAAAGTGAAATCGATATCCTCGGCGGTTTGTTGATCAAGGCCGGTGTAGAGGCCAACTGATGCCATTCGTAGCCGTCGCGCGTCCTGGCATCGGCCATCAAGCGTAAGCCACGGCAATGCCCGCAAAAACAGCAAAGCCCAGCCAGTGGTTCAGCCGAAAAGCCTTGAAGCAGCCGGCGCGTTCGCGGTGGCGAATCAAGTAACCGTGCCACAGCGCTTGCCCAGCAGCGAGCGCCACGCCGGCAGCGTAGGCCGCGTTCAGCGCCAGCCCTGACATGAAGGCCAAGGCCAGTGTCCAAATGAGCAAATACAAACCATAGCTCAGCATGACGACCGCCACATCAAAGCGGCCCAGCGTGATGGCCGAGGTTTTCATGCCGATCTTCAGGTCGTCGTCCCGGTCGACCATGGCGTATTCGGTGTCGTAAGCCAGCACCCAAAACAAATTGCCGAGCAGCAACACCCAAGCCAGCAGAGGCACTTGCCCTTGCACCGCCGCAAAAGCCATGGGAATGCCAAAACTAAAAGCCACCCCCAACACCGCCTGCGGCATTGCCACATAACGCTTGGCGTATGGATAAACCAAGGACACGGCCAGCGCCGCAAACGACCAAAGCACCGCCGCGGTGTTTGTTGTCAGCACCAGCGCAAAAGCCAGCAGCGCCAGCGCTGAGCCCAACAGCAAAGCTTGCTTCACAGAAACAGCACCGCTGGTGACTGGCCGATTCGCCGTGCGCTTCACGTGACGGTCAAAGTCACGATCCGCCACGTCATTCAGGCAGCAACCCGCGCTGCGCATGAGGAAAGTTCCCAGCGTGAAAACGGTCAGCAAGTGCCAGCCGGGGAAGCCGCCCGAGGCAATCCACAGCGCCGACAGCGTCGGCCACAGCAGCAACAGCCAGCCCGCCGGCCGGTCCCAACGAATCAGTTGGAGGTAGTGGGCCCCCACTGCGTTCACTCTTCCAGCAGCGATCGCAGCATCCAAGCGGACTGCTCGTGGACGGTCAGGCGCTGCGTCAGCAAGTCAGCAGTGGGCTCGTCACCCGCTTGCTCAGCGACAGGGAACAGGCTGCGGGCCGTGCGTGCCACGGCTTCATGGCCTTGCACCAAAATCCGCACCATCTCCAGCGCTTTGGGCGGGGTCGAAGGCACATCTGGCAAGGAAGTGAGCTGGGTGAACTGCGCGTAAGAGCCAGGCGCTGAGTGACCAAGCGAGCGGATGCGCTCGGCGACTGGGTCCACCGCGGCCCACAGCTCGGTGTACTGCGTCATGAACATTTGGTGCAGCGTGTTGAACATCGGCCCGGTGACGTTCCAGTGAAAATTGTGGGTGGTCAGGTACAGCGTGTAGGTGTCCGCCAGCAGGCCGCTCAGCCCTTGCGCGATGGCGGCGCGGTGCTCGTCGCTGATACCGATGTTGATACGCGGAGCGCCTGTTGACGTGCCAGGAAATGATTTTTCGGACATGAATTTCCTTTGAAATAAAGGCGTGACTTTACGCCTCCTGCAATTCAGGCGTCTGCGAAAGGACAAGCCGGGTCACACTCAGGACAGTCGCGTGACACCCGGCAGTTCACAGGCGTAAATGGCATTGCGCAACGCGGCAATGGCCTCATAGCGCGTGAAGCTGCGACGCCAAGCCAGCACCACACGGCGCGTCGGCACATGGCCTTCAAACGGCAGATAACGAATGAATGGGTGCTCGTCAAAAACGGCGGCTGGCGGCTGGTCGCTACCCGCCAGCGCCCCTTTGGGCACGCTCAGCCGAGGCACCAAAGTCACACCCATGCCGGACGCCACCATGTGCTTGATGGTTTCCAACGAAGAGCCCTCAAAGCTCTTGCGAATGCCTTCGGCGTTGCTGGAAAAACGGGCGAACTCCGGACACACCTCCAGCACATGGTCGCGAAAGCAATGGCCATTGCCAAGCAACAGCATGGTCTCATGCTTGAGCTCTTCGGCGGTGATGTTGTCGCGCTGAGCCAGTGGGTGCGAACTCGGCACCGCAGCCACGAAAGGCTCGTCGTACAACGGCGCTATCGCCAGATTCGTATCGGGGAAAGGTTCGGCCAGGATGGCGCAGTCAATCTCGCCGGTGCGCAATTCTTCCAGCAGTTTGACGGTGAAGTTCTCTTGCAGCATCAAGGGCATTTGCGGGCTGAGCGTGATGACTTGGCGCACCAAGTCAGGCAGTAAATAGGGGCCGATGGTGTAAATAATGCCCAGCCGCAACGCGCCGGCCAGTGGGTCTTTGCCGCGTTTGGCGATCTCGCGAATGCTGTCGGCCTGCTCCAGCACGCTTTGCGCTTGGCGGACGATTTCTTCGCCCAGCGGCGTCACCGTGATCTCATTGGCATTGCGTTCAAACAGCTTGACTTGCAGTTCTTCTTCGAGTTTTTTGATGGCCACGCTCAGCGTTGGCTGGGAGACATGGCAGGCTTCTGCGGCCTTGCCAAAGTGCTTTTCGCGGGCCACGGCCACGATGTATTTGAGTTCAGTCAGCGTCATGCGCGCATTGTGACGCCATTGCCTGACAGTCTTGATCAGGCCTTCAGATAGTCGGCTTTGCCGCCCAGCCAACGCAGAATATGGCGCTGCGCCAAGTCGGCATGGCGGTCTAACATCAGCGGCGCCAGCGCGCGCGCCCAAGCCAGCAACTCGGTGTCGGTGGCCAAGTCGGCAAAGCGCAACAAGGGCGCGCCCGACTGCCGCGCACCCAAGAATTCTCCGGGGCCGCGAATCTCCAAATCACGCCGGGCAATCTCAAAGCCGTCTTGCGTTTCGGCCATGGCTTTGAGCCGGGCGCGTGCGGTTTCGCCCAGCCGCGGGCCGTCGCCGGTCGAGTACAACAACACGCAAGCCGACGCAGCCGCCCCGCGCCCGACCCGACCGCGCAGTTGGTGCAACTGCGACAAGCCAAAGCGCTCGGCATGCTCAATCACCATCAGCGACGCATTCGGCACGTCAACACCGACCTCGATCACCGTGGTGCTGACCAGCACACCGATTTGGCCGGCGTTGAACAGCGCCATCACGGCTTTTTTCTCAGCCACCGGCATGCGCGAATGCAGCAGGCCGACCTGCGTGCCGGGCAAGGCCGCCGACAGCGACTCATGGGTTTCGGTCGCATTGGTCAGGTCAACCGCTTCACTTTCCTCGATCAAAGGGCAAACCCAGTACACCTGCCGCCCTTCGGCCAACTGGCCACGAATGCGCTCGACCACTTCGTCGCGCCGGCTGTCGCTGATGACCTTGGTGACGATGGGCGTGCGCCCCGGCGGCAGCTCGTCGATGGTCGAGACATCGAGGTCGGCGTAATAGCTCATGGCCAACGTACGCGGAATCGGCGTGGCGGTCATCATCAACAAATGCGGTTCCTGACCGTCGGCCGTCATCTTGCTGCGCAGCGCCAGCCGCTGCGCCACGCCAAAGCGATGCTGCTCGTCAATGATCGTCAAGGCCAGATTTTTGAAGACCACTTTGTCTTGAATCACGGCGTGCGTGCCGACCACCAAACCGGCCTCGCCGCTGGCAATCAAGGCCAGTGCCTCACGCCGCTCCTTGGCTTTCTGGCTGCCGGTGAGCCAGGCGGTTTGAATGCCCATCGGCTCCAACCAGCTGAGGAGTTTGCGAAAGTGTTGCTCGGCCAAAATTTCAGTCGGTGCCATCAAGGCGCACTGCCAGCCAGCGTCCATGCAGCGAGCGGCGGCCAGCGCTGCCACCACGGTTTTGCCGGAGCCAACGTCACCTTGCAGCAAGCGGTGCATCGGCACATTTTTTTGCAAGTCAGCGTCAATCTCATGGCCGACGCGCTGCTGCGCTGCGGTCAATTGAAACGGCAACTGCGCCTGCAGCTGCTCGTAAAGCGTGCCTTGGCTTGCGCGCTTTACGGGCGGCGTGAGAGGTGGCGCACGCATGGCGCTGCGAATACGGCGGGCTTCCAGTTGCGACAGCTGTTGCGCCAGCAGCTCCTCGGCTTTCAGCCGCTGCCAAGCGGGGTGACTGCGGTCTTCGAGTGCCGCCAGAGCCACATCAGGCGTCGGGTGATGCAAGAACCGAAGAGACTCCCGCAGACTGAACAAGGCGCGCAACTGGGCCAGTCCTTCCGCCGGTACCGTCTCGCTCAAATCGGCGCGGGCGACACCGCTGGGCACTGCTTTGCGCAAATACGCCTGCGGCAGTCCGGCGACGGTTGGATAAACCGGCGTCAGCGACGCCGGCAATTCGCCACCAGCCAGTTTGAAGCTCGGGTGCACCATTTCGCGCGACACAAAGCCGCCGCGCAACTCGCCGCGCACCCGCACGCGGGCGCCGATGCTGAGGGTTTTTTGGTGCGCCGGGTAAAAGTTGATGAAGCGCAAAACGCAGCTGTCGCTGCCGTCGTTCACCGTCACGCGCAGTTGCCGACGCGGCTTGAAGCTGACCTCGCTGTGCGTGACCTCGGCTTCTATTTGAACGTTCTCGCCGTCACGGGCGTCAGCCAGCAGTGTGATCCGGGTTTCGTCCTCGTAACGCAAGGGCAGGTGCAGCGCCAGATCAATGTCACGGCGCAACCCTAGTTTGTCGAGCAATTTTTGTGCGTGCGTTTTTTCGGCTGGCTTTGTCGCAGCGGCAGCAGTAGGTCGAGTAGAGGCGGCTGGAGGCGGCATGGGACAATTGTGCCTCCATGCAGACGCCCTCCCAGACCCTTTCCCAGCCCCTCTCCACGCACATGTCAAAGACCGCCTTCACGCTGAGTGATTTCGACTTCACTTTGCCCGAGGAACTGATCGCCCAGCATCCGCCAGCGGAGCGCAGCGGCTCGCGCCTGCTCGACGGCCGGCAAGCCCCGATCACAGATCGACGCTTCACCGATCTGGCCATGCTGCTGAACCCCGGCGATCTGCTGGTCTTCAATGACACGCAAGTGGTCAAGGCGCGGCTGTATGGGCAAAAAACCAGCGGCGGACGGCTTGAGTTGCTGATTGAGCGCGTCCTCACCGGCGGCAGTTCTGGGTTTGAAGTCGCGGCGCACATGAAGGTCAGCAAAAAGCCACTGCCCGGTGCGCGGCTGCTGATGGACGGCGGTTTCACCGCCACCCTGCTCGGGCGCTGGCCAAATGCAGACGGGCCGCTGTACCGCTTTGCCCTCAGCGCCGACCCGTATGCGCTGATGGCCGCACACGGCCATGTGCCGCTGCCGCCCTACATCACGCACAGCGACTCTGCCGAAGACGAGCAACGTTACCAGACCGTCTTTGCAAAGCACCCGGGCGCAGTCGCTGCGCCCACGGCCGCCCTGCACTTTGATGCCGACATGCTGGCGCAGCTGAGCGCACGCGGCATTCCACAAGCCAGCGTCACGCTGCACGTTGGCGCGGGCACGTTTCAGCCGGTCAAGACCGAGAACATCGCCGACCACACCATGCACTTTGAGCGCTTTGAAGTGCCGGCTGCAACCCGCCAAGCGATCGCGGACTGCCGTGCGCGCGGTGGCCGCGTGGTGGCGGTTGGCACCACCACCGTGCGGGCGTTGGAGTCGCAAGCGCTGTTTGGCGAAGCCTGCGATGACACCAATATTTTCATCACGCCGGGCTTTGAGTTCCGCGTGGTCGACCTGCTGCTGACCAACTTCCATCTGCCCAAAAGCACCTTGATGATGCTGGTCAGCGCTTTTTCGGGTTACGAGCACATCATGGCGCTGTACCAACACGCCATTGAAGCGCGTTACCGCTTTTTCAGTTACGGCGACGCCATGTTGTTGCAACGTCGCCTCGCTTCAGACACTGAGACAATCGCCACATGCTGAATTTTGAAGTCCTAAAAACCGATCCCGCCAATACCGATAACGGCGCTTACCTAGGCACGTTCGCGCGCCGCGGCACGCTGACCCTGAACCATGGTGTGGTGCAAACCCCCATCTTCATGCCAGTCGGCACTTACGGCACCGTCAAGGGCGTGATGCCGCAGTCGCTGCACGACATGGGCGCGCAGATCATTCTCGGCAACACATTCCATTTGTGGATGCGGCCTGGCCTCGACGTGGTGAAGCAATTCGGCGGCCTGCACCGCTTTGAAAGCTGGAACAAACCGATCCTCACCGACAGCGGTGGTTTTCAGGTGTGGTCGCTCGGCGAGATGCGGAAAATCTCGGAAGAGGGCGTCAAGTTCGCCTCACCCGTCAACGGCGACAAGCTGTTTTTGACGCCCGAAATTTCGATGCAAATTCAGACCCTGCTGAACAGCGACATCGTCATGCAGTTCGACGAATGCACGCCTTACGACACCAAGGGCCACATCACCACCGAACACGAAGCACGCTTGTCGATGGAGCTTAGCCGTCGCTGGGCCAGTCGCTGCGTCAGTGAATTCGACCGGCTTGAAAATCCGAATGCGCTGTTCGGCATCGTTCAAGGCGGCATGTTTGAAAACCTGCGCCAAGAATCACTGGACGCCTTGGTCGAACTCGACCTGCCGGGCTACGCTGTGGGCGGCGTCAGTGTGGGTGAACCCAAGGAAGAAATGCAGCGCATCATGGCGCACACGCCGCACCGTTTGCCAGAAAACAAACCGCGCTACCTGATGGGTGTCGGCACGCCGGAAGACTTGGTGGAAGGCGTCGCCTCTGGCGTTGACATGTTTGACTGCGTGATGCCGACGCGCAACGCCCGCAACGGCCACATGTTCACGCGTTTTGGCGACTTGAAAATCCGCAATGCACGCTACAAAGCAGACGAACAACCTGTTGACGCGACCTGCAGCTGCTACACCTGCCAGAACTTTTCACGCGCTTATTTGCACCACTTAGACCGTTGCGGTGAGATGCTCGGCCCGATGCTGAACAGCATCCACAACCTGCACTACTACCTGAACCTGATGGCAGAAGTCCGCAGCGCACTCGATGTTGGCAGCTTCGGTGCGTTCGTACTGCAGTTCAAGGTCGACCGCGCGCGGGGGATTTAATCGCGCTGCGAGCCAACAATACCCCGTCACTGCGAGCGCAGTGTGGCAGTCTAGGAGACCGAATTCGCCGTCATGGATGGCCGCGCTTCGCTCGCCATGACGGGTGCGTCTCACACAGCCGGCAACGGCTCCGCAGCCGCCGCGATCTCGCGGGTCAGCTCTTTTCTGTAGCGATTCAGGTCCTGCACGCTTTTGAATTTTTGCTCCATGAGCAAGCTCATGTTGTGCAGGATGCGGTCAACCACTTTGGTTTCCCACTCGGTGTCGAACTTGATTTGCGTGTCCAGCCAATGCTCCAACCACGCCGGATCAGGCAGGCGCGACTGCACGGTGTCACGCGGAAACAGCGCCTTGTTGACGTGCAAATTGGTCGGGTGCAGGGCTTGCGCGGTGCGGCGGGCGCTGGCCATCAGCACGCCGACCTTGCTGAAAGCAGCCTTCGCCTCGATGCCTGACTTGTTGATGGCGCGCTTCATGTAACGCAAATAAGCGCCGCCATGCCGCGCTTCGTCTTGACTGAGTTGGGTGTAGATCTGCTTGATGACCGGCTCGGTGTGCCATTCACTGGCGCAGCGGTACCAATGGTTCAGGCGAATCTCGCCGCAAAAATGCAGCATCAGTGTTTCGAGCGGCGGCGCCGGCTCAAACTCAAAGCGTACTTCATGCAACTCTTCTTCGGTCGGTACCAGCTCAGGCCGATAGCGACGCAAATATTCCATCAGCACCAACGAGTGCTTTTGCTCTTCAAAAAACCAGATCGACATGAAGGCAGAAAAGTCGCTGTCGTCCTTGTTGTCACGCAAGAACATTTCAGTCGCCGGCAAGGCCGCCCACTCAGTGATGGCGTTCATTTTGATGGTTTGCGCCTGCTCGTCGGAGAGCTTGGACGCATCAAAGCTGGCCCAAGGAATGTCCTTGTCCATGTCCCAACGGACGGCTTCTAGTTGCTTGAACAATTCTGGATAAAGCATAAGTATTCCTCACGCGGCGGGACCGCTGTAAAGACGGATTTTAGGCTGTGATGCTGACTCTTGAGATCTGGCAGGGTCAAATCCATCCAAGGCGGAGGCCATCAGGGCCTGTTGGTTATATAGTGAACGACTGTTTATAAATGTGTCAACGCGTGCAAACGCAAACGATGGTGCGACCATGCAAACCTTCTGCAAATCTTCTGATGCTTTCGGCCTGACGGGCTTCAAAAACGCCCTTCTCTCTTTTTTCTTTGTCATGTTTGGGTTTTGCCTGGTCGGCAAGGCGCAAGCGCAAACGCCAGCCGTCCCAGTTGCCGCACAGGCATGCCCGGCCCTGTTGCAACAAAGCTTTTTACGCTTGCAAGACGAAAAACCACAAGCGCTGTGCCAATACAGCGGCAAGGTCTTGCTGGTCGTCAACACCGCCAGCTTCTGCGGCTTCACCAGCCAATACGAAGGGCTCGAAGCACTCCATGCCAAATACAAAGACCGCGGGCTGGTCGTGCTGGGGTTTCCGTCCAACGATTTTTCGCAGGAAACGGGCAGCAACAAGGAAATCGCCGATTTTTGCGAGAACACCTTCAATGTGAAATTCCCAATGTTCGTCAAGTCCTCGGTCACGGGCCGCACAGCCAATCCACTCTTCAAACAGCTGGCCAGCGCCACCGGCACGACCCCACGCTGGAACTTCTACAAGTACTTGATAGGACGCGATGGACTCAAAATCAACGCCTACAACTCATCGGTTGAACCGAAGGATCCGCGCTTCGTCAAAGCCTTGGAAGCCATGCTGTCAGCAAAATAAATACCAGTCAGTCATAATAAGACCAGAAAGTAAATCAATCGATTTCAAACCCCCAACGCCCAACCCAGAGGTGCCCGATGAGCTTTGCCACGTTAACGACACCTCTCGCAGCATCCATTCGGCCACGGGTAGCGATCATCGGCTCTGGGATTTCTGGTTTGGCAGCGGCGCATCAGCTGGCGGGTGCAGCTGACATCACCTTGTTTGAAGCCGGCGATTACTTCGGCGGCCACACCCACACCGTTGACGTCACCTTACCCAGCAAAAACGACTCAAACAGCCTCGTCACCCATGGCGTGGACACCGGCTTTCTGGTCTTCAATGAGCGCACGTATCCGCAGCTGATCCAGCTCTTTGCCGAATTAGGCGTGGTCACGGCTAAATCCGAGATGTCGTTTTCGGTCAAGGTGCCGGCCTCGGACTCCGCCCACCAGAAACGCCAACACGGCGCGCTGGAATGGAGCGGCTCCAGCCTGAGCAGCGTCTTTGCGCAACGCGGCAATTTGCTGAATTGGCGCTTTTTGCGCATGCTGCGTGACATCCTGCGCTTCAACCAACGCTGTACCGCATTGGCCGAGTCCGGCGCAGAAGCCGCTCTGCAGCAGCCGCTGGCTGATTTACTCCAGCAAGAAAAGTTTTCAGACGAATTCCGCGACTGGTATTTCCTGCCCATGATGGGTTGCATCTGGTCTTGCCCCACCGACCAGATGTTGCAGTTTCCGGTGGCCACCATGATCCGCTTTTGTCACAACCATGGCCTGCTGCAAGTGGCCGACCGGCCGCAGTGGTGGACGGTGGCGGGCGGTGCGCGCCACTACGTTGACAAGATCGTTGCAGGCATCAATGACAAGCGCTTGTCAACGCGCGTGCACGCCATCAAGCGCGATGCAGACAGTGTGCGTATCTTCAGCGGTGGTCTGGGTTCGCACCAGGTTGAAACTTTTGACAAGGTGATTCTCGCCACGCATTCAGACCAAGCGCTGGCACTGCTGGCGGAGCCAACCGCCGCCGAACAAGCCGTGCTAGGTGCTATCCGTTATCAGCCCAACCGCGCCGTGCTGCACACCGACACCGCGGTCTTGCCCTCGCGTCCGTTGGCTTGGGCCGCCTGGAACTACGAGCGTGCGCCCGAATCCCAGCGCGAGTCGGCGCAAGTCTGCTTGCATTACCTGCTCAACCTGCTGCAGCCGCTGCCATTTGCGCAACCCGTGATCGTTTCGCTGAACCCCGTCGTCAACATTGACGAGGACAAAATTCTGGGCAGCTACGACTACGCACACCCGGTGTTTGACCTCGCTGCCATCCGTGCGCAAAAAGAACTGCCGGCGCTGCAAGGCCAACAGCACACCTACTTTTGTGGCGCCTGGACCGGCTACGGTTTTCATGAAGACGGGCTCAAGTCGGGCCTGCTCGCAGCCCAGGAAATGCTGCAAGACATGGCCCTCGAAAGAGCGCGTGTGACCGAGCGGGCTGAAGCCCCAAGGGAAGAAGAATGGCTGACCGCATGAGCATGCCGGCAGCCAGCGCCCAAGCCCTGATCGGCTTTGGTCAGGTGCGCCACACGCGGCTCAAACCAGTCCTGCACGCCTTCAATTACCCGACTTATTTTTTAATGTTGCCGCTGCGAGCCATGCAGCGCGATGGCCCTGGTGCGCTGGCGCGCAACCGCCGGGCGGCGCTGAGTTTTCATGACCGCGACCACGGCGACGGCAGCCCGGACTGTCTGCGCTGGTTAGATGCTCTGCTGCAATCGGAAGGCATTGCTGATGCGCAAGGCGAAGTCTGGCTGCACACCTACCCGCGGGTCTTTGGCTTCACCTTCAAACCGGTGAGCTTTTGGTATTGCCACACCACGCAGGGTGCCCTGCGCGCCATCGTGGTGGAGGTCAACAACACTTTTGGCGAACGCCACTGCTACCTGCTGGACGCGCCGCGTTACGGCGAAGAATTGCGTGCCGACAAAGTTTTCCACGTCTCGCCTTTTTGCAAGATTGAAGGCGGCTATCGCTTTCGCTTCATGCGCACTGTGCATGACGGCAATGAGCACACGCTGGCCCGCATCGACCATGACGACGCCACAGGCCCGCTGCTGCAAACCAGTGTGGCTGGCACGCTAGAACCCTTGTGCCCAGCCAGCTTGCGCAAAGCCTTGTGGCGTTACCCGGCCATGACCTTCGGGGTGGTTGGGCGGATTCACTGGCAGGCCCTGAAACTTTTTATCAAACGCGTCCCTTTTGTCTCCAAACCCAAACCCCCAGAACTTTTCGTGACACGATGAATTCACCTCAATCTTCTGCCTCAACGGTTGCCCGCATCAACAACGCCTTGCTGCCATTGCCAGCGGGTGCGCCAGCGGCAGCACGCTCAGCCTTCAAGCTGCTGTCGCGCCTGAAGCACGGCACACTCACGCTGCAATTGCCTGACGGCAGCACGCAGCGCTTTGGTTCGGGCGCTTCGCCCATGGCCAGCTTGCGGCTGAACAACTGGAACGTTTGCAGCGCCGCGCTGCGCTCCGGCGACATCGGTTTTGCCGAAAGCTACATCGCCGGCGACTGGACCACGCCGCACCTGACTGAGCTGCTGCAGGTACTGGTCATCAATCGCAAAGAAGTCGAAGACATCATCTACGGCACGTGGTTGGGTCGGCTGGTCTATCGCTGCAAGCATTTGCTGAACCGCAACACCAAGGCGAATAGTCAGAAGAACATTCACGCGCATTACGACCTTGGCAACGCCTTTTATGAGCTTTGGCTTGACGGCACGATGAACTATTCGTCGGCTATTTTTGACACGCCTGAGACGTCGATGTCCGAAGCCCAAAGCGCCAAAGTGCGCCGCGCTTTGAACATGGTGAAGCTGCAAGCTGGTGACCGCGTGCTGGAGATCGGTTGCGGCTGGGGCGCCTTAGCAGAAATGGCGACCACCGAATTCAAAGCCTCCATCGTCGGCGTGACTCTCAGCACCGAGCAGTTGCAATGGGCACAGGAACGCATGGCGCGGGCCGGCATCGCCGCGCATGACGACATGGCCGGGGCGACTGCAAGCCAAGTCACGCACGACCTGCGCCTGCAGGACTACCGCGACATTGGCGTCAGCCACGAAGCCGACCGCAGCTTCGACGCGATTTGTTCGATCGAGATGATCGAAGCCGTCGGCCGCGAATACTGGCCGACGTACTTCGCCACGGTCGCTCGCCTGCTGAAACCCGGCGGCCATGCTTGCATTCAAAGCATCGTGATTGCCGACGAACTCTATGAGCGCTACATCGGCTCGACCGACTTCATTCAGCAATATATTTTTCCGGGCGGCTGTCTGCCATCGCCGTCCATCTTCAAAGCCCAAGCCGAAGCGGCCGGTCTTGAAGTGGTGGATGAGTTTTCGTTCGGTCTGGATTACGCACGCACGCTCAAGCTCTGGCGCGACGCGTTTCTGGCGCAAGAGTCACGGGTGCTTCAACTCGGGTTTGACAAAAGGTTCATGCGCATATGGGAGTTCTATCTGGCTTACTGCGAAGCGGCCTTTCAAGAGGCCAACACCGACGTGGTGCAGTACACGCTGCGCAAACGCTGAAGCACGGTGTGCTGGCTGGCGTCATCGCCGCCAGCACCTTCAGCTTTGCAGCGCACGCGCAAACACCCGCAGCGGCGGCAACGCCATCAGCCGTTGCAGCTGACACACGAGCGGAATTCAAAGCGCTGCTGCCGCAAGCCCAGCTGCTGGGGCAATCGCGTCTCACCGTCTGGGGTTTCAAGATTTATGACGCGCAGCTGTGGGCTGCACCGGGCTTCAACGCAGACCGCTACGCCAGCCAGCCGCTGGCCTTAGAGCTGGCTTATCTGCGCGCCTTTGACGCCGTCGACATTGCAGAGCGCTCGATCAAAGAGATGCGCCGCAGCGCCACTGTCTCGGATGCACAAGCACGGCAATGGAGCCTCGACATGCAGCGTGTTTTTCCCGATGTGAAAGTCGGTGACCGCATCATGGGCGTGCACCGCCCCGGCGTTGGCGCCAGCTTCTGGGTCAACGGCAAAGCCGGCGGTGACATTCTTGACGCTGAATTCTCCAAGCTGTTTTTTGGCATCTGGCTGTCGCCCAAGACATCTGAACCCGCCATGCGCACCGCACTCGTCGGAGGAGCCGGCTCTTGAACTCCGCCTTCGGTTCGCGCAACGGTTTGGCCTACGGGCTGATGGGCTTTCCGCTGGCCTTTGCGGCGTTGCCGCTGTATGTGATTTTGCCCAACCACTACGCGCGTGAGTTTGGCATTTCCTTGGCCACACTCGGCGCGGTGCTGTTGGGTGCGCGGCTTTTTGATGCTTTCATTGACCCGGCTTTGGGCCGACTGACAGACCGACTCTTTGCACGCTCGACCGCTGCCGTCTTGACCTTGGGCGCAGCGGCGGCGCTGGTGTTGGCGATTGGCTTTGCGCTGCTCTTTTTCCCGTTGGTGAGCGAGCCCGGTGCGCTGGTGATCTGGGCCACCGCCATGTTGATGCTGACTTACGCCGGCTACAGCGCCTTGAGCGTGGCGCACCAATCGTGGGCCGCCATGCTGGGCGGCAACGAAGCGCAGCGCAGCCGCATCGTCGCGTGGCGCGAAGGCTTGGGATTGCTCGGTGTCGTGACGGCATCCGTGTTACCGGTGCTGCTGGGTTTGCCCGTCACCACCGCGGTCTTTTGTGTCGCCCTGGTGTTGGGCTGGTGGGGCTGGCAGCGCTCTGTGCGTCCGGTGACGCTTAAACCGCACGCCGCGTCGACAACACCCTCAGTGCCAACGTCCGTCTGGCAACCCTTTCGCCAAGCCGGCTTTCGGCGGCTGCTGGCGGTGTTCATGCTGAATGGCATCGCCAGCGCCATACCGGCGACCCTGGTTTTGTTTTTCATTCAAGACAAGCTCGCTGCGCCGGCGAGTTTTGAACCGCTGTTTCTCGGCAGTTACTTCTTGTGTGCCGCGCTGTCAATTCCGCTGTGGCTGGCCGTCGTCAAACGCATCGGCTTAGCGCGCAGCTGGCTGGTCGGTATGGTGCTCGCCATGAGCGTCTTTGTCTGGGCCAGTCAAGTCGGCGATGGGCAGATGCTGGCCTTCGCACTGATCTGTGCGCTCTCGGGTGTCGCCCTGGGCGCTGACTTGGCGCTGCCCAGCGCCTTGCTGGCGGGCCTGATCCAGAGCAGCCGCGCGCCAGCATCCTCTGGCCAACCCACTGACGCGGCGGACCCCGGAACAGGTGCTTACTTTGGCTGGTGGAGCTTCGCCACCAAGCTCAATTTAGCCTTGGCTGCTGGGCTGGCTTTGCCCCTGCTAGACCTCTTTGGTTATGCCCCCGGCGTGCGTGATGCCGCGGCCCTGAACGCGCTGGTGGTGGCGTACTGCGTGCTGCCTTGTGTGCTTAAAGCGCTGGCCGCGGGCGCCTTGTACCTGTTGGTGATCCGACCTCATTCTGTTGAAAGTAGTTTATGAAAAAACGTTTGCTCCTCACCGCCTTGGTGGTCGCCGCAGGCATCGGTTTGGCCGGTTGTGCCGGCCCGCAACTGAAAGATTACGCCCAAGAAAAACCGGTACTTGACTTGCGCCAGTATTTCAACGGCACGCTTGACGCCTACGGCATCTTCACCGACCGCTCCGGCAAAGTCGTGAAGCGCTTCACCGTTGTCATGACCTGCTCTTGGCAAGGCCCGCCCGGCCAGGAAGTCGGCGTGCTCGACGAAGCCTTCACCTACTCGGACGGCACCACAGACCGCCGGGTCTGGACGCTCAAACGTCAACCAGATGGTCACTACACCGGCACCGCCGGGGATGTGTTGGGCGAGGCCAACGGCCAAGAAAGCGGCAATGCCTTTCGTTGGGGCTACACGCTCAATCTGCCCGTCGACGGCCGCACGATCGAGGTTCAATTTGACGACTGGATGTACCTGATGACGGACAAAGTGATGCTCAACAAAGCCGCCATGAGCAAGTTCGGCGTTCATCTGGGCGACGTCACGCTGTCCTTCACTAAGCGCTGAATCCAGCACGACGCACAAAGCAAGCGCCATGAGTTTTAATTCCCCTTTCACCGACTGGCATGGCAAATCCGTCTGGCTCGTCGGCGCCTCCAGCGGCATTGGCGAAGCCACGGCGGCAGCCTTGCATGCCGCCGGCGCACGCGTCTTTGTGTCCGCCCGCAATGCCGCCGCGCTCGCCAGCTTCGTCGAGGCCCACCCCGGCGCTGTGGCGGTTCCGCTGGACGCGTCCGACCCAGTCGCCGTCAAAGCAGCTGCACACACTGTGCAGCAAGCTGGCCCGGTCGATCTGTTGATGTACTGCGCTGGCTACTACAAGCCCGTGCGGGCGGACGACTTTGACCTGAGCGAAATGCTCAAACACCAGCAAGTCAATTACCTCGGCGTGCTGTATGTGCTGGACGCCATGCTGCCGCATTTTTTGCAGCGCCACGCCGGCCACATCAGCATTGTCAGCAGCGTCGCCGGTTACCGCGGTTTGCCGAAAAGCCTGGCCTACGGCCCGACAAAAGCGGCGCTGATCAACTTGGCCGAAGCGCTGTACATTGACCTGAAGACCAGCGGTATTGGTGTGAGTGTCATCAACCCAGGTTTTGTCCAAACGCCGGCAACCGCCAACAATGACTTCCCGATGCCCGGCTTGATGACGACAGCCGAAGCGGCGACGGCCATCCTCGCCGGCTGGCGCCAAGGTGCCTTTGAAATTGATTTTCCCAAACGCTTCACGCTGTGGATGAAAACGCTGCGCATCTTGCCCTATGCTGCCTATTTCGCCATCACCAGCCGCCTCGTCAAAAGCGAAGCCGGAGCCGCCAAAAACACCAGCCTGAACCCATGACACCTAGCGCCGCCGACACTTCGCTTCAACCATCCGCCGAACGCTTGGCCGTGGCCCGCATTGTGGATTTTTTTGAGGCCTTGCAGCCTGACGACGTGGCACGCATGGGTGAGTTCTACACCAGAGAAGCTTGGTTCAAAGATCCGTTCAACGAGGTGCACGGACTGACTGAAGTGCAGCGCATTTTCAGCCACATGTATGTGGCGCTGGATCAGCCGCACTTTGTGGTCACCGGCCAATTGGTCGACGGTGCACAGTGCTTTTTGACCTGGAATTTCGTCTTTCGCTTCAAGCGCTTCAGCCCGGAGGTCTGGCAAACCGTGCGCGGTGGCTCCCACCTGCAACTCAACGCCGAGGGCTTGATCGCCTCACACCGCGACTACTGGGATGCGGCTGAAGAGCTCTATGAAAAGCTGCCGGTCATCGGCAGCTTGATGCGCTGGCTGAAGCGCCGGGCGAATCAATAAACCGATCAGCCCGGCTTGGTTTCAATGAAGCTGCTGCGCTGCACCAGCTTTTCTTGCAGGCGAGCCAAGTTGGGATGACGCGCACGCCAATCAATGTGATTGAAGCGTAAGTCCAGATAGCCCAGCGCGCAGCCCGCCGCCACATCAGACAAACTGAAATGCACACCGCTGCAAAAAAGCTTGTCGCCCAGGCCGGAGCTCATGGCTTGCAGCACGGCATCGATTTTGCCCATTTGACGGTCGATCCAAGCTTGGCTGCGTTGACCTTCCGTGCGACCGTCCCAGCTGGCTTCCAGACGCGCCAGAATGGCGGCGTCCAGCAAGCCGTCGGCCAGCGCTTCCCAAGTTTTGACTTCAGCCCGCTCGCGGCCTTGCATCGGAATCAGCTTGCCGACTGGCGA
The DNA here is from genome assembly GCA_947450675.1 of Comamonadaceae bacterium. Classification (GTDB taxonomy): domain Bacteria; phylum Pseudomonadota; class Gammaproteobacteria; order Burkholderiales; family Burkholderiaceae_C; genus Polaromonas. Next base: position 59,753 of record CANFWI010000010.1, on the reverse strand, counting down.
CAGGGTGTCCAAGTACTCAACGATCACGCGCGAATCAAAAACGGCTTCGCCGCCTTCCATCACCAAACACGGCACCTTGCCCAGCGGATTCGACTCCGGCATGGTCGTGTCTGCGGCCCAAACGTTTTCCAAGATGAACTGATAGTCCAGTTTTTTCTCAGCCATGACGATGCGCACTTTGCGCACATAAGGGCTGGCCATTGATCCGATGAGTTTCATGTTTTTGTGCAATCTGTCGTGAGTCTTTGTGGTGCATTCTATCGACTAAGCCAGTCCCTCTGAGCAGCCCCAGACAAAGGCACGCAAGTCCTTTGCATCAGCGCCACGCCTGATGTCTACAATTGCGCCATGAGTTTTTCCACCATCAATGCCCTCTCGCCGCTGGACGGCCGTTACGCCTCCAAACTAGAACAGCTTCGCCCGCTCATGTCGGAGCAAGGCTATATGCACCGCCGCGTGCAAGTCGAGGTGGCGTGGTTCGTCGCGCTGTCGGACGCCGGCTTCGCTGAATTCAAGCCGCTGAGCCTGGGCGCACGCTCTTACCTAATCGCCCTTGTGACCAACTTCTCAGAAGCTGACGCGCTGGCCATCAAGGACATCGAGAAAGTCACCAACCACGACGTCAAGGCCGTGGAGTACTGGATCAAGTCGAAATTCGATGCGCGGCCTGAGCTGCTGGCGGTCGCCGAATTTGTACACTTCGCCTGCACCAGCGAGGACATCAACAACACCAGCCACGCGCTGCAGCTGAAAAGCAGCCGCGAACTGGTTTTGCTGCCCGCGCTCGACAAACTGATTGCCCAAATGCGCGAGATGGCGCACCGCTACGCTGACCAATCGATGCTCAGCCGCACGCATGGCCAGACCGCCAGCCCGACCACCGTCGGCAAAGAAATCGCCAACGTCGTGGTACGCCTGATGCAAGCCCGCGACAAAATCGCCGCCGTCAAAATCATGGCCAAGATGAATGGCGCGGTTGGCAACTACAACGCGCATTTGGCCGCTTGGCCAGACTTTGACTGGGAAGCTTTCAGCCGCAAAGTGGTTGAGACGCCTGAGCCCGTGACCGGTACGGCGGGCGCCAACCAAGAGGCTTGGGGCTTGGGGCTGACCTTTCAGCCCTACAGCATCCAGATCGAGCCGCATGACTACATGGCCGAATTGTTTGACGCGGTCGCCCGCAGCAACACCATCTTGATCGACTTCTCACGTGACGTTTGGGGCTATGTCAGCGTCGGCTACTTCAAGCAGCGCCTCAAAGCCGGCGAGATCGGTTCTTCCACCATGCCGCACAAAGTCAACCCGATTGACTTTGAAAACGCCGAAGGCAACTTGGGCTTGGCCAACGCCGTGCTGCGCCACCTCAGCGAAAAGCTGCCGATCAGCCGCTGGCAACGTGACCTGACCGACTCCACCGTGCTGCGTAACATGGGCGTGGCTTTTGGTTACGCCGTACTGGCCTACACCTCCTTGAACGCCGGCCTGAACAAGTTAGAGCTCAACAGCGAAGCCTTGGACGACGACCTGAATTCATCGTGGGAAGTGCTGGCCGAGCCGATCCAGACCGTCATGCGCCGTTACGGCGTGCAAGGCGCTTACGAAAAACTCAAGGAAGTCACGCGTGGCAAAACCGTCACGGCGGCGGCCCTGCATGAGTTGATCCAGTCCTTGGAGATTCCAGCGCCTGAAAAGCAACGATTGCTGGCCATGACACCGGCCAGCTATATCGGCATGGCGGCCGAACTGGCGCGCCGGGTTTAAAACGCTTTTAACAATCGTTATCGGCGGCCTGATCGGCCGCCTTTTTTTTATTTTTCTAGCGCGCGATCAGCATAACGGCCAAAGCGCCAAGAGCTGCTTTCCAGCGTGATGCGCCGCCAGGTGTCGCGCTTTTCGCCCGGCGTCATGGCGGGCCAATGCTGCACCTCTTCGAAAGTACGGCCGCAACCCTTGCACATCTCGTCGCCTTGGCTGGTCGAGCAGATGGCAATGCAGGGCGTGTCTGCCGTCGTCTCGTACCAAGTCAGCCAAGCGGCCAGCGCCTTCGGTGGAAAACTGGCTTCGTCGGCCTCTTCCTCATGGTAAAAAACCAGCAAGGCATAGACCTCAGCAAGCGCGCGCAACTCGGGTGCCAGCGTCACGCCATCGGGGGAAGGCGAGCGCTCACGCCAATAGTTAATGGCCGCTTCAATGTCTGTGATGTGGATGCCGGGCATGGATGCAGAAGTCAAAAAAGTGAAGGCCCAAGGGCAGAAAATCAATTATCGACGAGATGCCAAAAGGCCGCGATATTTACCCTGAATGCCAATTTCAAATTGCACGGAATCTATTTTTAGTGTTAAATAGCTCACCGAAGGGGAGTAACTCCCTCGTTTTACTGTGTTGTCCCATGCACCCTCCAAGGTGTCCAACTGCACAGTAAAGCGTAACAATAAGTCGTCAATACGAAGTTCACACTTCCGGCTTGTTGGGCCTTGCAGTCATTGCAAAGTCGAGCCAGACCTTCGATTGGAACCTGTGCAGGTTTGATCGAAGCGTCATCACAAACGGCCCCTTACAGCTCCGTTTGCACCATGCGTTTCATCCCCCCACTCAGGTTTCATTGGAGGCCATCTTGCCGATGGTCATGTGCTATTTTTTTGGAGTTTGAACGTGGAATTATTTTCGACACCTTGGTGGACGGCCTTGATGGCCATCATCCTGATTGACTTGGTCCTGGCTGGAGACAACGCCATCGTCATTGCGCTGGCGGCCCGCAATTTGCCGGCGCACTTGCAGAAAAAAGCCATCATGTGGGGCGCGTTTGGCGCCATTGCGGTTCGTTCGGTCATGACCCTCGGCGTCGTTTGGCTGCTGCAAATCCCCGGACTCATGCTGGTGGGCGGCCTCGGCCTGATCTGGATCGCCTACAAATTGCTGTCTGAAGACGGCAACAAAGAGCATGACGGTCCTGCGGCGACCACCTTCTGGGGCGCCATGAAAACCATTGTGGTGGCCGATGCCCTGATGGGCGTTGACAACGTGCTCGGCGTGGCCGGGGCTGCCAAAGGCGCTTTTGATCTCGTCATCATAGGTTTGCTGATCAGCGTGCCCATCGTCGTTTACGGCAGCACCATGGTGCTCAAACTGGTGGAACGCTTCCCGGTCATCATCAAGATCGGCGCTGCCGTGCTGGCCTTCACCGCAGCCAACATGATCGTCGGCGAACAACTGCTGGCCCCGATCTACGGCACCGCCAAAGACTTCGCCTCTGCTGACATGGTTCATTTGGCAGCGAAATGGACGACCTATGCCATCGCTATCGCGGGTGTTTTGGGCTTTGGCTGGTGGGCTGGTCGTCGCAACCGTTCGAGCCAGGACGCCAACATCGCCGCGCAGTGAGGCCTTAACGCAGGGGTATTTCTGTTTTTCAACCACGACAACGCAAGGAGACATTCATGGACAACATCATTGTTTACGTTGACGACGCCGCGTACGGCCAGCAGCTTCTGCAACCCATGCTGCAAGGCATGGGTTCAGGGGTGACAACCCGCTGGCTGGTGGTCGCTTGCCCACCGCGCATGACCCACCGTGTGAGCAAATGGTTGGCCCGCAGCTCGCGTGACAGTTGGCGTACCAAGTGGGCCGAGAAAGTCTTTGCTCAGCTCTTCCCCTTGTTGGTGAAAAACGGCGATGAAGCTCACACCTACATGGCCAAAGCCGATCTCACAGACCAGACGGAATCCCTCATCAAGCAGCATGGCCAAGCGCGCATATTGGATGCGCGCCGGCCTAAATTTGGTGAAGACCTGCAACCCGTCACGCCAATGCAAGCACAAGAGCATCAAGGCGCGATAGGCTATTTCGCCGCGGTTGCCAGTGCCGGCTTGCTGGTCGCTACCGACTGATGAGTCAACCAGCGCCGCTTGGCGCTGGTATTCTTTGGCCATGAAACTCATTTTCAATTGGCTTTTGAGCGCCACCGCCTTGTTGGCTGTGGCTTATCTTTATTCAGGCGTGGTGGTGACCAGCTTCACCGCGGCGTTGCTGGCGGCCGCCGTGCTGGGCGCGCTCAACATGGTGGTTCGGCCGATTCTGATTTTGCTGACGCTGCCGGTCACGGTGATCACACTCGGTCTGTTCTTGTTTGTCATCAACGCATTGATGTTCTGGGCCGCGGCCAGCTTGCTGAGCGGCCTCGACGTGCGCGGTTTCGGCGCTGCGTTGGTCGGTTCGCTGCTGTATTCAGGGCTGCAGCTTGCGATCGAGTTTGTCCTCAAGCGCCTGTTCCCGGATTAACGCGGCCACTTGGCGCGTCCGGGTGTCGATGATCGACCCCTCGATGTGCGTGTTGGGCCCACTCCCATCGCGACCACTGCGCATCAATTCTTGCGCCGCCTTCAGGCGGTCCAGCGCCGCCGGGTAATCAAGCTGTGCCACCCGACTCTCGGCTTCGGCCCGAACCGAGCGCGTGAGCTGATTTTGCCGCCCCCAAGCCTCGGAGAGCAATTGCCAAGCCAGTGCATCTTTCGGATGCGAGACCACCCAAATCTGTAATTTGTCGGAGACTTCTGCCGCACGCCCCGCCGCCAACAAGACGCGCGCCTGCACCACTATTTGCGCCCGACTGCTCGCCATGGAAAAACGCGACTCGGCAGCGGCTTCTGCTATTTTTCCAGCCGCAAAGTCAAGCTCGATCAGCAGCAAGTCTGCCGCGCTGGCCGCGCCCGGCACCGCTGACGCCAAGGTTTTCAGCCGCGTGGCCAAAGCGTGCGCGACCGCGTACTCTCGCAAGCGATTGGCCGCGAAAGCACCGCCATACAGCTGGGTGGCAAGCACCTGAGTCAACGCACCCGCCGGCGCTGCGGCAGACAGCGCACGTTGCGCCTCGGTCACCATCAGCCGAAGTGCGTCCACCCCAGGATCGCCGAGCACACGCGCACGCGCCGACATCATGCCGTGCAGTTGCGCATGTCCCGGTGCAGCGCTGAAGGGGTGCGGCGGAGCCGTCTGGATGCGTGCCCGCGCCTCCGCAATACGCTGCGTCGTCAACGGGTGCGAGCGCAGATATGGAAACGATCCGTTGTCATTCAAGCGCGACGCCTGCTGCAGTTTTTCAAACATGCTGCCCACACCACCGGCGTCAAAACCCGCGTCAACCATGACGCCAAAGCCCACCCGATCGGCCTCTCGCTCCATGTCGCGCGAAAAATTCAGCTGCCCCTGAGCCGCTAAAGCCTGGCCTCCGACAATCGCAACGTTGGCCGCCTCGGGGCTTTTACTCGCCGCCAACGCACCCAAGATCATCGCCCCAATGACCCACGGCATTTGCCGCTGTTGTTGTGTCATGAGACGCGAAATATGCCGCTGTGTCACATGGCTGAGCTCGTGGCCCATGACGGCGGCCAGCTCGTCGGCACTGCTGACCGCCGCGATCAAACCGGTGTGAATGCCGAGATAACCGCCGGGTAACGCAAAGGCATTGACCGTGCGGTCGCGCACCAGCATCAAGGTCCAAGCAAAGCGCTCTTCGAGTTCATCGCTCAACTCGCCACGCGCCCGGGCGGCGTCCATCAAGGGCTGCCAGATGCCTTGGACATAGTCACCCAACACCGGATCGTCAATGTAATCAGGGTCGCGAAAAATACTCAAGGCAATGCGATCGCCCAAGCGACGCTCGCTGGCAGCCGGGAACTCGGAGCCGTCGCCCAAGGACGGCAACTGGCTGGCCCGCACAGAAGGCAACGCCAACTGGGCCTGCGAGACACTGCCTGCGGCCAACATCAACCAGCAGGCCAAGCCGACGCGACTCAGCCAGCCCCGTGACAAAACACGGGCGCTAGGAATCGTTGTCGCGCAATTGGGGGAAGGCAAGTCGCTCATGTCCTGGTGGTTATTGGCCAAGAAGCCAGCTCGTCATGGTAGCCGCGTTCATCGCGGGGAACATGAACAACGCGTAAAGCTTCGCTCTTATGATGGTACTTATCTCGCTTCTGGAAAACAACATGACGACAAGCTCTGCACTGACCCATTTCGATGCCCAAGGCCAAGCCCACATGGTCGACGTCGCCGCCAAAGCCAGCACCCACCGGATAGCGGTGGCGCAAGGCCGCATCATCATGCATCCGGCCACCTTGGCCATCATTTTGCAAGGCACGGCCAAAAAGGGCGACGTGCTCGGCATCGCCCGCATCGCCGGCATCATGGCGGCCAAAAAAACCAGCGACCTGATTCCGCTCTGCCATCCACTCGCCCTGACGCGGGTCGCGGTCGAGTTCAATGCGGACGAAGAAAGCCACAGCATTCTTTGCAGCGCCGCCGTTGAAACCGTCGGCCAAACCGGTGTCGAAATGGAAGCCCTGACCGCCGTCCAACTTGCCCTGCTGACCATCTACGACATGTGTAAAGCCGTGGACCGGGGCATGACCATCACCGATGTGAAGCTGCTGGAAAAGCATGGCGGCAAGTCGGGGACGTTCATTGCTGAGAAGTGAGTGCTGACAATGGAATCATTTTCGAACGCGGAACTATCGCGACCATGAAGAAAACTTAATGGATAGATCGTCGGCTGCGTCTTAAACTGGCAGGGTACTAAATTGTTAATAACCCTAGGAGACGACTATGTCTACAGAATCAAAATGCCCATTCTCGGGTGCCGCCCTCAAGCCCACGGTGGCTGGCGCAAGGACAAACGCCGACTGGTGGCCGAATCAGCTGAACGTGAACTTGTTGCAGCAGCACTCAGCGCTGTCCAACCCGATGGGCGAGACCTTCAATTACGCTGAAGAGTTCAAAACTCTGGACTTGAATGCCGTGGTCAAAGACCTGCATGCCTTAATGACCGACTCGCAGGATTGGTGGCCCGCCGACTACGGCCACTACGGCCCTTTCTTCGTGCGCATGGCTTGGCACAGTGCCGGCACTTACCGCATCGGCGATGGCCGTGGCGGCGCGGGCTTTGGCACGCAACGCTTTGCGCCCCTCAACAGCTGGCCTGACAACGTCAACCTTGACAAAGCCCGCCGCCTGCTCTGGCCGATCAAGCAAAAATACGGTCGCAAACTGTCTTGGGCTGACTTGATTGTTCTGACTGGCAATATTGCGATGGACTCGATGGGCTTAAAAACCTTCGGTTTTGCGGGTGGCCGCGAAGACGTCTGGGAACCAGGCGAAGAAATTTACTGGGGTCCTGAAGACACTTGGCTGGGCAACGAACGCTACACCGGTGACCGTGAACTCGAGCAGCCACTGGGCGCCGTGCAAATGGGCTTGATCTACGTCAACCCACAAGGTCCGGACGGCAACCCCGACCCGGTTGCGGCCGCACGCGACATCCGCGAAACCTTCGCCCGCATGGCCATGAACGACTACGAAACCGTGGCACTGTGTGCCGGCGGACACACCTTCGGCAAAACCCACGGCGCGTCTTCTGAGAGCTACAAAGGCCCAGAACCAGAAGGTGCCACTATCGAAGAGCAAGGCCTCGGCTGGAAGAGCTCCTTCGGCAGCGGCAAGGGCGTTGACACCATCTCCAGCGGCTTAGAAGGCGCTTGGACACCCACCCCGATCACCTGGGACAACAGCTACTTCGACACCCTGTTTGGCTACGAGTGGGAACTCACCAAGAGCCCTGCCGGCGCGCACCAGTGGATTCCAAAAGACGGTGCTGGCGCCGGCACCGTGCCGGATGCACACGACCCTTCCAAGTCGCACGCACCGTTCATGGCCACGACCGATCTGTCCCTGAGAATGGACCCGGCCTACGAGAAAATTTCTCGCCACTTTCACCAAAATCCAGCGGAATTTGCGGACGCTTACGCCCGGGCTTGGTACAAGTTGACGCACCGTGACATGGGCCCGATCTCGCGTTACTTGGGTTCGATGGTGCCCGCTGAGCCGCAAATTTGGCAAGACCCAGTACCAGCCGTCGACCATGCTTTGGTCAACGCGCAAGATGTTGCGGCATTGAAAGTCACCATTTTGGCTTCTGGCCTGACGATTTCTCAATTGGTCAGCACTGCTTGGGCATCAGCCGCCACCTTCCGTGGCAGCGACAAGCGCGGTGGTGCTAACGGCGCGCGCATTCGTCTGGCGCCGCAGAAAGATTGGGAAGTGAATCAGCCGGCTGAACTGGCCAAAGTGCTGAGCAAGCTGGAAGCCATCCAGAAAGACTTCAACACCGGCGGCAAGAAAATCTCGCTGGCTGACTTGATCGTTCTGGCAGGTTCCGCGGCTGTCGAAGCCGCCGCAAAAAAGGCCGGCCAAGACGTCACGGTTGCGTTCACGCCGGGTCGCACCGACGCGACGCAAGAGAACACCGATGTCGACTCCTTCGCCGTGCTCGAGCCCTCTGCTGACGGTTTCCGCAACTTCATCAAGAAGGGCCACTCGCGTCCAGCGGCAGAACTGCTGATTGACCGCGCCAACCTGATGACGTTGACGGCACCCGAGATGACGGTTCTGGTCGGCGGTATGCGGGCACTGAACGCCAACTTTGGTCAATCCAAAAACGGCGTCTTCACCCAGCAAGCCGACACCTTGAGCAATGACTTCTTCGTCAACCTGCTCGACATGGGCACGACTTGGCAGAAGTCGGCCACGGCTGATGGTGTGCTGGAAGGCCGCACAGCGGGCGCAGTCAAGTGGACGGCGACGGTCGTTGACCTGGTCTTTGGCTCCAACTCGCAACTGCGTGCCTTGGCAGAAGTCTACGGCTCCAGCGACGCGAAGCACAAGTTTGCCATCGACTTCGCCGCCGCTTGGACCAAAGTGATGAACTTGGATCGCTTCGACTTGGCTTAATTTTTTTAAGTCAGAGGCCTTCACGGGCCTGAAACACACAGCCTCTGCGCAGCCCGGGTTCACTCGGCGCAACGCAGAGGCTGTGTGCGTTCAGCCGCCCTAGAATGCTCGGATGGTGTCACGCAGCAGATTAGTCCCTCTCATTGTGGCCAGCCCACTTTTTCTGCAAAACCTCGACACCTCGGTCATGGCCACGGCCTTGCCCAGCATCGCCGAGTCTTTGCAGGTGCCGCCGCTTCACTTGAACCTGGCCATCACCTCCTATTTGTTGAGTTTGGCGGTGTTCATCCCGATCAGCGGCTGGCTCGCCGACCGCTTCGGTGCCAAGCGCATTTTTTGTCTGGCGATTGCCTTCTTTGCGCTGGGTTCGGCTTTGTGCGGCGTCGCCAACTCCCTGCCTGAGCTGGTGATTTTCAGGGTGCTGCAAGGCTTGGGCGGCGCCATGATGGTGCCGGTCGGGCGTTTGATTTTGCTGCGCGCCGTGCCCCCTGCGGAAATCGTGTCGGCCATGGTCTGGTTCACCGTGCCGCCGGTGATTGGACGTATGGTCGGGCCACTGTTTGGCGGCGCCATTGTCTCGATGACCTCTTGGCGCTGGATTTTTCTCATCAACATCCCCTTCGGCCTGTTGGCCATCTTGCTGGCCATGACGTTTGTCAAGGACACGCACGAGTCCACGGCACCGGTGCCGTTCGACACCACCGGCTTTGTGCTGCTGGCGACCGGCCTGACGGCGCTGCTGGGCGCGCTGGAAATTGCCGGCAAGGCCCTGGCACCCGGCTGGGTGTCTTGGTTGGCGGTGGGCATGGGTTCATTGGCGCTCTGGCGCTACTATGGGCACGCTCGCCGGCAGCAGGACCCCATCATTGACCTGGACATCCTGCGCTTTCAAACCTACCGGACGAACGTCATTGGCGGCACGCCGCTGCGGATTGCCATTGGTGCGTCACCCTTTTTGTTGCCGCTGATGCTGCAAATCGGCTTTGGCCTGTCGCCGCTGACATCGGGCGCGTTGACGGTGGCCACCGCCTTGGGTGCGCTGGGTACACGCGCCGTCATGAAGCGGGCGATTCACGATTTTGGCTTTCGCCAGTTGTTGATCAGCGCGACCGTGCTGACCAGCGCGGCTTACATGAGTTATGGCCTGTTCAAACCAACGACCTCCCATCTGCTGATGTTCTGCGTGATGATGTTCGGCGGCTTGATCAATTCGCTCGCCATGGTGACGATGACGACTTTGGGATTTTCGGATGTCCCCAACGTCCGCATGAGCCACGCCACGACCCTGTCGGCCATGGCCCAACAACTCTCACTGAGTTTTGGCGTGGTTCTCGGCGCTACCTTGGTCAGTGCGGCATCTTGGTGGCATGGCGGTGATGCGGTCCACCTTCATGCCGAAGACTTTTCACCGGCCTTTGTCGTGGTTGGGTTGATCAACCTGCTGTCGCTTTTTTCATTCTTCAAGTTGGACCCCCAAGAAGGTGCTGGGCTGCGCTGAATTCGGCGCTGCGCCCTCAAGGTGACGGGCAAGTGGCCGGGTCGCTGAAGTAGGCGTTGGGGCCCGACGCCTTGAAGCGCTCTAGGTAGCAGGCGTAATGGGCGCTCCACTGAAAGGCGATGTCGTCAGACAGCAAAGCGGGCAAGATGCTCAAGGTGCCTTCGATGACCTGAATGTGGGTCCCGCCGGTCGCCCGCAAGAGTCCCTCCAGCAGCAGCATGTCTGACAGCAAATACGTGGCGTAGCTTGAAGGTGTGGCCAGCCGCGCGGCCATGTCGCCGCCGCTCAGCCCGGCCATTTGCTGGATCGCGTTGCTGATGTCTTGCGCTGACAACGGGTCCAGCGGTTCTGTTTTTCCTGCCACCAACAGATGCACGGCCGGCGCCACACCCCGTGTGACGGGCCGACTGATCGCCGTCAACGTCGTCCGCGGCCCCAGCGTGGCGGCCATGTCGCTGAACTGCTCGTCCAGCAAACGTCGGGCAGTCTGAAGATCAGCCGCAGACATCGGTTGCAACTCGCACGACGCCACTGCGGATTGGCGCAAGGTCGTGCACAAGCGTTGATGCCATGACTTTTGGCCCAGCGCTTGGCCATAGGTGGTTCGCTCGCCGGCTATTTGCAAGCTGCCGCCACCGATGTCGAGCACATGGCTGGTCGTCAGTCTGCTGCCCAGCGCTTGCCGCGCGGAGGCATAGGCGTAAGCGCCTTCGACCGACTGCGGCAACACCAGCACGGCAACACGGGTTTCTGCCTGCAAGCGCGCCATCAGCGCCGCCGTGTCGCCCGCAGACTGCTGCCAAGCCAAGCGCCAAGCGGAGAACGTCCCGGCGACGCGATCACATTGCGCTGACAAGCCCGCGTCAATCGGCAACTTGTTCAGCGCCGCCGCTGTGGGCACCACGGTGTCTTCAAGTCCGCGGCCAGCCCACAACGGCGTCAGGTAGTCGATGTCCACCTGCGCCTGCGCAGCGCTGTTGGAAGCACCCACCCGAACACCAGACGAGCCGACATCAAAGGCAATCCGACAGCGCGGTTCAGCCTGTGCCGCCAGCCCCGCCAAGCTGAGTGCAAGCCCCAGCACCCCGCCACAAAACGCCTTTCGCCAGAGCATCAACGCGCAGTGATGTCAGAGATGCAGAAAGCCCAGCGCGCCGGCCACCAAGCCCAAACCCGTCGCGCCAAAAACACCAAACAACATCCAACGCTTGCGGGTCAACAAGGTGATGGCGGCCAAGGCAATCGCGATTTGCAGCAAGGTCGTGGCCATCGCCCAACGCTCGTGCACGTGCATTTCCATTTCGCTGTTCTTGTTGGCCGTGTCGACTTCCGCTTCGAGCTTTTCAGCCTGCGTTTTGATCTCGGCTTTTTCAAGCTGGTAACGGTCAACCGCCTGCTTGAATTTTTGCTGCGCTTCGCCGGTCGTCAAGACCACTGAGAGCTCAGCCAAGTTTTGCTTGTTGCTTTTGGCTTGGTAGTAATTCCACTGGTTCGAGGCCGCCGTTTTGACAATCGAGGCTTCATTTTTGTACAGCAGCGCGGCATTTTGTGAATGCCCGCCAAGGTAACCAAAAATAGCGCCGACGGTCGACAAAACAGCGGTTAAAACCGCCAGCCTGGACGTGAAGTTATCGCCGCCATGTTGCGCAACGTGCTCCACTTCGTGGTCATGGGGCCCATGCACATGAAATCCGTGATCTGACATAAGCCTGTCTCCTAGTGTTGATGCTCGGACAGGTTTATACACCGGAGGCAGCGCGGCCCCAGCCGCTCAAGCTCAAGGGCGGATATTCTTGTCCAACCAGCCTGCCAGCCAAGCCCCAATCTTCAGGCTGTGTTTGTCCTGCATCAGCATGTGCGAGGCGCCCGGCAAACCGACATCCGCCAAGACCACCATCTCGGCTTTGCCGCCAGCTTGATTGGTCGCCGCCACGAACTCACGGCAGGCTTTCAAACGCGGTGCCCAGCGCGGCGCTTGGTCCACAAAGTCACCCCACAACACCAAGATCGGCATGCCAAGGTAGGGCTTCAAGTCGCCGCTGGCGGCAGGGCACGCGCCGGGCTCAATGGAGACAATCCCCGCAATGCCACGCGTGTCTAGGGCAGCCGTTTGAAAGGGGAAAATACCCGATTGGGAATGGCTGACCAAGACCGCGCCGTTCAACTTCTGCGCCAGCTCCGACAGCGCCGGAACCGTCGGGTTGGGGGTCGGCAGCGCGTTCAGCCAATCCGGCACCATTTGCTTCCAAAACTCAGCCTGCGCTTCCAGCGGAAACTGCATGCCCGGGAAAACCTCTGGGTACTTCGGGCCGAAGCGAAAGATGGCCCAAGCCCCTTCTTGCGCAGCACCAAAAATTTGCGGCAAAGCCTCCGGCCCGGCCTTGCCCGCCTTCACCTGAACGATGGCCGACGGGTCGGCCGCAGATCGGCCGCGCGAGACTTGGTCAATCACGTACGTCGGGAAGCCACTTCGGACAAACAACTCGTCCCAGCCCATGCGGCCGTCTGGCGTCGACTCCCACGTTTTGCCGGTCAGGCAACAGCCGTGAATAAACACCAGCGGACGACGCTGCGCGTCAACCGGCACTTGGTAACGCACATACATCTGCTCAACCGCAATGGTTCCCGCCGGCGCATAGGCCGGCAGCAAAGACAAATTGTTGGAACTGATGTTCCGGCCACCGACAAAAAAGCTGCCTTGCTTGGCAATGCTCAGTGGGCCGTCTGTCCTATTTTGAGCGCTGGGTGCAGCACACCCGCCCAAGCCGAGCGCGGCGGCCACCAGCACCACCATGGCTGCGATATTTTTCATCTTGTCTCCTTTGTTATTCATGAACGAGTCGCCATCATCCGCCCCATCACAAGGACAAGGGCAGAGCCATCACTGTAGCCGGTTCATACACCGGCAGCGCCATCAGATGTTCATTTAAAAACGCCAGTGTGCGTTCCTTCGACAGGCGTGCCGCTTGGGCGTCGTGGGCTTGGCGCCGCACGACATTGAAACCGTAGCGAGCGTCATACAGGTAGGACTGGACGGTTGGTTGCTGCGCCATGAACTGGGCCACACCGGCCTCTGACATCCAGCGCTTGTCACGCGGAAAATGCGCCAACATCGGGCACCTTGGCTGGCGCTGGGCATCTTCCCCGAGGGTCATCCCACCGCCGTAGTAACTGACGGCCACGGTCACGCTGTCTAGGGTGCTGGCAGCGCGCCAGGCGAGCAGGCCGCCCCAGCAATAGCCCACCAAGGCAACGCCACCGGTCGAGGTGTTGAGCCGCCCGTGATCAATCGCCGCTTGAACGTCAAACATGACTTTGTCGGTCGGCAACGGCTCCACCGGTCTGACGAGATGCCAGCCGCGGGTAGAGCCGTTGAATTCGTGCCGGTAACTGAAGTCAGCACCGTAGACACCGCGGTTGTAAGTCGACGGCACAATCGCCAGATAACCGAGTGCCGCGTATTTTTCAGCGACAGCGCGCCACAGCGCTGCAACTTTGAAACGCTCCGGCTGGACCCGCTCTTTCCGACCGCTTGCATGACTCGATTCGCCGTGCAGGCGTTGGTCCATTTCCTGCAAGATCACCACGGCCGCCCGAGCCGGTTCGAGCGGGCTGGCGACATAGGCGGGGAACTCAAAGCTGTCACTCGCCGTGAGGTTGATGTAGTCACCCAAAATCTTATTCATACCGTGTCCCTGCTTTTATTCAAGCTCTCTTGATCGCGCGTCAAGAGGCACTCATCACGGCCCGTGCCGTCTTTCTCAACGCCCCCATCCAGCCCGGCTTGGACTGCACCACCGGGTCAAACCGTCCCGAGAACAAAAACTGGATCAAGGCTTCGCGCTGGGCGGGGCTTTCGGCCAAGATGTGCGCCACGGCGACCACCACACCGTCTTGCTTGCTTTGCCGCTGCAAGCGCAAACCAATGGCCACGCCGGCGATGTCCAGCGACAGGGTTTCGGGAATCGGCAGCGAACTGCGCCACACAAACTTCAGGCCGTTGGCACTCATGTCAACCACCTGCACAGCGTGCACTTGGTAAGGCGTCAGCGGTTGGCGGCTGTCTTTCGGCTCATAAGAGCTGAGCTTGAGCGTCGCGTCAATCTGAAAGCGCTCCTCCGACCGCAGGCGCGGGCGGTCTTTGACCAAGACCAACGCGACCAGGAAATGCAGCAAATTAAAAACGCCTAAAAAAATCAACCAAGGTGTCGCCAGATCTGCAGCGCCGACCTGCTGGCTGACCCAACCCGCATGAACAATCGCCACCAGCGTCAACAGCGTGAGGCCCAAAATAATCCGAAACATCAAGCGGTCTGATGACGCGCTGATCTGCGTGCCCTTGGGCGTCACTTTGAACACCGTGCTGCCCACCCGGAACAATCCCGCCAGTGCCGAACGGGCCATGCGCACCGCCATCACCATCGACACAACCGTCGAGATGACCGGGCTAAAGCGACCCCTGCTGATCCAGGTCAAGCTGAACAAGTTGACCAGCGCCGTGGGCAACACCAACATGTAAACATCCGACGTTTGCGCAATCCAGATGACGTTCAAACCGGTCAGCAGGCAAACCACCGGCGCCAGCATCATCGCCAGATTAAAAAACGGGTTGATCAGCCAATAAAACGGCATGAACAAGAGCCGTTGCATCAGCGTGAGCGCCGGATTGTGCAACGGCCCATCGGGTAAAAACATGACTTCAATCGCCCCCTTGCACCAGCGGTCACGCTGGATGAAAAAGGCGTCTATCGACTCAGCCGCCAGCCCCACCGACAGCTGCCGGTTCAGGTACTGCGTCTTCCAGTTTTTGCCCAGTAGCTTGAGTGTGGTCAGCAGGTCTTCGGTGATGCTCTCGGTCGGAAAACCACCGATATCGCGTATCGCCTCGGTCCGCAACATAGCGCAAGAACCGCAGTAAAAAGCACAGCCCCAGGCGTCACGTGCTGGCTGAATTTCCCGAAAAAACAGCGCTTGCTCGTCCGCCACGCCACCACCCAAACCCAGGTTTTGCTGAACCATGTCGGGGTTGTAAAAAGTTTGCGGCGTCTGCAGCACGGCCAAGCGCGGGTCGGCAAAAAAGGGCAAGGTGGCGCGCACAAAATCACGGTGAGCGGCAAAGTCGGCGTCCATGGTGACGATGAAGTCAGCCGTGGTCAGCGCCAACGAATGGTTCAAGTTGCCGGCCTTGGCGTGCGAATGCTCCGGTCGGGTCACGTAATCGACCTGCCAGACCCGACAGCATTCCTCCAGCCATGCGCGGTTGCCGTCGTCCAACACCTTGACGCGCAGGTTTGGATACTCGACCGCCTTGGCCGCGAGCACGGACTTTTCGAGCACCTCGAATGGCTCGCGGTAGGTCGGAATCCATATTTCAACGCTGGGCTCTTTGGCCTTGCTTGGCAGGCTGGCCGTTGCCAGCGCCAGTGGTGCCACGGGCGTCGTGCGCTCCAGTGTGCGGCTCAGGCTGACCCAAAAAACACCGGACTCCAGCAACGCCAAGGTCTCGATCACCAGGTACGCCCAGGCCAGCCAAGTCTCAGGCGCCAAACTTTGCGGCAGCGTGAACGTGAAGCGCCACAACAGATAAAAACTGTTGGCGCCCAGCACGCCCCAACACACCAGACAGCGGGTGCTGGCGTCCTGCGGGCTGAGGGTCGACAAACCCCAGGCGCCCAGCGCCAGTACCGCGCACAGCGCGATCAGGTTCCAGACTTCAGAAAACATCGGCTAAAAAGCTGGCCGAGCGCATCATCCACTCAGACCCGTGGGGCAATTGGGCGTGCACCTTTTGGCCCGACATGCAGTTGGATTCACGCTTGATGCGCGCCGCAAACGCCGCATCGGGCTCGACCCAGACGCGGGCGTTGTTGTCCAAGTCGCGGCCGTCTGATTTCACTGCCAGCGACTGCTTGGGGCTGCTGCCATAGACCGGGTAAATACGGCTGATCTTGCCGCCGTAAAAGTTCCATTCACCGGCCACCCGAAAGGCGATGGGCTCGCCGACGCGGTAGTCTTTCAAGTCACTCACGGGCACGCTCAAGTCAACGAAGGACTGGCTGCACAAGACGTAATGCGCGATCAAATCACCGGGCGCCAAAAAAGCCCCTTCAGTGACAAACGGCCCCATCAGCAAGCCTTGGCCAGGCGTGCGAACACCGGCCAGCGGCTGCGCTCCAGCCATGCCGGCTGGCTGCAAGCTGCTGGTCCAAAACTCCAGCTCACTGATGCGCAAGCGGACTTCGTCCAGTTTTTGCTGCGTGGCACTGACGTCAGTGCTGCCGGCACGCTCACCGACAAAACCGTTTTGCGTCAGCGCGGTCAGGTTGTTTTTAGCCCGGCTGGCGTTGGCGATGGCGATGTCGCGCGCTACCTTCGTGCTTTCGCTGCGCAGCTTGACGATGTCCAATTGCGCCGAGCTGATGAAACCCCGGTCGGTCAAGTCTTGCTGCCGCTTGAATTCACGGCTGTCGCTGGCCAAGTCCAGGTCAGCCCGGCGCAAGTCCCCTTGCCGCGCCACGAGCTCAAGTTGCAGGCGTTGTTTCTCATCATCGACAAAACTGCCGGCCCGTTTTTTCAGCATCAACTCTTGGCCACGCAAGGCCAGCAGTTGGTCAGACAGACGCGTTTTGAGGGTGACGACGGTTTGCGGGCTGTCTTCAAACAGACCGGTCGCGCTGCTGTTGATTTTCAAGACCACCGCCTCGACCGGCGAGCGCAGTTCCACCATCGGCGCGTTGACCATCGCCTGCGACGGGTAGCGGTTGAACAGCCGCGGTACCAAAATCAGTCCGAGGGCGAGAAAGAGAGCGACGATCAAGGATTTACGGAGCATGGTCAGGCAGTCTTGGTGAGTGAATGTGTGGCGTGTTGTGTGGCGAGCTTGAGCGCCGCTGACAACTGGGCGTCGTCAATCGGCTTGACCAAGTGCTGGTTAAAGCCAGCGTCAAGCGCCCGCGCTTTGTCCGTCTCTGTGCCATAACCGGTGAGCGCAATCAAGGTGGTGTCCGCGTGTTGCGGCATGTCCCGGATGCGGCGTGCCAAGGTGTAGCCGCTCATGTCGGGCAAGCCAATATCCAAAATAGCCACGTCAAACCGACTCTGTTCGGCCTGCTGCAAAGCCTCTTGTGCGCTGTGGGCCACACTCACCCGATGACCGTCGAACTGCAGCAACATGGCCAGCGGTTGCGCAGCATCCCGGTTGTCGTCGACCACCAAAATGTCCAGCGTTTGGGGGGCGGCGGCTTGCGGCGGCTTCACCGGCTCCACGGCGGGCGTTAAGCTGAACTTGGCCGCAGCAAACAGCGGCAAGCTCAAGCTGAATGTGCTGCCATGGCCCAAGCCAGCGCTGTGCACACTGACCTTGCCGCCATGCGCTTCGACCATGCTCTTGACCAAGGACAGCCCCAAGCCGAGCCCGCCCATGACCCCGTCTGTGCTGCGCTTGGCTTGCACAAAAAATTCAAACACATGGGCCGCCAGTTCTGGCGCAATGCCCACGCCGTTGTCTTGCACCGCGACGTGTGCTTGGTCTGTCATCGCCGACAGCCTCAAAGTCAACACACCGTGCAAGGGCGTGTAACGGGCCGCATTCACCAGCAAATTGCTGACCACCTGCACCAAGCGGGTGTTGTCGCCCAGCACCCACACCGGCGCGCTGGGCAAGTCCAAAACCAAGCGGTGCTGGCGGGCTTCGACCAACGCGCTCACCTGTTCAACGGCGGTGTGCATCACCTCGATCAAGTCAACTGGGGCTTTCTCAATCACCACTTGCCCGCGCGTGACACGCGAGACGTCGAGCAGGTCATTGATCAGGTGCGTCATGTGGGCCACCTGACGGGTGATGATGTGGGCGGTTTCTGGCACGCTGTGCGGGTCCATCGCTGCATGCGTCAACAACTGGGCAGCCGAGCTGATGCCCGCCAGCGGGTTGCGCAACTCATGACCGAGCATGGCTAAAAAAACATCTTTGCGCTGCGCGTCCCGGAAGGCCAACGCAGCCAATTCCGCCTGGGTCGCCTTGAGCTGGCCGCCCAGCCAGCTGATCGTCAGGCAGACCCCCAAAAACAGCACGATTTGCGATTGCTGGGCTTGGTCGATGCTTTGCGTCCACTGGACCCCAAGAAAGTAAGCACTCACAACCGTGCCAAGGACTGTTGCCAGCAGCGCAGGGCCCGCGCCGTGGTACATGGCCAACACCACCACCGGCAAGGCGAACAACAGCAAGACCCCACGATTGCCAAAAACAGGCGCATACAACACACGCAGCGCCAAGACAGCTGCGACGCACAAGATCGCCCAGACATAGGGCATCCAAGTGTTTTGGGCCGGCAAACCAGCAGCCCCTCGTTTCTGCTGATGGCGTCGGTCAAGCATCACGATGGACACAAGAGGCATAGAAACAACGGAGTGAAATGCTTTTGACCGATTTGACCAATTTCATTTTAATCATTCAATTAAAATATATCGTTACACTTCTTGCTATTGTATTGATTTGTCAATGGACTCATCCTCATGCCCATCAAACATCGGTCAGTTGTGTTGGTTTTGAGCCTCTTCTGGGCTGCCGCCATCACCGCGCAAGCGCAAGTGCAAGTGCAAACGCCACCGTCCCTGCCAGCCACGGTGAGCAACGAGCCCGGCTACTATTTTTCGCCGGTCAACCAATACAACTTAGACCTGTTGGCGACCTACTGGAACCCGATCCTCGACTACGTGTCCGACAAAAGTGGCGTACGTCTGAGCTTGCGGGTCGGTCGCACCTCGGCAGAAACAACCGCGCTCGTCGTCGCCGGAGAGTCTGACTTTGCCTTCACCAACCACCTGTTCAGCCCCGACCGGGCGAAGTTGGGCTGGAAGGTTTTTGCCAGGCGCAATGCGCCGGCCTTGCAGGGACAAATTGTGGTTCGCGCCATTTCGCCCATCAAAACCTTGGCGGACCTAGAAGGCAAGACGGTGTCTTACCCCGGCGCCGAGGCCTTGGTCGCCTACAAAGTTCCCTTTGCAGAATTGATCGAGAAAAAAATCAACACCACCACGGTCTTTGCCGGCAATATTGACGCTGCATTCAGTCAAATGCTGGCGGGCAGAGCTGACGCGACGGGCTCCAACTCGCAGCTGGTGGCGGAGTACGCCGTCCGAGAAAATCGCAAGTTCCGGGCACTGTGGAGCTCCCCGCCGTTCAACGACTTGGCGCTGATGGCATCGCCCAAGGTACCGACAGGCAAGGCCCAGGCCGTCGCCAAAGCGTTTATCGGCATGAGCCAAGACCCGGCAGGAAAACGCGTGCTGGAGGCTGCCGCGAATGCCGTTCAGTCTAAAAATCCCGTCTCTTTTGTGGCGGCCAGCGACGCCGACTACGCCGCCTACCGCGACTTTTACCGCCGAGCGCCGGTCAGCTTGCGCTAACAGCCGCCGCAGAACCCGCTCTCAACCATGAGCACGTACCGATTGGATCACCCGTGAAGCGTTTATTTCGCTGGAAAGCGCCTGAGTCTTTGGCTTCTCGCGTTTTCTTGATTTACGCCGTGTCTATTTTGGTGTTTTCCTTGACCGGCTTTGGTCTGTTGATGGAGAAGCGGTTCCAAAAGCTCATCGAAGAAGATGCGCAAATCGTCGAAAAAATGCTTGCTTTGTCCATGCCAACGCTGTCCAGCAGCGCCGTCATCGGTGACTTCGACACGATTCAACGCACCCTCGCCGCCATCGTCCCCAACTCGCCGCTGGCCGAAGCCATCTACCAAGACAAACAAGGCGGCTTGATCCAAACGCTGGAGGTGTCGGTTCTTGATGCCCCCGACTGGCTCTTTGCCCGAGTGAGTTCTCGCCTGCCCGACGTCCACCATGCGGTGAGTGTTGGTGGCCGCGAATATGGCCAACTGACGCTGCGCTTTGACGCCAAGACCATCGCCAACCAGCAATGGCGGTTAACGCTCAGCATGACGGCCTTTGTGCTGCTCGGCCTGGCCATGGGTCTGGTGATCATGCGCTACATGCTGCGGCGTTGGCTGGGCAATTTCGACCATCTGCAGGCTTATGAAGCCGATGTGCTGGCTGGTGTGCTCAATGCGCAGGCTGGCTTGTCAAACGATGCACCGCTGGAGATCCGGCAGGCGATTGCCGTTATCAACCGCACGGCCGGCAGCTTGCGGGCGCAGTTTGGTCAGCGCATCGACGTCTTGATGGACACGCTGATCCAGCACAAAAAAGCCATGGACGAAGCCACCATCGTCTGTGAACTCGACACCGAAGGCCGGCTGACCGATGCCAACGAGAGCTTCGTTGCGGCGATCGGTCTGCCGCGCACCGTTTTGCTGGGCCGGCGCTTGCAAGACATCGGCTCCTACGACTTCGCCGATGTCGGCGGCTGGCAACCGACGCCGCAGATCTGGCACGGGGAGGTGCAGATTCACAACGCGCAAGGCCAGCGCTATTGGCACCAGCGCAGCATCGTGCCGATTTTTGACGCGGCCGCACAGATTGAAAAATTCATCTGCATTGACATCGACATCAGCGCGCAAAAAAAATCCGAAAGCGATCTGCTCGGCGAAGTTCGACGGCAAAATTTACTCGCTGAATTGGGCCAGAAAGCGCTGACGGATCAAGACTTCAACGGCCTGATCAATCAAATCGTCGAAGCCGCCAGAAAGAGCCTGCACGCCAGCCATTCAGCCTTGCTGGTGCAAACCCCGGAACGCAGCGCACCCTACCTATTGGCAGGTACGGGCTGGGCCAATGAGTGGCTGGGCCGTGACATGCGGCTAGCGGTGAGTGAAAATGAAAGCGGTCTGACCCGCACCACGCTGCGGTTGGCGCCGGCGATGTTGGCGGAGAACCAGCTCAGCGACGCGCAAGTGCATTCGGTTGATTCGGTTGATTCGGTTGATTCGGTTGATTCGGTTGATTCGGTTGATTCGGTTGATTCGGTTGATTCGGCAAAATATAGACTGACTTTGGCTGTCGCATCCAAAGAGGGACGGTATTTCTCCGAGGCTGACCACAACTTCCTCAAAAACATGGTCAATATCTTGACCGTGGCGATGGAAAAAACCCGAGCGCGCGAGCAACTGGTTTATTTGGCTCAATTCGACAGCCTGACCGGCTTGCCGAACCGCAGCTTGTTGCTGGACCGGCTGCAACTGGCACTGAAAGTGGCGCAGCGGCAAGGCACGCGCTTGGCCTTGATTTACCTCGACTTGGACCGCTTCAAGCAAGTCAACGACAGCCTCGGACACCCCGCCGGCGACCTGCTGTTGGTGCAAGCGGCACGCCGCATGACGTCTTGCCTGCGTGCCGGGGACACGGTGGCCCGGTTGGCAGGTGACGAGTTCGCCATCCTGTTGCCCGGCTTGGAACACAGCATGGATGCCGAATTGGTGGGACGAAAAATCTTGGCCCAGCTGGCAGAACCCTTTGACTTGAACGGCCATGAAGCCTACGTCACGGGCAGCATGGGCGCGGCCATCTACCCGGACAACGGCTCTGACCCCGCCGCCTTGGTGCGCAGCGCCGACCGCGCCATGTACAGCGCCAAACAAGCTGGCCGCAACGACTTCCACTTTTTCAGCGACGACATGAACGCCGACGAAACACAGCGGCTCGATTTCGACGCCTTGCTGCGCGGCGCCTTGGCGCGAGAAGAGTTTTTCTTGCTCTACCAGCCCAAAGTGGATTTGCTGGACGGGCAAATTTGCGGCTTTGAGGCCTTGCTGCGCTGGCAACATCCTGAGCGCGGCGTGATCAGCCCGACCGAATTTATTCCCCTGCTGGAAGACACTGGGATGATAGTCACCGTCGGAGAATGGGTGCTGAACCGCGTGGCGGAGCAAATCATCCGCTGGCAAGCCGACGGCCTGCGCGTGCCGCGTGTTTCCATCAATTTTTCGCCGCGTCAGTTCTCAGCCCCCAGCCTCGACGCGCAAGTGCAGGCCGTGCTCCTCAACACCGGCGTCGACCCCACGCTGCTGGAGTTTGAAATCACAGAGTCGAGTTTGATGCGCAACCCTGACATGACCGCCGCGCTGCTGGAACGCTTCCGGTCTTACGGTTTGAGCTTGTCGATTGATGATTTTGGGACTGGCTACTCCAGCCTGTCTTACCTCAAACGTTTTCCGCTGGACACGCTGAAGATCGACCGCACCTTTATCCGCGACTTGAGCCCAGATTCCGACGATGCCGCCATCACTTGGGCCATCATCAGTTTGGCGCACAGCTTGAAACTCAAAGTGGTGGCCGAGGGTGTCGAGACCACCGAGCAACTCGACATGCTGCGCGACCGGGCTTGCGACGAGATCCAGGGGTTTTATTTTTCCCAGCCGCAATCTGCCTTTGACTGCGCCCTGATGCTGCGAGATGAACGCCGCTTGCACTGGGAAACGCCGCTCAACACACCCAGTGAAGGTCACTGGCGCACGCGCTTAGAGGCCGACAAAGCTGACCCGCTGGCGCAAACCGAAGGTCAGAACGTGGACGCAGCGCCGAGCAAGTCGGGGTGGGACTCGAGCCAAGCCGCGTAGTCCTGCGGATAAGCCCAACGAAAACGCGCCAGATAAAACTCGGCGTCTGCGCGCTGACCCGCCAGCAAGGCGCTGGTGATGAGTTTTTCCACCACCTTGGCCTCCGGCGAATAATGCAACACGCTCAGCGCCAAAGCCTGTGTGGCGGACGCGTTGCTGGGCGTGACCTCTGTCGTGAGCAGCGTTGCAAATCGAACTTGCGGCGCAAACAACCACGAGTCTTGCACTTTGGCCCGCGTGTCTTGCTGGTAGGCCGGCCAGCGTTTGGCGAACGGCACATACAACTGCGTCACGCGGGCGTAGTCAAAGCCGACGTAAGCCAAGGCCAGCAGCGCGCTGACCGCAGCGGCCACAGCGGTTTGCCGAATCCGCGGACGTTGCGGCGGCATGGGCTGGATGCGCCGGAGCGGCCGCGTTTGCCACAAGCACGCCACGCAACACAACAGCGCCAACTGAAACGGGCCATACCAAAGCGGGTATTCCAACAGGCTGTGCACACCGATCACCGCCAGCACGGCCCAAGCCATTTGCCGCGCGGGGTCGGTGTCGCGCCATGGTGCGGCACGTTGCACGGCCCACGCCAAACCAAGGCACATCAGCAACGCCAACGGAATGCCCAGCTCCACCGCAACATGCATCGGCAAGTTGTGCGCATTGCCCAAAATGTCGGTGAAACGCGCGCCCGGGTAAGCGGTGATGAAATGCGCGTAGTCCAGCTCGCCCCAGCCCCAACCGAACCACGGTTTTTGCGCGATCAGCGTCAGCACGTTGTCCCACAGCACGCGCCGGCTGTCGCCACCGGTGTCTGCAAGGCGGCCCCACAAACCATTGCTGCTGATGCCGGTCACCAGATTGAGAAGTCGAGGCAACACGGCTACGGCAGCGCCATACATGAGCAGCGCCCACACCGCCAGAACAGCCACTGGCCGACGGCTTGAGCGGTGCCACCACAGCGCCAAAGCCAACACCAAACCCCACTGCAACAAGCCGGTGCGGGAACTGCTGGCGGCATTGCCCAAGGCCAGCAGAAACGCACTGGCGTAGGCCCAGACAGGCAGCGACAGATTCAAGCGTTGATGAAGCGATTC
The DNA here is from genome assembly GCA_947450675.1 of Comamonadaceae bacterium. Classification (GTDB taxonomy): domain Bacteria; phylum Pseudomonadota; class Gammaproteobacteria; order Burkholderiales; family Burkholderiaceae_C; genus Polaromonas. Next base: position 35,874 of record CANFWI010000010.1, on the reverse strand, counting down.
GGTAGGCTCTATGGCGGCCGTTGACGTTTTTCGCATGGCCACAGACGCCAACAACGCCACCAAACCGATGCTGGTGAGCGTGGCGAACTGGTTGCGCTGACGCAGGTTGGCAAAGGCTTCGCCGGGCAAGGTTGGGCTGAGCCACGGCGCCAACGCAGACGCCGCACCCAAGTACTGCAGCAAGGCCATCACACTGCTGATGAGCGCCGCAGCCAACCAAGTGGCCGCCAGCAGCCGAGGGGTGACGCGGCCACTTCTCAGCACGACCAGAACGAGCAACACGCCGCAAACTGCCGACACCAGCCAAGGCCACATATTCGGCGTCGGCCCGGCGGTGAAGCCGTTCAACCACGGCAGGATCAGGCAAATGGCCAGCGCGCCGGCGAGCCGGTCAGGCGCAGGTGGGTTTGAAGGCGACACGGGGCGCGAAGGAAAAGGCAGCAGCAGGGCAGTACGGCTGCCGTTCACGCTTATTTGCAGCTGGCTGGGAGGTATTTGGCGTCGATAGGGTCAGTTGGACCGGCAGCGCAGACCCAAGTGAGTTGCCCGGTGGCTGGGGTGAAGGTTCCGGTCAGGGTCAATGTTTTTCCGCTGATGCGCGGGTCGCCGGTGGCCGGTTGATCGGAAGCTGTAGTCGTGACGGTGATGGTGCCGACGGAGGTATTGCCATCATCCCGTTTATAGGAGACGCTAGCGACATAAGGTGACGTCTGGCTCTCCACCGTCAAGCTGGCAGTTGCCGGCATGACATTGTTGGCCTGCACGCTCTCAGTCACCGCGACCTTCGCCGGGGTAGCGGCCAACAGCACTTCAGAGACCTTGGCCCGCACCGTGTAGTCCTGGTAGCGCGGCAAAGCCACGGCAGCCAAGATACCGATGATAGCAATCACGATCATCAGCTCGATCAAAGTGAAACCTTTGGCATTTTTTGGCAGAACACGATTCATGGAAAACCTCCGTTGGTGATGATGGGGGAGCCTGCTTTTTAGCAGCTTTGAATTCTCAGAGGGAGGAGTATCGACCATCAACGAACAAAGCACGGCCTGGGCCGTGCTTTGGATGGGTTCAAGCTGCAGAAAAAATCAGGCGGCAGCGTCGTTTTCTGTGTGTGAGTTGCTCAACCACTTGCCCAGACCCACGACCAACAGCGCGCCGACAATGCCGGCGATCGTGACAGAGTGCTCGCTCATCACGCCCAGGTAGGTGGTCACTGCCGGGTCGGTCAACAACATTTCGCCGGCCAGGAAGCCGAGCAATGCCGCACCGATGGTGATGATGATCGGAAAGCGCTCCATGACCTTGGTCAACAGCGTCGCGCCAAAAATAATCAGCGGAATGCTGACCAACAGACCGAGCACCAGCAGCGGCACATCGCCTTTGGCTGCGGCGGCCACCGCCAACACGTTGTCAAGGCTCATGACCAAGTCGGCAATCAAGATCGTGCGAATGGCCGCCATCATGCCATTGATTTCCTTGCCGTCGCCGTCGCCGTCCTCTTCACCGCGCAGCAGGTCCACGCCGATGTAGACCAGCAACACGGCGCCAATGAGTTTGAGGAAAGGCAGGGTCAGCAACTGAATGGCGACGATGGTCAGCACAATCCGCATGACGATGGCGGCGGCACTGCCCCAAAAAATGGCTTTACCGCGTTGCGATGGCTGCAGCGTGCGGGCGGCCATGGCGATCACCACAGCGTTGTCGCCAGACAACACAATGTTGGCGAGCAAGATGGAGCCAAAGGCGCTCCAGAAAATAGGTGAGGCGAGGTCTAATCCAAAAAACATGGCGTGCTCCGTTGTGTTCCATTTAAAAAAGCGCTGACCGCGCTCTTTTTGTTGTCCAAAGAGTGTAAGACGGCGCAGGACGACACCCCGTCCGTATTACTGCTTACCTCAAACCAGACGCGCAAAAAAAAACGGGCCATGAGGCCCGTTTTTTTGTCGCTTGACGCGATGCTCAAAGATTCAACTCAGAGCAAGGCCTTCAGTAGCTTGGCCATCTCGGATGGGTTGCGCGTGACCGTGAAGCCGCAGGCTTCCATGATCGCCAGCTTGGCATCTGCCGTGTCGGCACCGCCAGAGATCAACGCACCCGCGTGACCCATGCGCTTGCCGGCCGGAGCCGTCACGCCAGCGATGAAGCCGACGATAGGCTTCTTCATGTTGGCCTTGCACCACAAAGCCGCTTCGGCTTCGTCTGGGCCGCCAATTTCGCCAATCATGATGACGGCGTCGGTGTCCGGGTCGTCATTGAAAGCGCGCATCACGTCGATGTGCTTCAAGCCATTGATCGGGTCGCCACCAATGCCGACGGCGCTGGACTGGCCCAGACCGATTTCGGTCAACTGAGCGACGGCTTCGTAAGTCAAGGTGCCGGAGCGGGAAACCACACCAATGCGACCCTTGCGGTGGATGTGACCGGGCATGATGCCGATCTTGATCTCGTCAGGCGTGATCAGACCGGGGCAGTTAGGGCCGAGCAGCAGCGTGCGTTTGCCGCCAGCAGCTTCTTTGGCTTTCATGCGGTTGCGCACTTCGAGCATGTCACGGACAGGGATGCCTTCGGTGATGCAAATGGCCAGATCGAGGTTGGCTTCAACCGCTTCCCAGATGGCAGCAGCAGCGCCTGCAGGCGGCACGTAAATCACCGACACCGTGGCGCCGGTGGCGTTGGCGGCCTCAGACACGTTGGCGTAAATCGGGATGCCTTCGAAATCTTCACCGGCTTTCTTCGGGTTCACACCCGCCACGAAGGCATTGCGGCCGTTCGCGTACTCGCGGCACATGCGCGTGTGGAACTGACCGGTCTTGCCGGTGATACCTTGGGTGATGACTTTGGTGTCTTTATTGATGTAGATCGACATGGTGTTTTTCCTTCGGCTTTAGGCTTTGCTGACGGCTTTGACGGCGGCTTGCGCAGCGTCGGCCATGGTGTCAGCGGCGATGATGGGCAGGCCCGACTCGGCCAGCATTTTCTTGCCGAGATCTTCGTTGGTGCCCTTCATGCGCACGACCAGCGGAACCGACAGGTTGACGGCTTTGCAAGCAGCAATGACGCCGCCGGCAATGGTGTCGCACTTCATGATGCCGCCGAAGATGTTGACCAAAATACCCTTGACGTCAGGGTTCTTGAGCATGATCTTGAAGGCTTCGGTGACTTTTTCAGCCGTTGCGCCGCCGCCGACGTCCAAGAAGTTGGCCGGCTCGCCGCCGAACAATTTGATGGTGTCCATGGTGGCCATGGCCAGACCGGCGCCGTTGACCAAGCAACCGATGTTGCCGTCCAGGCTGATGTAGGCCAAGTCGAACTTGCTGGCTTCGACTTCAGCAGCGTCTTCTTCGTCCAGGTCGCGGTAAGCGACGATTTCTGGATGACGGAAAAGAGCGTTCGGGTCAAAGTTGAACTTGGCGTCGAGGGCCATCAGCTCGTTTTTGCTGTTGCGATTCAGCGGGTTGATTTCAACCAGCGACGCATCGGTGTCCATGTAGCACTTGTAGAGCTTCTGGAAGATGTCGACAGCTTGGGCGGTCGACTCAGCCGGCAGGCCAATCGCGTTGGCGATCTTGATGGCTTGCGCTTCGCCCAGACCCGTCAACGGGTCAATGAACTCGGTGACGATTTTCTCGGGTGTCGAATGAGCGACTTCCTCGATGTCCATGCCGCCTTCGCTGGAAGCGATGAAAGCGATTTTTTGCGTTGCGCGGTCAGTCACCAAAGAAACGTAGTATTCCTTCTGGATGTCGGCGCCGTCTTCGATGTACAGGCGGCGAACCTTCTGGCCTTCAGGGCCGGTCTGGTGGGTTTTCAGCTGCATGCCCAAAATTTCGCCAGCGATGCGCTTGACGTCTTCAATGGTCTTGGCAACCTTGACGCCGCCGCCCTTGCCGCGGCCACCAGCATGGATCTGTGCCTTGACAACCCACACAGGGCCGCCGAGTTTTTGTGCGGCTTCGACCGCTTCTTGCACGGTGAATGCAGGAATGCCACGCGGAACGGGCACACCGAATTGACGCAAGATTTCCTTGCCTTGGTACTCGTGAATTTTCATGAAATAACTTCCAGGAATCAGTGAAGGGGGGCCCGCCGCATGACCTGATGAGATGTGCAGGTTTGGTGCGCATCCTCAAAAATGTGGCTTCAGCGGGTGCTGGACTCAACAACCAACAACTGTATCATGCTGCAACGCACCATAATTGCGCGTAACTTACACCCTGTTTTTTGAGGAATCTCCATGGCCAAGGTCTTTATAGATGGTGAAGCTGGCACCACTGGCCTGCAAATCCGCGAACGCCTGCAGTCGATGCCCGACATCGAGCTCATCAGCATTGCGCCCGAGCTGCGCAAAGACATTGACGCCAAGGCCGCGCTGATGGCCGGCGTCGATGTGGTCATTTTGTGCCTGCACGATGACGCAGCGCGCGAGTCGGTCGCATTGATCGACGCGCTGGCCCTGCGCACCGGCCAGCCGGGCCCGAAGATCATTGACGCGTCGACCGCGCACCGCACCGCTGCTGGCTGGGTCTTTGGCTTTCCAGAGCTCACCGCCGGCCAAAAAGCCGCCGTTCAGTCAGCCACCCGCGTCTCTAACCCCGGCTGCTACGCCACCGGCGCCATCGCGCTGATTCGCCCCTTGGTGGACGCTGGACTGCTGTCCAAAGACTTTCCGCTGGCGTTGCCAGCCGTCAGCGGCTACTCAGGCGGCGGCCGCAGCATGATCGAAGAGTACGAAGCCGGCACAGCGCCCTTGTTTGAGGTCTACGGACTCGGCTTGGCGCACAAGCATCTGGCCGAGATCACCTGCTACACCGGCCTGACGCGCCGCCCGATCTTCATCCCTTCAGTTGGCAACTTCCGCCAAGGCATGCTGGTGCAACTGCCGCTGCACCTGGACTTGCTGCCAGGCCGGCCGACGGCCGCTAAGCTGGAAGAAACACTGGCTGCGCACTACGCCGGCAGCGAGTGGGTCACGGTCGAGCCCGCCACCGAGTCCGGCAAGCTCGACGCCACGGCCCTGAGCAACACCAACAAGATGGAGTTGCGCGTGTTTGGCAATGAAGAGCACCGCCACGCCGTGCTGATTGCCCGGCTCGACAACCTCGGCAAGGGGGCCTCTGGAGCCGCCGTGCAAAACCTCAAGCTGATGCTCAATCTTTGAGGCTGAAATAGCCCTACGGGGTGGTCTGCCAGCCGCCCATGAGCTGCCGGGTCTCCCGCATACAATCGATCGCTTCTTTGAGCCGCGGCTGGCGGGCCTGGGTGCCCGACCGCTACTTGAGTCTTTTATTCACCTTTGTGGAGTTTGCCCGTGTTTATTTCTTCCGCTTTTGCCCAGACCGCCCCTGCTGCTGCCGACGCTGGCGGCATGATGTCTTCGCTGACGAGCATGCTGCCACTGGTGCTGATGTTTGTGGTGTTGTATTTCGTCATGATCCGCCCGCAGATGAAAAAGCAAAAAGAGCACCGTGCCATGATTGACGCGCTGGCCAAGGGCGACGAAGTCGCCACCGCCGGCGGCTTGCTCGGCAAGGTCACCCAGCTGAGCGACGGCTACATGAGCCTCGAAATTTCCTCTGGCGTTGAAGTCCAAGTGCAACGCAGTGCCGTTGTCCAAGTGCTGCCAAAAGGCACGCTCAAGTAATCTCTCTGAAACGCCCCCCACGCGAGGGGCGTTTTACCCGCGCCAGCTCTGGCCTTTAGACCTTCTGAAAACCACCCCATGAATCGTTACCCGGTCTGGAAGTACGCGGTCATCGTGATCGCCTTGCTGATTGCAGCGCTGTACACGCTGCCCAACTTTTTTGGCGAAGCGCCAGCGGTTCAGGTCTCCAGCCTGAAAACGGCTGTGAAGCTAGACAGCGCCACGGTCGCGCGGGTCGAGCAAGTGCTCAAGGATGCGGGCCTTGAGGCCGGTCAAGTCAGCCTTGACGGCACCTCGGTGCGGGCCCGTTTCAGCGCCACCGACAGCCAACTCAAGGCCAAGGACGCGATTGAAAAAGTGCTGATCCCCGACCCAGCCGACCCGACCTATGTGGTCGCCCTGAATTTGTTGTCGCGCTCACCCGCCTGGTTGACGGCGCTCGGTGCACGGCCGATGTACTTGGGCCTGGACTTGCGCGGTGGCGTGCACTTCATGCTGCAAGTCGACATGCAGGCCGCGTTGACGAAAAAAGCCGAGTCCTTTGCTGGCGACCTTCGCCTGACGATGCGCGAGAAAAACATCCGCCACGGCGGCATCAGCCGCAATGGCCAAAGCATTGAAATCCGGGTCCGCGACCAAGCCACCATCAACGCCGCCAATGGGCTGATTCAAGACCAGTTTGCCGACCTGCAGACCAGCACCGTGCCTGAAGGCAGCGAATTCAAGCTCGTCGCCAGCATCCGGCCTGAAGCCGCCCGCCGCGTGCAAGAGCAAGCGCTCAAGCAAAACATCGTCACCCTGCACAACCGAATCAATGAACTCGGCGTGGCCGAACCGGTGATTCAACAGCAGGGTCTCGACCGCATCGTCGTGCAGTTGCCCGGCGTGCAAGACACCGCCAAGGCCAAAGACATTCTGGGCCGCACCGCCACGCTGGAAATGCGCTTGGTCGACGAAAGCGCCGAAGGCCGCGCCGCCGAAAGTGGCAGCGGCGCCGTGCCGTTTGGCTCCGAGCGTTTTGCTGGCCGTGATGGCCGCGCAGTGATTGTGAAAAAGCAGGTCATCCTGACCGGTGAAAGCCTGACCGACGCCCAACCCGGTTTTGAATCGCAAAGCCAGCAGCCCAAGGTCGACCTGACCGTGGACGCTAAAGGCGGCCGCATCATGCGCGACACCAGCCGCGAAAACGTCAAGAAACGCATGGCCATCGTGCTGTTTGAAAAAGGCCGTGGCGAGGTGTTGACCGCGCCGGTGATTCAAAGTGAGCTCGGTAACCGCTTCCAAATTTCCGGTTCCATGACAGTCACTGAAGCCAACGACTTGGCCCTGCTGCTGCGCGCCGGCTCCTTGGCCGCGCCGATGGACATCATCGAAGAGCGCACCATCGGCCCCAGCTTGGGCGCCGAGAACATTTCAAAAGGCTTCAGCAGCGTGATCTGGGGTTTCCTTGTGATCGTCGCTTTCATGGCGACGTACTACATGTTGTTTGGCCTGTTCTCAGGGCTGGCGCTGGCGGTCAATTTGTTGCTGCTGATCGCCGTGCTGTCGATGCTGCAAGCCACCCTGACCTTGCCCGGCATGGCCGCCATGGCGCTGGCACTGGGTATGGCGATTGACTCGAACGTGCTGATCAACGAGCGTGTGCGAGAGGAACTGCGCGGCGGTGCCTCGCCACAAGCGGCGATTCAAGTCGGCTATGACCGCGCGTGGGCGACTATTTTTGACTCGAACATCACCACGTTGATCGCCGGCCTGGCTTTGCTGGCCTTTGGCTCGGGCCCGGTGCGCGGCTTTGCGGTGGTGCATTGCATCGGCATTCTGACCAGCATGTTCTCCGCCGTGTTCTTCTCACGCGGCTTGGTGAACCTTTGGTACGGACGGCAGAAAAAACTCAAAAGTATTTCCATCGGCACCATTTGGCGCGCTGCGCCTGAGGCTGCGGCCGGCGACAAGCCAGCCCGCAAGTCGCTGCCTTCAGCCCACTGACACAGACCCGACAGAAAAGAGCCCCCCATGGAGTTTTTCAAAATCCACAAAGACATTCCGTTCATGCGGAATGCCCTGGTTTTCAACATCATTTCCTTCGCAACCTTTGTGTTGGCGGTGTTTTTCTTGTTTTCGCGTGGACTGCATTTGTCGGTGGAATTCACCGGCGGCACCGTCATGGAAGTGGGCTACACACAAGCGGCTGACGTTGGCAAGGTGCGCAGCACCGTGGCTGGCCTGGGCTTTGCCGATGTGCAGGTGCAAACCTTTGGCACCGCCAGTGACGTGATGATTCGCCTGCCGGCGCAAGAAGGCGTGAGCACAGCCCAACAAAGCGCGAGCGTCATGACGGCGTTGACAGCACAAGATGCGCAGGTGGTGTTGCGGCGCAGCGAATTTGTCGGTCCACAGGTCGGCAAAGAGCTGGCACAAGACGGCCTCAAAGCCCTCGCCATGGTGGTCTTCGGCATCATGATTTATTTGGCGATTCGCTTTGAGTGGAAGTACGCGGTCGCGGCCATCATCGCCAACTTGCACGACGTCGTCATCATCCTCGGCTTTTTTGCTTTCTTTCAGTGGGAATTTTCGCTGGCGGTGCTGGCCGCCGTGCTGGCCGTGCTGGGCTACTCGGTCAATGAATCTGTGGTGATCTTTGACCGGATTCGCGAGAATTTCCGGCGCTACCGAAAAATGGAAACCCGCGAAATCATCGACAACGCGATCACCTCGACCATCAGCCGCACCATCATCACGCACGGATCAACCCAGATGATGGTGTTGTCGATGTTGGTGTTTGGCGGCCCGACGCTGCATTACTTTGCGCTGGCGCTGACCATCGGCATCTTGTTCGGCATTTACTCGTCGGTGTTTGTCGCTGCGGCCATCGCCATGTGGCTGGGCATCAAGCGTGAAGACTTGGTCAAACCGGGCAGCGGCAGCAAAAAAGACGAAGACCCGAACGATCCAAACGCTGGCGCGACGGTCTGAGGAGACACGCTTCGCTCACAAAAAAAGCCGCATCACTGCGGCTTTTTCGTTGCACAGTAACGTGCAGTTTTCAGTGCGCCAACCGAAAGTCGGTGTCGTCGCAGAGCTCGTCCAGCACCAGTGCGTCAGGCTCTTCGCCGACGCTCCAGTAAACCATCAACACGATGATTTTCAGGTCGTCAAGGTCAAGTGGGAAGCCCGGTGCTGCCATGGCCCGGTCCATGACGATTTCGCGCATGGTCGGTGGCAAGACACCGGCGGATTCCAGAAAGCACACAAAGCCCAAGGCCTCAGCACCCAGATGATCTTGCTCGGCGACTGAGTAAACGCGCAAGCTGTCCGGGGACTGCGCCTGCATGAGCACGGGGCGTTCTGGCAAGACACCGATGTCTTCATCACTGACGCCGCCAACGCGGGTGTTGTGAGCCGCCACGTGCAGCCCGCTGAGCCAAGACAGCGCCGCCTCAATTTCCTCAGGCTCAAAACCAGCGGCCGTGAGCTTGCGACCCAGCTGGCGGGGTTCCGGGCAGGCATCACCCTGCCAATAATTCTCGTAAACGTAGACCAAAACTTCAAACATATGCTGCCAATATAACGCAGTTGGCGGCGGCTTTACAGCTCAACGCTGAGGTCTGGTGGTCAGCAGGGTCAGGCGCTGGCGATGCGCACAAACAAGCCCCCAGGCAGACGTGCCACTTCACCACTGAGTTCCAGCTCCAGCAGCTGGGCTTGCAGTTGGGCGGTAGGCCAACCGGTGCGGGCTTGCAGCGTGTCAAGGCTGGCGGCGTCAAACCCCAAGGCCTTGAGTAAGAGGTGTTCTGTCGGCGTCATGTCGTCGACTGTAGCTGCGGCAGCGGTTTCAACGGCGGCAAATGACAGTGGCATCCGCAACTCCTCCAAGACGTCTTGCGCTGACTCAACCAACTTGGCGCCTTGTTTGATCAACAGGTGGCAACCGCGTGATTGCGGCGAATGGATGGAGCCGGGAATGGCGAACACCTCTTTGCCTTGTTCTGCGGCGAGCCGTGCGGTGATGAGCGAGCCCGACTTTAAGGCCGCCTCAATCACCAGCGTGCCGTGGCTCAGACCGGAAATGATGCGGTTTCGACGCGGAAAATTAGCCGTTAACGGTGGTGTGCCCAAGGGGAATTCGCTGATGATCAAGCCGCGTTCGGCGATCCGGTGAGCCAGATTCAAGTGCTTTTTTGGGTAGACCCGGTCCAGTCCGGTGCCCACCACGGCGACCGTGTAACCGCCACCCATCAACACGCCATCGTGCGCTGCGCCATCGACCCCGAGCGCCATGCCCGACACCACGCACCAGCCGGCCTCTCCGAACGTTTGGGCGAATTGGCGCGCATTGATTTCGCCTTGTGGCGTCGGATTTCGGCTGCCCACCATCGCCAAGCAATTCAGCGTCTCCAAGGTCACGTGAGTGTCGGCTTGGGGTACCAAACTGCCGAGCATGAACAACAGCAACGGCGGGTCGGGGATGTTGAGCAAAGCCCCTGGGTAATGCGCGTCACCCAAGGTGACGACGCACCGATCTTCGCCGTCGGCCAGCCAAGCCAGCGTGCTCGCCAGTTGACCTTTGAGGTCTTCGGGCTCTGTCTGGATCGCCTGCACCAGACGCGCAGAACCGTTTTCACGCAAAGCGGCCGCAGTTTGCTCAAAAATCGCAGGCGCTGAACCGAAAGCAGTCAGCAACTGACGGGCGGTTTCATTGCCAACGCCGGGCGTCAGCAACAGCCGCAACCAAGCTTGCAGTTCACCCATCTCCGTCGTGCGCAGCGCTTCCGGCGGGCTCATGCGATGACCTTGCCGCGAAGCTGCCGAGACCCAAAAATCATCATAAAAGCCTCATCTTTTAAATAAAAAGTGCAAGATTGTCATCTTATTGGAACTTAATCAGCAATTCAACCTGACCGCGACGGGTTGAACAAACTGACCGAAAATAGACGCTTCTTTTCGTTTTTTATCTGGCGCCTCTTCCGATGACCCAACTGACCATTCTTCGTTACCCCGATTCACGCCTGCACACCGTGGCCAAGCCCGTGGGCGCAGTGGACGCCCGCATCAAACTGCTGGTGAGCGACATGTTTGAAACCATGTACGAGGCGGCGGGTATTGGCCTGGCAGCGTCACAAGTCGACGTGCATGAGCGGCTGGTGGTGATTGACGTCAGCGAAAAGCACGACGAGCCGATGGTGCTGATCAACCCTGAGATCATCTGGGCCAGCGAAGAAACCCGGCTTGGCGAAGAAGGCTGCCTGTCAGTGCCCGGCATTTACGATGGCGTCGTGCGCTCGACTTCCATCAAAGTGAATGCCCTCGACTTGGATGGCAAGATGCAAACGCTGGCGGTCGAGGGCATGTTGGCTGTTTGCATTCAGCATGAAATGGACCACTTGATCGGCAAGGTGTTTGTCGAGTATTTGTCGCCGCTCAAGCGCAACCGCATCAAGACCAAACTCATCAAGCAAAAGAAAGACGACGAGCGCGACGGGGAGCGTTAACTCACTCCGTCTGAGGTGCACATCTAGAATCAATACATGCGCGTCATTTTTGCCGGTACCCCTGACTTCGCCCGAGTGGCTTTGGAACAACTGCACACGGCCGGCTTTGAGATCGCGCTGGTGCTGACGCAACCCGACCGGCCCGCCGGTCGCGGCATGAAGCTGCAGGCCTCGGCCGTCAAGCAATGGGCCGTCAGCCATCAAATTCCCGTCGCCCAGCCACGCAGTCTGCGCTTGGACGGCAAATACCCGGAAGACGCCGCAGCCGCACGCGCCGCCATTGAAGCGGCCCAAGCCGATGTGATGGTGGTCGCCGCTTACGGTTTGATCTTGCCGCAGTGGGTGCTCGACATGCCGCGACTCGGTTGCTTGAACATTCACGGCTCCATCTTGCCGCGCTGGCGTGGTGCCGCGCCGATTCACCGTGCGATTGAAGCCGGTGACCGCAAGACCGGCGTGACCATCATGCAGATGGATGCCGGCCTCGACACCGGCGACATGTTGCTGATGAAAACGCTGCCGATCGGCCCGCACGACAGCACCGACACCCTGCACGACCAGCTCGCCGAACTCGGTGGCCGGATGATTGTTCAAGCGCTTGAACTCGCGGCGCACGACGGCTTTCACGCCGTACCGCAACCGACTGAAGGCATCAGCTACGCTCACAAAATTGACAAACGCGAAGCCGCACTCGACTGGACCCAGCCCGTCCTCACACTGGAGCGCCGCATCCGCGCCTTCAACCCGTTTCCGGTGGCCTGTAGCGCACTGAATGGCGAGACCATCAAGTTCTGGCGCGCTGAAGTCCTGACGGATGTGCTGCCGCCCAGCCATGCAGTTGCCGGCGAGGTTTTAGCGGCCAGCGCAGAGGGCGTCGACATCGCGGCAGTGGGCGGCGTGTTGCGCGTCAGCCGACTGCAAAAAGCCGGCGGCAAGCCGCTGGAGGCCGCAGATTTCTTGCGCGGTTTTGAGATCCAGCCCGGCCAGCGCTTCAGCAGCGCACCCGCGATCGCCGCGGCATGACCGCCATCTACAAACACCCGGAATTTCGCATCGGTGTGCGCGACATGCTGGCGGTGGCGCCGGGCATGGCGGCATGGGGTTTGATGACCGGCGTGGCGATGATCAAGTCGGGTTTGAGCTTGGTTGAAGTCTTGATGATGGGCTTGCTGGTGTTTGCCGGCAGCTCGCAACTGGCCGCGCTGCCATTGATCATTGCCGGCGCACCGATGTGGGTGGTGCTGGCCACCGCCTTGTGCGTGAACTTGCGCTTCATGGTTTTCAGCGTCCATCTGCGGAGCTACGTGATGCACCAGCCTTTCTGGCGCCGTTTGGTCAGTGGTTATTTCACGACCGACCCGACCTATGTGCAGTTCACCAAGCGCTTTCCGCACCCGGCAGATGACGCTGCGGGCAAGCGCGCCCAAGAAGCCTATCTAGCGGGCAACAGCGCGCTGGGTTGGGTCAACTGGATGGCGGCCAGTCTGCTGGGCATCGCACTTGCAAACTCCATCCCGGTCAGTTGGGGTTTGGGCTTCGCCGGCATTCTGGCCTTGCTGGGCATCATGAGTTCGCTGGCCACCACCCGCTTGCGGGTGCTGGCTGCAGCCGTCGCGGGCAGTGTGGCCGTGGTCACTTATGGCTTGCCGCTCAAGCTCAACATCATTGTGGCCATTCTGCTGGCCGTGGCGGTTTGTCTGCTGCTTGAAAAGCCTTTTTTAGAAGCGCACGCCATCAAGCCCAACATGCCGAAAAACAAGCCATGAACCAGACCGATCTTTGGACGGTTGTCACCATCGTCGGCATGGCACTGCTGACGCTCATCACGCGTTGCTTCTTCTTTTTGTCGAGCCAGCCTTGGCCGATGCCCGGCTGGCTGCAACGCGGGCTGCACTACGCGCCCATCGCCGCGTTGGCTGCGGTGATCGTGCCTGAGATGGTGACGACGCAAGGCCATTTGATCAGCACTTGGCAAGATGCCCGCCTCTTTGCGGTGGCGGTTGGCTTGGCCTGTTTTTACTGGAAGCGCAGCATGATTGGCACCATCATCGCCGGCATGGCGGTGTACTTGCCGCTGCACGTCGGGCTCGGTTGGTAGCCGTCTTTACAATTTATCCCGCTGGCGCTGCTGCTGAAGCACTGACGCCCACTTTTGAAGTTACTACAAAGCGAGCCCATGAATTTCATCCGTTTTTCTGATTTGTGCGCCAACGGCCAAGTGGCTGGCAAGCGTGTTTTTATCCGTGCCGACCTGAACGTGCCGCAAGACGACAAGGGCAGCATCACCGAAGACACGCGCATTCGCGCCTCCATCCCGTGCCTGCAGATGGCGCTGGACGCCGGTGCCGCCGTGATGGTCACATCCCACCTGGGCCGGCCGACCGAAGGTGAATTCAAAGCCGCCGATTCACTGGCACCCGTGGCTCAGCGCTTGGGTGAACTTATGCAGCGCGAGATCCCGCTGGTCTCCGACTGGATCGATGGCGTCGACGTCAAAGCCGGCCAGATCGTCATGCTGGAAAACTGCCGTGTGAACCGTGGCGAAAAGAAAAATGACGAGGCCTTGGCCCGAAAAATGGCGGCGCTGTGTGACATTTTTGTACACGACGCTTTTGGCACGGCTCACCGCGCCGAAGCCTCGACCTACGGCATCGCCCAATACGCCAAGATCGCCTCCGCCGGCCCCTTGCTGGCCGCTGAAATGGACGCGATTGCCAAGGCGCTGTCGAATCCGCGCCGGCCACTGGTGGCCATCGTCGCGGGCAGCAAAGTCTCCACCAAGCTGACCATTTTGAAAGCCCTGGCCAACAACGTCGACCAACTGATTGTGGGCGGCGGCATTGCCAACACCTTCATGCTGGCGGCTGGTTTGAAGATTGGCAAAAGCTTGGCTGAAGCCGACCTGCTGGACGACGCCAAAGCCGTTATCGTGGCCATGAAAGCGCGCGGCGCTGAAGTGCCGATTCCGACCGACGTGGTGACCGCCAAAACCTTTGCAGCGGACGCACCGGCGACCATCAAAGCCGCGACCGATGTGGCCGACGACGACCTGATTTTGGACATTGGCCCAGACACCACCGCTCGCCTGGCCGCGCAACTGAAAGCCGCCGGCACCATCGTCTGGAACGGCCCGGTCGGCGTCTTCGAGTTCGAGGCTTTTTCCCATGGCACCGAAGGCATTGCACGCGCGGTGGCCGACAGCAGCGGTTTCTCGATCGCCGGCGGTGGCGACACCCTGGCCGCGATTGCCAAGTACGGCATTGAGAAACAAGTCGACTACATCTCCACCGGCGGCGGTGCTTTTCTGGAAGTGCTGGAAGGCAAGACTTTGCCGGCGTTTGAGATTTTGGAAAAGCGCGCAGCGGGGTAGGCAAACAGGCATTGATTGAAAATCTCAAAGATTCCGCCATACTCAATCTACTATGCCTACCGTCCTTCGCATCGGTCCATACCGATTCTTCTTTTACGCCAATGAGAATGGCGAGCCGCACCACATTCACGCTCAACAAGACCGGATGCTGGCAAAATTCTGGCTCAAGCCGGTGTCACTCGCCCGGAGCACCGGGTTTTCGCCGCAGGATTTGAGCAAACTGCTGACCTTGGTCGAAGTTAATCAATCAACTTTTGTGGAGGCTTGGAATGAGTTCTTTCATGTTTAAAGTTCAACCCAAAGCAATGACTATCGTTTGTTCAGACGACGAACTGCGCGTCTCGCTGACTGACGGGCGAACGTTGTCGGTGCCGATTGCCTGGTTTCCTCGATTGGCTCATGCGTCAAGCGACGAGCGTGCCAATTACGAATTGTTGGGCGATGGGGAAGGTATTCACTGGCCGCAGGTAGATGAGGACATCTCTGTTGCGGGATTGCTGGCCGGACAGCCCTCGATTGAAGCAAAAGGTGTCGCGGCCTGACTGGCGCATAGCCCTATGGCAGCCCTGCGCGGCCCTCCGATCTCAGCCCGCTGGCAGCGCTGAAGCCCCCGCCGCCCGACCCTCAAAATCCGTCCAGTCATTGCGCTTGAAGTCGTACAGCTTGCACTGACGGGCGGTCTGAAAATACCAGCGCCATGAAAACGGCTGCACGATGATGCGCTCGGGCAGCATGTGTTCGAGTTTGGACTGCGCGTCTTTGAGTCGGTACAGCGGAATGCTCATGTCGACGTGGTGTGCCGTGTGTTCCATGATGTGGTGCAAGACCGCGCCGATGCCAAATCGGAAGGTCAGGTGCACGGTGGTCGAGACAAAAGGCTGTGAGCGTGTCCAAGCAGATTTTTCTTCATGCCAGCGCACTTGTCTGTGGGTGTGGTGCACAAAGACCACGAAGCCGATCATGGCGTTCCAGAACAAAAATGGCAGCACCCAACCGGCCAACAACACAGGCAAGATCGGTTGCACAGTAACCACTGCCGCAGCCGCCAGTGCAGCAGCCCACACCAGTGCAAAAGCCGACACCAGCCAACAGTCTTTGAAGAAAATCGGGCGGCGCGTTGGCATCGCTTGGTGGTTCGGAAAGAACATGCGCTTCCACCAGATCTCGGTCATGTAGTACAGACCCGGCGCCCAGCCACTGCGGTACAGGCGCTCTTTGAATCGCGCGAAGGGCGTGAGCGCGGCGTATTCAGCCGGCGTCAGCGGCGCCCAAACAAAATCAACACCCTTCAAATTGGTGTAACCGTGGTGGATCACGTTGTGCCCGATGTCCCACAAACTGTAGGGCGTGAGCGAGGGCAAAAAGGCCAAACGGCCCAGCCATTTGTTGAGTCTGCGGTGCGGCGTCAGGCTTTGGTGGCAAGCATCATGTCCAATCACAAACAGCCGGCCGGTGACAAAACCGGCGGCCAGCCCAGACAACAACTTGGCCCAACCAGCCGCCAGCCAAACCGTGCCAGCCAAAGCTGTCAGCAGCAAGGCGTAATCAAACGCCAAGAGCACCAGCGCCCACAGCGTGGTGCGGGTTGACAGTGGGATCAACCACGTGCGCAGGGTTTTACGGTGCGGCAAGGGTTCGTGCGCCGGGATCGGCGTGTTGAGTTGATGCGTGATGGATTCAGGCGTGTGAAGCGTGTCGGCTTCGGGAAGCTCCGAAGCCAAGTGCGAAAGTGGCAATGCAGACATAGACATGTATTTAAAAGTTGACATCGCATCCTAAGACGGGCTATCTGCCGAGGTTCTGATGCAGATCAAGCAGACGGCAAATGCTGTGTATCGACGCTGTCACTTCTTCATGTGAGAATGCAAACAAAACTACACGGAGACAAGCCCATGCCCAGCCGCGCCACCAAAATAGTCGTCACCCTCGGGCCCGCTTCCAGCGACCCAGCCATGCTTGAAAAAATGATTGCCGCGGGGGTCAACGTGGTGCGCATGAACTTCAGCCACGGCAAGGCGGAAGACCACATCAAAACTGCCGCGCTGGTGCGTGAAGCCGCGCAACGCGTCGGCCGCGAAGTCGCCATCATGGCCGACCTGCAGGGCCCGAAAATTCGGGTCGGCAAGTTTGCTGAAGGCAAGGTGCTGCTGGTGCCCGGTGAAAAATTCGTGCTGGACGCTTCGCGCACGGAACCCGGTGACATCAAGGGCGTGGGACTTGACTACAAAGAACTGCCGCGCGACCTGAAAGCCGGCGACGTGCTGCTGCTGAATGACGGCTTGATTGTGCTGACTGTGGACGCGGTGCGGGGTGAAGAAATTCAGACCCGCGTCAAGGTCGGCGGTGAGCTGTCCAACAACAAAGGCATCAACAAACAAGGCGGCGGCCTGACAGCACCCGCGCTGACCAGCAAGGACATGGACGACATCAAAACGGCCATGAGTTTTCAGGCCGACTACGTGGCGGTGAGCTTTCCGAAAAACGCCACCGACATGGAAATGGCGCGCCAACTGTGCAACGTGGCGGCCGCGCCTTACAAACACAAGCCGGGGCTGATCGCCAAGATCGAGCGCGCTGAAGCGATTCCGAATCTGGATGAAATCTTGCGCGTCAGCGACGGCATCATGGTGGCCCGCGGTGACTTGGCAATTGAGGTCGGCAATGCCGTTGTACCGGCCTTGCAAAAACGCATGATCAAGATGGCCCGTGCCGCCGATAAATTGGTCATCACGGCGACGCAGATGATGGAAAGCATGATCCTGAATCCGGTGCCGACCCGCGCTGAGGTCAGCGATGTGGCCAACGCCGTGCTGGACGGCACCGACGCGGTGATGTTGAGCGCCGAAACTGCAGTCGGCCGCTATCCGCTGGAGACGGTTGAGGAGATGGCGAAGATTTGCGTGGAAGCTGAAAAAGCCGAGTACCGCGAGCTGGAGGCCGACTTCACCGGCAAGACGTTTGGCCGCATTGACCAATCGATTGCGATGGGCGCGTTGTTCACGGCGCATCACTTGGGTGCCAAGGCGATCGTCGCGTTGACCGACAGCGGTTCAACGGCTTTGTGGATGAGCCGGCACGACATTCGTGTGCCGATTTATGCGCTCACGCCACGCTTGGCAACGCAGCGCAAGATGGCGCTTTACCGGAATGTGCGGCCTTTGCTGATGGACACCATCGTTGACCGCGACTCTGCGCTGGCCCAGGCGGAAGCGCATTTGCAGCGCCGTCAAATTGTGGAGAGCGGTGACGTCTACGCGATCACGTGCGGCGAGCCGATGGGTGCGCCGGGTGGCACGAACATGCTGAAGATTTGTCGGGTGGCTTGAGGCTGGTCGGATTCGGGTGCTGTTGCGGTCTTGGTTTGGTGTTGGCGGGTGAGTGGGTTGGGCCGGCGTCCTCATACTGGGGTACCAGAAATCGGCCACCCGCCCAACCCACTCGCCCTTGATAGCGACATTTTTAGCGTGCGGTGCATTCAACACTTCAGGCGCACCACGGTTGCGTCGATGAGGTGCTGCGGCGGCTGCCGATTTCTGGTACCCCAGTATGAGGCGACCGCCGCAGCACCTCATCCACGCCAGAGCCGAATAGACCTAAAGCGCGGTATCTCGCCACGGTCTGGCCAAGAAGCGCAAAGTCGGCAGGTAAAATCTGCTGCTGACCTCTGAGTTACCAACCCATTCAACAAAGTTCAAGGGATTAAATCCATGGCTCTCGTCTCTATGCGCGAACTGCTCGACCACGCAGCAGCCAACACCTACGGCATCCCCGCGTTCAACGTCAACAACCTTGAACAAGTGCAAGCCATCATGCAGGCCGCGGACGAGGTCAATGCACCCGTCATCATGCAAGCCAGCGCAGGCGCCCGCAAATACGCCGGCGAAGGTTTTCTCAAGCACCTGATTCAAGCCGCAGTTGAAAGCTATCCGCACATTCCTGTCGTCATGCACCAAGACCACGGCCAGAGCCCTGACGTCTGCCGCGGCGCCATCAACTTGGGCTTCAGCTCGGTCATGATGGACGGCTCGCTGATGGCCGATGGCAAGACCATCGCCGACTACGAGTACAACGTCGAAGTCACCCGCAAAGTCGTTGAAATGGCCCACGCCACCGGCGTTTCTGTTGAGGGTGAACTCGGTTGTCTCGGCAGCCTGGAAACCATGCAAGGCGACAAAGAAGACGGCCACGGCACCGACGCCGTGATGACCCACGCGCAATTGCTGACCGACCCTGAGCAAGCCGCTGACTTCGTCAAACGCACCCAGCTCGACGCACTGGCAATTGCCATCGGCACCAGCCACGGCGCTTACAAGTTCACGCGCAAGCCCACCGGCGACATTCTGGCGATTGAATTGATCAAAGAAATTCACCGCCGCATTCCCAACACGCATTTGGTCATGCACGGCTCGTCGAGCGTGCCGCAAGACCTGCTGGCGATCATTCGCCAGTACGGCGGCGACATGAAAGAAACCTACGGCGTGCCGGTGGAAGAAATTCAAAAAGCCATTCAGTTCGGCGTGCGCAAGATCAACATCGACACCGATATTCGTCTAGCCATGACCGCCGCTGTGCGCAAATTCATGGCTGAAAATCCATCTAAATTTGACCCCCGTGAATGGCTCAAGCCAGCCACGGCAGCTGCCAAAGCCTTGTGTAAACAGCGCTACATCGAGTTCGGTTGTGAAGGCCAAGCCAGCAAGATCAAAGGCGACAGCCTGTCGGTCGTGGCGGCCAAATACGCCACGGGCGAGTTGGCGCAAGTCGTTCGCTGAGCACTGATGCAGCGCACTCCCAGAACCGCTGCGCGGAACTGGGATAATCAAAAGCCCGCTGGGATTGGCGGGCTTTTTTTATTTTTGACCGGCACGCCATGACCCAAGCGCTTCACACCTCCACCCTGACTTCCCTGCCCCTGCTGGCCCGCGGCAAAGTGCGCGACAACTATGCTGTCGGCCAAGACCGCCTGCTGATGGTGGCCAGCGACCGGCTCAGTGCTTTCGACGTGATTTTGGGTGAGCCAATTCCTGGCAAGGGCGCGCTGCTGACGCAAATGGCTTTGTTCTGGTTCGACAAGCTCGGCCACATCTGCCCGAACCACCTGACCGGCGACGCCCCTGAAAGCGTTGTCACCGCGGCTGAACTGCCGCAGGTCACCAAGCGCTCGATGTTGGTCAAGCGCCTGAAGCCGATTCCGGTTGAAGCCGTGGTTCGCGGCTACTTGGCCGGCAGTGGCTGGCAGGAATACCAGGCCACGCAGTCGGTCTGCGGTGTGCCCTTGCCCGCCGGTTTAAAAAACGCCAGCAAGCTGCCTGAACCGATCTTCACGCCGGCGGCCAAAGCCGAAGCCGGCGAGCATGACGAGAACATCAGCTACGCGCAGGTCGAATCCATCGTCGGCCCCGAACTCGCCGCGCAAATCAAAAAACTCAGCATCGAGATCTACCAAACGGCAGCCGCTTTTGCGCTGACCAAAGGCATCATCATTGCCGACACCAAGTTTGAATTTGGTCTCGACGAACAAGGCACGCTGACGCTGATGGACGAGGTGTTGACGCCTGACTCTTCACGCTACTGGCCGATCGAAGGGTACGAGCAAGCTTTCACTGCCGGCCAAAATCCGCCCAGCTACGACAAGCAGTTTGTGCGCGACTGGCTGGAAGCCGTGCGCATCAACGGCAAGCCTTGGGACAAGACACCACCGGCACCGCATCTGCCGCCGGACGTGGCGCTGAAGACCGCCGCAAAATACGAAGAAGCCTTGGCCCGTTTGACGAGCTGAAAAGCTCGCCGTTGACGCACTGCCCGCGTCAGGCCTCGGGCGACTCAAAGCGCAAGCTGGCGCAGACACCACGACCGTCTGCGCCCGGTGACAAGCTGAAGTCTGCGCCCAGCAGTTCGGCATAACGACGCACGATCGACAAGCCGAGTCCAAAGCCTTCGCCCAAGCGCTGTCCGGCCTCACCCAAGACCCAGCGTTCGCCCCAGAACAACATGTCCTTCGCAACCATGCCCGGGCCGTTGTCGACCACCCGCAGCACCGCCTGCCCATCCTCCACCGCCAAGCTGACGGTGACACGGGCGTCTGGGCCGATGGCGTAACGCAGCGCGTTGTCCAGCAGATTGCCCAAGATACCTTCGACCAAGGCGACGTCACCCAGCACGCTCACCGGCAACTCTAGCCCTTCGGCACCCAGATCTACGCCAACCGCGTCGGCCTTGGGCATGAAGCGCAAGACCACGTCGCGCACCAATTCATCGAGCTGCAAGGGCTGCAATTGCAAGGCCGCGCGGCCTTCGTCAGCACGCGCCAACGCCAGCAACTGCTCGACCAAGTGGCTGGCGCGCTGCTCGCCTTCGGCAATCCCCAGCAGTTGCTCATGCCAGACCGCTGGCGATAGTTGCGCCAGCGCATAACCGGCTTGCGCTCGAATGCCGGCCAGCGGCGTGCGCAGCTCGTGCGCCACGTTGCCCGCAAATTCGCGCTGCGCTTCAATGCTCCGACTCAGCCGCAGCAGCAAAGAATTCAGTTCTAGGCGCAGATTTTCGACATCGCGAGAGCTGCCGCTGTTCGTCACATCGTCGGGCATGGGTCTGAGGTCGCTGGCATCACGCCGGCCCAACGCCTGCTGCAAAGCCGCCAAGGGTCCGAGGTCGCGCCCGATGCTTCGGCGCAACCACCACGCCAAAAACCCCAGCAGCAAAGCTTGTGGAATGGCCGAGTAGGTCAGCAATCGCTGCAACAGTCGACTGCGCGAGGCGGAGGTCTGCGCCATGACCACTTCAATCGCCACAGGGTCAGTGCGCCGCAAGCTGACGCTGCGCATCTCCCGACCCAAGTAAACAATGTTTGAAAATTGCGAGGACACGTTGGCGGGCAACGCCGGTGGATGCAAGCCGGCATGGCCGCCGACGAAATGGCCTTCGTCGTCATAGACGGCAAAAAACATGGATTCGCTTTGGTCAAACAGCAAGGTGCCCAAGTCCTCGATCGACAGATTCAGCCGCGGCAAGCCGACCGGACTCGGTCGCACATGCGCCGCCAAAGCATAGGCATCGTCGAGCAAAGCGCGGTCAAAGGCCTCGCCGGCGAAGTGGCTGGCCATCGCCAAAGTCACCGCCGTGCCTGCCGCCCACGTGATCACCAGCGGCACCAAAACGTTTTGTGCCAAGCGGGTCCGCAGCGACGTCCGGGGGCGGCTCAAGTGGACTCTTCCAGCACGTAACCCAAACCGCGCAAAGTGCGTATGCCGACCCCAGAGCCGAGCAATTTTTTGCGCAACCGGGAGATGAAAGCCTCCAACGCGTTGTCGCCCAAGGCGGTGTCGGTCTCTGAGAGTTTGTCGGCAAGGTGTCGCTTGCTGACCACTCGGCCGGGCGGCGTCAACAACTCCCACAAGACTTCGAATTCGCGCGCTGGCAAGTCCCACGTTTCACCCGCCAGCATGAAGCGTCTGGCCTTGCGGTCGAGCCTCAGTTGACCCAACTCGACCCGATCTTCGACCCCTTGCGCGCGCCGCACCAAGGCGCGCAGCCGGGCTTCGACCTCGTTCAGGTCAAACGGTTTCCCCAGGTAGTCATCCGCGCCGGCGTCGAGCCCAGCAATCCGTTCTTCGGTGCGGTCACGGGCCGTCAACACCAAGACGGGCGTACGGTCGCCGCGGGCGCGCGCTTCGCGCAGCACCGACAAGCCATTGCCCAATCCGCTGCGCTCGTGGCTGGTCAAGGGCACATTCAGGTCCAGCAGCACGGCGTCAAAAGGCTGTACGCGCCACCAATGGCTGGCCTCTTCGAGCGTGCTGGCTTCGCTCACCCGATGGCCGGCTTCGCACAGGCTGCGCAACATCAACGAACGCAACACAGCATCGTCTTCAACCAAGAGAATTCGCATCAGTGGCAGGCCTCGGCTTAGGCTATTAGCGGTAATACCAACAACATCGGTCAGGTTCTGGTCAGCATGTCGGTGAGATAAACGGTAGATGAGCATACAACACTGGTTTTTTTGTACAAGCGTGGCGCTGGCCGTGCCCGTCTGGGCACAAGCCCCGGCGACAGAGGTCGCACCGGCGCCGCTGGCATCGGTTGCACGGACACAGCCGATCGCGGTATCGCTGGCGCAAGCTTTGCAAGCTGCCCGCAACAACCTCGATGTGTCGTTGACCCAACGCGCCTTCGACGCCGCCCGCGCCGATGTGCTGAGCGCTGACCGCGCGCCCACACCGACCTTGACAGCGAAGACCGCCTCCATCGATCTGCAAAACGGTGTCGGTGCCGGCAACGCCTTGAACGACAAGCGCATCGACAAATCGATTGGCATCGACTGGACGTGGGAGCGTGGCAACAAACGCGAACTCCGCACCCGCAGCGCGCAACGAGCCGCCGAGGCAGCCCAAGCCGATCTCGACGACGCCTTGGTCCAGCAGCAGCTGACAGCGGTCGGCGCTTATTACGACCTGCTGGCCGCGCAGGAACGCATCACGCAGGTGCAAGCCATCGCGATCAGCGCCAATCAATTGGCCAGCACTGCGCAGCGTCGCTTGAGCGCGGGCGATCTGTCGCAACAAGACGCCGCCCGCAGCGACATCGAAGCCGAACGCGCCAACGCAGATCTGCTGGCGGCGCGAGCCGATCGTGTCCGCGCCGAGTTGATGCTGAAGCAAGTGACGCGTTTGTCAGGCGCGTTGGCGGCCGAGGCAACGTGGCCCGCGCCAGCCTTGGCACTGCCCGCGCTGCCCGAACCGCAACTCGAAGCCCGGCCCGATGTGCGCGCCGCCATCCGGCGCACCGAGGCCGCACAGGCCGTGCTGGAAAGCGCCGAAGCCTTGCGCAAGAACGACCTGACCCTTGGGACATCGTTCGACCACTATCCGGGCACCTCGAATCGGCTGCTGGAATTTCGGGTGCAGATGCCACTGGCCGGCCTGTTTGGCAATTACGGCTACCAAGGTGAGTTGGGCCGCGCCACCGCCCAGTTAGCGCAAGCGCAAGACCTGCTCGACAAAACGCGCCTGTCGGCAGCGCTCGACATCAGCCGCCTTCAGCAAGAACTATTGGCCGCGTCGCAGCGGGCGCTGACTTACCAAAACACCATCGTGCCGCGGGCCCGCCAAGTCGCCAGCATGGCCGAGCTGGCTTACAGCAAGGGCGCTTTGTCGCTGACCGACCTGCTGGACGCACGCCGCACCTTGCGCGCCGCCCTGCTGGAAGACGTCAGCACCCGCGCCGACCACGCCCGCAGCTTGGCCGCTTGGCAGCTGCGCAGCGCGGCACCCGCTCTCTGAATTTTGAAGCCTTCTTTCTGATTGACCTTGATGCAACTCCCCGTCGTGAAAACACTCAGCACCTCAACTCTCCGCGCCAGCCTGCTCATTGGCCTGCTCGTCTTGGCCGGTTGCCAAGAGGCCGTTGAGCCTCCAGCCAAAGCCCCGCCGCCGATCCTGCAGGGCGAACAACTGCGCTTTGCGCCCAACCACCCGCAACTGGCCCTGATCGGTCTGGTCAGCGCCACGCCAGCGCAAACCATCACGGTTGACCTGCCGGCGCGCATGATCTGGAACGAAGAACACACGCAACGCATTTATCCCGCCTTCGCCGGCCGCGTGAGTGCGATTCAGGCCGACGTCGGTCAGGCCGTGAGCGCGGGTTCGGTGTTGGCGCAACTGGCCTCGCCCGACTTCGGCATGGCCCAGGCCGACACTGCCAAAGCGCGCGCCGATGCGCGCTTGAGCGGCAACGCCTTGCAACGCCAACGCGAGCTCTTTGACGCAGGCATCGTCGCACGCAAAGACCTCGACCAAGCCGAGGCCGATGCCGCCCGCTCGCTGGCTGAAGTTCAGCGCGCCGACGCCCGCACCCGGATGTATGGCGGCCACGAAGGCGGCAGCGTCAACCAGTCACTGGCCATCAGCGCCAGCATCAAAGGCGTGGTGGTTGAACGCAACCTCAACCCGGGCCAAGAAGTCAGGCCAGACCAGTCCGGCGTCGGTGTGCCGCCACTGTTTGTGGTGACCGACCCGACCACGCTATGGGTACAGATTGATGCGCGTGAATCCGAAGTCGCTACGCTGCGTCTTGGCGCCACATTTGAGCTGATCGTCCCGACGCTGCCGGGTCAAAAATTTGAAGGCCGCGTCACCGCTGCCGCTGACTACATCGACCCGATCACCCGCACCATCAAAGTCCGGGGTCTGGTGGCAAACCCAGCGCGCTTGCTCAAAGCAGAGATGCTGGCAACCGCCCGGATTCAGCGCAACATCGGCCCGGGTGTGGTCGTGCCTTCCCGCGCCGTCGCGCTGCAAGGCGCTAAAAACACGGTGCTGGTGCAGGTCCAGCCCGGCGTGTTTGAAACGCGTGAAGTGCAGCTGAGCTACCAAGGTCCGCAGGAATCCGTGGTGTCAAGCGGCGTCGCAGCAGGCGAGCAAGTCGTCAGCGAGAACATGCTGTTGCTGGCGCGTGAGTTCCGCAATGCCACCCATGATGCACAACCCACACCGGCAGCCACAGCATCTAACGCACAGGCTAAACCATGAAACGCCTGATCCATTACGCGCTGCACCAGCCGCTGTTCATCATTCTGGGCACGCTGCTGTTTGTCATGGCGGGCGTTTTCGCCTTCAAAACACTGTCGGTCGAAGCCTTTCCAGACGTCACCGACACCCAGGTCACGGTGATTGCGCTGTACCCCGGACGCGCCGCCGAGGAGGTTGAAAAACAAGTCACCTTGCCGATTGAAATTGCGCTGTCCGGCTTGCCCAACTCGATCCGCGTTTTCTCGCACACCCAGTTCGGCCTGTCTTACACCGTCGTCACCTATGACGATGCCGCCAACGTCAACATCGTTCGCCAGCAGGTCAACGAACGGCTGAACACCATCGACGTGCCAGCCGGCGCACAGGTCAACGTGGCGCCGAACGCCACGCCGGTGGGCGAAGTCATGCGCTACCGCGTGAAGGGCGATGGCCAAAACGTGACGGATCTGCGCACGCTGCAAGATTGGGTGATTGAACGGGGTCTGCGCCAAGTGCCGGGCGTGGCTGACGTCGTCGGCATGGGCGGTTTTATCAAACAGTACGAGGTCCAGCCAGACCTTGAAAAACTCCGTGCCTACAAACTCACCTTCCAGAATTTGCTGGATGCGCTGGGCCGTGGCAACTCGAATGCGGGCGGCAGTTATGTGGCCCAAGGCCAGCAGCAATTCGCCATTCGCGGCATTGGTTTGCTGCAGTCGGCTGACGACATCGGCCGCATTGTGGTGGCGGCACGCGGCGCCACGCCGATCCTGATTCGCGACATCGCCGACGTCAAGATTGGCGCCGTGCCGCGTCTGGGCATCGTCGGTCAGGACCATGACGACGACGTCGTGACCGGCATCGTCATCATGCGCAAAGGCGAAAACCCAAGCATCGTGCTGAAGGGTGTCAAAGACAAGATCGCTGAGCTCAATGCGCGCGGCCTGCCAAAGGGCGTGCAGATCCTGCCCTACTACGACCGCACTTGGCTGATGAGCAAAACCCTGACCACGGTGTTTAAAAACCTGGTCGAAGGTGCGCTGCTGGTGGCGCTGGTGCTGTACTTGTTTTTGTCCAACATCCGCGCCAGCTTGGCCGTCGTGGTGATCATTCCGCTGGCCTTGCTGTCGACTTTTCTCGGCCTGAAAATCATGGGCGTGCCGGCCAATTTGCTGAGCCTGGGGGCGATGGACTTCGGCATCATCGTCGACGGTGCGGTGATCGTGATTGAAAACATCATGCACCGCTTGTCTGAGCGACAAGAAGGCATGACCAAAGCCGAACGGCGCAACGTCATCATCGAAGCCGCCAGCGAAGTCGGCCGGCCGACGCTGTTCTCAATGCTGATCATCATTGCCGCGCACATTCCGATTTTTGCGCTGCAACGCCATGAAGGCCGCATCTTCCAGCCGATGGCTTTGAGCGTCACCACGGCGCTGATTGGCGCGCTGATTTTCTCGCTGACGCTGGTGCCCTTGCTGGCTTTTTGGATGCTGCGCAAAAAAATTCCACACGGCGACAACCGCGTCGTGGCCAGCAGCAAACGCGTCTATGAACCCGTGCTGACATGGGCGCTGGAGCGTCGCCGCACCGTGGTGGTGATTGCGCTGGCGGTGTTTGCGCTGGCCATGGGCGCGGCCTCGCGACTCGGCTCTGAATTTTTACCCGAGCTCAACGAAGGCACCTTCTGGGCCAACTTCGACATGCCGTCCAGCGTGTCCAGCGTGGAAGCGTCCAAAATTCTGCTGATGGCGCGCAATGCCCTGAACACCGTGCCTGAAGTGCGCACCGCCGTGTCCAAAGCCGGTCAACCGGAAGACGGCACCGATCCTAAAACCCTCAGCATGGCGGAGATTTTCATCGACGTGAAGCCGCAGGAAGAATGGCGCAAAGGCTTGACACGCGACCAGCTGATTGAGGAAATGGACAGCAAGCTGCGGGCGATTCCTGGCATTGACCCGGCGTTCTCGCAGCCGATTCGCGACAACGTGCTGGAGTCCATTTCACAGATCAAGGGCCAGATCGTCGTCAAGGTGTCCGGCGAAGATTTGAATGAATTGCGCCGTGTGGCCGAGGCCATTCAACGCGAGATCAAACAAGTCCAAGGCGTGCAGCGCGGCGAGATTGACCGCCTTGGTGATCTGCCGCAGTTGGTGATCGACATCGACCGTGACCGTGCGGCGCGGCTGGGCTTGAATGTCCAGGACATTCAAGATGTGGTCGAAGCCGCGTTGGGCGGCAAGGCGGCCACGCAGCTGTGGGAAGGTGAGCGTAAATTTGCCGTGGCGGTCCGTCTGCCGGAAAGCAAGCGTGCGATTGCCAGCCTGCCGCAAACGCTGATTCCCACGCCCGACGGCGGTTATGCGCAGCTGAGCAGCGTGGCCACCATTCGTGAAACCAACGGTGCCATGAACATCGCCCGCGAAGCCGGTCGGCGCACCATGGCCATCGGTATTTTCATCAAGGGCCGCGACATGGGTTCGGTGGTGAAAGACATGCAAACCCGCGTCGCCGACAACGTCAAGATGCCCCCCGGCTACACCGTCGGTTGGTCGGGTGAGTTTGAAAACCAAGAGCGCGCTATGCAGCGGCTGTCGGTGGTGGTGCCAATCTCGCTGCTGCTGATCTTTGTGCTCCTGTTCGACGCCTTCAAATCCTTCAAGATGGCGGCGCTGATTCTGATCAACGTGCCCTTGGCGCTGATTGGTGGTTTTGTGGCGCTGTGGATTTTCTCCATCCCGCTGTCGGTGTCGGCGGCGATTGGTTTCATCGCGCTCTCAGGCCAAGCGGTGCTCAACGGCGTCGTCATGTTGTCGGTCTTTCAGCAGTTGCAAGAAGCCGGTCACAGCGTGCTGGACGCGGTCAAACTCGGTTCGATGCAGCGACTGCGCACGGTGCTGATGACGGCCATGTTGGCCATGTTGGGCTTGCTGCCGATGGCCTTGTCACACGACATTGGCTCCGAGACGCAGCGGCCGCTGGCCATCGTCATCATCGGCGGCTTGATCACCGCCACGCTGCTGACGCTGGTGGTGTTACCGGCGCTGTATGTGTCTTGGTTCTCAGGCGCGAAGCCCGCAGACGCTGAGGACTGATGGCAGCTTTCAGTTCAGCATCATGCTCAGCTTGCGGCGGTAGGTGGACACCAGCGCCAGCTGCGGGTCTTCTTCGACCACCACTTTGCCGAGGATCTCGATACCCGCGGCGGTCTTGCCGGAAGCGTCTTGCGCCTGCTTCGGTTTGGGCGGTGTCAGCAGCTCCAAAATAGCGACGAAGGTTTTGCGCGGCGTTTGGTCGTTCCAAGTCTTGTCGCGCATGATGATTTCCAGCAACTCGTCCATCGCGGCCACCCAGGCGCCTTGGCTCATGAGGACCTGGGCTTTCGCCAAGCGGGTCTCAAAATCACGTTTGTTTTGCGCAATCAGTGCGTCAAACTGCGGCAAGTCCCACTCACCGCGCGGGTCGGTGGTGACGAATTCAATCGCCAGCAGCCAGTGCTTGAGCGCCTCAAAGCGCAGCTGCACCGGGATCTGTACCAAGGCTGGCGCCAGCGCGCTTTTAGCGGTAGCCAATTGCCCGGTGCGGATCAACAACTTGACGTAGTCGAAGCGGGCCTCGTCGTTGGCCGGGTTGACGGCCAGCGCTTCAGCCAACGTGTCTTGCGCGCTTTGCAGGTCACCGCTCTCCAGCATGGCTTGCGCTTGCTCAGCCTCTGACGGCGCCGCCAATTCACCGGGATCTCCCAGGTGTTTGTCGAGAAATTCTTTGATCTTGCCCTCGGTCTGCGCGCCGGTAAAACCATCCACCGGCTGCCCGTTCATCAGCAAAATGCAGGTCGGAATGCTTTTGATGCCGAAGGCGGCGCCTAGCTGTTGCTCTTGGTCAGAATCAATCTTCACCAGCTTGAAGCGACCTTCATAAGCGATCTCTACTTTTTCAAGAATCGGGCCGAGTGACTTGCACGGGCCGCACCAAGGCGCCCAAAAATCAACCAGCACCGGTGTGGTCATGGAAGCCTGAATGACTTCTTGTTCAAAATTCGCGAGCGTGACATCAATCATGTTTGGAGGCGCTGGAAGTGCGCTGAGGCTTTGAGGACAGTTGAAAAGGAAAGCAAAACGATAGCATGCTGACAGACGCCCGAGCCGCAACGCTTAAAATCGCCGGTCCGCAGTCCCGCTTTGAAGACGCACCCCATGACCACCACACCTCCGACCGCCAGCCCCACGTCCCCAGCCCACACCGCCCCGCTTGGCGCCGCCGTCACAGTCGGCGTGGTGATGGGTTCCAACAGCGACTGGGACACGATGCAGCACGCGGTGCAAATCTTGCAGCAGTTCGGCATCGCCTACGAAGCCCGCGTGGTGTCCGCACACCGCATGCCCGACGCCTTGTTTGACTACGCTGAAACCGCCCTCGGTCGCGGTCTGCAAGCCATCATTGCCGGTGCCGGCGGTGCGGCGCATCTGCCCGGCATGTTGGCGGCCAAAACCACCGTGCCGGTGCTCGGCGTGCCGGTCGCCAGCAAGCATTTACAAGGCGTTGATTCGCTGCACAGCATTGTGCAAATGCCCAAAGGCATTCCCGTCGCGACCTTTGCGATTGGCAACGCAGGTGCGGCCAATGCGGCGCTCTTTGCGGTCGCCATGCTGGCCTTGCAGAACCCCGCGCTGGCTACTCAGTTGCAGGCTTTTCGGGTCGCGCAAACGGCTGCGGCCGAAGCCATGACCTTGCCACCACTATGAAACCCATTCTTCCTGGCGCCACGCTCGGCGTGATGGGCGGCGGCCAACTCGGCCGCATGTTTGTGCACGCAGCGCAACGCCTCGGCTACTTCACCGCCGTGCTCGACGCCGATGCGAACAGCCCAGCCGGCCGCGTCAGCCACCACCAAATTCAAGCGGCCTACGACGACACCGAAGGCTTGACGCAATTAGCGGCAGTCTGCGCAGCCATCACCACCGAATTTGAAAACGTGCCGGCTGCCGCTCTGCGGCAACTCGCCGCCACGCGGCCGGTGGCGCCGAGTGCCGACACCGTCTCGATCGCCCAAAACCGGATCGACGAAAAATCCCATTTCAGCGCTTGTGCCGCTGCCTCTGGCGTGCCGTGCGCGCCCTATGCGGTTCTTGAAACCCAAGCGGATCTTGCCGCCGTATCGGCTGAGCTGTTGCCCGGTATTTTGAAAACCGCACGCATGGGCTACGACGGTAAAGGCCAGGTCCGCGTGAAAAACGCCGCCGAACTTGCGGCAGCTTGGAGCGACCTGAACAACGTCCCTTGCGTGCTCGAAAAATTGCTGCCCCTGAAAGCCGAACTGTCGGTGATCGTGGCACGCGGCTGGAACGGTGAGATCGTCAGTTTTGCACCGCAGCGCAATGTGCATGTCGACGGCATTTTGGCGGTAACCCACGCTTATGAGGGCTGCCTGCCGGCCGACTTGTCGGCGCGTGCACGCGCCGCCACCGAAGCCATTGCCGCGCAGATCGGTTACGTGGGCGTGCTGTGTGTGGAATTTTTTGTGCTGGCCAGCGCCTCTGGCAATGCCGCTGAAGACACGCTGGTCGTCAATGAAATGGCGCCGCGTCCGCACAACAGCGGCCACTACACGATGAACGCTTGCGACACCTCGCAATTTGATTTGCAGGTGCACGCGCTCGCCGGTTTGCCGCTGCCGACGCCGCGCCAGCATTCGCCGGCCATCATGCTGAACTTGCTTGGCGACAGCTGGTTTGACGCGCAAGGCCTTGAGCGCACGCCCGACTGGGTGGCCGTGCTGGCTTTGCCGGGCACGCATTTGCACTTGTACGGCAAGACGCAAGCGCGCCCCGGCCGCAAGATGGGGCACCTGAACATCACCGGTGCCAGCGTGGCGGCCGTGCAAGCCACAGCACGCGAAGTAGCGACGCTGCTGAGCTTGCCCGGCCTTGAAAGCCGCTGAATGATTCACTCGGGCACCGACCCCGCGGCGATCGCTGAGGCCGCGCGCCTGATTCGCAGCGGCGAGCTGATCGGCCTGCCGACAGAAACCGTCTACGGCTTGGGCGCAGACGCCTCCAACGACGCGGCAGTGGCGTTGATCTTTGCCGCCAAGGGCCGGCCGTCCAACCACCCGCTGATCGTGCACATCGCTGAAGCTCAGCAAGTGCTCGACTACGCCAGCAGCGTGCCGCCATTCGCAGCGCGGTTGATCGCGGCTTTTTGGCCCGGCCCGCTGACGCTCATCTTGCCGCGCAAGCCCGGTGTTGCCACCGCGGCGGCCGGTGGCCAAGACTCGATTGGCCTGCGCTGCCCGTCACATCCGGTGGCGCAAGCGCTGCTGAAAGCCTGCCGCACCGGCGTCGCCGGCCCCAGTGCGAATCGTTTTGGCCGCGTCAGCCCGACCACGGCCGCGCATGTGGCGGATGAACTGGGCGATGACTTGTTTGTGCTCGACGGCGGCCCGTGCGACGTGGGGATTGAATCAACCATCGTCGACTGCACCCGAGGCCAGCCGGTGTTGTTGCGCCCCGGCGTGCTGACGCGGGCGCAACTCGAAGCCGCTTGCGCTGAGCCGGTGCTCGACAACCAAGCGCTGGCGACCAACGCACCGCGCGCTTCGGGCACGCTGGCGTCGCACTACGCGCCCAACGCCAAGGTGCGCTTGATGAACAAGGCTGAATTGCAAGCGGCCTTGGCGGCGGTTGAGCCTTCGCGACGCATCGCTGTCTATGCACACTCGATTGCAGAGATCAACGAGGCCTCCGTGCTGTTCCGCGCCATGCCGCAGCAAGCGTCACAAGTGGCGCACGAACTCTTTGCCGTGCTGCGCGAGTTTGATGCGCAGGGCGTCACTCAGATATGGGTGGAAGCACTGCCCGCCGCGACCGAGTGGGACGGCGTGCGGGACCGGCTTATGCGCGCTGCAGTTCAGCCGTGATTTCGTAAGAGCGCAGGCGCGCATCGTGGTCAAAAATCTGGCCGGCAATCATCAACTCATCGGCACCCGTGCGCTCAATGAAGGCGTTCATTTCACGCCGCACGGTGTCGATCGAACCGATGGCGTAACTCTGACGCACAGAGTCCAGCAAAGCGTGTTCTTGCGGGCCGATGCTTTGCAAAAAGTCAGCCTTAGGCGGTGGTAATTTAGCTGGCCGACCACTGCGCAGATTGACAAAAGCCTGCTGCTGCGAGGTGACGCACAAAGCCGCTTCTTCGTCGGTGTCGGCGGCAAACACATTGAAGCCCAGCATCACATACGGCTTGGCCAGACGCGCTGACGGTTGAAAGCGGGCACGGTAAATCTCAATCGCTTGCATCATTTGCGCGGGCGCGAAATGCGAGGCAAACGCAAAGGGCAAACCCAGCGCCGCAGCCAGCTGCGCGCCAAACAAACTCGAACCCAAAATCCACATCGGCACATTCAGACCGGTGCCTGGGACTGCGCGCACAGGCTGACGCGGCGAATCCGAAAAGTAATCCATCAGCTCCATCACGTCTTGCGGGAACTCGTCTGAGTCAGAGGACAGGTTGCGGCGCAAAGCCCGCGCCGTGATTTGGTCTGAGCCCGGTGCACGGCCTAAGCCAAGGTCAATGCGGCCCGGAAACAGCGACTCGAGTGTGCCGAACTGTTCGGCAATCACCAGCGGCGAATGGTTCGGCAGCATGACGCCGCCAGCGCCCACGCGAATGCTCTTGGTGCCGCCAGCCACATGCGCCATCAGCACCGATGTGGCAGCGCTGGAAATACCTGGCATGCCATGGTGTTCAGCCAGCCAGTAACGCTGGTAACCCCAACGCTCGGCGTGCTGCGCCAAGCTCAAGGTGTTGCGATAGGACTCGGCGGCATCACTGCCTTGGACGATGGGGGCGAGGTCGAGAACTGAGAAAGGAATCATGAGATTAGTTTAAGCCGCTCCATCGGGCCGCATAAAGTGCGTCCCAATTAACCTCATTTTCGGTCTTGCACAGCCCATTCGATCAAGGTGTTCAACGCTGGCCGCGCTGCGCTGGCGTTCGGATGGTTGACGATGCCGATGACGATGTAGCGGCTGCCGCTGGCACCTTGGGCATAACCGGCGACAGCACTGACATCGCGCAAAGAACCGGTTTTGATTTGCGCACGCCCCGTGGCGGCTTTGGCGCGCTCACGCATGCTTCCATCAACGCCGACCAGCGGCAAAGAGTCGGCCAGCGCGTCGGCCAACGGACTCTTTGCGGCGTGCTGCAACATAGCAGCCAAGCTGCTCGCAGTGATGCGCCCGCGGCGACTCAGGCCGGAGCCGTTGTCGAGCACCGGTGGCGCGCTGGCGGGCAGGGTTCTCAGCCACCACGCTTGCGTGGCGGCGCGGCCGGCGTCAAACGTGCCGGCTTGTGTTTGTCCTAGTTGTCCGTGCAGACCGAGGCTCAAAAAAAGATGCTGCGCCATCACGTTGTTAGAGAATTTATTGACGTCGCGAACGATGTCGAGCAAGGGCAAGGAAGGCGACTCCAGCCGCAGCGGTGAGGTGTTTCCCGACAGCGTGCCGCGACTGCGTAACATCACCAACTCAGGCGCAGTCGCATCCCGCACTTGGCCTGTCAGCAGACCACCCAACACCTTCCAAGAACCTTCGATAGCGCGGGCGGCAAAGCTAGCCGGATCGGCATACGCGCTGGGCCAGACGCGTTCACCACAGGCGCTGGCATAGCTGCCCAAAAATTGCACGCGGCTCGGGCTGTTCACGCTGGCGCGCAAATCACCGCGCCAGTCGCCACACGGCGCCGCTGGCAGCAATGGCACGCTGTCGTCGATCTGCAGGCCAGCCATCGGCGGCTCGGTGCGCACCTGCGCCCGACCCAGCGCGAAGTCCGGCGTGAAGGTCATCACCAGCGTCTTGAAATTGATGAGCAAGGCGTCGGGCTGCGTGTTGTAGGGCCGCAGCGGTTCACCGTCGAACTCAGCCGCATTGGCCGCGGTCTCACTGAAGGCGCTGCGGTCCAACACGATGTCACCGTGAATCACCCGCACGCCGCTGGCTTGCACCTGCGTCAGCAACATTTGCAGTCGTTCAACGACGAGCTTCGGGTCACCACCGCCGCGCACCAGCATGTTGCCGTCGAGCAAACCGTTCTGAATGCTGCCGTCCATCGTGACATGGGTTTTCCACAAAAAATCCGGGCCCAACACATCCAGCGCCGCGTAGGTGGTGACCAGCTTCATGACCGAGGCCGGGTTCATGGCCTCACCGGCGCGATGGCTGAGGCGCGGCGGGCGTTGACCGTTGGCGTCGACGACCAACAAGCTCACCGCACCGGCCGGCACCTGCGCCCGTGCCAGCGCTTGGGCAATGGCTTTTGGCAGGCGCGGCTCTGTGGCCAAGGCGGCCGGGCCCGCCAGACACAGCAGGGTCGCTGCAGCCAACGCAGTAAACAACCGGCGTGGCTGACAAGCTGAAGAACAAAGCGAAGATAAAGGTGCCGATGAGCGCGCTGAAAATGCCATCGGGGAATTATCACGGTTGGACCCGAGCGACGCCAGCGCGCAGCCCTGACTTGCCCGGATAATCAGTGGATGCCCACGACCGTTCCCAGTTCCGCCTTGACCCCGACCACCGGCCGCTTTTTGGCGTTTGACACCAGCACCGACCGCATGTCGATCGGCGTGAGTGATGGCGCGCAGCAGTGGTTGCATGAGGGTGCGGGTGGCCCGCTGTCGTCGGCCACCTTGATTCCGGCCATCTTGCAACTGCTGGCTGACGCCGGCTTGCGGCTCGATCAGTTGGATGCGATTGCCTTTGGCCGTGGTCCGGGTTCTTTCACCGGCTTGCGCACAGCCTGCGCGGTGGCTCAAGGCCTCGCTTTGGGTGCTGGCGTGCCGGTGCTGCCGGTGGACTCGCTGCTGGCGCTGGCTGAAGAAGCGCGCTTTCAATGGGCGCTTGAAAATGCATGGCCGCAAACCATCACCGCGCTGCTGGACGCCCGCATGGACGAAATGTATGTGCAGCACTTTCGACTGAACGATGGCGCTTGCCACGCGCTGGCGCCTTGCGTTTTGGTTCGGCCTGAGGCTTTGCAATTGAGCACCGTGCTGCCTGCCGCTGGCGAGACCGACAGCGAAACCATGCATGGTCTGGCCGGCAACGTGTTCGAGGTCTATGCCACAAGGTTGCCTGCGCTGCCGGCTGGCTTTACCCGTTTGACCGCCCTGCCGGGCGCTGCGGCGATGCTGCGGCTGGCACCGGCCCTGCTGGCGGCGGGCGCTGCATTGGACGCGTCACAGGCGCTGCCACTCTACATCCGCGACAAAGTGGCGCTGACCACCGACGAACGCGCTGAAGTGAAACGTCAAACCCTGCTTGAACGCTCTGAACCGTCATGAACGCCGTCCTCCAGCCCCGAGAAGTCCGGCTCGAAGCCATGACCACGCCTTGGCTGCAGCAGGTCGAACGCATCGAAAAAAGCGCTTATCCCCACCCTTGGCTGTCCGGCAATTTTTCGGATTCGCTGAATGCCGGTTACCCGTGTCAGATGCTGCTGGCCGATGCTGCGAACGGCAACGCGCCCGAGCTGATCGGCTACTTTGTGGCGATGAAAGGGGTCGATGAAGTGCACCTGCTGAACATCACTGTGGCGCCGATGTACCAAGGCCAGGGTTTTGCCCGGCTGCTGCTGGACGCGCTGTGCCTGTGGTCACGCGGGCAGGGCGCCGAATGGCTGTGGCTGGAGGTGCGCATCAGCAACACGCGGGCGAGGCAAGTCTACGAACACTGCGGTTTTCGGCATGTCGGCACGCGCCGCAACTATTACCCGCTGAGCGCTTTCGAACGCGAAGACGCGATCGTCATGAGTCTGGCATTGTGAAAGCCCCAACATGAGCCTAGACCTCGACAAACGCCAACGCGCGATGCTGCG
>CANFWI010000009.1 GCA_947450675.1 Comamonadaceae bacterium | reverse complement strand
GCGCGCCAGTCGAGCGCGGTCTTGATGGGGATGACTTTGTAGCTGGGCGGAAAGCGCATGAGCCGCGTGTCGTCCATTTTGGGCGGGTTGATCATGCGCTGCGGGCAGAGCAAGTTCAGCGGGTCCATGGCTTCTTTGATGCTGGCAAAAGCCTGCGTGATCTGCGGCCCGAACTGCCATGAAATCCATTCGCCGCGGCACAGGCCGTCGCCGTGTTCGCCGCTGTACGCGCCTTTGAATTGATGCACCAGCGCTGAAGCTTCTTCGGCGATTGCCCGCATCTTGCTGGCGCCTTCGCGGCGCATGTCCAAAATAGGCCGCACGTGCAGCGTGCCGACCGACGCATGGGCGTACCAAGTGCCTTTGCTGCCGTGGCGCTTGAAGACTTCGGTCAGCGCGTCGGTGTACTCGGCCAAGTGTTCTAGCGGGACAGCGCAGTCTTCGATGAAGCTCACCGGCTTGCCGTCGCCCTTCAGGCTCATCATGATGTTGAGGCCGGCTTTGCGCACTTCCCAGAGGTTTTTTTGCGGTGCGTCTTCAGTCATTTCGACCACCGAACCGGGCAGGCCGAGCTCGCCCATCAGCTCTACGAGCTCGCGTATTTTTGGCAGCAAGTCGGCCTTGGACGCGCCTGAAAATTCAACCAGCAATATCGCGTCGGGCTGACCCAGCAGGGCGGTGCGAACCGTCGGTGCAAAGGCCGGATTTTGCAGCGAGAGCTCGATCATGGTGCGGTCGACCAACTCGACTGCGGACAGGCCACCACCGAGTTTGACGATGTGCTGTGCGGCATCCATGGCCGCGTAGAAGGTCGGGAAATTCACCACGCCCAGCACCTTGGCGCGCGGCAGTTCGCTGAGTTGCAGAGTCAAGTTTTTGGTCAGCGCCAGCGTGCCTTCGCTGCCGACCAACAAGTGCGCCAGATTGACCGAGCCGTCAGCTGTGTAAGGGCGTTCGCTCTGGTTGTCAAAGATGTCGAGGTTGTAACCACCGACACGGCGCAAAACCTTGGGCCAGCGGGCGTTGATGTCGGGCGCGAGTTGCTCGGCCAAGCTGCGCACGTAGTCGCCCAGTTCACGCGTTTTGCCGCTGCTGCTGGCGTAGTCACCCAGCGACAGCAGCGTGCCGTCTGATGTCCAGGCTTGCGCGCCGCGCACGTTGTGCACCATGTTGCCGTAGGCAATGCTGCGGCTGCCGCAGGAGTTATTGCCGGCCATGCCGCCCAGCGTGGCTTGCCCGCTGGTGGAGACATCGACCGGGTACCACAGGCCGTGCTTTTTCAGGCTGGCGTTCAGGTGGTCGAGCACCAAGCCGGGTTCGACCACCGCGATGCGTTCAGCCGGGTCTACCGCCAAGATGTTGCGGACGTATTTTGAGTGGTCAATGACGAGGCCGGCGCCCACCGTCTGGCCACATTGGCTGGTGCCGCCGCCGCGGGCCACGATGGGTACCTCCAAGTCGCGGCAAATCTCCAGCGCCAGCGCAACGTCTGCGCTGCTGCGCGGCACAAAGACGCCGGTCGGCAGGCTTTGGTAGATCGAGGCGTCGGTGGCGTAGCGGCCTTTGTCGGCGGCAGAAAACAAAACCTCGCCCTGGGTTTCGCTAGACAGCCGTGACGCCAGCCGCCCGGCGACTTCGTTGCTGCTGCGGGAAACTTGGTTGTAGGTTGTCTCGTGGGCCTGGGCTTGCCGGGCGATGTTGGTGGGCAGCGGGGCGTTCATGCCTGTTCTCCGTTAGCAGCTTGCCGGTTTTTTTGCTGCTGCACCAGCTGCGCCATCACCACGTCGCGTTTGTGGTTCAGGTGGCTGAGCAGCACGTCGCGCATGGCGGCCGGCTTGCGTTGGGTCAGGGCATCGATCATTTGTTCGTGTTCTTTCATGGCTGCGGCCCATTTTTCGCCGTCTTGGTTGGACCGAAAACGCAGCGCTTGCAGCCGCGCATTGACGTGTCGGTAGGTCGCGCTCAAGACCGGATTTTTGGCGGCGGCATTGATGGCCGCATGAATCGCCGAGTTGAGCCGGTAGTAAGCCGGTAAGTCGCGCCGTGTGTAAGCGGCCAGCATCTCGTAGTGCATGGCCTGGATCTCGACCAGTTCAGCGTCGGTGATGCGCTCCGCCGCCAGTTCGCCAGACTGCGCTTCCAGCCCGGCCATGACCTCAAAGGTGTTGAGCACATCGGCTTGACTCAGCTCAACGGCAATCGCGCCCCGGTTCGGCAGCAGTTCGACCAGGCCTTCCGCCGCCAGCATCTTGATGGCTTCTCGCAAGGGCGTGCGCGAGACCTTCAGCACCTCACTGAGTTCACGCTCGTTGAGTTTGGCGCCCGGGGCAATGCGGCTTTCGACCAGCATTTCACGCAGGCGCAGCGCTACTTGTTCATGCAGGGCGGCTCGGGGGGTGGGGTTCAGGGAAATGATGTCAGCGCTCATGGCTAAATTTTGTATGCAAAATTGCGGGGTGTCAAATGCTGGCTGAACTGCTTGGAATCCGTTAATTGCTAATTCATTTGCGATTGCGCAGGGTCATCCCCATTGACAAACTTATTTTGCATGCAAAAAATGCAGATTCATTCACGGAGCCTTCCTTATGCTGATGCTTGACTTTCACCCCACTGGCCGCCACTTTTTGCAAATCCCTGGGCCTTCACCGGTCCCTGACCGCGTGTTGCGCGCCATGAGTTACCCGACCATTGACCACCGCGGCCCCGAGTTCGGGGTGCTTGGGCTCAAGGTGCTGGCAGACGTTCAGCGCCTTTTCAAAACCCGTCAGCCGGTGATCATTTACCCGGCCTCTGGCACCGGTGCCTGGGAGGCCGCCTTGGTCAACACCTTGAGCGCGGGCGACCATGTGCTGATGTACGAAACCGGTCACTTTGCAGCGCTCTGGAACAAGCTGGCCGTGCGACTCGGTCTGAAGACCGAAGTGATGGGCTTGCCCGGCCCGGACGCTTGGCGCCACGGCGTTCGCGCTGACCTGATCGAAGAGCGGCTGAAGGCCGACACAGCGCACAGCATCAAGGCCGTTTGCGTGGTGCACAACGAAACCTCGACGGGTGTGACCAGCAACATTGCCGCCGTGCGCAAAGCCATCGACGCCGCCAAACACCCGGCCCTGCTGTTGGTCGACACCATCTCGGGCCTCGGCTCAGCCGATTACCGGCACGACGACTGGGGCGTTGACGTCAGCATCAGCGGTTCGCAAAAAGGCCTGATGCTGCCGCCTGGCATCAGCTTCAACGCGCTCTCGGTCAAGGCCATTGAAGCCAGCAAAAAAGCCACGCTGCCGAAGGCTTTTTGGGCTTGGGACGAGATCATCGAGATGAACAAGACCGGCTTCTGGCCGACGACGCCCAACACCAATTTGCTCTATGCCCTGAGCGAAGCTTGCGACATGCTGTTAGAGCACGGGCTGGACGCGGTGTTTGCGCGCCACCAGCGCTGGGCCGAAGGCGTGCGCTCAGCGGTGCGGGCCTGGGGCTTGCAGATTCAATGCGCGGACGCAGCGGTGTATTCGCCGATCCTGACCGGCGTGATGACGCCCGAAGGTATTGACGCTGACGCCGTGCGCAAGATCATTCACGAGCGCTTTGACTGCTCGCTAGGCACCGGTCTGGGGAAGATCAAGGGCAAGATGTTTCGCATCGGCCACTTGGGTGACAGCAATGACCTGACGCTGCTGGCCGCATTGGCCGGCTGCGAAATGGGCTTGAAGCTGGCCGGCGTCAAACTCGCCGGCTCTGGCGTGCAGGCAGCGATGGATTATTTTTCAAGCCACGCGGCGGCCGTGCCGTCTCGCAAGGCCGCTTGAGGCGCAAGCGCATATGTCCCGTCATCGCGAGCGCAAAGACGATAAAAAACCAGTTGGAGACAAACCATGCAACGCAGAACTTTTGTGAGCAGTGCCGTCGCGGGTGCGGCTTTGGTGGCCGCGCCCATGCTGAGGGCGCAAACCCTGCCCAACGGACCGATCCGCATCATCGTCGGTTTTCCGCCCGGCGGTGGCACCGATGCGCTGGCGCGGGTGGTCGGGCAAAAGCTCTCGGTCATGTGGAATGTCGCCGTCATCATTGAAAACAAAGCCGGCGCGGCCGGTGTGATCGCCGCCGATTACGTTGCCAAGCAAGCCAGCGACGGCAACACCTTGCTGATGGCGCACATCAACAGCCATGCGCTGGCGCCCAGTCTGGTGCCCAAGTTGGGCTACGTGGTTGAGCGCGACTTCGTGCCGATTGCACTGGTCGGCGTCACGCCCAATTTATTGATTTGCAACGAAGCGCAGCCGGCCAAAACGGTCAAAGACTTGGTTGAGCTGTGTAAAAAGAACCCCGGCAACATCAGCTTTGCCTCGGCCGGTGGCGGTTCGGCCCAGCACTTGGCGCTGGAAATGTTCAAGCTGCGCGCCGGCATTGACGCTTTGCATGTGCCCTACAAAGGCTCGGGCCCGGCCTTGATCGACCTGATCGGTGGGCAGGTGAACTACTGCTTTGAAACCATGACCTCGGCCACGCCGCATGTCAAAAGCGGCAAGGCGATTGCGATTGCCCAAACGCGTACCAAGCGCGCCAAAGGTCACCCGAACGTGCCGACCATGGACGAGTCTGGCTTCACGGGTTTTGACGCCACCACTTGGTATGGACTGGTCGGCCCCGGCAAGCTGCCACAGGTCATGGCCAAGCGCATGAACGAAGACCTCAACCGCGTCATGTTGATGCCCGACGTGATGGAAAAGTTTGAGCAATACGGCGCTGAAGATGGCGGCGGTTCGACCGAGCGCTTTGCCGAATTCATCAAGATGGAGCAGAGCAAATGGGCCAAAGTCATCAAAGAAGCCAAGGTCACCACGGCAGGTTGAAGCACCGCACGCCCTGACCATTTTTCAACATGAAAGTCCAGCTCCACTTATAGTGGCGCTGGACTTTCTTATTTTCGGCAATCGCCTTGCGCCTCAGACCTTGTTCTTTGTCCCAGCGACTGCCACGACAACTTTTGGATTTGCCTTGACGTCAAGCACCCCATTCCCAGCGGCTATCTCATCTTCCTCATCCAACGCTGAATCGCCCGCCCGCTTTGGCAGCGGTCAGTCCGTACGCCGTCTTGAAGACGACAAACTGCTGGTCGGGGCCGGCCAGTTCACGGCTGACGTCAGCCCTGAGGGGCAGGTTCATATTTTCTTTTTGCGCTCGCCGTACCCACACGCCCGGATTGTCTCGATCGACAGCACGGCCGCGCTGGCCATGCCCGGGGTGTTGAAAATTATCAACGGTGCTGACTTGGTGGCGGCGGGCGTCAAGCCGATTCCGGGTTCTGTTTTCAAGCGGCTCGATCCTATTCCCTGCGCAGCCCCAGAGCGACGGGCACTCGCCTATGAACGGGCGCGCTTTGTTGGCGAAGCGGTGGTCGCCGTGGTGGCGCTCACGCTGCAGCAAGCACGTGATGCCGCTGAGGCCGTTGAGGTGGACTACGCCGAGTTGCCGGTGCTGGTGAATTTGGACGACGCCACAGCCGCCAATGCGCCGGTGCTGAACGACAAGGCGGTGGACAACATCGCCGGTGAAACCCGCTACGGCAATGTTCAGGCCACCGCCGAGGCCTTTGCCAAAGCCGCGCACGTGGTCAAGCTGGACATCGTTAATCAACGGCTGTCAGCGTTGAGTCTGGAACCGCGCACGGTGCTGGCCACGCCCGACCCTGCGACTGGGCGCCTGACGATTCGCATGAGCACGCAAATGCCGTCGGGCGTGCGTAATTCGGTATGCGACTTGCTCGGGCTGGCGCGCGCTGATGTGCGCGTGGTGGTCGGCGATGTGGGCGGTGGCTTTGGCATGAAAACCGGCGTCTATCCGGAAGACTTGGTCGTCGCTTTTTGTGCCCGCGCTTTGCAACGCCCGATCAAGTGGGGGGCCGACCGCAGCGAAGAGTTCACTTCAGCCTCGCATGGCCGCGACTTGCAGACGCAGGCCGAATTGGCGCTTGACGCCACGGGCAAAATTCTGGCTTTGCGGGTGGCCTCACTGGCCAATGTGGGTGCCTACCCGACTGGTACCGGCGCGGCCATCCAGCTCATGATCGGCCCGTGGGTGCAAACCAGTGTCTACGACATTCAGATCATCGATTTTCACTTCAAGGCGGTGTTGACCAACACCTCGCCGACCGGTGCTTACCGCGGCGCGGGCCGTCCGGAAGCGATCTTCAGCATGGAGCGATTGATGGACGAAGCCGCACGGCAGACCGGCATTGACCGAATTGCACTGCGCCGCCGCAACTTCATCACACCAGCGCAAATGCCGTATAAAAATCCGATGGGCCAGACCTACGACTGCGGTCAGTTTGAATCCATCATGGACCAAGCGCTGGTACTGGCTGACTGGTCT
The DNA here is from genome assembly GCA_947450675.1 of Comamonadaceae bacterium. Lineage (GTDB taxonomy): Bacteria > Pseudomonadota > Gammaproteobacteria > Burkholderiales > Burkholderiaceae_C > Polaromonas. Next base: position 78,183 of record CANFWI010000009.1, on the reverse strand, counting down.
GGCTTTGCGGCGCGCGCGGCTGACTCGGCCCAACGCGGCTTGCTGCGGGGTCAGGGTATCTCTACTTTCCTGGAATGGACGGGAGGCAATGTGATGGAGGAAACCGTCACCGTGGCCGTGCAAGCTGACGGCATGATCGAGGTTTTTTCAGCCGTCAACGGCATGGGGCAGGGCATCTTGACCTCGCTCGCACAGTTGGTTGTGGACGCTTTTGGCGTGCCGATTGAGCAAGTCCGCGTGGTGCTCGGCGACACCGATCGGGGCGATGGTTTTGGCAGCGCCGGCTCGCGCTCGCTGTTCACCGGCGGCTCGGCCATGCGCGTCGGCGCTGACCGCACGATTGCCGAAGCCAAGCGCCTGGCGGCACAGGAGTTTGAAGCCTCAGCGGCAGACATTGAGTACCGCAACGGCCGCCTGCAAGTGATCGGCACTGACTTGAGTACCGACATTTTTGCGTTGGCGGGACGTCAAGCCGAGCAGCGCATTTTCATGAATTCAACCTCGGCGGCGAGTGGTCCGAGTTGGCCCAACGGCTGCCACATCAGCGAGGTCGAAATCGACCCGCTGACCGGCCAGGTGGCGGTGGTGGCGTATGCCTCGGTCAATGACGTCGGCCGGGTGGTGAACCCGATGATCGTGCGCGGACAACTCGACGGCGGTGCGGTTCAGGGCATTGGCCAGGCGCTCTACGAGCACATGGTTTACGACCGCGAAACCGGTCAGCCTTTGTCGGGTAGCTTGATGGACTATGTGGCCCCGCGCGCCGAAGATTCCCCCGTTTTCAAGACCGAGATGGACACGTCCGTGCCTTGCCTGAACAACCCGCTTGGCGTCAAAGGCGTGGGCGAGCTCGGCACCATCGGCGCTGGCCCGACTGTGGTCAATGCGGTGGCCGATGCGCTGGCCCGCGCCGGCATGGCGGCCAAAGCGCCGCTGCTGCAAATGCCGCTGACGTCGGCCCGGGTCTGGGCGTTGATGCAGCAGTGAGTTCAGACCAAATGGCGCATCCCTTGCGCCGTTTCGCTCAGCACGTTGAGCACGCGCCGCACGGCGTCTTCGCTCGACTCGTGGCCCATCGGCATGGTCACACTCAGCGCGCCCATGACTTGGCCGTGTCGGTCGCGTAGCGGCACGGCAATGCCGCGGTAGTTGAGTTCGAGCTGTTGCTCTGACAGCGCCCAACCTTGCGCTCGCACACGGGCCAGTTCGATGCGCAGGCGCTCCTTGCTGGCAACGGTGTGCGAGGTGTACGTGCTCAGGGTGTTGTGGATCAGCCAGGCTTCAACCCAGTCGGGGCCGCGCAGTGCCAGCAACAGCAGCCCCGCCGCGGTGACCTGCGCTGGGACCCGGGCACCGAGCACGTAGCCGGTGTTCATGACGCGGTTTGAGCCGTTGCGGGCGATGTAGACGATGTCGTCGCCGTCCATCACGCTGACAAAAGCGCTTTCTTGTGTGCCCGCCGTGACACGCTGTAAAAACGGCTGCACGATGCGCGGCAGCCGCGCGGACTCTAAGTAGGACTGTCCCATCCGCAGCACCCGCGGCGTCAGCCAGAACAGTTTGCCGTCGGTGGCGACATACCCCAGATGCTCCAGCGTCAGCAGATACCGGCGTGCAGCCGTTCGTGTGATGCCGCAGCGCAGCCCGGCCTGGCTGGCCGTCATGCGCGGGTTGGCATCGTCAAAGCTTTCAATCACCGACAGGCCTTTTTCAAGGCCGGCGATCCAGTCGCGTTTGTCTAAAGCGGGGCGAATCTCGGTGTTGGCAGGCTGAGTCATGGTGTTGAGCATCTGGGTGTAACCCGAATTTCGATCGATTATCGAACATTGTCGTGCGTTAATCGCGCAAATGTTGGATTCCAAGCCATTGGGCAGGCGCCAAGCCGCTAAAGTTCGTTTCCATCAGACAGCGGCACTGCTGAGTGCCTTGCTTTAAACCCGATGAAGGAGATCTCCATGAACAAACGATTCGCCCTGAAACTACTGGTCGCTTGCGCCATTGCCGCTACCGGTACGGCCAGTTTTGCCCAGAATGTCATCAAAATTGCCAACGTCATTGAGTTGTCTGGAGGAGGTGCTTCGGCCGGGACCAACTTCAAGAATGGTGTGGAACTGGCGGTCAAAGAGATCAATGCGGCGGGCGGCATTCTGGGCAAGAAAATCCAGACCACCACAGCGGACACGCAGAGCAACCCGGGCGTTGCCAAAGGTCAAACGCAAAAAGTCATTGACGACGATGTCTTCGCTATTTTTGGTCCGGTCTTTTCAGGCTCCATCATGGTCAGCATGGCGGAATCGCGACGCGCCGGTGTGCCCAACTTCACGGGCGGTGAAGCGGCCAGCATCACCGAGCAAGGCAATCCATTCATCTTTCGCACCAGTTTTACCCAGGCCACTGCCATGCCGAAAGTGGCGCGTTACATCAGCGACCAAGCCAAGCTCAAAAGTATTGCCGTCATTTACGTGAACAACGACTTCGGCAAGGGTGGTCTCGACATGATCAAAAAGGCCCTGGCCAATTCAACAACCAAGGTCTTGGCTGACATATCAACCGAGTCGGGCCAGGTCGACTTTTCTGCGGCGGTGCTGCGGGCCAGGCAAAGCAACGCCGAAGGCGTGTTCATCTACTCAAACGAAGAAGAGTCTGCCCGTTTGCTGCGCGAACTGCGCAAGCAAGGCTGGAGTAAACCGATCATTGGCGAGACTACCCTGACTGGCCAAAAAGTCATCGAACTGGCGGGTGATGCCGCCAATGGCGCTGTCGCCCACGTCGGTCTGACGGTCGATGCGCCGTCGCCGGCCATCCGTGCCTTTCGCGCCAAGTTCGAAAAAGAGTACAAATACATCTCGGATCACAACGGCATGAAAGGCTATTCAGGCGTCTACATTTTGAAGGCCGCTATTGAGAAAGCTGGCAAGCTGGATCGCAAAGCCGTGGCCGACGTGTTGCATACCTTGAAAGTCCGCGCCGCTGACCAGCCGGGCGTGTTGATGGATGTCGCGTTTGACAGCAAGGGCGACCTGGACCGCGAGAGCTTCATGATCGAAGTGAAGAACGGTCAACAGCTTGTCGTCGCCACGCTGCCGCCGCTGGGTGGTCCGATTGGGGGGCCAGCGGTGAAACCCGCTAAAGTGGCGCCCGCCAAGAAATAAAATACCTTCTTTAGTTTCTGGACTTTTCCAAACATCAAAAGCCATGACCGACTTCCTCCAACTCTTTTTCTCTGGCCTGGCCACCGGCAGTATTTATGCGCTGGCGGGGCTTGGCTTCACCTTGCTTTGGCAGGCTTCCGGCACGATCAATTTCGCCCAAGGCGAGTTCGTCATGCTGCCGGCTTTCATGATGCTGGGCTTCATGTCGCTGGGCGCACCCCTGTTGGTCAGCATCGTTTGCACCGTCTTGTTAGCGGTGCTGCTGCTGGGCTGGATCTTCAAACGGGGGCTGGTGGATCCGCTGTTCAAGTACGGCATGATGCCGATCGTGGTTGCCACCATCGGTCTGTCGATTGCGATGCGCAACGGCGTTCGGGCGGGTTACAGCGCAGAAGCGCATCCCTTCCCCAGCCTCTTTGCTGACAAGATTTACACCATCGCTGGCGTCACCATCACCTTGCAGGACGTCGGCACCTTTGCCATGGCGCTGATCATCGTCTTGGCAACGCAGGCTTTCTTGGCCAAGACCGTCACCGGTCGGGCCATGCAGGCTGTGGCCCAAAACACCGAAAGCGCGTCCGTGCTCGGCATCAATGTGCCGCGCATGATTTTTTACACCTTCGCCATCAACGCCGTGTTGGCGGTGGCTGCGGCGATGCTGGTCACGCCGACGTATCTGGCCAAGTTCGACATGGGTGAAGGCCTTGGCAACAAGGCTTTCTTTGCGGCCATCATTGGCGGCTTCAACAATTCCCGTGGCGCGCTGTTGGGCGGCTTGATCGTCGGGGTCTGTGAGAACCTGGCAGCGGCCTATATTTCTCCGGCCTACAAAGATGCGGTGGCGTTGGTGATTTTCATGATCGTGATTTTGTTCAAGCCGCAAGGTCTGTTGGGCAAGAAAGAGGAGCGCAAGGTATGAAGCTCTTGCAACACAAGGTCGGGCTGGCCGGCGCGTTGGCGATTGCCGCGCTGCTATTGGTCGCCCCGCAGTACCTGAAGAACTACGGCGTTTATCTGCTGAGCTATTGGTTGGTGTTCGTCATCGCCATCATGGGTCTGAACCTGACCACCGGTTACGCCGGCCAAAAGTCGCTCGGTCATGCCGCCTTTTTTGGCATCGGTGCTTACACCGTCGCCATTTTGATGAAGGCTGGTTTCAGCTTTTGGCTCGGTTTGCCTGCCGCTGCCTTGATCTGCTTTGTCGTCGGCTTGGTGCTGGGCTTTCCGGCACTGCGCGTGCAGGCTATTTATCTGGCCTTTGCCACGCTAGGGTTCAACACCGCCATTTGGCTGGTGATGCGTAATGAGGAGTGGCTCACCGGCGGCACCTTCGGCATCAACAACATTGCAAGGCCTTCGCTGTTGGGCGTGTCACTGGAAGGCAATCGGCCTTATTACTACTTCGTGCTGGCGGTCACCTTGGTGATGGCGGGTCTGCTGTGGGGCTTGCTGCGCTCGCCGTGGGGCAAGGCTTTCAAAGCGCTGCGCGACAACCCGATCCGCGCCGAAAGCCTGGGCATCGACATTCGAAACTACACGCTGCTGAGCTTTGCCATTGGCGCTGCCTACGCCGGTGTGGCCGGTGCGCTGTTTGCGTCGCTGGTGCAGTTCATCGAGCCGGCGCCCTTCACGGTGGGTGCTTCCATCATGATGTATTTGATGGTCGTGGTCGGCGGTGCGGGTTACTTTTTCGGGCCGGTGCTGGGCGCTGCTGTAGGCGTCGTGCTACCGGAGTGGATGCGCGATGTGCCCGGCGTCGCCGCTTGGTACTTGCCCATTTTTGGCTCTGCTGTGGTGCTGATGATGGTTTGGTTGCCGGACGGTTTGCTGAGCATTCCAGACCGTTTGAAAGAGCGGCGTGCCGCACGTGAGGCCTCGGCGCAGCGCGCTGCCAAAGCGGCTATGGCTGCAAAAATGAGGTCAGAGTCATGAACCATCCTTTGCTCAAAGTTACCGGCTTGAAGAAGGCTTACGGTGCGATTCAAGCTGTCGGCGGTGTCTCTTTTGAAGTCATGCCCGGCGAAATATTCGGCGTCATCGGGCCCAATGGTTCGGGCAAGACCACCATGTTCAACAGCGTGCTGGGGCAGATCACGCCCGATGCCGGCGAGATTGAACTGAATGGTCAGAGCATCAGTGGTCTGTCGCCCTTGGCGCTGAGCCGGCGCGGTGTTGGCCGCACGTTCCAGACACTGCAGGTCTTCGGGAAAATGACCGTGCGTGACAACCTCATCGTCGCGGCACAAGAGCACCAAGGCAGCATGTTGAGCCGCATGTTTGCCCCCGGGGACTCCGGTCTGGGCGAGCGGGCCGATGCCTTGATCGATCAATTCCGCATTCGGCACGTCGCCAACACCTTGGCCGGCACCCTGAGCTACGGTCAGCAAAAGTTGGTCGACATCGCCATGGCCTTCATGGCCCAACCGACGCTGGTGTTGCTGGACGAGCCCTGTGCCGGTGTCAACCCGAGTCTGGTCGGCGGCATTTCAAATCTGCTCAAAGAACTCAACCGGAATCCTAAGTTGGGTCAGCAGAGTTCATTCGTTGTGATTGAGCACAACATGGACTTTGTCATGGATCTTTGCCACCGCATCATGGTGATGGTCGAAGGGCGGGTCATGGCGATCGGCACACCCGCTGAAATTCGCGCCAACAAAGAGGTGCTTGACGCCTATCTGGGGAACTGATGATGGCCAATGACATTTGCATAGAGTTTGACGATGTGGTGGCGGGTTACAAGGATTTCATGATCCTCAACAACCTGTCTTTCAAGGTGAGGCGTGGCACCATCACCTTGCTGCTCGGTCCCAATGGCGCCGGTAAATCGACCGTGTTGAAAACACTCTTTGGTTTGCTCAAGCCGCGTCAGGGGCGCATTCTGCTGGACGGCGAGGACATCTCCGGTGCGACCCAAAAAGCGCTGCTTGCCAAAGGCATTGCTTTTGTGCCGCAGGGGCGCAATTTGTTTGGTCAGCTGACGGTCTTCCAAAACTTGGAGTTGGGCGGCATCACGCTCGGCACCAAGACCACCCATGAGCGTATCCCTGAGGTGCTTAACTTTTTTCCGCGTGTCAAAGAACGCTTGCATTCACAAGCGTCGGCGCTGTCGGGAGGGGAGCAAAAGCAACTCGAAATCGGTCGGGCGCTGCTGCTGCGGCCTAAAGTTCTGTTGATCGACGAGCCTTCGATTGGCTTGTCGCCCTTGGTGGTGCAAGATGTTTTCAAATTGTTGAAAACCTTGGCAGCCCATGGCACGACGGTGCTGATGGTCGAGCAAAATGTCAAAAGCGCCTTGAAGATTTCAGACGATGCGATTGCCTTAGAGTCTGGACAGCTGGTGCTGCACAAGGCGGCATCCGAGTTGCTGGCCGATCCGCACATTGAGCGACTGTTTCTCGGTGGCGGCCACGTGCCCGAATTGAACAGCACCGCCAGCGCTGAAACCGCGGCGTGATGCTTTCATCAGCCCTGTTGATTAATGAGATGTGATTTTTAGGACGCACCATGAGTAACCACCTGCAAGCGCTTTCCGCTGATCGCGAAGCCATCCCTCAAGCCGCCAATCCGATCGGGCTGGATGGCATTGAGTTCATTGAGTACACCACCAGCAAGCCGCAGGCGTTGGGTCAGGTGTTGGAGATGATGGGCTTTCGCCCGGTGGCACGCCACCGTTCGCGGGAGGTGCTGTTGTACCGCCAAGGCGCGATCAACATCATCGTCAACGCCCATGTGTCGGCCATGCCCGATGGCGCCACGCCGCAAGACAAGCCGGTGATTGCCGCCATCGGTCTGCGCGTGCGTGACGCTGCGACGGCTTACCGCCGTGCGCTGGAATTGGGCGCCTGGGCGGTGCCGCCGCGGGTCGAGGTGATGGAGCTGAACATCCCGGCGATTCATGGCGTTGGCAAGAGCCGTATTTACTTTGTCGACCGCTACGACAAGTTCTCGATTTACGACGTTGATTTTGTGCCGATTCCGACGATTGACCAGCACCCGCCAGCGGTGGCGGGTCTGCACTTTTTCGGCGTGGTGCAGTACATCGGCAACGACCGCACAGAAGACTGGGCCGAGTTTTACCGTGAGCTGTTTGGCTTCACTGATTTGCCGGATGACAAGCGTTTTGGGGTCTTGCCCAAAGGACGTATTTTGCAAAGCCCATGCCCGGCCGCGTCGCGCTTTTATGTGCAACTGATCGAGCCGGATGCCAGCGTGTTGGACGTCGAAGATGACGAAGCCTTGCAGCGCATTGGCTTGGGCACGGCCGACGTGCGCGCCACGGTGGCTGAGCTGGCCCAGCGTGGTGTGGAGTTTGTGCAGTCCCGCGGCGTGCAGACAGAAGACCGTGGCGCGCTGACCCGCACCTGGCTGCAAAGCGTCAGCTTTGAATTGGTGCAAGACCAGCGCACCGACCCAAAGACTGGCGAGCGGAGCTGAGCCATGCACTACAGCGGCAACATCAACGACTTCGGGATGGACACCATCTCCTTGGCCGGGCCTCTGGAGGCCAAACTGAAGGCCGTGCGCGATGCCGGCTTCACCCAGATCATGCTGTCGGCACGTGACCTTGTCGGTCACCCCGAGGGCCTAGACGCTGCTGTGCAGGCCGTCAAAACCAGTGGTTTGCGCGTCACCGGCTTCCAAGTTCTGCGTGATTTTGAAGGCCTGACGGGCCATCTGCACGAGTACAAGATGGACATCGCCAAGTCGATGCTCGAGATGTGCCACGCGCTGGATTGCCGCGTGCTGCTGATTTGTTCGTCGACCTCGGTGCATGCGACCGGGGACACGGCAGCGCTGGTCAAAGACTTGCGCAAGCTGGCCATGTTGGCGATTCCGATGAACATCAAGATCGCCTATGAAGCCTTGTCGTGGGGGCGTGTGGTCAACGAGTTTCCACAGGCATGGGACATCATCACCCAAGCCGACATGCCGAACCTCGGACTTGGTTTTGATTCGTTCCACATGTTCGCCACCAAGACCTCCTTGGACGAGTTGGAGATGCTTGACCCGAACAAGATTTTTCTGGTTCAGTTGGCTGACTTCATGTGGACTGAGATCAAGTCCGTTGAAGAACGCATCACTACGGCGCGGCACTTTCGGGTGTTTCCGGGCGAGGGCGTGCACAGCGAAGCGCTGGCGGCTCTGGTCAACAAGCTGCACAACCTCGGTTACCGCGGTGACTACAGCTTTGAAGTTTTCAATGACGACTACCAGCAAATGCCCTTGCCAACGGTGGCGCAGCGCGCGTGGCGTTCAGCCCAGTGGCTGGGCGAAGACGTGTTGAGGCGGTCAGTGCCGTTGCCGAATCAGATCAGGCTCAAACGCTGAAATGGTCGCTAGACTAGTCGATTAACAACTTTTAAAAAGCCCCCGACCATGAGTATCTTCGAAGGCTTTTTGTCCACCCCTGAGAGCATCGATGCTTTCGGGGAACGTCATTTTTTGGCGGCGATGCTGCGTTTTGAGGCCTCGTTGGCCAGAGCCCAAGCCACCGCCGGCTTGATTCCCCAATCCGCTGCGCAGTCCATCATCGACACCTGCAAGGTCGAGCTGTTTGACGTCAGCAAGATCGTCCGTGAAAGCGGGCGCGCCGGGACGCTGGCGATTCCTTTGATGAAAAGCCTGAAGGAAACGGTCGGTCTTTTCAATCCAGATGCGGTGCGCTTTGTCCACTTTGGCAGCACCAGCCAAGACGTCATTGACACCGCCTTGTCGCTGGTCACGCGTGACGCGCTGGCCCTGGTGCAGGCCGATGTGCAAATCACCATTGATGCGCTGATGGCGCTGGCCGAGAAGCACGCCGCTGATCCGATCTTGGCGCGTACTTTGTTGCAGCCGGCATCGGTCACCAGTTTTGGTTTGAAGTGCGCCGGCTGGGTTGCACCCTTGATTCGCAGCCAGCAACGTTTGCAAGTGGCGGCTGCCAACGCCCTGTGCGTGCAGCTCGGCGGCGCGGTCGGTACGCTGGCCCAAATGAAGGCGCAAGGCCCTGAAGTCATCGCTCTGATGGCGGCCGACCTGCAGCTCAAAGCGCCGATGGCCACTTGGCATACGCAACGGGACGAATGGGTTGCGCTGGGCTGCGAGCTGGGCTTGCTGGTGGGCAGCCTTGGCAAGATCGCCCGCGACATTTCGCTGATGGGGCAGTTCGAAGTCAATGAAGTGTCGGAGCCGACCGAGCCTGGTCGCGGTGGTTCGTCGGCCATGCCGCACAAGCGCAATCCGGTGGCGTGCATGGTCGCGTTGGTGGCGGCGCAGCGCGCGCCGCAGCGTGTCGCCGCGCTGCTGGCGGCGATGCCGCAAGAACACGAGCGTGCCCTGAGTCATTGGCAAACCGAGCTGGCCGAATGGCCGGGCCTGCTGATGTCGGTCCACGGCAGTGCTCGCGCCATGGCCCAGGCTTTGCCGGGTTTGCAGGTGGACACCGCGCGCATGCTGGCTAATTTGCAAGCGCTTCGCGCGGTGCTGCCTGCTGAAGCCGCCGACGAGTGGTTCAGCCCTGCGTTAGCATTGCACGCGGCTGCGGTGACGCGAAGCCAGCTGACGGCCTTGAAGGCGATTCAGGCGAGTGACACATCCAAAACCAATATGAAGGCGACAGCATGACCGATCACGACAACAACCGCGACCAAGATTACGCCGACGGCATGCTGAACCGCCGCCGCGTGCTGGGCAATGCGTGGGTCGACAAATCTCTGGTCAATGTGAATGACTTCAACGGTGAGTTCCAGAACCTGATCACGCGCTATGCGTGGAACGAGGTCTGGGGCCGGCCTGCTTTTGGCGATAAGACGCGGCGTCTGATGGTGCTGTCGACCATGATCGCGCTCAAAGCGTACGAAGAGTTTGCCCTGCACGTGCGCGCTGGCTTAGACGGCCCGCCCGAGTCCCGCTTGACGCCAGACGACATCAAGGAAGTGATCATGCAGGCGGCGATTTATTGCGGCGTGCCGGCGGCCAACCATGCGTTTTCAGTGGCTGGCGCCATCTTGCGCGAAAAGGGATTTTTACCCGCGACTGAGTCGAAGCCATCCCCCAAACTCCATTGGGTCCGCGAGGGCCAAGGCCCGGTGGTGATGCTCAGCCACGCGCTGGGCTGTGACCTCAGCATGTGGGACGCGGTGGCTGAACGTTTGAAGCAACGCTTCACGGTCTTGCGCTATGACGCCCGTGGGCACGGCCAATCAGCAGCACCTGCAGGACCGTACAGCATGGAGATGCTGGCCGATGATGCTGCGGCGCTCATCACTGAGCAAGCCACCGGCCCGGTGCATTTTGTCGGCCTGAGCATGGGCGGTATGACGGCGCAGGCCTTGGCCGTGCGGCACCCACAACTGGTCAAGAGCATCACGATTGCGAATGCTGCGAACTTTTACGGCGAACCTGCCGGCGCCATGTGGCGCGCCCGGATGGAGACGGTGCTGACGCAGGGTGTCGCCGCTGTGGTTGACGGCGCTATTCAGCGCTGGTTCACGCCAGAGTTCATTGCGGACACGGCGGGTGGCGGCGCCGCCCGTGTGGCGACGCTGCGGCAGAAGTTCGAAGCCATCGCGCCCGCGCCCTATGCGGCGAGTTGCGGTGCGGTTGCCGCGATTGATTTTCGCAGCAGCAACCAGCGCATCACTTGCCCAACGTTGGTGATTGCCGGTACCCGCGACGAAGCCACACCGCTGGCCCTGTCGGAAGCGATTGTCAGCAGCATCCCCGGCGCTCAACTCGCGACCTTGCCGGCGGCGCATTTGAGCGCGGTCGAGCAGCCGCAGGACTTTGCTGAATTGCTGGTGGCGTTTTTGGATGGTTTGAAATAGTTCGACGCAGCGCGCCATTCTCTTCCGTCACTCCGTCATTGCGAGCGTAGCGCGGCAATCCATGACCGCGCACCTCCATGATGGATTGCCGCGCTGCGCTCGCAATGACAAAAAAGTTCGACGTCTTCAAAGCCGTTCAAAATTCAGGCCATGGCCACTATGTCTCATTACCCGGTTGACGAGCGCGAGGTCGAGTTCAACGCGATTCGTGCGCAGGGCGCGGGCGGCCAAAACGTCAACAAGGTGTCCAGCGCAGTGCATCTGCGCTTTGACATTGCGGCGTCGTCCTTACCCGTCGAGATCAAGGAACGGCTGCTGTGCCTGAGCGACAGCCGCATCACGCAGGGCGGGGTGTTGGTGCTGAAGGCGCAGCAGCACCGCACGCAAGAGATGAACCGCAGCGACGCGCTGGCCCGCTTGCAGGAAGTGGTTGACAGCGTGGCGGTACCGCCCAAATCCCGGCGTGCCACCAAACCGACTTATGGCTCCAAGCAGCGCCGACTCGAAGGCAAGAGCCAGCGCTCCAGCATCAAAAGCTCACGCGGCAAGGTGCAAGACTGAGGCGGGTATAAACGCGGCATGACATCCGTAACCGATATTTCACCCGAAGCCTTTCAACTGCCCCCGCTTTCCCAGAACGTTGAGTACGCCCACGTCTTGAAGGCTGCGCGCCGCGTGCTCACGCCTTGCGGCAGTGGGCAACTTGTCTGGCATGTTTGGGGCGAGCAGGGTGCTGATCCGGCCTTGCCACCGTTGGTGTTATTCCATGGCGGCAGCGGCAGTTGGACGCATTGGTTGCGCAATGTGCTGCCGCTGGCCGCCTCCGGTCGCCGTGTGTTTGTGCCGGATCTGCCGGGCTTTGGTGACTCGGCTTTGCCGCCCGGCGGCGGGGATGTCGATGTGATGCCCGAGCCGTTGGAAGCCGGGCTCAAGCATCTGCTGGGCGACACGCCCTGCGACCTGATGGGTTTTTCTTTTGGCGGCATGACGGCTGGTTTGCTGGCGCACCGATTTCCGGCCCGGGTGCTGCGGCTAATACTGGTCGGCGCGCCCGGTTTTGGCATTGAGCCGTTGGTGCCGTTCAAGCTCAAAGGCTGGCGCCATCTGCCCAGCACCGAGCAGCAAATGGCTGCGCATCACCACAACTTGCAAGCCCTGATGCTGCACGACTCTGCGGCCATCACGCCGTTGGCTTGCCAACTTCAGGCGGCCAACGCCGTGCGGGACCGTATGCCCGGGCGCCGGTTGTCGCGCACCGACATCCTTGCCCGCGCACTGCCCGACATTCAGAGCCCGTTGCATGTGCTGTATGGCGACCAAGACCCGTTTTACCTGGGGCAAGTGGGCTTGTATGAAGCCGCATTGCCCGCCGCTCCCCGATTCAAGGGCTTGCGCGAAATTCAGGCGTCGGGGCATTGGATCCAGTTCGAGCAAGCCGAGACTTTCAATGCAGAAGTGTTGTTGATACTGAACGCTCGCCTCTGAGGGCTAGCGCGATCATTCAACGCTAAATTCTCGAGACATCGTGCATTTGTTCTATTGACAGAACAAAGTCTGACGTGCAATAGTCACAGCACTTATTTCATTGAAAGTCATCCCTCCATGGAAGCCTCCAGCAAGACCGCCCGACAACTCTATTCAGACTTCAAGGCCAATCCCACCCGCAAGCGTTTTGGTTTTGGCAAGATACCGGCCTTGGTCAACATCGATCTACAAAAAGCTTATACCAACCTGGGTGAGTTCGCGACGGCCTACGAGACCGATCCGCGTCAGCTGGAATACGTGAACACGCTGGCCGAAGAGTTTCGGTCCAAAGGTTTTCCGGTGGTTTGGACTTATGTGGCTTATATGGACTCAGGCGAAGACTGCGGCGTCTGGGGTACCCGCACCGACACGCCCGATTCACTGCAAAATATCAAGGTCGGCAGCCGTCGCGCTGAATTTGACGACCGCTTGGTGATTGACCACAAGCGCGACATCATCGTCAACAAGCGTATGGCCTCGGTCTTTTTTGAAACCAACCTGGGTTCGGTTTTCAACTTTCACGGCGTCGACACCCTCGTGGTGACCGGTGGCTCGACATCGGGCTGTGTGCGTGCCACCGTGGTCGACAGCATTTCACGGAGTTTTCGAACCATCGTCCCGGAAGAGTGCGTGGCTGACAAGCATGAATCACCGCACTTCGCCAATTTGTACGACATGGCGCTGAAGTATGCCGACGTCTTGTCGGTAGAGGAAACCCTTGAGCAGTTGCGGCGCGTGCCTTCGGCTGCGGGGAAACGTCAGTGAAGCGGGATCCGGCACTTTACGACTACCTGCCGTACAACGCCGAGCGGCCTGCGATACGTTGGCCGGGTGGCGCTCGGGTGGCCTTTTGGGTTGCACCGAATGTGGAGTTTTACGAGCTCAATCCGCCGCGCAATCCGTCCCGTGCTCCGTGGGCCAGACCATCGCCCGACGTGCTGAATTATTCCTACCGCGACTACGGCAACCGCGCCGGTTTCTGGCGCATGTTGGACGCCATGAAGCGCTGCAATGTGCGAGGCAGTGTGTCCTTGAACGTGGCTATGTGCGAGCACCATCCTGAAGTCATCAAAGCCTGCGCCGACAACGGCTGGGAGTTTTATTCACACGGCACCTACAACACGCGTTACCTGATGGGCATGAGCGAGGCCGAAGAACGAGCGGTGATTCAAGACTCCATCGACACCATTCGCAACCACACCGGCCAAAAATTAGATGGCTGGTTGGCCCCCGCGCTGACCTACACACCCAACACGCTGGACTTGGTGGCCGAGATGGGTTTGACCTACATTTGCGACCTGTTTCATGACGACCAGCCGGGCCCGGTCAAGGTCAAAAAGGGCCGCTTGACCAGCGTGCCGTATTCGCTGGAAATGAACGACACCATCGTCTACAACGTCAACTTGGTGCAGCCACGCCGTTATGCCGATATTTTGAAACGCCAGTTTGACCGCCTGTATGAAGAAGGCGAAGCGTCGGGCACCGTCATGTGCATTCCGCTGCACCCTTATCTGGTGGGACAACCTTACCGCATGGCGGCGTTTGAAGAAGCGCTGTCCTACATCACCAGTCACGACAAGGTCTGGTTGGCCACCGGGCGGGAGATCGCCCAGCATTTCAATGACCATTACTTTGATGCTTTTACGGCCGCTTCGCAGCCCGTGGGAGAAGCCCCATGAGCACGACCAATCCAAAAGCGGTACCTGAGAATTATCTGGACTATCCGCTGCGCCGCTACGGCATGGACCATGACCATTACGACTGGTCGATGTTGCCTGAGCGCAAACCCGTGGTCTGGCCAAACAACGCCCGAGTTGCATTGTGGGTGGTGCCGGCACTGGAGTGGTTTCCGCTGAACATGGCGGGCGTGCCCTTCAAACCGCCTGGTGCCATGCAGACCGCTTACCCGGATTTGCGTCACTACACCTTGCGCGACTATGGCAACCGGGTGGGTATTTTCCGCATCATGAAGGCGCTTGAAAAACACGGTATTCGCCCGACTGTGGCGGTCAACGCTGCGGTCGCGGTGCGCTACCCATCGCTCATCAAAGAGTGCACGCAGCGGGGCTGGGAGATCATGGCGAATGGCCTGGACATGGATCATTTGCACCACGCGGGTCTGGCGCTTGACGATGAGAAAAAGCTGATTGACACCACGCTAGAGATCTTGCGTCGGGCCAGTGGCCAGGCGGTGCGGGGCTGGTTGTCACCGGCCAAGTCAGAGTCGGCCAGTACCTTGGACTTGTTGGGCGCTGCGGGCATGGATTACGTCTGCGACTGGGTCAATGACGACATGCCCTACGCCATGCGCACGGCCAGCGGGCCGATTCACGCGATGCCGCACCCGATCGACATGGACGATCACACCATCTTGGTTCAAAACCACCACACCGAAGATGATTTCAGGGACCAACTCTGCGACCAGTTCGACCTGCTGTACAAAGAGTCGGCTACGGCGGGTGGGCGGGTCATGGCCATTTCGTTGCACCCTTGGGTGATCGGTCAGCCTTACCGCATGCGCGCGCTAGAAGAAGCACTGGCGCACATCATGCGTCACAAAGGTGTCTGGGCGGCGACTGGAAGCGAGATCCTGGATGCCTGGAAATCATCACAGGCTTGAACCTTCAGACGGGCGTCTGGGCTTTGACTTCCGCCAAGTCATTCCAGACGTCTTGTCTTTGGATTTTTCCATCGGCAATTTCAAAACGGTCGATGAAGCGGATTTTCTCAAAGCTCGTGCCGTCGAGCCAAAGGCCGTTCAGGGTGCCCGAGCAGTACACCACGGTGACGCCGTCGGCCCAGCTCTCGTCAAAGCGTTCGTAGTCTTTGGCGATGCGGCTGTAGCGGACTTTGGCCCAAGCGACCCATTCGTCGAGTTGCTGCATGCGGGTATCACCCGGAAAGTGCATCACAAAATCTGGCGAAAGCAGGGCGCTGGCTGCCGTCAAATGGCGCGCTTGCATCAGCTCCAGAAAATGACGCACCAGCGCACTGGCGTCGGCACATTCCGGCCCGCCCTTGGAGAACACCCGGCCATCGCGTTGGTAGGTGTGGGCGTGGTTCACGAACACCGTGGTGCCCGCTGCGGCTGCGGCAATAACCGAGCGTGCCGCGACCGCTACACGGCCCACCAGCCGCGCTTCGGCCTCTGCGCTGTAGCCGGGTAACAAGGTGATGGAGATGACGGGCATGATTTTGCTTTTCTGAGGTTCACGGACGTTGCATCATGCCTGCTTTTGAATAGTCTTCACTTGCGTTCAGCACGCTGGAGCGTCTTTTAACTTGGAGTTCTTGATGAAAAAAGTGTTGACCATCGTTCCCTTTGCCATGTCAGCAGACAATTTGGCGCTGCGGCAGCAGCAACTTCAAGGGCTGCAGTTTGGCCCGGACCTGCAGTTTGAATACCGTTCGGTCAAAGCCGGGCCGGTGAACTATTCCAGTCACCATGATTTTGTGTTGGCCGATGCCTCTATTTTTGAGGCCGGCTGCAGGGCGCAAGAGGAAGGCTTTGCGGCCGTCTGCATTGACACCATGAGTGACTCCGGCGTGGCCGCGCTGCGATCCGTGCTCGACATTCCCGTGTTTGGGCCGGGCAAGGTGTCCATGTTGACGGCGCTCATGCTGGGTGACAAATTCTCCATTCTGACCATGGCCAGCCGCTGGAAGCCGCTGTATAAAAAAGCATTGGACGAGCTGGGGATGCATCACAAATGCGCGTCAGTCAGGGCCATTGAAGTCAGCCCCGACAACCAGGGCTTGCTGTCGGGCAAGGAAGAAGAAGTTTTTCCCTTGCTCGAAGCTGCGGCCATGAAAGCCATTGAGATCGATGGTGCGGACGTCATCATCCTCGGGTCGACCACGATGCACCAAGCCCACGGTTACCTCCAAGGTCGTTTGCCGGTTCCCGTGATCAATCCCGGGCCGCTGAGTTACAAGATGGCCGAAGCGGCCTTGGCCTTGGGACATTCGCACAGCAGAACCGCCTACCCACGGCCGATGCATCCACGCTTAGACATGCTCACCGCCATGATGGACGCGGCTAAAAAAAATGTGCAGCCATGAATGCGTCACATCCCCCACTGGCCGCGCCAGCGCTGGTTGAACTGGCTGAGCGTTACTTCGCTGCGGTTGACCGTCACGATCTGCCGGCGGTGTTGGCTTGCTTTGCCCCTGAGGCGCGTTTCAGCATTGCCACTTATTCGACCTTGTACACCGGCCGGGACAGTGAATTACGCGCCATGTTCGAACGACTCAACGCGCGTTATGCCAAGGTCTGGCACGGTCATTTCGAGCATGTGGTCGACGTGGCGAAGCAATGCATCGCCAGCCGTTTTGAAGTGGAAAACATCACGCACGATGGGCAGACATTGTTGAAGAACAACTGCAACTTCTTTCGCCTGCAGGACGGTTTGTTTGTCGAGGTGTTTGTTTACATGAGTGGCGACAATTCTTTGGGCTGAAGAGTCGCCAGCATGGCGTTAACCGAGCTTGGGTGCTTGGCTCAACAAGGCGGTCCATTCTGGCAGCGAGCCTTTCAACGCAGCCAACTGCAGCGTGGCTTCGAGCACGTCGTGGGCATGTGCGGCAGGCCACACACGCTGCGTCAGGTCCATGAACTTGTGACGCAGTTCATCTCGGGTGTAGGGCGCTGCATCATCGCCGCGGTTCACGCCGGCTTCGCCGGTGACTTGTTGGCCGTTGAGCAAGGTGATGACCACTTTGGCTGGCCGTTCCAGTGGCAGGCGTTGCGTCATGCTGGGGTCTTCGGAGACCTCCACTTTTTGCGCCAAGGCCATCACGGCTGGATCACGAACAGCCTCCCAGGTGAAGCTTGACAGCGCGCTGCTGCCGTTGACCAGTCGCGTTGCCACCGCAAACGGAACTGAAAATTTGGCTGCCAGTGTGTTGCGAGGGGCTTTGTCCTTGAGCTCTGCCGCTAAGTTGTAGGTGGCCACGTCGATGCGGGCAATCTCGGAGGGCGCGGGCAGGGTGCCTTGTGCAGCCAGTTGGTCAATGGCGTCCAGCGTGCCGTGGTTGTAGCGGCAGCAAGAATGCAGCTTGAAATAGTTGCGCATCAAATGCCAGTCTTGACCCAAGCCTTCGATCAGTCCAGCCGTGTCAAATTTGTCCGAAATGATCTTGCCGAGCAGTGAGCTCAGTCCATCGTGTTCGCCGGTGAAGCCACTCTCGGCCAATTGCAGGGCCAGCAAGCCGTTGCGATTGCTCAGGCCCGCGTAGACATTCCGCACCAGTCCGCCTTCCAACATGGTTTGCTTGGATGTGGCGGTACTCATCGACGCACTGATGTTGATGGTTTCGCGCATGGCCTTGGCGTCCATGCCGGCGATCCGGGCGCAGGCGGCTGCGGCTGCAATCGTGCCCCACGTGCCATGCGGGTGCATAGCACTGCGCAAGGCCGATGCGGCGCCAAGGCGAGAGCCGACTTCGTAGCCGGCCACGATGGCTGACAAAAAGTCAGCTGCCGATGTGCCGCGTTCCTGGCTCAGCGCCAGTGCCGCCGGAATCACGTGGATGGCGGGGTGGCCGCGTGAAAATCGATTGCCCTCGTCCATCTCCAAAAATGTGCCGGCGGTCCCATTGATGAGTGCGGCGACCTCGGCAGGAGCGCTGCGGCCTAGCCCGACCAGCAGTGCCGCGGTGCCCGGGACTTGTTTGGCCGCCAGTGATCGCAGCTCAGGCTCGGCCGAACCGGCGACCATGGCACCGACGGTGTCGGCCAGAATCCAGCCGACTTGTTCTTGAATGTCGCTGCTCAGCGCGGGGTAGTGCGTGTTGGCGGCAAAGCTGCTGAAGGTGTCGAGGTAGTCCATGGGGTGGGTTCTCTTGGGATTTCTGTTGGCGGCTTTAGGCATCAGGTTGAGTGCTGAATTTTTTAGCAGCTCGGCTTTAATGCTTGACTTCATCAAAAGTTGTCGACATAGTCTAGGGTAATTGTTCTAATGATGGAACAATTAAGCGATTCTAAATTCCTAACCTTTTTGTTTGTCTTCTTTTGAGGATTTGCCCATGACTACCGATGCCAAGCTAACTCGTCGATTGATCCTTCAGGCTGGTGCCGCAAGTGCCGCACTGGGGTCCCCAGGCCTGCTTTGGGCCCAGTCCAACTCAATCAAGATCGGATTGATTCATCCCGTCAGCGGCGGTTTGGCTTACAGCGGCGGCCAAGGTCGTTTGGGCTGCCAGATGGCCATTGATGCGGTCAATGCGGCAGGTGGTATCAAGTCCATGGGCGGCGTCAAGCTGGAGGCCGCTTTGGGCGATTCCCAGTCGCGTCCCGAGATCGGTGTAGCCGAAGTCGAGCGTTTACATCAGGCCGGCGTTTCTGCATACATCGGCTGCTTTGCCAGTGCCATTGCACTGGCTGCCACGCAGGCCGCAGCCAAATACAACACGCCTTTCCTGATTGACGTCGGCGTGTCCGATCTGATCGTCAGCCGCGGCCTTAAAAATGTGTTCCGTTTGGCGCCTGGCTTTGGCAAGTGCGCTGATGACGCCATCATTGCTTTGGGTGAGGTCAACAAGGCCGCCGGTAGCGTGGTCAAGACCGCGGTGCTGGTGCATGAAGAGTCTGAGTTCGGAACTGGCACCGCCAAACTGCTGGCAGGTAAGTTGCCGTCGATCAACGTGCAGGTGGCCGAGGTCATCAAGCACGCCAATCCGACGCGCGATTTTTCCAATGTGGCTTTGCGCATCAAGGGCATCAAGCCCGACCTGGTGATCATGAGCAATTACCAGAACGAATACGTGCTGCTTGCCCGCACGCTGCACCAGCAAAAGGTCGAGCTGGCTGGCATGTTCAGTGTGTTGGGCGGCGGCTTCAACTATAAGTTGGTCAAAGAGCAACCTCAGGTGGCTCAGTACATGATGGACTTCAACCATTGGTTCAATCCTCGTGACCCGAAAGCCATCGAGTTGAAAAAGAAGGTCGAAGCCACCGGCAATCTGTTTACCTTTGAAGTCTATTGCGGCTGGAACTCGGTCATGGTCTATGCCGACGCGCTGGAGCGAGCCAAGTCGGCAGACAAAGACAAAGCGATCGCCGCACTGGAAAGCAGTCGCTGGTCTAACCACTTTATGCCTTACGGCGAAACCAAATTCGTCAACGGACAGAATGAAGGTGGACGGGCAGCCCTGTTGCAGGCAACGGCCACCGACATTGACGTGGTTTGGCCTAACCAGTTCGCATCAGCCAAGCCTATCTTCCCGCGTCCTAAGCTCGGTTGATTCGGCTGGTTTTTTCATCTTTGCAGTGAAGGTCTTGGACTCGCCCTTCGTGGCGAATCCAGGGCTTTACTTCATCCCAACTGAGGGGTATCGATTTGGACCTGACGATCCTAGGCGCAGCCACGATCAACGGACTTCTGATTGGGGGTATTTACACCCTCGTTGCGTCAGGACTCACGTTGATTTATGGCGTTTTGCACATCATCAATTTTGCGCACGGAAGCATGCTGATGCTGGCCATGTTTGGCGTTTACTACTTGCTGACGATTTTCGGGATAGACCCCTACATGTCGCTGTTGATCATGGTGCCAGCTATGTATCTTCTGGGGTTTCTGCTTTACAAGCTGTTGATTGGCCGAATGGCGCACGGCAAGGATGAGAACATATTGCTCATCACGCTGGGCCTCTCCATCTTGATTGAGAACTTGGCGTTGATGTTTTTCAAGGGAAATACACGCACCATTTCAGTGTCTTACTCCGACATGATGGTCGAAGTAGGCCCCACGCTGGTGTCGCTGCCCAAAATTATCTCGTTCGGGGCCGCCATGGCTTTGTGTGCCGCCCTTGGACTGTTCATTCAGCACACCGATACCGGCAGGGCTATTCGCGCGGTGGCCAAGGAGCGTGTTGGTGCTCGTTTGGTGGGGATCAACGTCGACCGTATTTTTGCCATTTCTTATGGCATGGGTCTGGCGACGCTGGGGGCTGCAGCCTGTTTGCTGATGCCGATTTTCTACGTTTCTCCGACCACTGGCCATGTCTTTGTGATGGTGGCTTTCACCATCGTGGTGTTGGGTGGGATGGGCAGTTTCCTGGGGGCCGTGGTGGGTGGTTTGATCGTCGGGCTGACGGAGTCGTTTGGCGGTTTGTTTCTGGGTGAAAGCTTGGGTCAGATTGGCATTTCATTGATCTTTATTTTGATTCTGCTGTTTCGCCCATCAGGTCTTTTCGGAGCTAAGCGATGAATGACAACACGCGCTCAATCGGTTGGCCATTGCATTTGAGTCTGTTGACTCTCGCCGTGATGTTCCCTTTTGTTTTTTCTTCGCCCTTCATTGTGAACTTCGGTGTGCTGGCGCTGTTCTATGCCTTCATTGGGCAGTCGTGGAACATTTCAGGTGGTTTTGCCGGGCAGTTGTCATTTGGCCATGTGGTGTTTTTTGGTGCGGGTGCTTATGCCTCGACGGTCCTTCAGTTGCGCTACGGGATGAACCCTTGGTTGGGCTTGCCGGCGAGCGCGGTGGCCGGCGCCATCGTGGGCTGGATCATCGGTTTCCTGTCATTCCGCGCGGGTCTTAAGGGCTCGTACTTTGCGCTCATTACCCTGGCCTTTGCCGAAGTGTTGCGCATCCTGGTTAATTCAGTGGGTTTCACGGGGGGTGGGCTTGGCTTGCTGATCCCCGCCAAACCAAGCATGGCGAACTTTCAGTTTGCGGAGCGCATTGGTTTTTATTTTCTGATTCTCGCTTTGACGGTCATCTCCGTTGCCGTGGCTGTGTGGTTGAGGCGATCACGATTTGGCGCTCAACTGGCCGCTATTCGTGAAAACGAAGATGCCGCCAGGGCCTTGGGGATCAACGTCTTCAGGGAGAAGGTCAAGGTCATGGTGCTGTCAGGTGCGATGTGTGGTGTCGGCGGGTGTTTTTTTGCTCAGTACTTTTTGTACATCGACACGACCATCGTGTTCGGTGTCGACAAGTCGGTCGAGATGCTGCTGGTCAGCATGATCGGTGGTGCCGGTACCGTCTACGGCCCATTGATTGGTGCGCTGTTGCTGGCCGGTGTTGGCGACTTGACTCGTGTGCTGACCGATGTGCAAGGCCTGTCACTGGTACTTTACGGTACGCTGCTGGTCATCATTATTGCCTTTTTACCCAACGGTTTGATCGATTTATTCAAGCGTATCGGTCAACGTTTCAAACAAAGGGGCGCTTGATGCTCAAGGTCGAAGGATTGACTAAAATTTTCGGCGGCCTCAAGGCTGTTGACAGCGCTTCTTTGGATGTTGCAGAGGGACGTATCGTGGCGTTGATTGGTCCCAACGGTGCGGGCAAGACCACGCTCTTTTCCTGCATCGCTGGCTTTCAGCCCATCAATTCCGGCAAGGTCACTTTTCAAGGGAAGGACACGACTGGCTGGCCGGTGCACGACATCGCACGCAGCGGCATGGTCCGCACGTTCCAGATCACGCAGCCGTTTGCCAAACTCACGGTGCACGAGAACATTGCGGTGGGTGCATATCAAAAATTTCATGACCCCTCCGAAGCGTGGGAACACGCACGCCGCATCGCTGACCAAGTCGGTATGGGTGCCCAGCTAGAACAACCGGCAGCTGACCTGACTGTGGCCGGACGCAAGCGATTGGAACTGGCACGCACACTGGCGACCTCACCCAAGTTGCTGTTGCTCGACGAGGTGATGGCGGGTTTGAATCCCTCAGAAATCATTGAAATTATTGAGATTATTCGGAGGATTCGTGCCAGTGGCGTGACAATTTTGCTGATTGAACATGTGATGCAGGCGGTGATGAGTTTGTCTGAACACATTTACGTGCTGTCTTACGGAAAAATCATTGCTCACGGCGCGCCGAAGGAGGTGGTCAACAACCCGGCGGTGATTGAGGCCTATTTGGGCCGTGGTGCTGCCGAACAGATGGCTCAGGAGGGCTCGCATGCTTGAAATTCGTTCGTTGTTTGCAGGCTATGGCAAGGTCGAAATCCTGCGCGGCATTGATCTTGATGTGGCGCAGGGTGAGATCGTTGCGGTGTTGGGCAGCAATGGTGTGGGCAAGTCGACCCTCAACAACAACATCTCTGCGCTGTACCGCCCATTTTCCGGCTCCATACGATTTCACGGACAAGAGTTGGTCGGCATGAGTTCGACCGACATCGTCAAGCTGGGTGTGATCCATGTGCCAGAAGGTCGCCGGGTTTTTCCCAACCTCAATGTGTTGGAAAACCTGGAACTTGGCAGCTTGGTGCGTGGCAAGCCTAATCGACAGAAAAATCTCGAGCGTGTGGTGGCGATCTTTCCTCGCCTCAAGGAGCGCTTTGGCCAATTGGCCGGTACCCTGTCGGGGGGCGAACAACAGATGCTGGCGATCGGACGCGGCCTGATGTCCGAGCCGGAACTACTGATCATGGACGAGCCATCGCTGGGTTTGTCGCCGTTGTTGGTCGATGAGATGTTTGCCTTGATCCGTGCGATCAACAAGGAAGGTCAATCGATTCTCTTGATGGAACAAAACGCCTTGCAGACCTTGGCCATTGCCAACCGGGCTTACATCATTGAAAACGGAGCGGTGGCGATGCAAGGGCCGGCTCAGGCCTTGGCGCGTGATCCGGATTTGCGTAAAAAGTACCTGGGACTTTAACGCGTGCTGTCCAACACCTTGCTTGAACTTGAGGGGGCGGGACGACACGCGTTGGTCACCGGCAACGGCTCGGACGCCTTGGCTTGTTGCGCGGGTATTTTTTACATAAAAAACTCTGATGAAACGGCGCTTGACGAATGGCGCAAGACGCTGGCTTTGAACCTTGATGCGACATTTGTTTTGACACGTGCTGCGGTGGCGCAGATGCGTCAGGCCCGGACTGGCGATGCCAGTGTCGTGCTGAACACCAGCCAAATCGGCTTGGTCGGCCATGCCCACGGCGCTGCTTATGCCGCTTCCAAGTCAGGCTTGAATGGCATGGTTCGATCGCTCGCGTTGGAGTGGGCTTCGGAAGGCCTGCGGCTGAATACTGTGGGACTGGGTCCGGTGCAGACGCCGATGGTCGAGACAACACCGAACGATCCGCTTGCATTGGCGACGATGTTGTCGACGCTAGCGATGGGCCGGCTGGGTCAGCCGGCCGAGATCGCGGAGCTCATCAGCTTTTTGCTGTCAAGCCGGGCTTCCTTCACGACTGGCCAGGTGATTTGTGCCGACGGTGGCTTCACTGCGCGCTAAAGCGTCGTGCGTTCTCAACCATGTCCCTCCATCTTCCGCTGACCAAATACCACCAGATTTATCTGGTGCTGCGCGAGCAATTGCAAGAGGGCCGTTTTGCCAACGGCATGCCTGCGGAAATGGTGCTGGCCCAGCAATTCGGTGTTGGCCGTGTCACCGTACGACGTGCGTTGGAACAATTGGTCAGCGAGGGTTTGATCGTTCGGACGGCCGGTCGTGGCACCTGGCCCGCAGCTGGTCAGGCCGTCCGCACGTCGATCCCGCAAAGCAAGGGCGTGCAAACCCGACTGACAGGCCTGATGGAAAACATCGTCAGCACCACCCGCCAAACCACCGTCAAGGTGCTGGACTGGAGAGTGGTTGATGCCTCGGCAGAAGTTGCCGAGATGCTGCAAATTCCTTTGGGTGCCAAGGTCAAAAAAGCAGTGCGTATCCGCAGCTCACAAGAGGGGCCGCTGTCTTACATCACGGCTTACCTACCCGAGCATTTGGCCGTCGGCTTTGGTCGGCGCGAGCTGGCCACCACGCCGATTTTGCAGCTGCTGGAGGAGTCCGGTGTTGAGCTCGGACGCGCTCAGCAGACCATCTCTGCCCGTCAGGCGGATGCGGTGGTGGCGGCTGAACTGGGGGTGCCCATTGGGACCGCCTTGCTGGCCGTCCGACGTTTGGTTTTTGACATTCATGACAAGCCGGTGCAGTGGCTGCACGGACTTTACAGGCCCGATCGCTACGAGTACCAACTGGAAGTTTCACAGGTTGGCAGCATTGATGCCCGTATTTCGGTCAAGGACCGGTCTGCCGGTTGACGCTGTCCTCGGTGCCCGTGTCCAACCTCAACTATCACTGAGAAATAGTCGCATGTCGCAACTTCAAATTCCAGGCCAAACGCTGGCCCAAAAACTGTTAGCCACTTCCGCTGGCCGCTCGCAGGTGGCGGTGGGTGAGATTCTCAATTGCCGAGTAGACCTCGCGATGTTTCACGACTCGTCAGGCCCGCGTCGTCTCAAGCCGATGTTGGAAGAACTGGGCGCCACCATTTGGGACAAGTCCAAGGTCGTGCTGGTGATGGACCACTACGTGCCTGAGCAAGACGATGATTCGCGGCGTATCGTGCGCATCGCTCGCGACTGGGCCATCGAGCAGCGCTTGCCGCATGTGTACGACAGCATCGGCATCTGCCATGTCGTGTTGCCACAAAAAGGCCATATTCGGCCAGGCATGTTTTGCGTCGGCGGTGACTCGCACTCTCCCACGGGCGGTGCTTTTGGCGCCTACATGTTCGGCATCGGCAGCACTGAAATGCTGGGAGTGATGGTCACGGGTGAGCTCTGGGTGCGGGTGCCCGACACCATTCGCATGCAGTGGGACAACACCTTGAGCCCGGGGGTTGCAGCCAAAGACATGATGCTGCACATGATCGGGCGCTTTGGCATGAACGGTGGCCAATACCAAGCGGTGGAATTTTGTGGCTCCGGCGTGCAGGCGCTGTCCATGCAAGAGCGCATGACGCTGTCGAACATGAGCGCCGAGATGGGTGCTCAGGTGGGCTTGATTGCACCCGACGAAACCACCCGTGAATGGCTACTCAAGGCCGGCGTTGCAGCCGCAGCTGAGATGGACCTCAGCGGCTGGATGACGGACGACAGCGCGAGCGCGACCACGCACGTTTTTGATGCAGCGACGCTGGCGCCTCAAGTTGCCGCGCCACACAGTCCGGCGAATACCCAGCCGGTTCAAGCCTTCGACCAGGTCCGCGTAGATGTGGCCTACATCGGTGCGTGCACGGGCGCCAAGCTCGACGACTTGCGCTCCGCTGCGCAGGTTTTCAAGGGCCGCAAGGTGGCCACTGGCGTGCGTTTGATGGTGGCCCCGGCGAGCCAGCAAGACCAGCAACAGGCCGAGTCGGAAGGCATCATGACAACGCTGCGCGAGGCCGGTGCTGAAGTGCTTCCCACAGCCTGTGGCGCTTGTTCCGGCTATGGCGGCAGAATCCCAGATGGTGCCAATGTGATCGCCACCACCGCCCGCAATTTCAAAGGCCGGATGGGCTCGGAGACGGCGCAGGTTTATCTGGCGTCGCCTTACACCGTGGCGGCTTCTGCCCTGCGGGGACTGATTTCTGATCCCAGGGAGATATTGGCATGAGCACTCACCGTGTTTGGACATTTGGCGCTGACATTGACACCGATGCCATGGCACCCGGTGCCTACATGAAGCTTGGCATTGAGGGCATTGCGCCGCATTGTCTGGAATCCGTTCGGCCAGAATTCGCTGCCTCGGTACAGCCGGGTGCGGTCATCGCTGCGGGACCCAACTTTGGCATTGGTTCGTCGCGCGAACAAGCCGCGGCTGCCTTGGTGCAACTGGGGGTCAAGGCGGTGATTGCGCCTTCCTTCAGTGGCCTGTTTTTTCGCAATGCCTTCAACCTCGGTCTGTTGCTCTTGACGACGCCTGACGCTGAGCAACTGGAGGAGGGCGAACAAGTAGAACTTGACCTGCAAACCTTGAGGTTGACACGTCCTTCTGGCGAGCACTTTCAGTGCGAACCGATCCCCGAGTTTTTGCTCGCCATGGTGGCTGCTGGCGGGCTGATGAACCAACTTCGCCAACGCCAAGGACGAGGCGTATGAGCTCGCTGAAACCCCCAGCCATTCCCCATGTGCCTGCGCGCATCGTGCGGGCGGTCAACATGCCAAGCGACACGCCCCACGTGCCAGTGGTGATCGTCGGAGCAGGAGCCTGCGGTCTGACCGCCTCGGTGCGACTGCGCGACGCTGGCATTGATTGCGTGCTGCTAGAGCGCGACACCATGTCCCAAGGTTCGACGGCCTTGTCATCAGGCTTCATTCCAGCGGCCGCTACGCGTTTGCAAAAGTCCTTGGGCATTGACGACTCGGTCGAAGATTTTGCAGAGGACATTCAGGCCAAAGCCCACGGCGATGCCGCGCCGCATTTGGTCGCCGCCTACTCTGTCGGCGTGGCCCAAGCGATTGACTCGCTAGAGGCGCATGGCATTGGCTTTGAAGTGCTGGATGGCTTTTTGTACCCAGGCCACCGTGCGCGCCGAATGCACGCCTTGCCCGAGCGCACCGGTGCTGCGCTGATGGTGCAGCTCGAGCGCACGGCCAGCGCCGTGGGTGCGGATGTGCTGAATGAAGCGCTGGTCCGCGAGTTGTGGATGAATGACGACGACATCGTTCAGGGCGTGGGTTATCTGCGACCCGATGGGGCGATGGAGTACCTCGCTTGCGATGTGCTGCTCTTGGCCTGCAATGGTTTTGGCGGCAATCCTGAGATGGTCAGCGAACTGTTGCCGGCCATGGGTCAGGCCTTGTTTGCCGGGCATGTCGGCAATGACGGCAGCGCCATCACGTGGGGCCAAGCCATGGGCGCCAGACTGGCTGATCTGGGGGGCTACCAAGGCCACGGTTCTTGGGTCACCCCGCAAGGCGCGCTCATGAGCTGGGCGGTGATGATGGAAGGCGGCGCGCAGATCAACGCGCGCGGACAGCGTTTCCACGACGAATCTCAAGGCTACTCAGAAGCCGCCGTGCACGTGTTGGATCAGCCGGGTGGCATCGCTTTCAATGTCTTTGACGCGCCCTTGTTGGAACTGGTGCGGACTTTCCCCGATTTTGTCGAGGCCGAAGGCGCTGGCGCTGTGAAGGAAGCGGCGGATGTGCAGGCGCTGGCGCAGTTGATCGGTTGCGACGCTGCGACCTTGGCGCAGACTTTGTCGGCGCTTTTGCCGGGCTCAACGGATGCCTTTGGTCGCAGCTTTAAGCGCGCCTTGAAGGCGCCTTTTTACGCCGTCAAAGTCACCGGCGCTTTGTTCCATACCCAAGGTGGCTTGGACATCGACGAACACTGCCGCGTGCTGCGCACCGACGGCACGCCACTGCCTAATTTGTTGGCTGCCGGCGGGGCCGCCCGCGGTGTGTCCGGCAATGCTGTCTGGGGCTATCTGTCTGGCAACGGTCTGCTCAGCGCTTTAGGCGGTGGCTGGGTGGCTGCCGGTACGGCCGCTGCGCAGTTGGCTTCGGCATAAAAAACATCGAATCGCCATTTCAAGCCACTGTCATTTATCGTTAAGGAGAGCTATGTCCATTTCATTCAAACAACGCTTAGATCAGCCCAAGGTGCTGCTGGCACCGGGAATTTATGACCCTCTCACCGCCTTGATTGCCGAGCAGGCCGGCTTTGAAGCGCTGTACCTGTCGGGTGCGTCCATCGCCTACACCAAACTTGGCCGATCAGACATTGGTCTGACGACCGCGACCGAAGTTGCCGACACCTTGGCGCGCATCACTGAGCGCGTCAGCATCCCGGTGATCGTCGATGCCGACACCGGCTTTGGCAACGCGCTCAACACGATGCGCACCGTGCGTGCTTTCGAGCAGGCGGGGGCCGCCATGTTGCAACTCGAAGACCAGACATTCCCCAAGCGCTGCGGTCACCTGGACGGCAAAAGTGTCGTCCCCACGCTGGAGATGTGCGGCAAGCTGAAGGCGGCACTCGACGCCCGTAAATCCTCTGAGACACTGATTTTGGCGCGTACCGATGCGCTGGCGGTCGAGGGTTTTGAAGCGGCGATGGAACGCGCCGAGGCCTATTTGGCTTGCGGCGTCGATGCTCTTTTCATTGAGGCTTTGCGCACACCAGAACAAATGGCCTTGGCTTGCGCCCGCTTTGCCGGCCGCATCCCTTTGCTGGCGAACATGGTCGAAGGCGGCAAGACGCCGGTGCAAAGTGCCAAGGTCTTGGGCGACAAAGGTTTTCGCATTGTCATTTTTCCAGGTGGCACGGCCAGAGCCGTGGCCTTCACCTTGCAAAAATACTATGCCAGCTTGCACGCCCACCAGACCACGGCACAGATGCAAGACCAGATGCTCGACTTTGATCAGCTGAATGAGGTCATCGGCACGCCGGAGCTGTTGGCCTTGGGGCAGCGCTACTGAAGCGCTGAGTCAAGGCCTCAGACGGCCGCTTTTTACTTCTCCTTTTTACTTCTCGATAGCCAGCAACTCGACCTCAAAGGTCAGGGTTGCATTCGGCGGCACTACACCGCCCGCACCGCTGCTGCCGTAGGCGGTCGCCGGTGGGCAGGTGAGGGTGGCTTTGCCGCCCACTTTGATTTTTTGCATGCCTTCAGTCCAGCAGGGCACGACCCGGCTCAGCGGGAAAGTGGCAGGCGTGCCGCGCTTGTACGAGCTGTCGAATTCAGTGCCGTTGGCCAGCGTGCCGCGGTAATGCACCTTGACGGAATCAGAGGCCTTGGGGTGGGCGCCTGTGCCGTCTTGGGTGTGCGTCACTTTCACGCCGGAGGGCAGGGTTTCGGCCGGAGCCGCGGCAAAGGCGGTGGCACTGGCGAGGGTCAGAACGGCGAAAAGCGGAGTGAGGCGTGATGTCAAAATTTTGTCCATAAAGTGCGTGAAAAAGTGAATGAGTTCAGTCGGTGCTTGTCGCTGCTTAAACGTAGTCTGCCAGCGGCACGCAGCTGCAAAACAAGTTGCGGTCACCGTAGACATTGTCGACGCGGCCCACGGGTGGCCAGTACTTGGCTTGCTTCAGGCTGGCCAGCGGAAAGCCGCCGACTTCGCGCGAATAAGGTCGATCCCATTGCGCGTCCAGCAAGCTGGCCGCCGTGTGCGGTGCGTGTTTGAGCGGGTTGTTGTCTTGTGGCCAGTCGCCATTTTCGATCATGCGGATTTCGTCTCGAATGGCGATCATGGCGGCGATGAAGCGGTCAATCTCGGCCAGCGTTTCGCTTTCGGTCGGCTCCACCATCAAGGTGCCGGCGACCGGAAAGCTCAAGGTCGGCGCATGAAAACCGTAGTCCATCAAGCGCTTGGCGACATCTTCGGCGCTGACGCCGCTGCTCTCTTTCAAGGGCCGCAAGTCGAGGATGCATTCGTGGGCGACGTGGCCGTTGGCACTGGCGTAGAGCGTGGGGTAGTGGTCTTTCAGTTGGGCGCTGATGTAGTTGGCGCTCAAGATCGCCACTTCGGTCGCGGCTTGCAGACCTTCCGGACCCATCATGCGGCAGTACATCCAGCTGATCGGCAGCACGCCCGCATTGCCCAGCGGTGCGGCGGAAATAGCGCCAACGCCGTTGACCGGGTAACCCGCCGTGGCATGACCGGGCAGGTAAGGCACGAGGTCTGCGACCACGCAGACCGGGCCAACGCCCGGGCCGCCACCGCCGTGGGGGATGCAAAAGGTTTTGTGCAAATTGAGGTGGCTCACATCGCCGCCAAATTCGCCAGGCGCGGCGACGCCGACCAGCGCATTCATGTTGGCGCCGTCCACATAGACGCGGCCGCCGTGCGCATGCACCAGCTGGCAGAGTTCTTTGACCTGCGTTTCAAACACGCCGTGGGTGCTGGGGTAGGTGATCATCACCGCCGCCAGGTTGGCGCTGTGTTGTTCGCACTTGGCTTGCAGGTCGGCCATGTCGACATTGCCATCGGCGTCGCAGGCGGTGACGACCACACTCAAGCCCGCCATCTGTGCGCTGGCCGGGTTGGTGCCGTGGGCCGACGAGGGGATCAAGCAAATGTTGCGGTGGCCTTGGCCGTTGGCGTCTAAATAGGCTTTGATGACCAGCAGGCCGGCGTACTCGCCTTGCGAGCCGGCGTTGGGTTGCAAGCTGACGCCGTCGTAGCCGGTGGCTTCACACAGCCAGTCGCGCAGTTGGCGGTCGAGTTGGGCGTAGCCTTCCAGTTGGTCGTGCGGCGCAAATGGATGCAGGCCTGCAAACTCGGGCCAGGTGATCGGAATCATCTCGCTGGTGGCGTTGAGTTTCATGGTGCAGCTGCCAAGCGGGATCATGCTGCGATCGAGTGCCAGATCTTTGTCGCTGAGCGCGCGGATGTAGCGCAGCAGGCTGGTTTCCGAGTGGTGCGTGTTGAAAACCGGGTGTGTCATGAATGGCGTGCTGCGGCGCAGCTCAAGCGGAATCAGGGGCTCTATGCCGTTTTCAAAGTCACTCAGACGCGGCATCGGCTCGCCCTCTTTGACGAAGAAAGACCAGAGCATCTCGATGTCGCTGCGGGTGGTGGTTTCGTCGAGCGACATACCCAGGTGGTTGTTCAGACGGCTGCGCAGATTAGCCTGCGACTGCCGGGCTTTCGCGGCAATGCTGGCGGTGGCATCGCCGGTCTTGACGGTGAGCGAGTCAAAGGCGTAGTCGTTGGTGACTGAGTAGCCCATTTGCTGCAGGCCGCGCGCCAAAATCGCGGTGTAGGCGGCCACCCGTTCGGCGATGCGCCGCAGGCCTTGCGGCCCGTGGTAAACCGCGTACATGCTGGCCACCACGGCCGGCAACACCTGCGCTGTGCAGATGTTGGAAGTGGCTTTTTCACGGCGAATATGTTGCTCGCGTGTTTGCAGTGCCAGCCGGTAAGTCGGGTGGCCGTGCGCATCGACGCTGACGCCAACCAACCGGCCCGGCAGCGAACGTTTGAACTCATCCCGGCAGGCCAAGTAAGCCGCGTGTGGGCCGCCGTTGCCCATGGGCATGCCGAAGCGTTGCGTGGTGCCGAGCACGATGTCAGCGCCCCATTCGCCGGGCGGCGCGAGCAGTGTCAGCGCCAGCAAATCAGCCGCCACGCAAAAGGCTGCGCCTTTGAGCGCGGCATGGCCCGCCAGTGGCCGCAGGTCATGGATCATGCCGTTGGTGGCCGGGTACTGCGCCAGCACGCCGAAGTAGTCGCCGCTGGACATCAGCTGCGGCAAGGGCTCGGCCACGGTGCTGACTTTGACCTCAATACCGAGCGGCTTGGCGCGGGTCTGGATGACTTCAATCGTTTGCGGGTGGCAGTCGCCAGAGACCAAAAAGACATGACTTTTGCTTTTGACGCTGCGTTTGGCCAGCGTCATGGCTTCAGCCGCGGCAGTCGCTTCGTCAAGCATCGAGGCGTTGGCCACCGGCATGCCCGTCAGGTCGCAAACCATGGTCTGGAAGTTGATCAGCGCTTCCATCCGGCCCTGCGAAATCTCTGCCTGATACGGCGTGTAAGCGGTGTACCAAGCCGGGTTTTCAAGGATGTTGCGCAAGATCACGCCGGGCGTGTGGGTGTCGTAATAACCTTGGCCGATGAAGCTCTTGAAGACCTTGTTCTTGCCGGCCAGGGCCTTGAGTTCTGCCAGCGCTGCGGCCTCGCTGATGGCTGCCGGAATCGCCATGGCGGTGCTGCGCGCAATCGATGCCGGTACGATGCCGTCGATCATCGCGCGCCGCGAAGCGGCGCCGATGGCGCTGAGCATCAGCGTTTCATCGGCGGCGTTGATGCCGATATGACGAGCGATGAACTCGGAGGTGTTTTCAAGTTCACGCAGAGGCTTGGCAGGCTGCATCACTAGAAGACCTTCTTGACAAGTGGGTCAGCTGGCAGAAAAAGCGGTGTAGGAGGTCTCGTCCATCAGTGCGTCCAGCTGCGTGGCATCAGCCAGCTTGACCTTGAAAAACCAGCCGGCGCCCAATGGGTCGCTGTTGGCCAAAGACGGGTCATCGCGCAGGGCTTCGTTGACCTCCACCACTTCACCGGTGACAGGCATGTAGACGTCAGCGGCGGCCTTGACCGACTCGACCACGCCGGCTGTGACTTTTTGCGCCAAGCTGGCGCCGACTTCGGGCAGGTCGACAAAGACCACATCGCCCAGGGCGTCCTGCGCGTGGACGGTGATGCCAACGGTGGCAATATCACCTTCAATGTTGAGCCATTCGTGGTCTTCTGTGTACTTGATCATGTTGTTCTTTCTGTCCATAAATATGGCGTTTATTGTGAACGATGTGCGCGAGGTTGGGGTCTGGAAAAACTCAGCCGCGGTGGTAACGGTTGGCGACAAAGGGCAGGGGGCTCACTTGCATGGGCACCGGCTTGCCGCGCACGATGGCGTTCAGGCGGCTTCCGATGGCCGCATGGGCCGGCGCCACATAGGCCATGGCAATCGGCTGGTTGATGCTTGGGCTCAGGAGTCCGCTGGTGACTTCGCCAGCGTGTTCACCGCCCAGTGTTAGCAGCTCGGTGTGTTCTCGCACCGGCACGCGCTCCAGCGCCACCAGCCCGACGCGTTGGCGGTTCAGCCATGCAGGGTTGGCCAATTGGGCCAGCACCGTGGTGGCTCCCGGAAAGCCGCCAGCACGCTCACCGCCGATGCGCCGAATTTTTTGGATCGCCCAGTTCAAATTAGCCTCAACCGGTGTGGTGCTGCTGTCGATGTCGTTGCCATACAGACAGAGTCCAGCTTCTAAGCGCAGCGAGTTGCGTGCACCCAAACCGACTGGCTTGACTTCGGGTTGGGCCAACAAGGCGCGGGCCACGGTTTCAACCTGTGCCGCTGACACCGAAATTTCGAAACCGTCTTCGCCGGTGTAGCCGCTGCGGGTGATGTAGCAGTCGCAACCCGCCACTTGGAAAGCGCCGCCGCTCATGAACACCAGTGCGCTCACGCCAGGCGCCAACCGCGCCAAAGCGCTCACAGCCTGCGGCCCCTGCAAGGCCAGCAGTGCCATCTCCGGCATGGGGATGACCTCGCAACGGTGGCCGATTTTTTGCTGAATATGCGCGATGTCGCCAAGCTTGCAGGCGCCATTGACAATCAGGAAGAGATCGCCGCCGTGGACCACATCCCGGTTGACAAACATCAGGTCATCGATGATGCCGCCTGCGTCGTTCAGCAACAGTCCGTAGCGTTGTTTGCCAACGGCCAAGCCCATCACATCCATCGGGATCAGGCTCTCCAGCGCGGCGGCTGCGTCCGGGCCAACCAGGCGCAGCTGGCCCATGTGGGAGACGTCAAACAGGCCGGCGGCGGTACGCG
This sequence comes from Comamonadaceae bacterium, assembly GCA_947450675.1. GTDB lineage: Bacteria > Pseudomonadota > Gammaproteobacteria > Burkholderiales > Burkholderiaceae_C > Polaromonas. The sequence continues at coordinate 44,677 of CANFWI010000009.1, read as the reverse complement.
TGTGCAGGTGCTCGGCCATCAGTCCAGCCGGGTAGTGCACCGGCATGCTGTAGCCAGCAAACGGCACCATGCGGGCGCCGAGTTCTGCATGCAAGGCGTGCAGCGGGGTGGTCAAAAGAGCTTCGAAAACTGGGGTGGCCACGGCGGTTCTCCGGGGACAAAGCGCTGCCCCATGTGTCCACTTTACCTGAGCGATTCGTCCGGCGATACAGGCTTGTGCCTTCGGCGGTTTTCTCGTGAAAAATCTCTCCTGACTATCAAGCTTTAGCAGGACCAACAGGCGCAAATGAAGCAGTCTGTTAAGTGTGTGTCCGCCTGTCATCGGCAACGGTTTCTGTCCTACATCTGCTGAGTTATGGGGTCGGAATAATCAGAGCTTTTGATGATCACGCTCTTACATACGCACCGTCCATGCCGATACTTTCCCCTGCTGATCTTCATTCGGTCAATGGCGCTGCCACTTGGTTGAATGGACATGAATCGCGCGTAGCGGGGTTGGGACGCAGTCATGTGTTTCGTGTCGTTGAGGCGGCTTTAGACCCGCTGGTTTTTGTCTTCTCGCTGTGGGGATTGGCGCTTTATGTGAGCGGGCGCCTGTCATCCGCCTACATGATCTTGGGCGTGATCGTTTTCTCCCTGTCATTTCCGGGCACCTCGCAATTGCGCATGTCCGTGATGCGGATGATCTTCAACATTTGTTTTAACTGGATCTGGATAGCCGGACTTTTGCTGGTGATTGGCTACTCGACGGGTTACGTCAACTATTTTTCGCCCAACGTTATCGGTCACTGGTTGTGGTTTGCACCGCTCTGCCAGGGGGTCGCGCACCTGACTCTGCGTCGCGTTGCGCCGCAGTTAGTCCGATTGCAAGGGGCGTTGCCGCGGGCTGTGGTGGTGGGCATGAATCCACAGGGCGAAGCTTTGGCGCGGGGCATCAAGGGCTCCGAGTATGCCGGTATCGAGTTGCTCGGTTTTATCGACGATAGAGGCGATGAGAGATGCGCCAAGCAGGGTGAATTCAAGTTGGTTGGGAAAATTGATGAGTTACCAAACTATGTCAAAAAAAACCACGTCCAGCTTATTTACCTGTCGCTGCCCATGGCCTCGCGTCCGCGCATCTTGCAGGTACTTGATGGGCTGAAGGACACCACCGCGTCGATTTACTTTGTGCCGGACATGTTCATCACCGATTTGATTCAAGGGCGCAGTGACACGGTCTGCGGCGTCACCGTGATCGCCGTCTGTGACACGCCGTTTCGTGGCTACAACGGGGTGCTCAAACGGGTCAGTGATGTGCTGTTGTCTGTGTTGATCTTGCTGCTGATTTCGCCGCTGTTGCTGCTCATCGCAGTGCTCGTCAAGCTCGACTCGCCTGGTCCTGTTTTCTTCAAGCAGCGGCGTTACGGGCTGGATGGTGAAGAAATCGTCGTTTACAAATTTCGTTCGATGGTGGTCGCAGAAGACGGCCATCAGATCGTTCAAGCCCGAAAAAACGATGCTCGCGTCACCCGCCTCGGGGCGTTTCTTCGTCGCACGTCGCTTGATGAATTGCCGCAGTTCTTGAATGTCTTGCAAGGTCGAATGAGTGTGGTGGGGCCGCGTCCACACGCAGTTGCACACAACGAGCAGTACCGCAGTCTGATCAAGGGCTACATGGTGCGGCACAAGGTCAGACCGGGCATCACCGGTTGGGCGCAGGTGAACGGTCAGCGCGGAGAAACAGACACCTTGGACAAGATGCAGGCCAGGATTGATTTTGATTTGGACTACTTGCGCAACTGGTCCTTGCAGCTGGACTTCTACATCATTTTTAAAACGATTCGGCTGGTTTTTAAAGACGGTACGGCTTATTGAAATGCATCCATCGGCACCAAAGAAAGAACTATTTATATGGCATCAACATCCAGTCCCATCCTTTTAACGCGCCGGTCAAACCTGGTGCAATTTCGAATCCCATTTTCACTCAGCCTGCTGGTGGTGTTGCTGTCAGCGGCTGTGCCAGCGCTGGCGCAGCAGAGCCCGATCGATCCCAACTGGGTACAGCAGCCTCGCCTGCCTGAGCTTCCGCCGATGAGCAACCAGCCGCTGTTGCCCGACACGCTGCAGTTCCGCCTTGGGCAAACCCTTGAGCACGACAGCAATGTTTTCAGGCTGCCTGGGAGTTTGCCTCGTCAGTCAGACACCTACGGCGTCACGACCTTGGGATTGAAGTTCGACAAGCGTTATGGCTTGCAGCGCATTGAGCTGGATGTCAGCGCGCAAGACTACCGTTATCAGCACAACACTGCGCTGGATTTCACCGCGGTGAACTACGTGGCCGCTTGGCGTTGGAGTCTGACGCCCAGGTTCACTGGCAACGTGACCGCGAATCGGTCTGAGTACATTGACAACACGTCACTGGTGCAGAGCACGGGCGTCGTCAATCACCGCACCGAAGCGGCAAAAGCGATTGATGGCGAGTATGACTTGGGCAGTGCGGTGCGTCTGCTTGCTGGCGTTTTTGACCGCAGCGTCAACAACAGCGTGACAGCGGTTTCGATCGCCAACACAAGCGTCACTGGCGGTGACGTCGGTGTCAAGTATGTGTTCAATACCGGCAATACCTTGGCCTATCGCTACTTAAAAGGCAACGGCGAATACAACGGACTGCCAACCAGCACACTGCCGTCCAGACAATTTTCTGACGTAGAGCATGAGTTCAGTTTTGAGATGAGGCCCTCGGGCAGTATCAACCTGCTCGGCCGTGTGTCGCACCTTGAGCGCAAGCGCGACGATTCGGCCGGCAGTGAATTTTCGGGCGTTGTTGGGCGTGTCAATGCGAATTGGGTGATCACGGGCAAGTCCAGCCTAGACGTGGGTGTGATCCGTGAAATATCCAGCTACCAGCCCAACGCTCTCATTCCCAGCTACTTTGTCAGTGGCCGTGTTTACATCAGTCCGGTTTGGAAGCCTACGGAGAAAACAGCGGTTCGCCTGCGGTTTGACGAAGGGGTGCGGGACTACAAAGGAAGCTTGGAACCGGGGTATGCAGGGCGGCGCGACAACCTCAACCAGTCCGGCGTGAGCTTTGAGTGGGAACCGCGTCGGAACGTCAAGCTCGCGGCCTCACTGGCCTATGACAAGCGCAGCTCCAATATTCAAAACCTTGATTACAAGGCGAACGTGCTGGGGCTGTCAGCCTTGGTGAAATTTTGAGGATGTCTCATTTTTTTGCATTGATTTTCTGCATGGGGTGACACGATGAAAAGTTTGATTCGTCTTTTTGTGTTGGCTTGTATTTTCGGCGCGAGCGTGGCTGTGCAAGCGCAGACCAGCGCGCTTGCGCCAGACCCGTCGGTCACCGCGCCGGCGACCGTGGCCAGTCCAGACTATCGACTCGGCTCCGGCGACTCGATCGGTGTGCAGGTATTTCAGAACCCGGATTTGACTGTCGAGGCGAGGGTTGCAGAGAGTGGTGTCATCAGCTACCCGCTGATCGGCAATGTGCAGATCGGTGGCTTGAGTTTGACCGATGCGGAAAAAACAATCGCGGATGCGTTGCGCTCGGGCGGCTTCGTGCGGTCACCCCAAGTCAACATCACTTTGAAGCAAGTGCGTGGCAACCAAGTGGCGGTGCTGGGTCAGGTGAACCGGCCCGGACGTTTCCCGCTGGAGACGGGCAATACACGGGTCAGCGACATGTTGGCGACTGCCGGCGGCGTGACGCCGACGGGTGACGACGTGTTGATCCTCACCGGCCAGCGACAGGGCCAAGCGTTTCGCCGTGTGATCGACATTCCCGGCCTGTTCCTGAATCAGACGCCGGCAGACGACGTCGTGGTGGTTGGTGGTGACACGCTGTTCGTCAACAAGGCGCCTGTGTTTTATATCTATGGTGAGGCGCAACGTCCTGGCCCTTATCGAGTTGAGCGCGGTATGACGGTGATGCAGGCTTTGGCTCAAGGCGGTGGCCCGACGGTGCGCGGTAGCCAGAACCGTCTTAAATTGCACCGCCGTGATGCGAGTGGCAAGGTGGTTGAAAGCGTCCCGTTGCTGACCGACGCGGTGCGTCCCGAAGACGTTATTTACGTGCGTGAAAGTATTTTTTAGAAAGCGCTGGCCATGTCACTTCATCAATTTTTCTTGATACTGCGGGCGCGTTACCGACTGGCGTTGTTCATCGCGATCTCGGCCGTGGTGGCTGCCTTGGTGGTGAGCTGGCTGATGCCGCGGCAATACACCGCACAAACCGCCGTGTTGGTTGACTTGCGCACCCCAGACCCGGTGGCCGGTGGCTCGCAGGTCGGCGTGGTGGCTCCCAGCTACTTGGCCACGCAAGTCGACATCATCACGGGCGACCGGGTCGCCCAGCGCGTGGTCAGCATGCTCAAGCTCGATGAGAAAGCTGAACAGCGTCAACGCTGGTTGGCGGCGACGGAAGGGCGTGGTTCGCTGCAAGCATGGTTGGCTGAAGGCTTGCAAAAGCGGCTCGACGTGCGTCCTGCGCGTGAGAGCAACGTCATCAACATCAGCTACAAAGGCGGCGACGCAGAAAGCACCGCGCAGATTGCCAATGCGTTTGCGCAGGCTTACATGGACACCAACTTGGCGCTGAAAACCGAGCCCGCGCGCATTTACGCCGAGTGGTTTGACGAGCAGGCCAAGGCCTTGCGCAGCAAACTTGAAGACGCCCAATCACGCCTGTCTGACTACCAGCAGAAAGCCGGCCTTGTCACCAGCGATGAGCGACTGGACTATGAAACCGCCAAGCTCGGGGCGATTTCTTCGCAACTCACTGACGTCCAAGTGGCGACGACGGACAGCCAAAGCAAGCGCAACGCCCGCAGTGACAGTGTGGCCGAGGTGATGGAAAGCTCGCTGATCAATGCTTTGAAAATTGACATTGGCCGCATGGAAGCGAAGGTGCAGGAGGCCAGCGTCAATCTCGGACCCAACCATCCGCAGTTGCAGCGAATGCAGTCAGAGTTGGCGGCATTGCGGCAGCGACTCGCCACTGAAACCCGCAGCATCGGCGCGTCCATCAACACCGCCTACCAAGTGGGCAAAGACCGGGAACGTGAGTTGCTGGGGGCCGTGGCCTCGCAAAAGATGCGCGTCTTGAAGATCAACAAAGATCGCGATGAACTCAACGTTTATCGCCGTGACGTTGAGGCGGCGCAGCGGGCTTATGAGGAGGTCAGCAAAAATGCATCGCAAACGCGGCTGCAAAGTCTGACCAATCAAACCAATGTCGTCAGGCTCAACACCGCGCTAGAGCCACTGAGCCCGTCCAGTCCCAAGACCCTGTTGAATTTGTTGGTGGCTGCTTTTGGCGGCACTCTGTTGGGCATTGCTTGCGTGTTGTTCTTGGAGTTTGCAAACCGTCGTGTTCGTTCAGTTGAAGACATCACCCAGATATTGGACTTGCCCGTACTGGGGCGTATCAGCAGTGCGCCCATGGTGTTGTCAAAGACGAACAACCCGCGCTTACCAAGACCGGGTCGACTGGCACTCGGTGCGATCAAACTGGAAAATGGAAAAGCCGTATGACCCTCAGCCACACTCAAGTCGTTCGGTCGGTTCCGCTGGCGGTACCGCGTCAATCAGCCACTGGCGCAGGTCGATTTTTCGGTGAAATTTTGCTGGATGCTGAGCGCCTGAAAGCCATTGATGTTGATCGCATCATGTCGTTTCAGAAAGGCACTCGGGTTCGTTTTGGTGATGCAGGCCAGGCCTTGGGTCTGCTGACTGAAGACGATGTGCGCTATGCCTTGTCGGTGCAGTTTGACTACTCGTATTTGTCCGATGACTGCCAACTGAGCCGGGAACTGTTTGCCGCTTACGAGCCGGCCAGCCGGGCGGCAGAAGATCTGCGTGCCTTGCGCAGCCAGTTGATGCTGCGCTGGTTTGACACGGGCGCCGAGCGCCGGAGCTTAGCGATTTCGAGCGCCGGCGAGGGTGAAGGAAGAAGCTACTTGGCGGCTAATTTAGCGATCGCTTTCTCCCAATTGGGTGAGCGCACCCTGCTGATCGACGCGGACTTGCGCAGCCCCCGGCAGCACCAGCTGTTCAACCTCGGGGCGCGCGCTGGCCTGTCCGATATGTTGGTCGGGCGGGCGGGTCCAGACGCCGTCGTCGACATCTCTGAGTTGCGTGATTTGTCTGTGTTGCCGGCTGGCGTGATGCCACCGAATCCCCAGGAATTGCTGGGGCGCCAACATTTCTCGAGCTTGTTGCAGTCGATGGGTGAAAGTTTTGACGTCATCATCATCGACACACCGGCGGCCAATGCGTACTCTGATGCGCACACCGTTGCCGCGCGTGCAGGTGCCGCTTTGTTGGTGGCACGGCAAGGCCGCAGTTCGGTGCCACAAATGGCCCACTTGACCCAAGGCTTGCGTGAGTTTGGGGTGACGGTTCTCGGCTCTGTGCTGAACGATGTTTGAGCCATGTGGCCAGGTCTTTCATCCGCCAACCAGTTTGCGATGGTGGGCCGCGCTGAGCGTGGTCGCCGTTGCTGCGGGCTTGTATGTTGGCGGTGCGCAGCCCGTGGCGGTTGGCTTGTTCACGCCGCCGTGGGATTTGCTGGCGCACGCCAGCGTATTTGCGGTGATTGGTGCGGCGGCCGGTGTGGCCTCGGGCGCGCGCGGCGGGCGCTTGCTGTTGTTCAGCCTATTGGGGGCGCTGGTGGTGGGCTCCATGGACGAATTGCACCAGCTGCGCTTGCCGGGCAGAACCGCTGACTGGGAAGACCTGCTCGCCGATTTGGTCGGTGGTTCGCTGGGAGCGGTGTTCATGGGTTGGGCCTACCGCAGGGCTGATGGCGACGCATGGGTCCATCGCTGGCAGGCTTTGCTGACAAAAATCCAGCGTGTCCCTGTCAATGCGGATGAGGCCAGCTTGCTGCGTCAGCTGGACCAACCTAAACGACCGACGGTGTTGGCCTTTGTCAACGCGCACGCCATGAATTCAGCAGCCCACGACGCCGATTTTTTTGAGTCGCTGATCTCCGCTGACATCTTGCTTCGCGACGGCTCTGGCATGTCGGTGCTTTATAAAATGCTCGGCATGGCGCCCGGTCAGAACCTCAATGGGACCGATCTGATCCCGCGTTTGATTCGTCAATTCCACGGCCGTGCCATCGCTTTGTTGGGCACGCAAGAGCCTTACCTGACGCGGGCTGCAGGTGCTGTGCAGAACGAACTAGAGCACGACAGACGCGCCGCCAAAGCGCACGGCTTCATGGGGCCAAACTATTACTTGGCCTTGGTGCGCGCCCATGAAAGCGAGCTGATCGTGCTGGGCATGGGCATGCCGCGACAAGAAGAAGTGGCCTGTGCTCTGCGTGCTGCCCTGACGCAACCTTGTCTGATTGTGTGCGGCGGCGCGATCATTGATTTTTTGGGCGGCAAGACGCCGCGTGCGCCGTTGTGGATGCGCCGTTTGGGCTTGGAATGGCTGTATCGTTTGGGGCAAGAGCCGACTCGGTTGTTCCGTCGTTACGTCCTCGGAAATCCGATTTTTTTGCTCCGTGCCCTGCGACTCAGATGGGTTCAACAACGCTGACCGTTGCGGTGGTGTAGTCGCTTGACGGGCTCTGGGCTGAGGTGCCGAAATGGCGCTGGTGCAACCGGGCTACTTCTGAAAAAAATTGTTGCACTGAAAACTTTTGCGTATAAAGCTGGCGACCATTTTTCTCTAGCGTCTCCCGCAAAACCGGGTTTCGCAGCACCCGTTGCAAACCCTCGGCCAAGCCGTGCTGATCACCCGGTGCCACAAAAACAGCGTCGAGGCCATCGGTGAGAACGGAGTCGATTTCGCCGACCGGGCTGCAGACCACGGCGACACCATTGGCCAGTGCTTCGAGAATCACCAGTGGCAGGCCTTCGTCATAGGACGGCAACACCAGCACGTCCGCTGCGGCCATCAGCCGCGCCACCTCTGGCTGGCCGACCCAGCCTGAAAAATGCACCAAGTTCTTCAACCCCAAGGCGTTGGCGCGCGCCTGGTAGCTCGCCACATCACCGCCACCGGCGATCTGCACTTCCATTTGGCGTCTGTCGAAGCCGGGCCGGGCCAGTGCCGCCAGCAGGTCTGAAACCCCTTTTCTCTCAGACAAATTGCCCACAAACAAGACGCGTTGTACGCCGTCTGGCTCTGACTGCCGCCTGGTTTCAGCCGGCTCGGGCACACCGTTGTTGATGATCTCCACCCGCTGTGCTGGCACGCCGAGTTGCTCAATGACAAACTGCCGGCTGACCTGTCCCAGCACCACGCAACTTTGCGGCAATGAAAAAACCCAGCGCGTCAGCGCTTGCAACGGGCGCGGCAGGCCCGGGTACAAATGATGCAACTGGGCCGCGTGCAAATGCAGCACGACCGGCACCCCCAGCGCCCGACTGGCGGCGATCAACATGCCTTTTCGGAACAGGCTGAGCCGCTCGGCCACATTCACGTGCACCCCGGCCAACTCGCCTCGGAGCCGGCATATCAGCAGCTTGCCAAGCGCTTGTGTCAGTACCCCCAGCGAGGACAACGCACTGCCGTCACCACGGGTGTCCAGCAAGCGCAATTCAGCCGCTTCGGTGTTGGGCGACAAAGGGCGTGCTTGCGACTGCACCAAATAGTCTGCGACCCTGAACATACCGCCACCCTTGGGCGTGGAGGGGCCGGCGATGAAGATGGTGCGTCGCTGGTGTTTGGTCTGCGCAGGATGCGGCAAGGCGTCAAAGGGCATACAAGCTTTCTGCGCGGGTTGTTGAGGTCGAGTTTGCGGATGGCTGTGGCTCGATGGGACTGGCGTCTTGCAGCAGGCGGCTGTCGGCAATAGGTTGTGAGAAGCGGGGTTTTTGCAGCAAGCCGCGCACCATGCCGGCGGCATTGAAACACCACGCGGTCACCGCATAGAGTCCACGCGCCAGCGATCGCTTGCGCCAGGTCATCAGTGCCAGCGGTGCAAGCAGCAGGATCGCCATCGCACCGACGCGGACTGGTGGAGAGGCGGGCAAGCACAGCAGCGCCAACAAGACCATCCACCATATCAACACCGCGGTGTAAAGGCGGATTTCGTGAATCTCTTGGAGGGCCAGTCTCAGCCTTTGTTGTGGTCCGCGGGCGCTGGCCCGTAGCATCTCACCGAGTCCCCAGAGATAGCCGCTGTGCCAACGTCGCCAGAGCAGTTGGTAGGGGCGCGTGGTGTGACCGTAATGGCTGACAGCATCGACCGGTAAGCGCCACAGGCCCCAGCCCAGCGTTCGCAGACGCGCTGCCAAATCAAACTCTTCGTAGCTGTGCAGGTTGCGGTCAGAAAAATAGCCGACGGCTTGGATGGCGCTACGCCGGTAGAGGCCACCGCAGTCGAGTCGACTTGACGCCCCCGATTTTTCTTGCGCCCAGTGGTCGTTGCGGGTCTGGTATTCCGGGTTGTCAAGGTTCATCTCCAGCACGCGACCACCGACGCCCGCGATGTCTGGGTGGCTGCGCATGAACGACAACGCTTGTTCCAAAAAACCGTCAACGAGCTGCATGTCGCCGTCGACCAAGTAAAGAAATTCGCCGCGTGCCAACTGATAACCCAACTGCGGGCCGACGCCACAACAACGCTCGTCCGCATGCGCCAATTGCACGATGCGAACGGGGTAGCCACGGGCGATCTCTACGGTTCGGTCGGTGGAGCACGAGTCCGCCAGAATCACTTCTCCGCCGACGACTTGAACTGCGCGCAGCGCGCTTTCAAGGGTGGTCGCGATGCCTTCTTCCTCGTTCAGCGCTTTGATGATGATGGACACGGGGCAAGACCCGTCTGCGCTGGGCGGGTGCTGACGACTGCTGGTTTTCTCAAAAAAAAATGGGTCATGTTGCATGGATTCATCTCGCCTCGTTCATGGGGGCGACCTGTCTGCCGCGTTGAATGCGCCAGACCTGCCAACGGCTGACCAAGTGGTAGGGGAAAAAAAGCGTCATGGCCAGCGTCAGCCACCAGCGTTGTCCTCGTGCTGCATGGCGGCCGCGTATCAGCCAGCGCAGACTGAGTGCGCGCTGGCCTGCGGTGATGGCCATGCGTGCCAAGGTGACTTCATGCTGGGCCACCAGCCACAGGGCCGATCGACGCTGGGTCGGCGTCATCTGCCCCGACAGGGCGCGGTCACGGATGCGTTCAAAAAACGGTGGAACGTTTGATATGTTGTGCTGCGTGCTGAGGCTTCCCGCGACCGCCTCACGGTAGGCTGCCAATGGCACATGGACCAGCGCAATAGGTGTTTTCTCGCTCAATCGAAACCATAAATCAAGGTCTTCGCCAACCGACTCACCCACCGGAAAACACGGCTGCATAGATTGCAGCAAGTCGCGCCTCACGGCCACCGAGCTGCTGCACAGGGAAGGGCCGTGCATCCAGCGCGCAGACAGGTCGGTGATGAGTTCAATCTGCGGTTGACTGCTCGGTAAAGCCCAATGGGGCGGCCAAGCGCCTTCGGTGTGAGGGAAGCGCAAAAAATCAGTGGCCACCGCGCAGGCCTCTGGGCAAGTTGTTTGAGCCAACACCAGCGCGGCTAAAAATTCAGGGTGCTGCCAATCGTCGGCATCTAAAAAAGCCACCCAATCGCCGCGGGCTTCTGCAATGCCTCGGTTGCGTGCGGCCGAAACGCCAGCATTGCGCTGATGAATCAGCCGTATGCGGTCGTCCGAAAAATCTTCCACAACATGGGCGCCAGCATCGGTGGAACCATCATCGATCACCAGAATTTCGAAATCGGTGAAGGTCTGCGCCAACACGGATTCAAGCGTGTTTCGAATGTACGCAGCCTTGTTGTAAAGCGGAATCAGGACAGTGAATTTCATGGGCTGAACCGTGCTGTTGCCAATGAACCGAGGGGCGATCTGTTCAAAGGTTTGGATGGAGTTTGAGCTGAAAGGGGCCTTGCTTGACGCGCTTCTTGGAGAGCGGCCGCTAGCACCATCAGCAACAGCACATGAATGAACATCTCAGTCGAATAACCGAACATCAGCAAAGGCACCTCACTGATAGAGCGCAACATCAAAGTCAATAACAAGGCCAAAGACAAACCCTGTGTCGCGCGTGTGAAACGCAACGACAGGATGAGTAAGACGATCGAATAAAGCGTCAGGCCTATGGCCCCCACCGTGCCGGCGCGGGACAGCGTGTCCATGAATTGGTTGTGTCCGTGCGAGGCGTTGGACATGTTGATGCTGACCCGAAAGGCTTCATCCCAAATGCTTGGGCCGTAGCCAAATACAGGGTTGCGCTGCCATTCGTCAAAGGCAATGGCCCAAATGCGGTCGCGCCCCGTCAGCGATGTCAGCTGCGCCCCTTCCGGCGTATTGATGAAGGCGCTGATGCGTTCGCTCAAGTCGCCATAAGTCAGTATGGCGGTCAGCATCACCACGGCCAGCATGACGCCAACCAGAGCTGTCATGCCGGCAGCAGGACGCATCGGATCGGAGACACGGCGCCACACAGCAGGCCCACGTTGTACGGCCAGCAGCGTACCCGCGCAGAGAAAAAATGCCAGCCAAGCCGTTTTGGATTGCGCCAAGAAAAGGCTCGTCAGTCCGGCCGTCCAAGCCAAGCGGTTGAGCCAACGATGTTGGTAGGGGCGAGCCATCAAGCACAGCAGACCCAACTGCGACAGCAAGCCCATGCCGACAGGATGCGGCGACAGCCCCGCCAGACGCGGAAGCCCGGGTATCAGCCCCTGGGTGTAGGCACTGTCCAAGACCATGTGAGGATTGATCGGCATCATCATCAGCCCCAGCAACATGAATATAAAAATAGCATCGCGTGCGGCCCTGAGCGCTTGATCTCGCTCCAGACTTGAGGCGAGGGTTGCGGCAACCCCGATCACCAGAGGGTAAACGTCATCATGGGACAGCTTCGGGTGAGCCCCGAACAAGGCCGGCGCTGCAACCGTGCAGGCCCAAAAGACAAAAAAAGCGATGAGCAGCAGCCATGCCGGCGGCACTGCATGGCGTTGCAGCCAATGGGCGATGATGCGCTCGCCACAAACCGCCAAAATCAGCAACGAAATAATCGGTTGCAGGATGAGCATGAACAGGTTTTTAGCTTCAGGCAGTGCTTGCTCTTCAATCAAAAAGTTGCTGCTGATGTCACGCCCCGACAACAAGCTGCCGGCGGCTACAGAGAACAGCATGGCGAAAAAAATAAGATGCATGTAGCCCTGCTCGCGCCTGGCAATGATGTGTGCGGATCCAACCATGCTGATCGTGGCCAACAGTGCGGCCAGCATGCTGCCGCCGACCAAAACCAATGTGTTCAGTGTGTTGTGCATGAGAGTCTTGGCGTTTTAAGTTTGTTGTTCGCCGATCACATCGGAACGTGACAGCCAGTCGTTGCGGTTTAAAAAGGGACTGAGTCGCGGGAAAAATCTGAGCACCATGTCGATGGTGGCGGCACCCAGCAGTTGCTGCGGTCGACACAGGATCGGTACGGCGACTGCACACAGGGTCAGCAGTCCGCTGACCAGCAGCGCCAGCCACGGACTGTCAAAACCCGACGTGGCGTTGTGCCCTGACCAAACCCCCAAGACGCAGAGGCCGCTGAGCAATGCGCCACGAACAGCATGCGGCAACACAATCGTCCAGCGGAGTTGCAGTGCGCGCATGGCCGCCAAACTCATGACCGCAGCGCGCAATACCAGCAGCGTTGCCGCCACCCCGGCCGCGCTGCGCAAGCCTTGACCCGCGAAGGCATAAAAGCCAGCGGCACCGATCAGCACCAGCGGCAGTTGAAGCGCAAACTCAAAGTTCTGGCGGCCCGTGTTCCACAGCACGGGCGTCGACAAACCCCACACCACATAAGCCGGCATGCTGACAAATAAAATCTGCAACACCCAGCCGGCTTCACGCCATGCCGGGCCATACAACAAGCGCACCAAATCATCCGATATCAAAGCCAAGAAAACAAAGGCCGGCAAGACCAGCACCAACACCGTCGCCAGCATGTTCAGGTAAACACGTCCTAAGCGCGGCAGCTGATCTTGAAGTTGTGCACCTGCCGCTAAAAAGGCTGGTTGCAGTGCGCCCAGTAGCAGCGAGTTAGGCAGGGTCGCCATGTTGTAGGCCACGTTGTAAAGGCCCAGCGCCTGTGCGTTCAGCAGGCGGCCGATCAAGACGCGGTCCATGTTGTTGAGCAACCAGTTGACGATGTTGGTGATGAAAACCGAGCGTCCCGTGCGGATCGCAGTGGCGGCACCGGCATACCAAAGTAGCGGCCGTAAGGGGTGCGGTTTTAACGCGTAGCTCGCCACCAACACGACGCTGGCCTGCACCAACCAAGCGGCGACCAGTGACGCAGCTCCCCAGCCCAGCCAAGCCATCGGAATACCAACCAGCAGGTAGCCGGCACCGTAACTGCCGACCTGAATCAGTCCGATGGCCCGAAAGTTAAGGTCCCGCTGCAGCAGGTAGGTGGCCGGCCCAGCGGCAGCCGTCAGCAGGCAGGCCAAGGACAGCCACTCAATGACAAATTGCACCCGGGGTTCTTTGAAATAAAGCGCTAACCACGAGGCTAAAAAATACACCCAGGTCGTGGTGATCAAGCCGACGATGACCTGCCAAGTCAATGCAAATCGAATGTCTTCTGCTTGCACGGTAGCACGTTGCAGCAGGCTCCAGCTGAAGCCAAAGCCCGTCAAAAAACTCGCTAAAGTCAACACCACCATGCCCATGGCGAAAAGGCCAAAAATCTCCGGCCCCAAAGTGCGCGCCAGCATCACTTGCGCACACAGCTGAAGTAGAAAGCGGGCGAGCGTCGCAACCGTGCTCCACTTCACGGCCGCCACACTAGGTTGGCCCAGTCCACTCATGCTCAGGGCTTTCGTGTGCGGATGCGTCGCAATGCAATCGTGGCCATCACGACCAAGGTGATCAACAGCGTCCCATAAATACCCACGTTGCTGTCATCTTCTGCGCGGGCCAAAGCTTGCTTCAGGCTCACAGATGTCGCCGCGTCAGCGATTGCGCGCTGACCAGATTGCGCGCTGTTGTCCTTGACCATGACGCTCAACGTGATCGGGGGGGGCGTCGGAACTTGGTTGGGCTGTACGGGTGGGACGTTTGCGGCGGCAGCTGCAAAGCTGCCAGCGATGACCAAAGTGAGCAGTACGCGGCGCATGAAGAGTCCTCAGGTGAAGCTGATTCGAACCACCTCACTGCGAGTTGGTTTCGGATGCCGATGAACACCTAGTCTCAGAGATCTTTGAGAAAAATATGTCAGCGCAAGCCTCCTGCCGGCGTGGGAACTGCATACGCTTAAAAAGCGTATAAAAAAAAGCGCCTGCAACCGTAAAGGCTGCAGGCGCTTTGGGCGCTGAGAACGCTGAGCTCAGTTACATCGTGTCGATGAAGCTGCGCAGTTTGTCACTGCGGCTCGGGTGCTTGAGCTTGCGCAAAGCCTTGGCTTCGATTTGGCGAATCCGTTCACGCGTCACGTCGAACTGCTTGCCGACTTCTTCCAGCGTGTGGTCGGTCGACATTTCGATGCCGAAGCGCATGCGCAGCACTTTGGCTTCGCGGGGTGTCAGGCTGTCGAGGATGTCTTTGACCACGTCGCGCAGACCCGCTTGCATCGCTGCTTCGAGAGGGGCGGTGTTGGCCGCGTCTTCGATGAAGTCGCCCAGATGTGAATCATCGTCGTCACCGATCGGCGTTTCCATGGAGATCGGCTCTTTGGCGATCTTCATGATCTTGCGGATTTTCTCTTCAGGAATCTCCATCTTCTCGGCCAACACGCTGGCGTCTGGCTCAAAGCCAAACTCTTGCAAATGCTGGCGTGACAGACGGTTCATCTTGTTGATGGTCTCGATCATGTGCACCGGGATACGGATGGTGCGGGCCTGATCAGCGATCGAACGCGTGATGGCCTGACGAATCCACCACGTGGCGTAAGTCGAGAATTTGTAGCCGCGACGGTATTCAAACTTGTCGACCGCCTTCATCAGGCCGATGTTGCCTTCTTGGATCAAGTCCAAGAACTGCAAACCCCGGTTGGTGTATTTTTTAGCGATCGAGATGACCAAACGCAAGTTGGCCTCGATCATTTCTTTCTTGGCGTCACGCGAGTTGGTCTCGCCTTCGTTCATGCGCTTGTTGATGTCTTTGAGGTGGGTCAAAGGCACGACCACGCGTGATTGCAGTTCGGCCAGGTTGGTTTGCAGCTCTTGAATCGGTGGGATGTTCCGAGCCATCACCACGGACCAAGGCTTGTTGGACGCGACTTGCTTTTCAACCCATTTCAGGTTGAGCAAATTGGGTGGGAAATCTTTGACGAAAGTTTCTTGCGGCATGCCGCACTTGTCCACAATGATGCGGCGCAGTTCGCGTTCTTTTTTGCGAACGTCAAGCACTTGGCCGCGCAGCAAATCGCACAATTTCTCAATCGACTTGGCCGTGAAGCGAACCGTCATCAGCTCATCGCTGAGGGCTTTTTGCGACTTCAAGTAGGTCGGCGTGCCGTAGCCTTCTTTGTCGTAGGTCTTATGGACTTTCTCAAAGTGCTGGGCAATTTTGTCAAAGCGGCTGAGGGCTTCTTTTTTGAGCTCTTCGAGTTTTTTGGTCAGCGCTTTGGAGCCGCCCTTGCCGTCGTCGTCGTCTTCTTCATCGAATTCGTCGAAGTCTTCCTCGGCCACGTAATCGTCGGCTTCGTTGGGGTTCGAAAAACCGTCGACCACGGTGGAGATGACGATCTTGCCTTCGCGAATTTCTTCGGCCAGACGCAAGATTTCAGCAATCGTCGCTGGGCTTTCTGAGATGGCTTCCATCATGCGCATGAGGCCGCCTTCGATGCGCTTGGCGATCTCGATCTCGCCTTCGCGGGTCAGCAACTCGACCGTGCCCATTTCGCGCATGTACATGCGGACGGGGTCGGTGGTGCGGCCAAACTCGCTGTCGACGGTGGAGAGCGCTGCCTCGGCTTGCTCTTCAGCTTCTTCTTCGGTTGCGACGGTTGAACCGGTGTTGTTCAGCAACAAGGTTTCCGCGTCAGGTGCTTGCTCGAAAACGGCAACGTCCATGTCGCTGAGCATGTTGACAACGACTTCCAGCGTTTCGGCGTCGACCAATTTGTCGGGAAGGTGATCGGAAATTTCGCCATGCGTCAAGTAACCGCGCGTCTTGCCGAGCTTGATCAGAATTTTCAGACGCTGGCGGCGCTTCAGCATGTCTTCTTCAGACAGCACGGCTTCGTCGAGGCCGAACTCTTTCATCAAAGCGCGTTCTTTGGACTTGCTGATTTTCATCCGCAGCGGCTTGACCTTCTCGGTCGTTTCCACCACCGGTTCGCCGACCAAGTCGTCTTCGATGTCCGACATGTCTTCGTCGCCGTCACCTTTGAGGGAGGCCTTTGGCTTGCGGCCGCGCTTGGCGCCAGCAGCTGGCGAGTCGCCTTCGGCGGCGGGGTTCTTGGGAGGGCGGCCGGGCTTTTTCTTAGCAGGCGTTTCTGCTGCGGCTGCAACAGGCGCGGCCTTGAGGGCTGCTTCTTTGGCGGTCACTCGGACGGCGACTGGTTTGACTGTAGGGCTGGTCTTGGACGGCACGGACGTTTCTTTCTTCAGGATCTTCTCGGATTTGACAGACGCTTTGCCCGCTGGGGCAGGTCGGTCAGTTGCTTTGTTGGATATGACGGCCTTTTTGGAGATTTCAACC
Source organism: Comamonadaceae bacterium (assembly GCA_947450675.1). Taxonomy (GTDB): domain Bacteria; phylum Pseudomonadota; class Gammaproteobacteria; order Burkholderiales; family Burkholderiaceae_C; genus Polaromonas. Next base: position 28,018 of record CANFWI010000009.1, on the reverse strand, counting down.
TTGGCGCGGGGCTTGGTTGAATTCGTTGCTGCTTTGAGCACCGCCTTGACCGCTGTTTTGGCAGCAGGTTTCTTGGCAGCCGCTTGGGCGACAGGCTTGACGGGCTTCTTGGACTTTTGAACAGGCATGGCGAGCTCCAGGTGTCTTAAAAAACTTTTTCACAACAAAGCGCCTGACGACAGACTGTGCATAAATTTCAGGTCCATCGGCAAAGATGGCTTGAAACTGAGCAGGCGTCCATGCGGGCGCAAAAAATGCCCAAACCGGCTGGCTGGGCATGATGGCAAGTTGTTTGGGCGAACATTTGGGATGCAGTCCTTGCGGAAAAAATGGCTCTGTACCAAAGAGGTCCCGTTGTGCGGGGAGCCGGTGCCGGAGGTGCTGCTCTCGCGCTTGCCGTAGCGTTAAGTTTGGATTATACCCAGATGCTTATTTTTGAGGCAACTTCAAGGCCCTCGAAACCCTGTTTTTAGGCGGGTTTTTGCAGGGCTGCCAGTTCGCGGTAACGCGCCAAGGCGGTCGGGTCGGTGTTGGCGCGCAGGGCCAAGTCTTGCATTTCAACTTGCCTTGCCAGCCGGCTCAACTGGTCCAGAATGCTGCGTACCTCGGTCCAGTCGGATTCGATGCCTTCGGGAATTTGTGCCAATTGGTTGAGCGCGTAATTCTCATGCGCATGCTCACGCAGTCCTTCGCGCAGAGCGGCCCACGGCTGGGGGCCATGCTCGTGCAGCTGGCTTTCAAGCCAGACAAAGAGCGGGCCGTGCGGCGCGGGCAAGCCGGATAGCAAAGCATGCTCGTCGTGGTTGAGCTTGTCCCAAGCTTGCGACTCGGTCAGCAAGGCGCGCAGCACGCGGTCTTCGCGGCTGGCTGACAAAATGCGGCCAGCGATTCGGCGTGGGCGCGCTGCTGAAGCCCTGTCGCCATAGCTGCTGTAGCCGCCTGATGCGCTGCCTTTTTTGCTGGGAAATCGGCTGGAGAATTGGCCGTCAGAGGGTTTGAAGGTCGAGTTGCTGGGACTGCTGAAGCCGTGTGAATCGTTCGATCCGTACGAGTCAGGTTCGGAGCTGTTGTAGTCGGCGTCGTCGCCCGCTGGGCCATAGGCGTAGCTGTAGTCAGGCGCTTCGGGTTGGGGTGTCCGGTCGGCTGCATTTTTAGTGCCGGCCTTGAAGCTTTTGCCGCTGGCGCTGGGGTTGAAATTGTTGTTGCGCTGGCCGCTTTTGTAAGGTGCGGCCGGTTGCCAGAGTTGCAGCAATTCACGGCTGTCGATTTGCACTTGGTCGGCGATCTCGGCCAGCAACTGGCGCTTCAGTGCGCCGTCGGGCAGCAGGCTCCACAGCACGCGCGCATTGCTGGCCATGTGGGCGCGGCCTTCGGCGGTGCTCATGTCGCAGGCGTCGCTGGCGGCTTCGATCATGAAGCGGCTGAGCGGCACGGCTTGCTTGACCATGCTGGCAAAACCTTCTTGGCCGTGCGCACGGATGTAGCTGTCGGGGTCGTGTTCGGCTGGTAAAAATAAGAACTTGACGCTGCGCACATCGCTGGCAAAAGGCAGGGCGGCCTCTAGCGCCTTGCGGGCTGCACGGCGCCCGGCGCTGTCGCCGTCAAAGCTGAAGACGACAGCGTCGGTGAAGCGAAACAGTTTTTGAATGTGGTCTGCTGTGCAGGCGGTGCCCAGCGTGGCCACGGTGTTGGCGAAGCCGAGTTGGGCCAGTGCCACAACATCCATATAGCCTTCGGTCACCAAGGCAAAGCCGTGTTCGCGCAAGGCGGTGCGGGCTTCAAACAGGCCGTAGAGTTCGCGCCCTTTGCTGAACACCGGCGTCTCTGGCGAGTTCAGGTATTTGGGTTTGTCGTCGCCCAACACGCGGCCGCCAAAGCCGATGCATTCGCCCTTGACGTTGCGGATCGGGAACATGACCCGATCTCGAAAACGGTCGTAGCGTTTGGTCTCACCCGCCTGGTTTTCTTCGCCGGGCTCACCGGTGATGACGAGGCCGCTATCGACCAGCAGCGGGTCGTTGTAGTCGGCAAAAATACTCGCCAAACTGCGCCAGCCTTCGGGCGCGTAGCCGAGGCCAAAGGTTTTGGCGATGTCGCCCGACAAACCGCGGCCTTTGAAGTAGTCGACGGCGCGCGGTGAAATTTTCAATTGTTTGGCGTAGGCTACGGCGGCTTTTTCGAGCACGCTGGTGAGCGTGGCTTGCTGCTCGCGGACTTGTGCGGCGCGGGCCCGGTCTTGCGGGCTGACGTCGTCTTCAGGGACTTGCAAGCCGTATTGCTGAGCCAAGTCTTTAACCGCTTCGACGAAGGTCATGCCGGCATGGTCCATCAAGAAGCTGATGGCGTTGCCATTTTTGCCGCAACCAAAGCAGTGATAGAACTGTTTAGCTGGGCTGACGGAGAAGGAGGGCGACTTTTCGCCGTGGAAAGGGCACAGCCCCATGAAGTTGGCGCCACCCTTTTTCAGCTGAACATAGCGCCCAACGATGTCCACCACGTCAGTGCGGGACAGGAGTTCCTGGATGAATGATTGTGGGATGGCCATGGGTGCAAAAGTCGAGGGCTGATTTAATCACAAAGCCTTGACGCGGCATTTGTTGGGCGGTGGGTCAGTCGCCTTGAACGATGCCTTCGCGGCGCGGATCGGCCCCGCCAAACCAGCCCGACGGGGTTCTTTGAATCGCTTGCAAGCCGCTGGTCATGGGCACTTCTCGTACTTGCGCACCCGGTTGGCGCAGAGATTGAACGGTAGCGGCCGGAAAGCGCTGGTCTTCCAGCAGTGTCATGCCGTTGAGGCTGCCAAAGTTGGGCAGGTTGATGGCTTGCTGCGCATCGAGTTCCCAGTTGAGCGTGCCATACAGCAGCTTGGCGGTGTAATGGATGATGAGCGCGCCGCCCGGACTGCCGCCACTCATCATCAACTCGCCGTTGACCTTGTCAAACACCAGTGTGGGTGCCATCGACGAGCGCGGCCGCTTGCCGGGCTCGACCCGGTTGGCAACCGGCCTGCCTTGGGCGTCACGGGGTGTGAAACTGAAGTCGGTGAGCTCGTTGTTGAGCAAAAAGCCTTTGACCATCTGGCGCGAGCCAAAAGCATTTTCGATGGTGCTGGTCATGGCCAGCGCATTGCCGTCGGCGTCGACGATGCTGATGTGGCTGGTGCCATGTTCGGGCTGCTCGGGCATCGGTGCATAACTCGTCTTGACCGCGCCTGGCGTTCCGGCCGCAGCCGTTGTCATGCGCAGGGGGCCGATCAGCCGGGCTCGTTCCGCCAGATAGCCGGGCTCAAGCAGGCTCATCCAGTGGCCGCCGGGCGCTTGCACAAAGTCCGGGTCTGCGATGTACTGGTCGCGATCGGCAAAGGCCAGGCGCGAGGCTTCGGTGTACAGGTGCAGCCAACGCGCATCGGGCAGGCCGTCCATCAACGGCATGGCTTGCGCGGGCGTGTGGGTCAGCAGGCCCAACATTTGGCCGATGGTTATCGCGCCGGAACTCGGCGGCGGCATTCCGCAAATGCGGTAGTCGCGGGGAGCCACCCGGTAGTCATGGCACAGCGGTTCGCGTTTTTTGGCTTGGTAGTCGGCCAAGTCTGCCAACGCCAGTTGCCCGGGGTTGCTCGGGTGCTGGCGGACCTTGTCGACGATGGCTTGGGCGATGTCGCCGGTCATCAACGCCTTCGATCCTCCTCTGGCGATGCGCTTGAAAACGCTCGCCAGTTCGGGGTTTTTCAACAGATGACCGACGGGCCAGGGCAGGCCGGCCGCGTCATAAAAATACGCTGCGGCGACGGGGTCTTTTTTGAGATAAACGTCGCTGACCAGCAAGCTGTGCAGGCGCTCGCTCACTTTAAAACCTTGCTCGGCGAGCGCAATCGCCGGGGCGAACAGTTGTGCCCATGGCAGTTTGCCGTGCTGGCGGTGCGCATCTTCCAGCATCTGCACAGTGCCTGGCACACCGACGGCGCGGCCACCGACAACGCCTTCATAAAACCCCACCGGCTTACCGTCGGGGTTCAAAAAAAGATTCTCATTGGCGGCGGCCGGGGCCGTCTCGCGACCGTCAAATGCCTCTGTCATGTTGCGTTGGCCATCGTGGTGCAACAAGAAAGAACCACCGCCGATGCCGCTCGATTGCGGCTCGACCAGACCCAGCACCATCTGCACAGCGATGGCTGCGTCGATGGCGGAGCCGCCAGCTTTGAGGATCTTGTAACCCGCATCGGTGGCCAGCGGATGAGCCGCAGCCACGGCAAAATGCCGGGTCGCCCAGCCGGGCTTTTCGGTGTAGCCTGACGCCTCCTCGGGCTGCAAGGGCGCGGTTTGAGGCTCGACTTGCGCTGCCAGTGATGCGGCACAAGCCGTCAGAAAGGTAGTGAGCCCTGCTGCGGCCAGAAACCTCACAGGCATTGTCAGATGGCGCCGTGCGTTGCTGGCTTAACGCGGTGCCAAGCGGATGGCGCCGTCCAGACGAATCACTTCGCCGTTGAGCATCTCGTTTTCAATGATGTGGCGGGCCAGTTTGGCGTAGTCTTGCGGCGTGCCCAAACGTGACGGAAAGGGCACGCTGGCGGCCAACGAGTCTTGCACTTCTTGCGGCATGCCAAACATCATCGGCGTGCCGAAAATGCCGGGTGCGATGGTCATGTTGCGGATGCCGTTGCGCGCCAAGTCACGGGCAATCGGCAAGGTCATGCCGACCACGCCGCCTTTGGACGCGCTGTACGCAGCTTGGCCAATTTGGCCGTCGTAGGCGGCGACCGATGCCGTCGAGATCATCACGCCGCGCTCGCCGGTGGACTCCGGTTCGTTCTGGCTCATGGCTTCAGCCGCCAAGCGGATCATGTTGAAGCTGCCGATCAGGTTGACGGTGATGGTTTTGCTGAACAAAGCCAACGAATGCGCGCCGTTTTTACCGACGGTTTTTTCGGCCGGTGCAATGCCTGCGCAATTGACCAAGCCCATCAGTTTGCCGAGCGACACAGCTTTGGCGACGACGGCTTGGCCATCGGCTTCTTGGCTCACATCGCAACGCACAAATGCACCGCCGATGTCTTTGGCGATGGCTTCGCCTTTGTCAGTTTGCATGTCCGCAATCACCACCGTGGCGCCGTTGGCGGCCAGCATGCGGGCTGTGCCCTCGCCGAGACCTGATGCGCCGCCTGTGACGATGAAAACCTTGCCTGCGATGTCCATGGGTGATCCTAAAAGGGTGAAAGGGAATGAAAAGCCAGACGCCTTGATGGACCTGACTTGACGTTAACGTCAACTCAATTATCACGCATCGGCTGCGCCCAATTCCTTATTTATAGCCGACGCGGTCCAGCATTTGCTGCACCTTGGTCTGGTTGTTGGCGACGGCGCTGATCGGGATGGTTTCCGACTTGAAGCTGCCGCCCGTCATGGCTTGCAAGGCCGGGTTGTTGACCTTCACGCCGGCCACGGCAGGCCATTCGTTGTTGCCGTCGGCAAAGTAGTTTTGTGCGGCCGGGCTGGCCAAATACTCCATGAACTTCACGGCGCTGCTTAGATTTTTGGCGTTTTTGGCCACGCCCGCGCCCGCCACGTTGACGTGGGTGCCCCAAGTTTGTTGGTTCGGAAAGACCACGCCGATTTTCTCAACGATGGCCTTGTCTTGCGGATCTGTCGACCGCATCATGCGCGCTAGGTAATAGCTGTTCGTCAATGCCACGCCGCACTCGCCGCTGGCCACACCCTTGATCTGGTCGGTGTCGCCGCCTTTGGGCGCACGTGCCATGTTGGCGACCAGGCCTTTCAACCAGGCTTCTGTTTTGACTTCGCCGAGGTGTTCGGTGACCGCACCGAATAAGGACAAGTTGTAGGGGTGGGCGCCTGAGCGGGTGCACAGCAGGCCTTTGTTCTTCGGGTCGGCCAAGGCTTCGTAGGTGTCAACATCGGTCTTTTTGACCCGCATTTTGTTGTACACGACGATGCGGGCGCGGGTCGAAAAGCCGAACCAAGTGGTGCCCTCAGCGCTCGGCTTGGCGCGCAGCTGAGCTGGAATGGCCGCTTCTAATAGCGCTGACTTGATCGGGCGAAACAGACCGTCCATGTCGGCTTTACCGAGCCGAGCGGCGTCGACCAGCAAGACCACATCGGCTGGCGAGGCAGCGCCTTCGGCTTTCAGGCGCGCCAGAATGCCGGCGTCATCGGCGTCCACGCGGTTGATTTTGATGCCGGTGGCTTGGGTGAAATTCCCGTAAAGCGCCTCATCTGTTTGGTAGTGACGGGCAGAATAGAGGTTGAGCACCTGCTCTTGAGCGACAACGCTGGCCGTGACGCTCAGCAGGGCAGCGGTGACAAGGCCGGCAAGAAGCGGTTTTTTGGACATGGGTTTGATGAGTGAAAGTTGCGATGGAAGCTAGTTTAATGCAAACGCGAATAATTCTTAATAACTTTAAAGTGCTCGAAGCTGACGCAAGGTTATTGCGCTCCAAGTTGGACGCAACGCTGACCCTGTGCGCAGAGCGTGCACGCTCCGATGCCTTGCTTTCAAGCGCTTCTCAGCGCTTGAAAGTCGTTCTGCGCCGCTTGTTGGGTGGCGCTGCCCTTGGCTCGATGCTGTTGATGGGAGGTTGTGCTGGCTTAGGTGTTGGACCCGTTGTCTCTCCGGAGGCACCCCCCGTGCCCGTGGCGGCCAAACGCATGCCGCGCATTGGCTTGGCACTGGGCGGCGGCGCCGCCAAAGGCTTTGCGCACGTCGGCGTCATTGCTGTGCTGGAAGAAGCGGGTTTGCGCCCGTCCTACGTTGTAGGCACCTCGGCCGGTAGTTTGGTGGCCGCGCTGTATGCCAGCGGCAAGTCCAGTGTCGAGTTGCAAAAAGCCGCTTTGGCGATTGAAGAGGTGGCCATCACCGACTGGATGCTGCCTTTGGTCGGGCGCGGCATGTTCCGCGGCGATGCGCTGGGCCGCTATGTGAACGAGGCCGTGGGCGGTCGCTTGCTCGACCAAATGAGCATTCCGCTGGGCGTGGTCGCGACCGACTTGGGCAATGGGCAGGCCATGCTGTTTCGGCGCGGCGACACCGGCATGGCCGTACGCGCATCGAGTGCCGTGCCTGGCGTTTTTGTGCCCGTGCGGATCAGCGGGCGCGACTACGTCGATGGCGGCTTGGTGGCCCCGGTGCCGGTGCGTTTTGCACGTCAAATGGGGGCCGAACTGGTGATTGCGGTTGACATCTCGACCGTGCCCGAAGACAACGCCGCCAACGACACCTTGCAAATCTTGCTGCAGACCTTTTCGATCATGGGCAGAAGCATCAACCAGCACGAGCTGAAAGATGCGGACCTCATCATTCGGCCCTCGCTGGTGGGGCTTAAAAGCGCTGACTTTTCAGCCCGACTGAAAGCCATTGAGGCGGGCAGGGCAGCCATGCTTGCAGCACTGCCGGCACTCCGCTTAAAACTGGAGGCGGCTTCTGTGGCGCTGCGGTAGATCCATCCATAGCCCTGAACATAGACACAAAAAAAGCCCGCACAAGGCGGGCTTTAAACGGGTCTGGAAACGCGATGTTTGCCGGAGACCCGAGGAGACAACTCAATGAAAATTAACGCTTTTTCGCAGCTGGTGCTTTGACCGCGTTGACGGCGGTATTGCTGACGGTGGTGAAGTTGGCTTCAGCCATGTCGGTGGCTTGTTTAACGGCTTTTTGAACCGACTCGAAAGCGTTGTTGGCCGCAGCAACTGCGCTTTTCATGACGGCCATGGCGGTTTCTGAACCGGCTGGCGCATTTTTAGCAGCACCATCGACCAAACCCATGAGCTTGGCTTGGGTTTCTGCGGCTTGACCTTCAAGAGCTTTGCTGAACTCGGCGCTGGTGCTGGTGGCAATGTCGTAAAGGTGGCGGCTGTAAGCGGCCGACTTCTCTGCCAAAGGCTGCAACATGCCTGTTTGCATGGCCAAAAATTCTTGGGCGTCTTTCACGCTCATCATCGCTTGCGTTTGATTGGCGGTTTCTGCCAAAGCGGCTTTGGACGCTTGGAGATTCAATTCGACCAGTTTTTCAACGCCTTCGAAGGCTTTGTTGGTCAGGCCAAAAAGGGTTTCGTAAGTGGTTTTTTGCGAGTCAATAACTTGTTCAGCGGTCAACATATTCAAATCTCCTGTGAGTTAAAAAATAGTTGCTCAGCTTGATTGGGTGATTTCTCGAACCACCAATTGCTGCACTGCAACATGACACAAAGTATAGGGGGTGGCGCGATGATTGCAAGTCAATTTTGCTGCAATGCATCATTTTAGATGTGCGCCTCTAGGCCGCATGGGCTGGTGGTTTCTGGGTTTTTAAAACGATTCAGCTGCGGTTTGAGCGTTAACTTCGAATCACAATGTTGAGCTTCATGAAGAGCTTTTAAAATGCGTTGCGACCTGTGCGCCGGTCGATTGAGATAGTCCCTGTTTCTTTTCACGCCTTATTTATTTTGCAAGCCTATTACGCGGATCACTTTGTATTGCCACTGCCTGCGGGGCACCGCTTTCCGATGGAAAAGTACGCACGTCTGCGCCAGCGTGTGGCGACAGAGTTGCCGGCGGTGAGCATGGCTGAGGCGCCGAGCGCCACGGATGGCGAATTGGCTCTGGCGCACGACCCTGCGTACATCAACGCAGTGAGCAGCGGTGAATTGCCGGCAGTCGCCATGCGCGAAATCGGTTTTCCCTGGAGCTTGGAGATGGTCGAGCGCTCACGCCGATCGGCCGGTGCGACCATTGCGGCTGCACGCGCAGCGCTGGGTCTGCGCGGTGGTGCGCAAGCCAAATCTGAGGGCGTAGCGGCCAACATGGCCGGCGGCACGCACCATGCGAGCGCAGACAAAGGCGGTGGTTTCTGCGTTTTTAACGACGCTGCTGTGACGGCCCGTTTGATGCAAGCCGAGTGGGCCAGGCGCCACGGACACCTGCGGCCGGCCTTGCGCGTGGCGGTGATTGATCTGGATGTGCACCAAGGGAATGGCACGGCCAGCATCTTCAAGGATGACGCCAGCGTTTTCACGCTGTCGCTGCACGGGCAACACAACTTTCCATTTCGCAAGGAAGTCAGTGACCTGGACGTGAACTTGCCGGATGGCTGCAACGATGCGGATTACCTGCAGGCGCTAGAGCACGCACTTGATGAGATGGAGCGGCGCTTTCAACCGGGATTGGTGATTTATTTGGCCGGTGCCGATCCGTTTGAGGGCGATCGTTTGGGTCGTTTGAGTTTGAGCTACGACGGTCTTGAGGCGCGCGACCGGCGGGTTTTTGACTGGGCTTGGCAGCGCCGCATAACGCTGGCCATGGCCATGGCCGGTGGCTACGGCGTTGATATCGATGAAACCGTGCAAGTGCAAATGAACACTTACCGGGTGGCTTTGGCGTATTGGGAGAAGTGGCAAGGCTTGACCGCATAAGATGGGCGTGAAGATAAAAAGCCACGGAGACAAACAAGCATGCCCGATCTGTCCTTTGAAACCGCCTCCGACGCGGGTCGCCAAGTGGAGGTGTCGCACGAAGCGTTTTGTGCGGGCCTGCCGGCGGGCCGTTTTAGCCTGATCGTGAACCCAGAAAAGGCGCAAAAATACATCAAACACCGGTTGTTCGTCGTCGGTATTGCGCTGCCCATCATCGGACTTGGCACCGCGCTGAGTTGGTCGGGCTATAGCTGGGTCGGTTTGCCGCTGATCGCCATCGGTTTCTTGCTGCCCCGCGTGGTCAAAGCGCATGCGCCAAAAATTCTGCTGTTTCTCGCGCAGCGAGAACTTCGAACCTACCGGGACGCACTGGAGTTCGAAATCATGGAAATCCGTTTGCGTTGAATCAAGCCACCAAGATTGGACAGTCTCAAGTGATGACGATACATACGAACCCTGCAAATACGGTGAATGCCGTGAACCCTGTCGACCAAGCCATCACCAGCCGCATGTCGGTGCGGGCGTTTTTACCCCAAGCGGTTGACCGGTCCATCCTCATGCACTTGCTGGAGGTCGCCAGCCGCGCGCCCTCGGGCACCAATACCCAGCCCTGGAAGGTTTACGTTTTGCAAGGGCCAAGTCGCGACACGCTGGTGGACAAGGTCTGCGCCGCGCACGATGCCGTTCGCGACAATCCGGAACTCGGCGCGCAGTACAAAGAAGAGTACGCCTACTACCCTGAAAAATGGGTCTCGCCCTACATCGACCGGCGGCGTGAAAACGGCTGGGGCTTGTATGGCTTGCTCGGCATCGGCAAGGGCGACAAAGACAAGATGCACGCCCAGCACCAGCGTAATTACCGATTTTTTGATGCGCCTGTCGGGCTCATGTTCACGATTGACCGAGTCTTGAACCGCGGCAGCTTGGTCGACTACGGCATGTTTTTGCAGAGCATCATGGTGGCCGCCCGTGGCCATGGCCTGCACACCTGCCCACAAGCTGCCTGGAATGGTTTTGCCAAAATCATCTTGCCGCACATTGGCGCGGGTGCTGACGACATGCTGGTCTGTGGCATGGCGCTGGGTTATGCCGACGAGTCTGCCTTGGTGAACACGTTTCACACGCCCCGTGTCAGCGCTGAAGACTTCACCACTTGGGTGAAATGAGCACGCAGGGCGCTGGTTGCGGGTAAAGTCAGGGGCTCCCCTGTGACCGGCAAACAGCCCTCATTTTTTTATTTTTTGAAAGTTTTCTTTATGACCATGACCACTACGCCATCAGGCCTCCAATATGAAGACACCGTGCTCGGCACCGGCGCGATTGCCAAGGCCGGCCAAGAGGTCAGCGTTCATTACACCGGCTGGCTGTTCAATGACGGCGTGCAGGGCGCCAAATTCGACTCCAGCAAAGACCGCGGCCAGCCATTTGGTTTTTCACTCGGTGCTGGTCAGGTGATTCGCGGCTGGGATGAAGGCGTGCAAGGCATGTCGGTCGGTGGCACGCGCCGCCTGGTCATTCCGGCGGAGCTGGGCTACGGCGCGCGCGGTGCGGGCGGCGTGATTCCACCGAACGCAACCCTGTTGTTCGAAGTCGACTTCCTCGGCTGATCGTCACCACACTTCACGGCCCACTTTTGCAGACCTCGCCGCGCTCACCCGCGGCCTTGCCACCGCCATGATCATCACCAGCCTGCTCGACACCGATCTGTACAAGTTCACCATGATGCAGGTGGTGCTGCACCAATTTCCGGGCGCCCAGGTCGAATATCGCTTTCAGTGCCGGAACGCAGCCAGTCCGGGCGTCAGCCCACTGGCGCCGATGGTGAACGAAATCCGCGAGGAAATTCGGGCGCTGTGCACCCTGCGCTTTCAGGACGCGGAGTTGGCCTATCTGCAATCCATGCGCTTCATCAAGAGCGACTTCGTGGACTTTCTGGGGCTGTTCCGGCTGAATGAAAAATACGTCACCGTCACGGCTCTGGCGTCGGGTGACATTGAGGTGTCCATCAAAGGCCCTTGGCTGCACACCATCCCGTTTGAAATTCCGATTCTCGCCATCATCAATGAGGTGTACTTTCGGAACACCCAGAAACTGCCCGACGTCATGGAAGGCCGGCGTCGCTTGGACGTGAAGATTGAGCAACTCAAAGGCGAAGGCTTGAGTGCGCTGAAGATCGCCGACTACGGCACCCGAAGGCGCTTCAGCCGAGCTTGGCACGAAGAGGTCTTGCGCACTCTGATCGCTCGGGTGGGTGCGGGCACTGCCGGGCAGTTTGCCGGCACCAGCAACGTGCTGTTTGCCATGAAGCTGGGTTTGACCCCGCTGGGCACCATGGCGCATGAATTTTTGCAGGCCTGCCAGGCGCTGGGCCCGAGGTTGCGCGACAGCCAAGTGTTCGCCTTTGAATCCTGGGCCAAAGAGTACCGCGGCGACCTCGGCATCGCGCTGAGCGACGTTTACGGCATGAGCGCCTTTTTACGCGACTTTGACATGTACTTTTGCAAGCTCTTTGACGGCGCCCGGCATGACAGTGGCGACCCTGCCGCCTGGGGCGAGCGCTTGATCCAGCATTACAGCATCAACCGCGTCGACCCGCGCACCAAGACATTGATCTTCAGCGATGGCCTGACCGTGCCTAAAACCATTGAGCTGTACCGCCAGTTCAAGGGGCGCTGTCAATTGGCTTTCGGCATCGGCACCAACCTGACCAACGACCTCGGCTACGAGCCGCTGCAGATCGTCATCAAGATGGTTCAGTGCAACGGACAGCCGGTCGCCAAGGTGTCAGACACGCCGTCTAAAAATATGTGTGACGACGTGAAATATCTGGCGTATTTGCGGCAGGTCTTTGAGATAGAGTGATGGCGCTTGGTGGCTGTCAAAGCGTCGTTTCCAAAGCTATTTTTAAATTCCCCTCCATCCTTTTATCTAGGACACCCTCATGAGCCAGCCCAAGATCCTCGTTGCACGCGCAGTTTTCCCTGACATCATCGAGCGCTTATCGCAGCATTTCGAGGTCGAATCAAATCAGGCTGACGTGCTTTGGTCGAAGGCCGAACTGATCGCACACCTGCAAGGCAAACAGGGTGTTTTCACCACAGGTGGCGAACGGATTGACGCCGAGGTGCTGGCGGCTTGTCCCGACCTCAAAATCTGCGCCAACATGGCTGTGGGTTACAACAACTTCGACATCGACGCCATGACCGCAGCGGGCGTGTTGGCCACCAATGCACCCGATGTACTGACCGAAACCACCGCTGACTTCGGCTTTGCGCTGCTGATGGCGACGGCCCGTCGCATGACCGAAAGCGAACATTATTTGCGCGCCGGCCAGTGGACCAAATGGAGCTTTGACATGTTTGCTGGTTCGGATATTCACGGATCCACACTCGGCATTCTGGGCATGGGCCGGATTGGCCAAGGGATTGCCAAGCGCGGCGCCCACGGCTTTGGCATGAAGGTGATTTACCACAACCGTTCGCGCCTCGATGCAGCGCTTGAGGCGGACTGCAAAGCGAGCTATGTCAGCAAAGAAGAGCTGCTGAAAACCGCTGACCACGTGGTCTTGGTGGTGCCTTATTCGGCTGCCTCGCATCACACCATTGGCGCGGCTGAGCTGGCCATGATGAAGCCCACGGCGACGCTGGTGAACATCGCGCGCGGCGGCATTGTCGACGATGCTGCTTTGGCCCAAGCGCTGAAAAACAAAGTCATCGCAGCGGCCGGTTTGGATGTGTTCGAGGGCGAGCCCAAGGTGCACCCTGATTTGCTGACCGTGCCGAACGTGGTGTTGACGCCGCACATCGCCAGCTCGACGATGCCGACACGACTCGCCATGGCGGCGTTGGCCGCTGACAACTTGATTGCTTTTTTAAGCGGCAAACCACCGCTCACGCCACTCAATCTGGCTGCGCTTGCGAGCAAGTAAGTCGTTGTCAGCTTGAGGCGAGTGCCTTAGTCGTTTTCATGGGTTCATCGTCTCAAAAAGGCCTTCATGTCGGATGTGTTTGTGTGGTTGTTGTTGGTGCTGGCCGTTGTCAGTGTGTTGCTGCTGTTGGCCTTGCTGGTCAGTCAGCTTCGCAGGCGTTCGGAAGACCCGCAAAAAGTTTTGAACGAGCTGGCCAGCTTGGCCTCGGCCAACGAGCGGCTGGAACGTGAACTGCGCGCCGAGGTGCAAATCAGCGCGCGCGGTACCCGCGCTGAACTGGCGCAGGGTCTGTCGCTGTTTCAGCAAGCGCTGCTGGCGCAGTCTGGCGATGTGGCGCGCACACAGAACGAGCAGATTGACTCTTTTCGCATGCAGCTGGGCGCCATGCAGCAGCACGTGTCTGAGACCTTGCAGCGCTTTTCTGATGGCTTGAACGAACAATTGCGGCAGGTCTCGGAGGGCAACGAGCGCAAGCTCGGTGAAGTGCGCTTGGTGGTCGAGCAGCGGCTCACCGCCTTGCAGGAAGGCAATGAGAAAAAGCTCGACCAGATGCGGGCGACGGTGGATGAAAAACTCCAGGCAACACTCGAAACTCGGCTGGGTGAAAGCTTCAAGCAAGTCGCTGACAGGTTGGAGCAAGTGCACAAGGGCCTGGGTGAAATGCAAAGCCTGGCGCAGGGCGTGGGTGATCTCAAACACCTGCTGACCAACGTCAAAACGCGCGGTATTTTTGGCGAAGCGCAGCTCGCCGCCTTGCTTGAGCAGGTCTTCACCGTGGACCAATATGCGGCCCAAATTGCAACCCGTCCCGGCGGCAAGAACACGGTGGATTTCGCCATCAAGCTGCCCGGCCGGAGTGACTCCGGCGAGCCGCTGTGGTTGCCGATTGACGCGAAATTCCCGAACGAAGATTACGAACGACTGCTGGACGCCCAGCAACGCGCTGACGCCCCGGGTGCCGAGGTGGCTGGCAAGGCGCTGGAGTTGCGGATTCGCCTAGAAGCCAAATCCATCAGCGACAAATACATCGAGCCGCCGTACACCACCGACTTTGCGATTTTGTTTTTGCCGACCGAAGGGCTGTACGCCGAAGTGCTGCGGCGTCCGGGTTTGATGGAGTCGCTGCAGCGTGACCACCGCGTCGTGTTGGCGGGCCCGACCACCTTGCTGGCCATGCTGAACTCGCTGCAAATGGGATTCAGAACCTTGGCCTTGGAGAAGCGCTCGAGCGAGGTCTGGCAAGTGCTGGGCGCGGTCAAAACTGAGTTTGGAAAATTCGGTGACGTGCTGGCCAAGGTCAAGTCCCAAACCGAGACGGTGCTGAACACACTGAACAGCGCCGAGCAACGCAGCCGTGTCATGGGCAAGGCGCTGCGGCAGGTCGAGGCCTTGCCTGAAGCGGAGTCGGCCCGGCTGATTCCGATGGACCCCTTAGACCGTGACGCAGATTAATCGACAGCCATAAGCCGCCGAACATGACCAGAGAATTGGCCCGCATCATCCTGGCGCAGATTTGTCTGCACGCCTGCATGGCGGGCACGCGCATGGCTGCACCGTTGCTGGCTTTGCGCGAGGGCTACAGCCCGGCGGCGGTGGGTGTGCTGCTGGCCTTGTTCGCCTTGACACAGGTGTTTTTGGCGTTGCCGGCGGGGCGTTATGCCGACCGCCACGGGCTGCGAAAGCCGATGATCTTCAGCATGCTGGCGGCCATGACCGGCGCTGGCGCTGCTGTGGTGTCCCCGGTGTTTCCGGTGTTGTGCCTGGCCGCCTTGTTGACCGGCGGAGCGACGGGCGCAGCAGTGATTGCGCTGCAGCGTCATGTCGGTCGTGCGGCTCACGGTCCCCTGCAACTGCGGCAAGTCTTCAGCTGGCTGGCGATCGGGCCGGCGGTTTCAAATTTCATCGGCACCTTTTCCGCGGGCTTGCTGATTGACCATGTTGGCGCCAACCCGGGGAGTTTGTCGGGCTACCGGGCGGCTTTTTTGATGATGGCGATTTTGCCGCTGGCCAGTTGGTGGTTGCTCAGACGCGTGCAGGAATTGCCGCCCATCTTTGCCGTGCCGGGCAGTGCGCCGACCAAGACTTGGGACCTGCTGCACGATCCGAAATTCAGGCAACTGATGTTGGTCAACTGGTTCTTATCGTCTTGCTGGGATGTGCACACTTTTGTGGTGCCGGTGCTCGGCTTTGAGCGCGGCATTCCGGCCTCGGTGATCGGCACGATTTTGGGTGCCTTTGCCATCGCGGCGGCGGCCGTGCGCGTGCTCTTGCCTTTGATCGCCAACCGCGTGCGTGAATGGGCAGTGCTGTGCACCGCGATGCTGATCACCGCGCTGCTGTTCGGTGTTTATCCGTTGACAAGCACCGCGCTGGCCATGGGCGTGTGCTCGGTCATGTTGGGTTTGACGCTGGGCATGGTGCAGCCGATGGTGATGAGCATGCTGCATCAGCTGACGCCCGAGGCGCGACATGGCGAAGCGCTGGGTTTGCGTCTGATGGCGATCAACGCTTCTAGCGTGATCATGCCTTTGTTGTTCGGCACGGCTGGTGCCATCATCGGCGTGGCCGGCGTGTTCTGGATCACCGGGACGGTGGTTGGGGCTGGCGCTCGTTCGGCTTGGTTGCTGAAAGACAGTTTGCCAGCCAGCCCGCACGGCCTCCAACGGCCTTAGGCCTGTTGCATTTACAGCTCGTAAAAACTCTTGATGGCGTCCCAAGCGTCTTGCGGATCGTCCACGTAGGTCAATAAATCCAAGTCTTCCGGTGAGATGGCACCTTCTTCGATCAGCACATCGAAGTTGAACAAGCGCTTCCAGTAGCTGCTGCCAAACAACACAATCGGCACCGGCTTGGCTTTTTTGGTTTGCACCAGCGTGATGACTTCAAACAACTCATCGAGCGTGCCGAAGCCGCCCGGGAAAGCCACCAGCGCTTTGGCGCGCATCATGAAATGCATCTTGCGCATGGCAAAGTAATGGAACTTGAAGTTCAGCGACGGCGACACGTAGGGGTTGGCACTTTGTTCGTGCGGCAAGGCGATGTTCAAGCCGACGTTCAGCATGCCCAATTCGTGCGCGCCGCGGTTGGCTGCTTCCATGATGCCGGGACCACCGCCGGTGCAGATGAACAATTGCTCTTGCGGTGAACTGGCTTTGCTGTGGGCGGCGACCAGTCGACTGAAAAGGCGCGCTTGATCGTAGTATTTTGAATTTCGGACGTGCCGTTCAGCCAGCACGATGGCCGCTGCATCACCCGATTTTTTAGCGGATGCGAGGGCTGCGTTGGCTTGCTCTGGCGCTGGGAAGCGTGCGCTGCCAAAGACGACGATGGTGTTTTCGACGCCTTGCGCCTGCTGCTCTGATTCGGGCTTGAGCATTTCAAGCTGCATGCGCAAACCACGGGTTTCACGGCGCAACAAAAATTCGGGGTCGGCAAAGGCCAGCCGGTAAGCGTCTGGGTTCAGCGCATAGCCTTGATTTGAATGCGCTTGCAGTTCAGCCCAGGCGTCGGCGAGGGGGCTGTCGGAAAGGTCTTGAGTTGATTTCATGACCCCATTGTCGGCCAGCTAAGCGGCTCTGCCGAAGCTGAACACTGGCGGCATGGTGCCGCCAGTTGAGCTCAAACTTTAAACGCGCTTGCGGTATTCGCCCGTGCGGGTGTCGATCTCGACGATGTCACCTTGTGCGACAAAAATCGGCACGCCGAGGTCAAAGCCTGTGGCGATCTTGGCAGGCTTCAGCACCTTGCCGGAGGTGTCACCTTTGACGGCTGGCTCGGTCCACGTGATTTCGCGTTGCACGCTGGTTGGCACTTCAACAGAAATGGCCTTGCCGTCATAGAACACGACTTCGAGTTCCATGCCGTCTTGCAGGTAGTGCAGGGCGTCGCCCATGTTTTCGGCTTCGACTTCGTACTGGTTGTACTCAGCGTCCATGCAGATGTACATCGGGTCGGAGAAGTAAGAGTAGGTGCAGTCCTTTTTGTCGAGGATGACCTGGTCAACCTTGTCGTCGGCCTTGAACACTTGTTCGGTGTTGAAGTTGGCGATCAGGCTTTTCAGCTTCATGCGCACCGTGGCGGAGTTGCGACCGCCGCGGCTGTATTCGGTTTTCAGCACGACCATCGGGTCCTTGCCGTGCATGATGACGTTGCCGGCGCGGATTTCTTGAGCGATTTTCATAAGAATGTGAAGTTAAGGGCCGCAGCCGGAGCGGGAAGGTGCTGGCGTGATGCGGCAAGTTAGCGGGGTGCAACGTGGCCATATGTCCAGACCACCTATTTCCCGAAAGCCTCTGATTTTAGCGGTTTTTAGCCACAAACTGAAGCAGACGGCTTGTCATGTCTTCTTGCCCGAGCAGCGCCGTCCGCGCGACCTTGGCGTGTTGCCGCCACTCTGACAGGTCGACGGCGCTGGGGGCGAGCCGTTTTTCACCAGCGGTGTTCCATGCCCGGTGAAAGGCTTTGAGCGAGGCGGGTGCGTCTAATCGCTGCAAAAAAGCCTCCAGTTTGGGGAGGTGTGCGCCGTCGTCCTGCGGGTAAATGCTCCAAACGAAGGGTTTTCCGGCCCACAGCGCGCGCAACACCGAGTCTTCACCGCGGACAAAATTCAAGTCGCAACCCCAGAGCAAGTGGTCAAACTCGGTCTGGCTCAGCCATGGCAGCCAAGTGATATGGAGCAATTCTGTATTTGTTGTCAACTGGCTCAGCACCGCCTTGACCGCTTGCGCCGACCGACCTGCCGTCACCAGCAGTTCGACCGGTTGACCCGCCAAGCCGTGGCGAGACCATTCCGCTAGCAAGGCCGCAAGGGCCGGTGGCTCGTAACAAAACAGCGTGACCTGCAGTCGGGACGAGGCGCGATGTGGCTCGACTTGCGCATCCACATCAGTCATGCGTTGGGTTAGCCAAGGTTCCCGCGGCAAGCCGCCGGTTTGGGGCGTGAAGCCGGGATAAAAAAACCATTTGGTCCAGCCCGCTGCAGGCCCGTGGCTGACCAGCGACGGCATGGCGTGGCAGCGTTCAACATAGCTTTCAGCGGACAGGTATTCCAGATTCAGCCAGCAACGCGCCTGCTGACTTGGTGCCGGTTGGGCGACCCAGCGCGCCAAAAACTCAGGCGGAATCTCGCAGCCAAAGGCTTCGATCAGCACGTCGCTGGGTTGCTTGGCGAGGAGGGCGCTCACCGCGGGGGATTCAATCGACTGTATCCATGGCAGCACCTCGACACCCTTTGCACCCGCCGGTGCCATCCAGCTCAGGGCCGAAGCGTCGTCAACCCACAAGCGCACCTGTTCGCCGCGCGCGGCCAAGTCGGTGCTGAGCCGCCAGCAAACGCCAATGTCCCCAAAGTTGTCGATGACTTTGCAAAAAATGTCCCATTGGTGGCGGCGATTCATGCAAGGATTGTCCACAATACGGCAGGATTGCCGCAAACTGACCTTCCCGTTCCCACACCATGACCCTGCCTCACGAATTCGATCCCCAACTGCTCAGCGAAGTGGCGGCACTGCCCGCCATGCCCGGCGTCTACCGTTACTTTGACGCTGAAGGCGGCGTGCTCTACGTGGGCAAGGCGCGCAACCTGAAAAAACGAGTCACCAGCTATTTTCAGAAAAACCATGGTGGCACACGCATTGGCCTGATGGTCACGCGCATCGTGCGCATGGAAACCACGGTGGTGCGCTCAGAGGCCGAAGCGTTGCTGCTTGAAAACAACCTGATCAAGACGCTGAACCCGCGCTTCAATATTCTGTTTCGGGACGATAAAAGCTATCCGTATCTGAAGCTCACGGCGGCGCACATTCCGGAGCGAGCCGCGGAAAAAAGCGCGCTGCAACTGCCCGCCACGGCTTTCCCGCGCATGGCTTATTACCGCGGCGCGATTGAAAAAAAACACCATTACTTTGGCCCGTACCCGAGCGCTTGGGCGGTGAAAGAAAGCATCCTGCTGCTGCAAAAAGTGTTCCGCTTGCGCACCTGTGAGGACACGGTGTTCAACAACCGCACCCGGCCTTGTTTGCTGTACCAGATCAAGCGTTGCACGGCGCCTTGTGTGGGGCATATCAGCGCTGAGCAATACGCCTTGGACACCGCCAATGCAGCGCGGTTTTTGCGCGGTCAGACGCAGGACATCGTGACCGATCTGGAGCGAAAAATGCAGCATCACGCCGAGCTGCTGGAGTTTGAGCAGGCCGCCGAGTTGCGCAACCAGATCGCCGCGCTGTCGAACATCTTGCATCAGCAGGCGATGGAAACGGGCGGCGACAAAGATGTTGATATTTTGGCTGTCAAAGTGCATGGCGGCAAAGCCTGCGTCAACTTGGCGATGGTGCGCGGCGGTCGTCACTTGGGTGACCGGCCGTACTTCCCCAGCCATGTGCAAGACGCCACCGACATGGCGGCTTTGGATGTTGAGCTGTCGGAAGCGGTAACTGAAATAACGACTGACACAACGACTCATGCAACGACTGAAGCCGCGCCATCCACAGACCTCAAGCCCGTCAAGCTGAAAGTGCCGAAGTCGGTCGAGTCCCTGATTCTCGAAGCCTTCATCGCCCAGCACTACATTGACGTGCTGGTGCCGCCCACGCTGGTTTGCTGTGCGCCGGTTGACAAAGACCTGATCCGGGCGCTGTCGGCGCAAACCGGGGTGCGCATCAGTGCCGTCCATCAGCCGCGCGAACAACGCCGCATCTGGCTGGAGATGGCGCAGAAAAATGCCGACTTGCAGCTGGCCCGTTTGCTGGCCGAGCAGGGCTCGCAGCAGGCGCGTACGCGGGCGCTGGCCGAGGCGCTGGAACTGCCGACCGACAAACTAGATTTGCTGCGGATTGAGTGCTTTGATGTCTCGCACACGGCGGGCGAGGCGACGCAGGCTTCGTGCGTGGTGTTCCATGACCACAAGATGCAAAGCGCCGAATACCGGCGCTACAACATCGACGGCATCACGCCCGGTGACGACTACGCGGCCATGCGCCAAGTGCTGCTGCGCCGCTACACCAAGTTGGCCGAGGCGGCGCGTAACAACGAAGCCAAACTGCCCGACTTGGTGCTGATTGACGGCGGCAAAGGCCAAGTCTCGATGGCGCGTGAGGTGTTTGAGGAGTTGGGCCTTGACCTGGGTTTGATCGCCGGCGTTGAGAAAGGCGAGGGCCGTAAAGTTGGCTTGGAAGAGTTGGTGTTTGCCGATGGAAGAGAGAAGGTTTACTTAGGCCGTGACTCAGCCGCTTTGATGTTGATCGCGCAGATCCGCGACGAGGCGCACCGCTTTGCCATCACCGGCATGCGGGCGCGGCGGGCCAAGGTGCGGGTCGGTGGCAGCAAGCTCGAAGACATCGCCGGTATTGGTCCTAAAAAACGCGCCAACTTGCTGCAGCGCTTTGGCGGAATTCGCGGTGTGACCTCGGCCAGCGCAGAAGATATTGCGACGGTGGAGGGTATTTCGAAGGAGCTGTCGGAGGAAATTTACCGGGCCCTGCACTGAGCCTGCGGAGCAGTTTGGCCACTCGTGCCAAAATCCGACCATGTTTTTAACCATACCTACCCTCATGACTTGGACTCGCATCGTGGCGATTCCGCTGATCGTAGGTATTTTTTACCTCGATATTTCTCCCACCAACAAGAACCTGATTGCCACGGCGATGTTTGTCGTCTTCGCCGCCACCGATTGGCTCGACGGTTACTTGGCCCGCAAGCTGAACCAGATGTCTTCGTTTGGCGCGTTCTTGGACCCGGTGGCCGACAAGTTTTTGGTCTGCGCTTCTTTGTTGGTGTTGGTGGATTTGCAGCGTGCTGACGTTTTTGTAGCGCTCATCATCATTGGTCGCGAAATTGCGATCTCGGCCCTGCGTGAATGGATGGCCATGATTGGCGCGACCAAAAGCGTCGCTGTTCACATGGTTGGCAAGCTCAAAACCACCGTTCAAATGATTGCCATCCCCTTCCTGCTGTACCACGGCACCTTGTTTGGCAGAGTGGACACGCAGCTGTGGGGCACTTGGCTGATCTGGCTGTCAGCCGTGTTGACGGTCTGGTCGATGGTTTATTACCTGCAAAAAGCCATTCCGGAAATTCGCGCTCGCGCCAAATGAGCGGCGCTCACGCAACCACCAGCGTCTGGCTGCGCGCCATGCCGGGGGTTTTTGTGCTGATTTGGAGCACGGGTTTTATCGTCGCCAAGTTCGGCCTGCCTTACGCGCCGCCGCTGACTTTTCTGGTCATGCGTTACGTGCTTTCCATCCTTTGTTTTTTAGTCTGGATTCAGTTGTCGGCCGCTCCTTGGCCAACGCGCCGCAGTCAGTGGGGGCACCTCGCCGTCACCGGCTTGTTGATGCATGCGGGCTATTTGGGCGGCGTCTGGGTGGCCGTCAAGGCGGGTATGGGGTCTGGTTTGGTCGCCTTGATGGTCGGTTTGCAGCCCGTGCTCACGGCGGTTTGGATCTCTCAGTGGGCGGGCATGAAGATCAGTCGCCTGCAATGGTTGGGCTTGACGCTCGGTCTGGCCGGTTTGCTGCTGGTGGTTTGGCGCAAGTTGGGCGTTGGCATGGAGGTGAGTGGCTTCACGCTGGCTGCCGCTGTGTTTGCTTTGCTCAGCATCACGGCCGGCACTTTGTACCAAAAGCATTTTGTGAGTGCAAACGATGTGCGCACCGCCAACGTGATTCAGTTGTTCGCAGCGCTGCTGGTCACGCTGCCGCTGATGCTGTTTGAAACTGAAGCCATCAATTGGAACGCTAAGTTCATTGGGGCGATGGCTTGGTCGGTGTTGGTGCTGACCGTGGGGGGGAGCTCCTTGTTGTACTTGTTGTTGCAACGCGGTGCGGCCATGGCGGTGACCAGCTTGCTGTACTTGGTGCCGCCGACCACCGCCTTGATGGCTTGGGCCTTGTTTGGCGAGAGCATCACCGCAGCCACCCTTGTTGGCACTGCGCTGACGGCGCTGGGTGTTAGCTTGGTGGTGCGTCCTTCGTCAGCTCCCAAAGTTCACACGTCTTAATGTTCAAGTTGCCTGATTCACTTCCCGTGCGCAAAGGGCTTTCGCAGCGACAGCCAGTGCGCCCTGACTTTCGGACAGTTGCCACAGGATGGTGAAGTGGTTCATGTCCGGCAGCGCCAGTAATTCGCTAGGCATTCCGGCGGCTTTGCGCGCCGCATAAAACGCCTCAGACTGCCGTTGTAACTCAGGCAATTCTGACTGCCCGTAAGCAATCAGCATGGGTTTCGGGCTTTGCGCCATGCACAAGGGACTGAGTGACATCACCTCTTCTGGCTTTAAGCCCAGCTTGTCATTGACGTAGCTCAGGCGCACAGGCTCAAGGTCGTAGATTCCGCTGATGGCCAGGCCGCCGATGACGCCCGCTTCGTCTAGGCACATGGCCACCAGATGCGCGCCTGCCGACCAGCCAGACAGCAGCATGCGTGTCGGGTCACCGCCGAGATCTGCGGCGTGCTCGCCAAGCCAAGCGATGCTGGCCCGAACTTCATCCACAATGCCGGCCAAACTGATGTCGGGTGCCAGTGTGTAGCCGACCAGGGCCACATGCAGGCCTTGGTCGAGCAAGCCTTTTGCAATGAAACTGAAGTTTTCTTTGGCCCGCATTTGCCAATAGCCGCCATGGATAAACACGACCACCGGACCCGGCTGGCTGGCCGGGAAATAATCAATCAGTTGCCGTGCTGCTGGCCCGTAGCGCAGGCCGATGCGTGCTGCGGGTTGCTGGCGCAGCCCTTCGCTGAGAACGTCGAATTCAGCGATCAGTGCGGCGCTGTTTTTCACTGCCGCGCTGTTGTTGTAGCCGGCGTCTAGGCTGGCTTGGTCCATGCCTCGGTAGAGCGCGCTCATGCGGCCGCCCGCATGGACACATGGCTGGACAACAACTGAGTGATGTCGCGTCGGACCTGATTGAACTCCATGCCGACAATGTCGCGCGGTCGTTGCAATGTCAGTGGCACATCCTCTTCAATGCGTCCCGGGCCGGCGGTCATGACCACGACCCGGTCTGACAGCAGCACGGCTTCTTCGACCGCATGCGTCACAAAGATCACTGTCAGCTTGGTCCGCGCCCAAATCTCCAGCAGATCTTGCTGGAGTTTTTCTCGGGTGAGCGCATCCAATGCGCCAAACGGTTCGTCCATCAGCAGCACTTCACAGTCGTTGGCCAACACCCTGGCGATTGCGACGCGTTGCTTCATGCCACCAGACAGTTGGCCGGGGTAGTAGTCGGCAAATTTTTCGAGGCCGACCATGTTCATGTAGTGCGCGCTTAACACTGCCAGCTTTGCCTTGGGCAAGTGGCGTTGGTATTGTCCAAAGCCGATGTTCTGTCTGACGGTCAGCCAAGGAAACAGCCCAAAGTCTTGGAAGACCATGCCGCGTTCTGGGCTGGGGCCTTTGATTGGCACGCCGTACATTTCTGCACTGCCTTGCGTCGGGCTGTCAAAGCCGGCAAGGATACGCAGCAGGGTGGATTTACCGCAGCCAGAAGCGCCAATCAGACAAACAAACTCGCCTTTTTTGATGCTCAAGTTCACATCTTGCAAAGCCTGAACAGTGCGCCCGCCAACGCTGAATTGTTTGCCTAAGTGTTTGACCGACAAGACCGGCAGGGGGTGGCGTGGCGTCGCAGGTGCGTTGGTTTCAGACATTGTGTTGAGGACTCCATTTGAGCAGGCGATTGTTGAGCGCGACCAGCAAGCGGTCTGTGGCAAAGCCGGCAACGCCGATGACCACCATGCCCGCAATCACCAGCTCCGATCGCGACAGCATGCGACCGTCCATGATGATGGCCCCGAGCCCCTCCTGAACCCCTGTCATTTCCCCGACGACGATGAGAATCCAGGCAAAGCCATGGCCCAGCCGGAGTCCATTCAAAATCGCCGGCAAGGCGGCCGGCAGCACCACTTGTCTGAACAGGGATGAGCCTTTGCAGCCCAACATCGCGGCAGCTTCAAATAAACGCTCGTCGACTGAGCGAACGCCAAATATCGTGTTGAAAACGATGGGGTAGAAAGCGCCGAGGAAGACCAGAAAAATAGCGGCATTGGGGCCGATGCCGAAAAAAATCATGGACAAGGGCAACCACGCTGTCACAGGGACAGGACGCAGTAATTGCAAGGTCGGGTCGACCAGTTCGCGGATCAGCTTGATTCTGCCGATCAGCAAACCCAGTGGAATGGCCACGAGCGCCGCCGCGAAAAACCCGCCATAAACGCGCGTCACCGATTTCCATAAATGCAGGTGAAGGGTCTGGCTGAAGGCGTCGTCGTAGATGCCGCCGAACGCAAAGTCGTAAAGCATCAGGGCCACGTCTTGCGGCAACGGAATAAGTCGTGTGCCAGTCAGTCGGACCCCGACATGCCAAGCCAGTAGCAACAGTATTGGTAGAAGGGCGGGCGTCAGCAGACGCCGCAAAGTATCCGGCTTCAACTACAGACTCTTGGCAAAGCTGGTGTCGATGAATGTTTTGTAGTCAGGCAGTTGGCGTATCTGCTTTTTGTCGAGCATTTGTGAGCCGTAGTATTTGGCCCGCGTGACCCAGTCGTCGTCAATCCGCCAAGTCAATTCAATATTGGGCGCAGCCAACTCGACGGTCTTGGCTGGCAGTCCCAGTTTTTTCTCGGACATCTCGACGAATGCAGCCCGGTTGGCCAACACGTATTCAGTGGCCTTGCGGTGCATTTGCAGGTAAAGCTTGACCAGTGCAGGATTGTTTTTAACGGTGTCTGAGTGCGTTCCCAACACCATGTTGAGCGAGCCGGTGGGCGTGCCGTAAGGGTATTCGACGATTTTGCCAACGCCCCGGCTCACTGAAATCGAGGGGCCGGGTTCGGCACCGACATAGGCATCGATATCACCGCGCTCAAGGGCAGATGGCATCTCGCTGAAAGCCAAGCGCACCGACGTGATGTCTTTGATGGTCAGTCCCTCTTGTTTGAGTCGATCGAGGATCACCACTTCTTGCGTTGAACCCGGCAGAATGCCGACTTTTTTGCCTTTCAGGGCCTTGATGGAGTTGATGTCGGAGTCTTTGCCCGCGACAACGGCCATGCCCTTGTTGCACTGTGCACCAACGACCACCACGGGCTCGCCTGCAGCGCCGCCCAGCGTTGCGGCTGCAATGCCAAACGCGCCGAAGTCGACGGACTTGGTGACCACAGCATTCTTGCCATCGGTGGGCGTTTCAAATGCAACGACTTCAATCTTGTAGCCAGCAGGCGCAAATTGCTCATAAAAATGCGGCGTGATGGAATGCATCAACTTGAGGGTGCCAACGCGGATGACTTTGTCAGCCGCTAGGGCTGCCAGCGGCAGAGAGGCGCTGGCGACAGTCGCGGCCATGGAAGTGATGAATTTTCTGCGAGCAAACATGTCTGACCTTGTGGATGATGGGTGCGGGTCTATTTGCAAGCTCCATGCCAATTTTTTGCCGTGCCATCAGACTGACGTTGCACAACTTTGGTGCGACTTTGTCTCAGACGTTGACATTGGGGGGTGTTTTGGTTTCCCAAGGTGCGGCGGCAAACTGCTCCACCAAAAAATCAATCAGCAGCCTGATCCGCCGCGGTGCATCAGCCCGGTAAGGCGCCAACCAATGAATGTCGGCATCCGGCATGGCGTAGGCGGGCAGTACGCGGACCAACTCACCGGTGGCTAGTTGCGGTGCAATGTCCCACAGGCTGCGCAGCATGATGCCGCGGCCGGCCGTGCACCAGTCGCGCACCAATTCGCCGGAGTTGCTCGAAAGCGGGCCGCTGACGCGAACCCGAATCGGCAGCTTGGCACGCTCTTTTTGCAAAGTCCAAACGTCAAAGCGTTGACCGGCTGCATTGCCGTTTTCACGGACTATCAGGCAGGCGTGGTCTTTCAGCGCTTCCGGGTTGGCGGGCAGCCCGTGTTGCTTGATATAGGCCGGCGCGGCCACCAGCACGCGCTGATTGCGGGCCAAGCGCCGCGACACCCACTGCGCTGCTTGCCGGCTGTCGACCGACCAGAGCCAGATGGCGCCGTCATAGCCGTCGGCCGCCAAGTCGGGCAATTGTTCGGTGAGTTGCAACTGGATCTCGATGCGCGGGTACTGCGCCTGAAAACTGGCCAGCGCCGGCCCCAGCCACAAGCGCCCAAAGCCAAAAGTTGCGGCCAGCCGGATCAAGCCGGTCGGTTCGGCCTTGCGCTCTTGCAGCTCGGCCTCTAGGGTTTCAAAGCCCTGTAGCAGGACGATGGCGCGCTCGCACAAGGTTTCGCCTTCGGCTGTTGCACTCACGCGCCGCGTGGTGCGCTGAAACAGCTTCTGGCCAAGCCGCGCTTCTAGTGCGGCCAAGCGTTTGGTCACGACGGGCGCTGCCACGTCCAGACTCAGCGCGGCACCGGCCAAGCTGCCGTGCTCGCGCACGGCGAGTACCAATTTCAGATCGCTGCGTTCCATTTTGTCTAAGCCAAGGCCACTGATTGATGCTTTAAAAGAAATAATTGATTGCTGGATTATTGCTTGAATAGGTCTTGATACTGCTTCAAAATACGCTTTGCTGAGAATTCAAAAAACAGGAACATTCCAGTGCTCTTTGACGGTTTTAAGACGATCGATGTGGCCGGCCCGGCCGGAAGCTTGCGCACGAGCGCGGGCGGCAATGGTGCGCCTTTGCTGTTGTTGCACGGCCATCCGCAGACACAGGCCATGTGGCACCGCGTCGCGGGTGCGTTGAGCCAGTCGTTCACGGTGGTGATGATGGATTTGCGCGGTTACGGCGACTCAGCGCGCGTGGCCAGCGACGCCGAGCACACGCCTTATTCCAAACGCGCCATGGCGCAAGACGCCGTGGCCGTGATGCGTCACTATGGCTTTGAGCGCTTTCAGGTCTTGGCGCACGACCGCGGCGCGCGCGTGGCGCACCGGCTGGCGCAAGACCATGCCGATAAAGTGGAGCGCTTGATGCTGCTCGACATCGCTCCCACGCTGGGCATGTACAACAACACCTCTGATGAGTTTGCGCGGGCTTACTGGCACTGGTTTTTTCTGATCCAGCCGCCGCCGCTGCCAGAGGCTTTGATTGAGTCGGACCCGGTTCGTTACTTGCGCAGCGTGATGGGTAAGCGACATGCCGGCCTGGCCGCTTTTGCGCCGGAAGCGCTGGCCGACTACGAGCGTTGCGCGCTGATTCCGGGCACGGCCATGAGCCTCTGCGAAGATTACCGGGCTTCGGCCAGCATCGACCTTGTGCATGACCGCGCCGATGTGACGGCCGGCCTCAAACTCGCGCAGCCGTTGCGCGTCTTGTGGGGCGAGCATGGTGCCGTCGGCAAGTGCTTTGATGTGCCCGGCCTGTGGGCTGAGCGCGCTCACCAGATGTCTGGCCGGTGCTTGCCCTGCGGTCATTACATTGCCGAAGAAGCACCTGAGCTGCTGCTTGAAGAGGCTCTCCAGTTTTTCAAACCCTGAACATTTTTAACTCAAGGACTTACCATGGCTACAAATATCGGTAAAAAAAGAATCGCTGTGATCGCCGGCGACGGCATCGGCAAAGAGACCATGCCTGAAGGCGTTCGCGTGATGGAAGCCGCCGCTACAAAGTTCGGCATTGACCTGCAGTTTGACCACTTCGACTTCGCCAGCTGGGACTACTACGAGAAGCACGGCCAGATGATGCCGGACAACTGGAAAGACTTGGTCGGCGGCCATGACGCGATTTATTTCGG
>CANFWI010000008.1 GCA_947450675.1 Comamonadaceae bacterium | reverse complement strand
TTTGATGACGTTCCAGCCCGCACCAGCGAAGAGTTTTTCAAGCTCGTCAATGATCCGGCCGTTGCCGCGCACCGGGCCGTCGAGTCGCTGCAGGTTGCAGTTGACGACCCAGACCATGTTGTCCAAGCCTTCACGAGCAGCCAGCGTCAACGCGCTCATGGATTCCGGTTCGTCCATCTCGCCGTCGCCAAAAACACCCCAGACTTTGCGGCCCTCGCAATTGAGCAGACGACGGTGCGTCAGGTAGCGCATGAAGCGGGCGTGGTAGATCGAGCTGATCGGGCCGATGCCCATCGAGCCAGTTGGGAATTGCCAAAAATCCGGCATCAAATACGGGTGCGGATAGCTGCTCAAGCCGCGACCTTCTTGACCTGGCGCCGAGATTTCTTGCCGGTAGCGGCCCAGCGTTTGTTCGTCGAGCCGGCCTTCGAGGTAAGCGCGGGCATAAACGCCCGGCGCGCTGTGCGGCTGGAAAAACACCAAGTCACCTCGGTGTTGACCTTCAGCCACACCTTCCCGCGCATGAAAGAAGTGGTTGAAGCCGGTTTCAAACAGATCGGCCGCGCTGGCGTAACTGGCGATGTGACCGCCGAGCTCGGCAGAACCACCGGTTTCGACCTGATTGGCGCGCACCACCATGGCCAGCGCGTTCCAGCGCATCAGCGATGCCAGTCGCTCTTCCATCGCCAAGTCACCGGGAAACACTGGCTGCTCATCGACGCCAATGGTGTTGAGGTAGGGCGTGGCCAACTCGGGCTGCCAGCCAATGCGCTGTACGCGCGCTTGCCGGGCCAACTCGCCCAGCATCTGCCGAGCGCGTTCAGGGCCTTGCGTGGCCACCAAGGCTGAGAAAGCCTCGCGCCATTCGGCGGTTTCCTGTGGATCGGGGTCGGTCTGCGCTGTAGTTTCTGTTGCGATTACGGCGAGGCGGGAGGTGTGTGTGAGATCGTTCATGGCCCATCTACTTTACGCAATCTGGCGCAGAAGCTTCTGCTTGAATGTAGGGGGCTTGTGTTTAACAGCGGCATAAAATGCTGAAAAATATGAAATTGGTGATGTATGCAGCTAGACAGTCTGGATTTAAAGATACTCGATGAGCTTCAACGCGACGGTTCGCTGTCTAACGTGGAGCTGGCGCGGCGCGTGCATTTGAGCCCGTCGCCTTGTTTGGCGCGCGTGAAGGCGCTGGAGGAGGCTAGGGTGATTGACCGCTATGTGGCGATTGCCAGCGCGGCGGCGCTTGGGCTGGGTTTGAGCGTGTTCATTTCGATCAGCCTGCGCTCGCAAAGCAAGGAAGCTTTGAGCGAGTTCGAGCGGCGCATCGTCGAGCACGACGAAGTGATGGAGTGCTACCTGATGACCGGCGACAGCGACTATTTGATCCGCATCGCAGTGGCCGATATCGGCGCCCTAGAGCGCTTCATTCTGGAGCAGCTGACGCCGATCCCCGGCATTGAAAAAATCAGGTCGAGCTTTGCCTTGAAGCAGGTGCGCTACAAGACGGCGTTGCCGCTGCCTTTTCTCGTCAAGTGAGGCCCGCTCTTCAGCTCACATCTTCGCTTGGAACACCAGCCCGGCATGCTCGCGCAGGGCATGGAATTTGATCTTCGGCCATTGCTGTTCGACGGCGCGCAGCGTGGCGCTGTGGTCGACCAAGAGCGTCGGTGCGTCGACGGCGTCCAAAGCGACTCGGTGTGCATTGGCATCCATGAATTTCTTCAACTCATTGGCGTCATCGCAGGTGACCCAGCGCGCCAAATTGAAGTTGCTGCCCATGATGCGGGCTTTGACGCCGTACTCGTGCTCAAGCCGGTGGGCGACCACTTCAAACTGCAGTTGACCGACGGCGCCAAGCAATAGCAGGGAACCCGAAATCGGGCGGAAGACCTGAATCGCGCCTTCTTCGCCCAACTGCGTGAGGCCGGCGCGCAGCTGTTTGCTGCGCAGCGGGTCGGCCACTTCGACCGCGCGAAACATTTCCGGTGCAAAAAACGGCAGGCCGGTGAACAGCAGCGTTTCGCCTTCGGTCAGCGTGTCGCCGAGTTGCAGCACGCCATGGTTGGGGATACCGATGATGTCGCCGGCAAACGCGGTGTCGAGTAATTCGCGGCGTTGGCTCATGAAACTGACCACGGTGTTGGGGCGAATTTCTTTGCCGCTGCGGACCACTTTGAGGCGCATGCCGCGTGTGAATTCGCCGCTGGTCACGCGCAAGAAAGCAATCCGGTCGCGATGCGCCGGGTCCATGTTGGCCTGGATCTTGAAAACCACGCCAGAGAATTTCTTTTCTTGCGGTTGGACTATGCGCTGCATGGCAGCGCGGGGGGCTGGGGCTGGGGCCAGATCGACCAGCGCGTCCAGCACTTCCTGCACGCCAAAGTTGTTGATGGCCGAACCGAAAAACATGGGTGTCTGCTTGCCGCTGAGGAATTCTGCGCTGTTGAATTCTGGCGAGGCACCGTTCAACAGCTCCAGCTCGTCCTGCGCCTGCGTGAACTCGGCGCCAAAGCGTTTGCCGGCCTCTGCGTTGTCCAGACCCGCCAAGATTTCGTCGTCTCCGCCGGCCTTGTCTTCGCCGGGGCTGAAGACGCGCATGCGCTTTTCACGCCGGTCGTACACGCCATGAAATAGCTTGCCCATACCGACCGGCCAAGTGAACGGCACCACCGCCATACCGAGCTCACGCTCAATCTCGTCCATCACGCTCATCGGGTCTTGCACCTCGCGGTCCATCTTGTTGACGAAGGTCAGGATGGGCGTCCCGCGCGCACGGCAGACTTGCAGCAGGCGGCGCGTTTGTGGCTCGACGCCGTTGGCCGCGTCAATCACCATCAGCGCGGCATCGACGGCGGTCAGCACGCGGTAGGTGTCTTCTGAAAAGTCTTGGTGGCCGGGCGTGTCCAGCAAGTTGATGACGCAATCGCGGTATTCCATCTGCATCACCGAGCTGGCGACCGAGATACCGCGCTGCTTTTCAATCTCCATCCAGTCGCTGGTGGCGTGGCGTGCGGCTTTGCGAGCCTTGACCGAGCCGGCGATTTGAATCGCGCCTGAAAACAGCAAGAGCTTTTCAGTCAGCGTGGTTTTGCCCGCGTCAGGGTGGGAAATAATGGCAAACGTGCGGCGCCGTTTGACTTGTTTTTCGATTTCGATGGTGTCGGACATAACCCACGATTATCGACTGCAAAGCCCTCAGTCTGGCTGGCGTTTAAAGCGCGCTTGCCGTAATCCGTCAATCACCACCTCTTCTTCGAACATGGCGGCTGGCCGGACCCACATCCCGCGTTCGCCGTAAAGCGCCCGGTACAAGGTCATGGGCTCTAGGCTCTCGCTGTGGCGCACGGTGCCGAGGACTTCATACATCAAGCCTTTGTAGTGCCGGTACAGTCCTTTCGGTGTTTCGATCAGGGCGGGCAAGGTGTCTGACATGGTGTTTTGGTGAGAAGTTGCGGATGGTGGATGTTGGCACATGAGCTCAGTGGGACAATACCCGCATGCACCCAAACGCCCTATTAGACAGTTGTTCCGAGCTTATCAAGCAGGTTCTTAAATTTGATCACCCCGCCGACATGGTGGTGTCGCGCCATTTTCGTGAGCAGCGCCTCGGCCCCCGTGAGCGCGCCACCGTGGCAGAAACCATCTACACCGTGCTGCGCAAGAAGTCCTTGTTCACCAATCTGGCCCAGTCTGGCAGCGGCCCGATTGAACGCCGTTTGGCGATTTTGGGCTTTGCTGCCGAACGTGATTTTTTACTGGGCGCCTTGAACGACCAGGAAAAAGACTGGCTTTCTCGCTGTGACCAGGTCAAACCATCGGACCTGATGGAACTGCACCGGCACAACCTGCCGCAGTGGCTGGTCGATTCGCTGCGCGAACAACTCGGCGCTGAATTCTGGCCACTGG
Source organism: Comamonadaceae bacterium (assembly GCA_947450675.1). Taxonomy (GTDB): domain Bacteria; phylum Pseudomonadota; class Gammaproteobacteria; order Burkholderiales; family Burkholderiaceae_C; genus Polaromonas. Next base: position 82,168 of record CANFWI010000008.1, on the reverse strand, counting down.
TGGACAGTCTGAACGCACCCGCCGGCCTCGACCTGCGCGTGAACACGCTCAAAGACAAGCGCGCTGACGTTCAAAAAGAACTGGCCAAGGCGGGCGTCGTGACCACAGCCACGCCGTTTTCACCGTGGGGCTTGCGCGTGCGCGACAAGGCCCAACTCGGCAAGCTTGACACCTTCACCCGGGGCGCGATCGAGGTCCAGGACGAAGGTTCGCAGTTGCTGGCGGTGCTGGTCGATGCCAAGCGCGGCGAAATGGTCGTTGACTTTTGTGCTGGCGCAGGCGGTAAAACGCTGGCCTTGGGTGCCAGCATGCGCGGCACCGGCAGGCTTTATGCCTTTGACACGTCCGGCCATCGACTGGATGCGTTGAAACCCCGGCTGGCCCGCAGCGGCCTGTCGAATGTGCACCCGGTGGCGATTGCGCATGAACGCGATGACCGCATCAAACGTCTGGCCGGCAAAATTGACCGTGTGCTGGTGGATGCACCTTGCTCCGGTTTGGGAACTTTGCGCCGCAATCCCGATCTCAAGTGGCGGCAAAATCCGAAGCTGATTGCTGAGTTGTCAGCCACGCAGACGGCGATCTTGCAAAGCGCAGCCCGGCTTTTGAAACCGGGTGGTCGCTTGGTCTATGCCACTTGCAGCTTGTTGAAAGAAGAAAACGAGAATATTGCAGAGGCCTTCAGTGCTGCCAACCCGGGCTTTCATTTGCTCCAGGCGGCTGAGGTATTGACGCAAGCCGGTGTTGAGAATGCACCGAAACTGTGCTCTGGGGCATTTTTGCGGCTGTGGCCGCATCAGCACCAGACCGACGGATTCTTTGCTGCAGTCTGGCAAAAAGCTGATTCGACCCCAACTGAGATCTGAAGATCGCTGCAGATCGCGATAGTTGTCTGCTTGAAATCGATTTTTAACGCTCGATGCCCATATGAGATATTCCCCCACAAGACTTGTTGTTTTTGTCTTGTCGGCCTACAATGATGAGTGTTCGGAACGCCTTGCTAAGCTACGGCTGGCCGCTGCGAACTGTTTATAAGGACTCGTAATGACTTTATTTGACGCCGGCCTTGACTGGCTTGCTCACGGCCTCTGGAACATCGCTTGGTGGCAGATCGTTTTGTTCGCCTTGGCTGTCACGCACATCACCATGATCAGCGTGACTATTTTCTTGCACCGCCACCAAGCCCATCGGTCGTTGGACTTGCACCCGATTGCATCGCATTTTTTCCGCTTCTGGTTGTGGCTGACAACGGGTCAGGTCACGAAAGAGTGGGCGGCTATCCACCGGAAGCACCACGCCAAATGTGAGCAAGCTGAAGATCCGCACAGTCCGCACGTGTACGGCATTAAGAAAGTGCTGACGCAGGGCGCTGAGCTCTACCGCGCAGAATCTAAAAACATGGAAACCATGGCCCGTTTCGGTCACGGCACGCCGAATGACTGGATCGAACGCAATTTGTACACGCGTTTTTCTTGGCAAGGCGTTGGCCTGATGATGATCATTGACTTGGCTCTGTTTGGCGCTGGCGGTCTGGCCGTCTGGGCTTTGCAAATGGCTTGGACACCGATCATGGCCGCTGGCATCATCAACGGTGCAGCGCACTATTGGGGTTACCGTAATTTTGAGGCGCAAGACGCTAGCACCAACATTTCACCGTGGGGCATCATCATTGCTGGTGAAGAGTTGCACAACAACCATCACACCTATCCAACATCGGCCAAGCTGTCGATCAAGCCTTACGAGTTCGATATTGGCTGGATGTACATCACCATCTTGAAGAGCGTTGGCTTGGCCAGTGTCAAGAAGGTTCCGCCCAAGCTTCAGCATGGCAGCATTCGCCCTGTGGCTGATGAAAAAACGCTGGAAGCGCTGATCGCTCATCGCTACGAAGTCATGGCGCGTTTTGCCCGTGAACTGCGTCGCGCTGGCAAAGCTGAGATCCAAGCTCTGAAGGCCCGTCAAGCGGACGTTTCGGCTCTGAAGCTGGCCAACCGCTGGTTGCACCGTGACGACGACAAGGTGCCGGCAGAAGCCCGTCCGCAATTGGCTCAGGTTCGCGCAGAGCACCCCGTGCTCGACAAAATGGTGACGATGCGTGAAGAGCTTCGCCACATGTGGCTGAGTACATCAACGTCACGCGAGCAATTGGCTGTCGATTTGCAGGCTTGGTGCCATCGCGCTGAAGACAGCGGCATTGCGGCTTTGAAAGAGTTCTCTCACAAGCTGCGTTCGGCTCGGGCTTGATATCTGCTCGGACGTTTGCCTTTGTTCATTAAAAGCCGCTCCTCGGAGCGGCTTTTTTGTGGGCGTCAGTCTTCCCGGGTCATTGAGTGAGCTTGTTTTCTACGCACCGCTGAAGGCTTGCCCCGGAGCTCTCATACTGGGGTACCAGAAATCGACCCCCGGGGCAAGCCTTCAGCGGTGAGTCTGTGGTGGCTCATCGGTGGTTGAAATGCGGGAAGGGCGAGGCGCCTTATTTCTCCTGCTTGCCGATCTCATCTCTTATCTAAACAATGTCGCGCACAGAGGTTTGGCTTGGGGATGGGGTCGATTTCTGGTACCCCAGTATGAGACTGCAGCCCCAAGCCAAACCTCTGCACCCAGCCGCTGCATTTCGCCCATAAAAAAACCCGCCGTGAAGGGCGGGTTGATTCGTCGGTGCCAGAGCACCAGGAAACCACTGAATTACTTCAGTTTGATCTCTTTGTATTCCACGTGCTTGCGTGCTTTAGGATCAAATTTCATGATCAGCATTTTGTCAGGCGTGGTTTTCTTGTTTTTGGTGGTCGTGTAGAAATGACCCGTGCCGGCAGTAGATTCCAGCTTGATTTTTTCGCGTGCGCCTTTAGCCATGATGATTCTCCTTAGATTTCACCGCGGGCACGAAGGTCAACTAAGACCGCATCGATACCCAGCTTGTCAACGAGACGCAAGCCAGCGCTGGTGACGCGCAAGCGCACCCAACGGTTCTCGGTCTCAACCCAGAAACGACGGTATTGCAGATTAGGCAAGAACCGACGTTTGGTTTTATTGTTAGCGTGAGAAACGTTGTTCCCCACCATCGGGCCTTTGCCCGTAATCTGACAGACGCGTGCCATGAGCACTCTCCGTATAAAAAAAGTAATTCGGATGCCGGCCCCATGGTCACCATGAGGACTCAGCCAAGCCATCGATTATAGCCTGAAACGAGGGGCCTGAGAAGTCCTCATCTTTGCGCAGTGGACTCAAAGGCCATTTTCAGGGCGTTCTCAATCGTTTTGTTCTAAAAAACGTTGGGCGTCCAGCGCCGCCATGCAGCCGGTTCCGGCGCTGGTGATGGCCTGCCGATACACGTGGTCTTGCACGTCGCCAGCGGCAAAAATGCCTGGCACGCTGGTCATGGTGGCGAAGCCCTGCAGACCCCCGCGCGTGATGATGTAGCCATCTTTCATGTCCAGTTGGCCTTCAAAAATGTCCGTGTTGGGGTGATGACCAATCGCGATGAAGCAGCCTTGCAGCGCCAAGTCTTCGGTGCTGTTGTCTTCTGTGTTTTGCAGGCGTACGCCATTGACGCCAGCGGCATCGCCCAGCACTTGTTGCAGGGTGCGGTGGGTTTTCAGGACGATCTTGCCTGCAGCCACTTTCTCGTGCAGTTTGTCAATCAAAATAGCTTCGGCTTTGAACTTGTCCCGGCGATGCACCAAGTACACCTTGCTGGCGATGTTCGACAAATACAAGGCTTCTTCAACGGCGGTGTTGCCGCCGCCGACCACGCAGACTGCTTGCTCGCGGTAGAAAAAACCGTCGCAGGTGGCGCAGCCCGACACACCGCGGCCCATGAACGCGGTTTCAGATTCCAAGCCGAGGTACTTGGCCGACGCGCCGGTCGCCAAGATCAATGAATCGCAGGTGTAGGTGCCGCTGTCGCCCGTCAGGGTGAACGGGCGTTGGCTGAAGTCGACCTTGTTGATATGGTCAAAAAGAATCTCGGTTTTGAAGCGTTCGGCGTGTTCCAAAAAGCGCTGCATCAATTCAGGGCCTTGCACGCCTAGGGGGTCGGCCGGCCAGTTATCGACATCGGTGGTGGTCATCAGCTGACCGCCTTGGGCGATGCCAGTGACCAGCACTGGATTGAGGTTGGCTCGCGCTGCGTAGACCGCTGCGGTATAGCCGGCAGGGCCGGAGCCGAGAATAAGGACCTTGGAATGTTTCGTCATAAAAAGTCTGTTCCGGGCAAATAAAGAGATCGATTGTAAGAAATCGGCCAAGGCGCTGCTTTGCCAATGCTTAACGCGCGCCAACAGGGGCATCCAACTGCGGTAAGCTTGCAGGTGATCCATGACATACACACTTGACACCCTGAATTCACGCAACGCCGTGCCTCCTACCGAGGAGGCCGGTGTTGGTCGTTTCGCCCAAGAATTGGGCTTGGTTCTCGGCTTGCTAGCCTTGGTCTTTTGGCTGGCCGCCTTACTCAGCTACACCTTGAACGATGTGGCTTGGTCAACGACCGGCGCGCTTGGCACCAACGCGGCCACCATGGTCGCCCGCAACTGGGGCGGCCGATTTGGCGCTTGGCTCGCCGACGGCACTTATTTCCTACTTGGTTTTTCTGTTTGGTGGATGTTGGTTGTGGGCGTGCACGCTTGGGTGGCGGCTTTGGCGCGTTGGTTGCGTGGTGAAGCATTGTCTGAGGCTGGCATTCAGCTTTCAGACCGCATCAAGTTCTGGGCCTGTTTCTTTTTGCTGATGGTGGCCAGCAGTGCGCTGGAGTGGTCGCGTTTGTATCGTTTTGAGCTGGCCTTGCCGGGTCACGCCGGTGGTGTTCTGGGGTATTTGACGGGTCCGGCCAGCGTCAAATACTTGGGTTTCACCGGTTCTGGCTTGGTCTGGATAGCGCTGGGCGTCATCAGTGTGTCCGTGGTGTTTGGCTTTTCGTGGGCCAACACGGCTCAGCGTATCGGTGCTTGGGTTGACGAGTTCATCAACTCGCGCCGCGAAAAGCGCGAACTGGCCGAAGACTTGGCTGTGGGCCGCGCTGCCGTCCGTGAGCGCGAAGAAGTCTTGCATGACGAGCGCGTTGAGATGGAGGAGCATCACCCGGTTGCGGTGGTGATTGAGCCGACGTATGTCGATATTCCGAAGAGTGATCGGGTGGCTAAAGAACGGCAAAAGCCGCTCTTCACGGACATGCTGGATTCTAAGTTGCCGCAGGTTGACTTGCTCGACGGTGCGCAGCTGCGCCAAGAAAGCGTGGCGCAAGAAACGCTTGAAATGACCTCGCGGTTGATTGAGAAAAAACTCAAGGACTTCGGCGTTGAGGTGCGCGTGGTGGCGGCTGCGCCCGGCCCGGTGATCACCCGCTATGAAATCGAGCCGGCCACCGGCGTCAAAGGCTCGCAGGTGGTCAACCTCGCGAAAGATTTGGCACGTGCGCTGAGTCTGGTGTCGATCCGCGTGATCGAGACCATTCCGGGCAAAAACTTCATGGCGCTGGAACTGCCTAACGCCAAGCGCCAGTCGATCAAGTTGAGTGAAATTCTCGGTTCAAAAACTTACCACGAAGCCAAGTCTCTTTTGACGATCGGTTTGGGCAAAGACATTGGCGGCAACGCGGTGGTGGCCGACCTCGCCAAAATGCCGCATTGCTTGGTGGCTGGTACCACAGGCTCTGGCAAGTCGGTGGGCATCAACGCGATGATCTTGAGCCTGTTGTACAAAGCCGATGCGCGCGATGTGCGCTTGTTGCTGATCGATCCTAAGATGCTCGAGATGAGCGTTTACGAAGGCATTCCGCACTTGCTGGCGCCGGTCGTCACGGACATGCGGCAAGCCGCACACGGTTTGAACTGGTGCGTCGCTGAAATGGAGCGCCGCTATAAATTGATGAGCAAGCTCGGCGTGCGTAACCTAGCCGGCTACAACGTCAAGATTGACGAAGCCGCTGAGCGTGAAGAGTTTATTTACAACCCCTTCAGCCTGACGCCGGAGCAACCCGAACCCCTTGAACGCTTGCCATTCATCGTGGTGGTGATTGACGAGTTGGCCGACTTGATGATGGTGGTCGGCAAAAAGATCGAAGAATTGATTGCCCGGCTGGCCCAAAAAGCCCGTGCCGCCGGCATCCACTTGGTGCTGGCCACACAGCGGCCGAGCGTGGACGTCATCACCGGTTTGATCAAGGCCAACATCCCGACACGCTTGAGCTTTCAGGTCTCCAGCAAAATCGACAGCCGAACCATCTTGGACCAGATGGGTGCTGAAGCCTTGCTAGGCATGGGCGACATGCTGTACATGCCGAGCGGCACGGGTTTCCCGATTCGCGTGCATGGCGCTTTTGTCAGCGACGAGGAAGTTCACCGCGTGGTGGCTTATTTGAAGCAACAGGGCGAGCCCAATTACATCGAGGGCGTGCTCGAAGGCGGCACCGTCGACGGCGAGAGTGATGCGCTGGGCGGTGGCGACCCTGCGGGTGAGAAAGACCCGATGTACGACCAAGCGGTGGAGATTGTGCTGAAGAACCGCAAGGCGTCAATTTCACTGGTGCAGCGCCACCTGAAGATTGGCTACAACCGCGCCGCACGCATGCTGGAAGAAATGGAAAAATCAGGCTTGGTCAGCACCATGTCCGGCAGCGGCCAGCGTGAAATTCTGGTCCCTGCAAGAGCCGAATAAAACCATGTCAAGCCAAACACTTTCTAGTAGCAAATTCAGGCGTTTTTCCCAACTCCGCGCGGTATCCACTGGCATGTTACTGGCAGCCTTTTTGGCCGCCGTTTCAGCCAACGCTTTAGCGCAGTCCGCGGTGAACAGCGGCATGGACAGCTTGGAAAAATTCGTCAGCGAAACCCGCAGCGGCCGTGCTGATTTCGTACAAACAGTGACTTCACCCGCCCGCACAAGTGAAGCCCCCAGAGTCAAAAAATCAACAGGCACGTTTGAATTTTCGCGACCCAATCGGTTCCGGTTTTTTTATCAAAAACCCTTTGAGCAAACCATCGTTGCCGATGGTGAAACGCTGTGGCTGCACGATGTCGATTTGAACCAGGTGACGACGCGCAAGCTGGCGCAGGTTCTCAATGGCACGCCGGCGGCGGTGATTGCGGCTGCGCCCAATTTAAAAGGTCTGCAGGCAGACTTCACACTCAGCGCTTTGCCCGAAAAGGCTGGCTTGCAGTGGGTCATGGCGACTCCGAAAACGCGTGACGGACAGGTGCAAAGCATCAGCGTTGGTTTTCGCTCGACACCGCAGGGCAGTGAGTTGGCAACATTGGACATTCTTGACAGTTTTGGCCAGCGCTCTGTGATGACCTTCTCACGCTTCGAAGCCAATCCGGTTTTCAGCCCCAGCCACTTCCAGTTCAAGCCGCCCGCCGGCGCAGACGTTCTTCGTCAATAAACCCTGCACATGGTTGACTTGTTTGAAAAGGCTCCCGTAGCGCCGCTGGCCGAAGCCTTGCGCCCCAAAAACTTGGACGAGGTGGTGGGCCAATCGCACCTGATTGGACCGGGCAAACCGCTGCGCTTGGCGTTTGAATCCGGCAAGCCGCATTCGATGATTTTGTGGGGCCCTCCCGGCGTTGGAAAAACCACGCTGGCCCGACTCACCGCCAGTGCTTTCGGTTATGAATTCATCGCGTTGTCGGCGGTTTTTTCGGGCGTCAAAGATATTCGGGCCTCCATGGAGCAGGCTCAGCAAAATCTCGCGCTTGGCCGCAAGACGATCTTGTTCGTCGATGAGATTCACCGCTTTAACAAGAGTCAGCAAGATGGACTGTTGCCTTTTGTGGAGTCCGGCTTGGTGGTCTTCATTGGCGCGACCACTGAAAATCCGTCTTTCGAAGTCAACTCCGCCTTGCTCTCGCGGGCGCAGGTGTATGTGCTGCAAGCGCTCACTGACGACGAATTGCAGTCGCTGGTGCGTCGCGCTCAAGCCAGTGAGCTGCCAGGCCTAGAACTCGACGACAGTGCCGTCAACACGCTGGTGGGCTACGCTGATGGCGACGCACGCCGCCTGCTGAATCTGCTCGAGCAGTCTGCTAGCGCGGCGGCGGTGGCGGGTGTCACGCGCATTGATGCTGAATTTTTGCAGAACGCACTGACGCTGAATGCGCGCCGGTTCGACAAAGGTGGCGACAACTTTTACGACCAAATTTCAGCGCTGCACAAATCGGTCCGCGGCTCGCACCCCGACGCCGCGCTGTACTGGTTGTGCCGCATGCTGGATGGCGGCGCCGACGCGCGTTATTTGTCGCGCCGCGTGGTGCGGATGGCTTGGGAGGACATTGGCTTGGCCGATCCGCGTGCCATGCAGATCGCCAACGATGCGGCCGCCACCTTCGAGCGGCTGGGCTCGCCCGAAGGCGATCTTGCCATTGCCCAAGCTGTGATTTATTTGGCCATGGCGCCCAAGAGCAATGCCGGCTACAGGGCTTACAACCAGGCCAAGGCGTTTATCAAGTCTGACCGCTCGCGAGAAGTGCCCAACCACCTGCGCAATGCACCTACCAAGTTGATGAAGGAGCTTGGGCACGGCCAGCAATACCGTTACGCCCATGACGAACCCGAAGCCTATGCCGCCGGTGAAAGTTATTTGCCCGACGGCATGCCCGAGCCGGACTGGTATCAGCCGGTGCCGCGAGGTTTGGAGACGAAAATCGCAGACAAGCTGGCGCATTTGCGTGCACTGGACGCTGCTGCAAAATCCCCGACCAAGCCGTCGGCCACCTGAATTTTTCGGAGCAGCGCGATGGACATCTTTCTTCAGCAGATCATCAACGGTCTGGTGTTGGGCAGCATGTATGCCTTGATCGCCTTGGGTTACACCATGGTCTACGGCATCATCAACTTGATCAATTTTGCCCATGGTGAGGTGCTGATGGTTGGCGCGCTCACCAGCTGGACCATCATTGTTTGGATGCAAGAAGCCATGCCCGGCACGCCCGGTTGGTTGATCTTGCTGATCTCGCTGTTGATCGCTTTCATCGTCTGCGGCACGTTGAACTTCGCGATCGAAAAAATCGCTTACCGGCCACTGCGCAACGCGCCCAAACTGGCGACGCTCATCACCGCCATTGGCATGTCGATCCTGCTGCAGACGTTGGCCATGATGATCTGGAAGCCGAATTACAAGTCGTTCCCGACGCTGCTGCCCGCCGAGCCCTTGAATATTGGCGGCGCAGTCATCACCGTCACCCAAATTTTCATTCTCGGTGCGACCGCGGTGTCGCTCTCGATTTTGATGTACGTCGTCAACTACACGCGGTTGGGTCGGGCCATGCGGGCCACGGCCGAGAACCCTCGCGTGGCCGGTCTGATGGGTGTGCGCCCTGATACCGTGATTTCTGCGACCTTCGTCATCGGCGCGATTCTCGCGGCCTTGGCCGGCGTGATGTACGCCTCTAACTACGGTACCGCGCAGCACACCATGGGTTTTTTACCCGGTTTGAAGGCGTTCACGGCGGCGGTCTTTGGCGGTATTGGAAACCTCGGCGGCGCGGTGCTGGGCGGCATCTTGCTGGGGCTGATCGAGTCGATCGGCGCGGGTTACATCGGTCCCCTCACGGGCGGTTTTTTAGGCAGCCAGTACTCTGATATTTTTGCCTTCATCGTGCTGATTTTTGTGCTGACCCTCAGGCCGCAAGGCTTGCTCGGTGAGCGGGTGGCGGATCGCGCTTGAGTCACCTTCATTTCCAGCCAAAGCACCCCATGAAAAAACACAGACTGCTTTCTTTCCTGCTCGCCGCGCTGGCCGTGCTGGTGTTGCCGCTGCTGTTGCAGCAGGGCGGCAACGCCTGGGTGCGCATCGTTGACATGGCGCTGCTCTATGTGCTGCTGGCCTTGGGCCTGAACATTGTGGTGGGTTACGCGGGTTTGCTGGATCTTGGCTACGTCGCGTTTTTCGCGGTCGGCGCTTATCTCTTTGCCTTGCTGAGTTCCCCCCATCTAGCGGAGGCTTTTCCGGCTATTGCCCGGGCTTTTCCGAACGGCTTGCACCTGCCGATTTGGATCGTGATTCCGATGGCTGCTGCGCTGGCCGGTTTGTTTGGCTTGCTGCTGGGCGCGCCGACGCTCAAGCTGCGCGGCGACTACTTAGCCATCGTGACGCTGGGATTCGGCGAGATCATTCGCGTGTTTTTAAACAATCTAGACCGGCCGATCAACCTGACCAACGGACCGAAAGGCATCAGCCAGATTGACGGCGTGACTTTTTTCAGCGTCCCGCTGAACCGGCCGTTGGAGGTGTTCGGTTTTGAGATTGCCTCGGTGTCGCTGTATTACTACTTCTTTTTGGCCTTGGTGATTGTCTCGGTGGTGATCTGCCACCGCATGGAAAATTCCCGCATCGGTCGCGCCTGGATGGCTGTGCGTGAAGACGAAATTGCCGCCAAGGCGATGGGCATCAACACCCGCAACCTCAAGCTGCTGGCCTTCGGCATGGGCGCAACGTTTGGCGGCGTTTCGGGTGCGATGTTTGCGGCGTTCCAAGGTTTTGTCTCACCGGAATCTTTCAGCCTGATGGAGTCGGTGATGATCGTCGCCATGGTGGTGTTGGGCGGCATCGGCCATTTGCCTGGCGTCATATTGGGCGCATTGCTGCTGGCTGCTTTGCCTGAAGTGTTGCGCCATGTCGCAGGGCCGCTGCAGGCCATGACGGGCGGCCGTATTGACGCGGCTATTTTGCGGCAGCTGCTGATTGCGCTGGCCATGATCAGCATCATGTTGATGCGGCCGCGCGGCTTGTGGCCAGCGCCCGAGCGCGGCCAGTCCCTCAGCAAACCCACAGAAAATCGCCAGATGAAGGACGATGGACATGAGTGAGACCATTCTCAAGGTTGCCGGAGTGTCGAAGCGCTTTGGCGGCTTGCAGGCGCTGTCGGATGTCGGCATCCACATCGAACGCGGTCAGGTGTATGGGCTGATTGGCCCCAACGGTGCCGGCAAGACCACTTTTTTCAATGTGCTGACCGGCTTGTACACGCCCGACAGCGGCACGTTTGAGCTGGCCGGCAAGCCCTACCAACCCAGCGCTGTGCATGAAGTTGCCAAGGCGGGCATCGCCCGGACTTTCCAGAATATTCGTTTGTTTGCCGAGATGACAGCGCTCGAAAATGTCATGGTCGGCCGGCATGTTCGCACCCATTCAGGTTTGATCGGGGCGATCTTTCAAACGCCCGGTTTCAAGGCCGAAGAAAAAGCGATTGCCAAGCGTTCGCATGAGTTGCTGGAATACGTTGGCATTGCTCAATATGCTGACTTCAAAGCGCGGACGTTGAGCTACGGCGACCAGCGTCGGCTGGAGATCGCGCGCGCCCTGGCCACCGACCCGCAGCTGATTGCCTTGGACGAACCGGCCGCCGGCATGAACGCGACTGAAAAAGTGCAGCTGCGTGAACTCATCGACCAAATCCGCAAAGACAACCGAACCATCTTGTTGATCGAACATGATGTCAAGCTGGTCATGGGTTTGTGCGACCGCGTGACGGTGCTCGACTACGGCAAACAGATCGCCGAGGGCGTGCCGGCAGATGTGCAAAAAAACGAAAAAGTCATCACCGCCTATCTGGGCACCGGCCACTGAAGGGGCGCAATAGATGGCACAAGACATGGCAATTAACACGGGCAAGACACTCCTCAAAGTCAGCGGTCTGAAGGTCGCTTACGGCGGCATCAAGGCGGTTAAGGGCGTAGATTTTGAAGTCAAGGAAGGTGAGCTGGTCACCTTGATCGGCTCCAACGGTGCCGGCAAAACCACCACCATGAAGGCCATCACCGGCATGCTGCCGGCGGCAGAGGGTGACATTGCGTATTTGGGCCAAAGCATCCATGGCAAAGGCTCGTGGGATCTGGTGAAGGATGGCTTGGCGATGGTGCCTGAGGGGCGCGGTGTTTTTGCGCGGATGTCCATCTCAGAAAACCTGCAGATGGGCGCTTACATTCGCAACGACAAGGCCGAGATCGCCAACGACATCGAGATGGTGTTTGGGATTTTCCCCAGACTGAAAGAGCGCCAAGATCAGCTGGCCGGCACCCTGTCGGGCGGTGAGCAACAGATGCTCGCCATGGGGCGCGCGTTGATGAGCCGCCCCAAGTTGTTGCTTCTGGACGAACCGTCCATGGGCTTGTCGCCGATCATGGTCGATAAGATTTTTGAAGTCATCCGCGATGTCTCTGCGCGCGGTGTGACCATTCTGCTGGTCGAGCAAAACGCCAGCCGTGCGCTGGGCATTGCCGACCGTGGCTACGTGATGGAGTCGGGCATGGTGACCATGACTGGTCAAGCCAAAGACTTGTTGACGGACCCGCGGGTTCGGGCGGCTTATTTGGGCGAATAGTGAGGCTCAGTCCACCCGCGCGCCAGAGGCCTTCACCACGCGCTCGTATTTCGCCAATTCCTTCTTCATGAAGTCGGCAAACTGTTCAGGCGTGTTGGCCACTGGTTCCGCCATCAGGCTGGCAAAGCGGGCTTTGGTTTCGGGCGAATTCAAGGCTGCCACAAACGCCTGATTGAGCTTGGCGATGACATCGGTCGGCGTGCCGGCTGGGGCTACCAGTCCCCACCACGTGTCGATTTCAAAACCCTTGAGCGTTTCAGCGACGGCCGGAATGTCGGGCAGGCTGGCACTGCGTTTGGCGGTGGTCACGGCCAGCGCTTTGAGCTTGCCAGCTTTGATGTTGGCCGAGGCGGTGGCGAGGTTGTCAAAGTTGAAATCGACCTGACCGCTGAGCAAAGCCAGCTGGGCCGGATTGCCGCCGTTGTACGGAATGTGCAGCGCAAAAATGCCGGCTTCTTTCTTGAACATTTCACCGGCCAGATGGCCCGCACTGCCGTTGCCGCCACTGGCGTAATTCAGCTTGGCCGGATTTGCCTTGGCGTAGCGAATCAAATCCGCCAGCGTGTTGATGTTCAAGCGACGCGCCGTATCGGCGTTGATGACCAGCACGTTCGGCACGCGCAGCATCTGCGTGATGGGCGCGAAATCAGCGGCGGCGTTGTACGGCATCTTGCTGTACAGCCACGGGTTGATGGCGTGCGTGGCGACCGCTGCGATGCCGATGGTCAGGCCGTCAGGCGCGGCCTTGGCGATCGCATCAACGCCGATGTTGCCACCAGCGCCGGGCCGGTTTTCAATGATGACCACGCCCAGCGAATCCTTCACGCGTTCGGCCATCAGGCGCGCCGTCACATCGATCGGGCCACCCGGTGCGTAAGGCACGATGATGCGCATGACTTTGGTCTGCGTGTTCTGCGTGTTCTGCGTGTTCTGCGCCAGAGCGCTTTGGCCGCTCAGGGCCAGCACAGCGATGCAACTCGCAGCCAAAACGCGCCGCACCGGTGAGGAGCGTTTGGCTGTTGCCGACATGGTTTTTTTTGAAGTCATGGTGAGTTGTCTCCTAAAGTCAGCGAGCGAGCCTGCATTCAAGCCAAGGCCTTAGCCTTGTCCGCTTCCGTCGTGAACGAGTCGGCAAAAAATTCTTCTTCAGGCAAGCCCGCCAGCTGGGTGTAATCGGCCTTGGCCGAGTCGACCACGATGGGTGCACCGCAGGCGTAGACCTGATGCCCTGACAGGTCTGGAAAATCTTGCAGCACGGCTTGGTGCACAAACCCGGTTCGACCCGTCCAGTGGTCTTCAGGCAGGGCGTTGGACACCACCGGCACATAGCGCAGCTGCGGCATCTCGGCCAGTCGGGCCATGACCCAGTCGTTCATGTACAAATCGCTGGGCCGACGGCCGCCCCAGTACAGCACGGCTGGCCGTTGGATGTTCTTGTGCTGCAGGTGCTCGATCAGCGCCTTGATTGGGGCAAAGCCCGTGCCCGAAGCTAGCAACACCATCGGCTTGGCGCTGTCTTCACGCAAGAAGAAACTGCCATACGGCCCTTCAATGCGCTGGATGTCTTTTTCCTTCATGGTGCTGAAGACTTGGTCGGTGAACTTGCCGCCCGGCATGTGACGGATGTGCAACTCTAAGCCCGGTGTCTCGGTTTGCGTGTGCGGCGCATTGGCCATCGAATAGCTGCGGCGGTCACCGTCGCGCAGCAAAAATTCAACGTACTGACCGGCGTGGTACTTGAACACATCGCTGGCCGGCAACTGCAGGCGAAGGGCGATGACGTCGCTTGAGAGACGCGTCAAACTGCTCACGCGCACCGGCATTTTCTTGATCGGGAAGGCGCTTTCGTCGGTCACTTGGCGTGACTCCAGCACCACATCGCTCTGCGGCACGCCGCAGCAGGTCAGGACAAAACCGTTGGCTTCTTCTTCAGCCGACAAGGCTTTGACTTGGTGCGGGCCATGGCTGACGGTGCCTTCGAGCATTTTGCATTTGCAGGAGCCGCAGGCGCCGTCTTTGCAGCCGTAGGGCAGGCCGATGCCTTGACGAATGGCCGCGGCCAACAAAGCCTCGTCGGGGTTGACGCTGAAGCTGCGGCCACTCGGCTGCACAGTCACGTTGAAACTCATGTTGTTATCCTTGGTATCTTTGATGTGTCTCTGGGCCTTGAGGCTTCAGGGGGTGTTGCGGTTCAGCAAAGCCTGTGATTTTGCCTCTAAACCGAAACCACCTGAGATCCGGCACCTTGCGTCGTTTTCTCAGCTTTTATTTGTTTGCGTTCGCCCTATGCCCAATTTTCTCGGTGCTTTGCCATTTCGCTTTCGCCGCCCGCGTGTTCTCATCGTCGGTTGTGGTGATGTGGGTCAGCGCGTGGCCGCCCAGTTGCCACCCAACATTCGCTTGCTCGCGCTGACGTCTTCGGCTGAAAAAGTGGATACGTTTCGCCGCCAGCGCATCACGCCGCTGCTGGGCAACCTAGACCAGCCCGCGACGCTGCGCCGTCTGTCGGGCATCGCCACGCGGGTCGTGCATTTAGCGCCACCGCCCAGCGAGAACCTGCCTGACTGGCGGCGCGACCCGCGCACGCTGGCCTTGCTGCGCGCCCTGCGTTTGCGCGGCTTGCCTGATGCCGTGGTCTATGGCTCGACCAGCGGCGTCTACGGCGACTGCGATGGCGCGTGGGTCAACGAGGTGCGCAGCGTCAACCCAGGCACGCCGCGTGGCCAGCGCCGTGTGGACGCCGAACAGCAACTGCGATTTTTTGGCCGCGCCACCGGCACCCGCGTGCACAGCTTGCGCATTCCGGGTATTTACGCGCCGAACCGGGAAGGCGGCACGCCGCGCAACCGTTTGCTCAAAGGCACGGCCGTGCTGCAAGCCGAAGACGACGTCTACACCAACCACATTCACGCCGATGACTTGGCGCGCGCCTGCATTGCCGCGCTTTGGCGTGGCAAACCGCAGCGCAGCACCAATGTAAGCGACGACACCGAACTCAAAATGGGCGACTATTTTGATCTGGCTGCAGGCCTTTATGGCTTGCCAAAGCCACCGCGTTTGTCACGTCACACGGCGCAGCAGCAGTTGCCCTTGATGTTACTGAGCTTCATGGGCGAGTCACGCCGGCTCGATAACCAGCGTCTTAAGCGCGAGCTGCGCGTTCAGCTGCGTTACCCGACAGTGCTTGAAGGCTTGACCCTCAAATCCCCGCCGGTCGCTTCAGCGACAGCATCCGGTCTTGCGGCGTCAGCACCACGGTTTTGATGTCCGCGCCCTGCAGCACGGTCAGCGTCACCGGAGCGTCCGGGGCATTGCGGGCCCACAGCTTTTTGTAAAAACTCTCCAGTGTGACGACCTTGCTGTCGTCCACCGCCAGCACCACATCGCCGGGCGCCAGGCCAGCGGCCTCGGCTGGGCTGTCTTCACTCACGCGGACGATCTGCACACGGCCGCCTTGCTCACTCGACGTCAAGCCCAGCCAAGGCCGATGGCTTTGCCGACTGCTGCCCGAGCGCTGCAATTCGGCGAGTATCGGCTTGAGTAAATCGATCGGAACAAACATATTGCCTGGCACGCGTTTGTTTTCACCCAGCGCATCCGCCACCAGCAAAGAGCCAATGCCGAGCAACTCGCCGCGCTGATTGAACAAGGGCGCACCGCTGTGGTTGCCGTCACCCGCCGTGACGGGTGGGCTGGTGAAGAGAGCGCTGTCAATGTGGTATTCCCAGGTGCCTGAAAAAGCCCGTTGGCTGACCAGCTGCGTCATGCTGACGTCGCTGTCTTGGCCGTCAGCCGTGGCGCCCGTCACGACCATCAAGGGCTCACCTAGCCTCAGATCTTTTTGACTGCCCAAGGCGACGGGGGTCACGCCGCGCAGCGGCAGCAGTGGCTTGACCAAGCCAAAGCCGGTGGCAATGTCGTAGGCCACAGCCACCGCCGGCAGCGTTTTCCCGTCTTGCGTGACGATCTCAATCTCTTGTGCCTCCAGCATCAAATAACCGATCGTCAGCACCAAACCGTCCGCGCCAATGACCACGCCAGAGCCGGTGCGTTCCTGTCCCAGTGAGCGAGCTGAGCGAGCGCCTTCAGCGGCGGTGACTTGGATGCCTACCACGGCTGCGTTGGCGCGGCTCAACGCGTCTATTTGTGCTTGCGCTGGGCTCGCTAGCCGTGTGGCAGCGTGAGTGGGGAGGGCGGTGGTCAGCAGGAAAACAGTCGCCGCAACGCAGGTGAAACCGGAGGCTACTGCGAAGGCAAAATTCGGACGCTTGAACCGAAGGCTTGAGGCATGCATGGCGCTGCTCCAAAAAATGATGCGGGGATGCGCAAATAAACGGTGCGCCTGAATCGATTTCCCCGTATCAACTGGGGTGATTGCCGCTCAGCGCGTCAGGCGTTCATGCACCCAATGTGCGGCAGCCAACAGCCGGTGGTCGTCAGCAAAGCGCCCCACCAGTTGCAGGCCAACCGGCAAGCCCGTGCGGCCACGCGCAAAAGGCAGGTGAATGCAGGGCAGTCCGAGCAGCGTCCAGCCACGGCAAAACAAGGGGTCACCCGTCGTCGTCAGCCCGGCCGGCGCTTCACCGATGGCGCTAGGCGCCAGCAGCACGTCGAGATCGCGGAACAGCTCATTGGCGACGTGGCGTTGCTGCGCCACTGCCTGCAAATTCTGTGCGTGGGTCTCGCCACTGATGCGCATGCCGTCCTCCAGCAGCGCCAGCAAAGGGGCACTCAACCGCTGCGCATGGTGCCGGTGCTCATGGCGCAGCGAGCGGGCGGTCTCAAACGTCTGCACCGCTTTTTGCCTAGCCACCAGCCCCTGCAGTTCAGCCGGCAGCGTCACCGGCTGGGCGAAGCCCGCCAAGGCTTTTTCGGCCTGCGCCCACGCTTGCTGCGTGTCTTCATCGGCCAAAGACCAGTCGGGCGTGGCGCACAGGCCGATGCGCGGTGCCGAGCTGGCCGAGGCGTCGAAATTGCGCGGATCTGCCAGCCGCGTGTCGCCCGTGAGCACAGCGCCGAGCAAGGCCACGTCGCGCACGCTGCGGCCAAAACCGCCGATGGTGTCCAGCGTCTCTGACAGACTTTTAACGCCAGCTCGGCTGACGCGGTTGTGGCTGGGCTTGTAGCCCACGATGCCGCAAAAAGCCGCTGGCCGAATCAGTGAACCCGCGGTTTGCGTGCCCAGCGCCAAGGGCAGCATGCCGTCGGCCACGGCTGCGGCAGAACCGCTTGAAGAACCGCCAGGTGTGTGTTGAAGGTTGTGCGGATTGCGCGTGACGCTGGGGTGCATATTGGCCAGCTCGGTGCTGACGGTTTTGCCCAGCAACACCGCGCCGGCTTCGCGGCACAGCGCAACGGCGGCAGCATCGGCCAGCGGCTGTTGGCCGGCATAAATCGGGGAGCCATAGGCCGTGGGCAGGTCGGCCGTGTCGAGCAAATCCTTCACGCCAAACGGCAGGCCGTGCAACAGCCCGCGCACCGGGCCGGCGTCCAGCGTGCGCGCCAAAGCCAACGCTGCGTCGGCATTCAGTTCGACGAATGCGTGGATCTCAGCATCTCGCTCGCCAATGCGGTCTAAGCAAGCCCGCACCAAGTCAAGCGACTGAATGTCGCGGCGGGCCAGCGCTTCGGCGGCTTGCCAAGCGTCGAGTTGATGCAGAGGGCGGGTGTGGAGGGTCATGCGGCTCAGTATCCCTGTTTTTAGCGGCTTGCCTCACCGGCCCCGGCTTGATCACTGCGTGTAAATCGTTTGCAGGTCGCGAAAGCCCTTGATCTCGAGCGGATTGCCGAAGGGATCCATGAAGAACATCGTCCACTGCTCGCCCGGCTGTCCTTCGAATCGAGCCTGCGGCTCAAGTATGAACTCGGTCTTGGCTTGCGTCAGTCGGTCGGCCATGATCTGCCAGTCAGGCAGGTTCAGGATCAGCCCGAAGTGCGGCATCGGTACGAGTTTGTCGCCGACGCGGCCGGTCAGCTCAGTCTTGAAGGGCTCGCCCAAGTGGAGAGAAATTTGGTGACTGAAGAAATCAAAGTCCACCCAGGTGTCGGTGCTGCGGCCTTCGCGGCAGCCCAAGGTCTTGCCGTAGAAATCACGGGCGACGTCCAGGTCGGTGACGTTGAAGGCCAGGTGAAAAACGGATTGCATGAAGGAGTCCCTTGTTTTGTTTAGTTCCACGGTTGACGATCATCGCACTGATATGACTGCGGCGAATAGCGTCAGTTTGTTCGATGCCCCGACGGTGCTTGCAGCAGGCTTCACTTGCACCGCCAAGTGCTGTGCCGAACTCGCTATATCATTTCGATATACAAAAGGTCGGTATGAATCTTCGAACCCTTCGCTACTTCGTGGCCATCATTGACGCTGGCAGCTTCAGTGCTGCTGCGCATGCCATCTCGATTGCCCAACCTGCCTTGAGCCGGCAGATGCGCGAACTCGAAGCCGATCTTGGCACGCAGTTGTTGCATCGCACCCCCAAAGGCGTGCGCATGACGAATGCTGGCGCGCTGCTGTACGAGTCGGCGCAGCGCATGCTGGCCGAAGCGCAACGCGTCAGAAAGCAGTTGGAAGGGCCGAGTCATCCAGAAGGCGCGGCGGTGGCTTTGGGCGCATCGCCCACGCTGTCGCGGGTGCTGGTGCCGGGCGTTTTTGAACGCTGTCAACGCTCCATGAGCGACGTCCGCTTGTCGGTCCGCGAAGCCTTCACGCCGATGCTGCTGGACTGGCTTGAGAAGGGCGTGATCGACATCGCCATCATCACGGATACGCACAACAACAGCGGTCGACCGATTGCCATGCAGCCTCTGCTGGGCGAGCCGTTTGCGCTGGTCGAGCCGGCATCGCGGCCGTCCCGCCCGGTGGTGCCGGTCGCTCAGCTCGCACATATTCCGCTGCTGATGACCACCTTGCACCGCAACCTCGTTGAGCGGGAACTGATGCCGCTGGGCGTGCACCTCAACGTGTTGTCGGAGCTGGATTCGGTCGACTCGATCCGTGAACTGGTGCTGCAAGGGCGCTGGTCAACGTTGATGCCGATCTCTGTTTTTAAACAGCTGGGCTTTGACAACAAAATCACCTTGTCTGAAGTCTCTGGGGTTCAGCTGAACCGGCAGCTGATGATCGCCACGCGCATTGAGCACACACCCAATGCGGCGGTGTCCGTGCTGAAAGAATTGATCGTCGCGGAATTGACCCGTCTGACACGCCTCGGCATGTTCAGTTTCGGCAGTTCGGCGCACGAAAAATAATGCGCCTTGGTTTGTCAATCAGGGTTTGTTCGTGCTATCTTCATAGCTTGACTTTCTCAGATGAAAGCCTTGTATCAATCGGCCTTGTGCCAACTTGATATCGGAAGAGACTGTGGTGCCACTTGCGTTGCACCCAGCGCCGAAGGAGCAACCACCCCGGAAACTCTCAGGCAAAAGGACCGATATCACTATTGATCTCTGAAGAGCCACGGCAGATTCGTCCTGCTGTGCACCGAAGGAGCAAACAACGCTCGCTGCTGCGAGTGCTTGTGAATCTCTCAGGTCCAGAACAGAGGGGGTGCCCGCTACGCCATTGCGTTCGGACCCAACCCTTTGACGTTTTGGACTTTATGCATCATGAAAAATATCGCAGTTATCGGTGGCGGCATCACGGGCGTCACCACGGCTTATGCGCTGGTCAAGCGCGGCTTTTCAGTCACCTTGTTTGAAAAAAATCGCTATGCGGCGATGGAAACATCGTTTGCCAACGGTGGCCAACTCTCTGCATCCAATGCCGAGGTTTGGAACAACATGTCGACTATCCTCAAAGGGCTCAAGTGGATGCTCAAGAGCGACGCCCCGCTGCTGGTCAACCCCAAGCCGAGCTGGCACAAGATATCTTGGTTCGCTGAGTTTGTGGCCAACATTCCAAACTACCGCAGCAACACCATTGAAACCACGCGCTTGGCGATTGCTGCGCGCCAACATCTGTTTGCTTGGGCTGAGCAAGAAGGCATTGAGTTTGACCTGAAGACCCAAGGCATTCTGCATATTTACCGCGACAAAGCCAGCTTCGACCATGCGGGTGAGGTGTCCAAACTGCTGGCCGCCGGCGGCCTCTCACGTCGGGCTGTGACGCCGCAAGAAATGCGTGCCATTGAGCCAACACTGGCAGGGCAGTACCACGGTGGCTACTTCACTGAAAGCGATGCAACCGGTGACATCCACCGCTTCACCCGCGGCTTGGCCGACGCCGCTGTGCGCAAAGGCGTGAAGTGCCTGTATGAGCAAGACGTCAGCGCCGTCAGCACCAACGGCACGCAAGCCAGCGTGACCGTCGGTCAGGGTGCCAACAAGACAACCACAGCGTTTGACGCGGTGGTGGTTTGCGCCGGCACCGCCAGTCGAGCCCTTGCCGACAGCTTGGGCGACCGCGTGAATATTTACCCGGTCAAAGGCTACTCCATCACGGTGAATCTAAATGACGCGCAAAGCCAAGCCAGTGCACCCGAGGTCAGCTTGCTGGACGACGCCACCAAATTGGTCACCAGCCGTCTTGGCCAAGACCGTTTTCGAGTTGCCGGAACAGCGGAGTTCAACGGCTACAACCGCGATATTCGTGCCGACCGGATCAAACCACTTATTGATTGGGTGCAGCAATGCTTCCCCGGCGTCAGCACCCACAGCGTGGTGCCTTGGACAGGTCTTCGGCCCATGATGCCCAACATGCTGCCGCGTGTCGGTCGAGGCAAATCGCCCTGCGTTTTTTACAACACAGGCCACGGTCATTTGGGTTGGACTTTGTCGGCAGCGACAGCCGAGATGGTGGCGGGTGTGGTTGAGGAGGCTTACAAGGTTGCTCGGCCGGCTTTTGTGGCTTCTGAGGTTCGTGCCGCGTAACGCTGCAGGTCAAGGCTTGATGCCCCCCTACCTTTTGACAAGAGGGTAGGGGGCAACAACGCTATCGGGCTCACACCAAAAAGCGCTGCGCCAGCAGCACCCAATACGCCGCGCCAATGGCTAAGTTGGCGTCGTTGAAGTCGTAGCCGGGGTTGTGCACCATGCAGGCGCCAGCGCTGTCGCCAGCGCCGTTGCCTATCAACAAATAACTGCCGGGCACGCGCTCCAGCATGAAGGCAAAGTCTTCACTGCCGGTCACGGCCGGGCCCTGCAAAGTCACTTGCTCTGCGCCGACCAGTTCCAAGGCGACCTCACGGGCGAAGGCAGTTTCTTCGGGTGTGTTGACCAGCACCGCATAGCCAGGCCGCCAGTCGATCTGCGCCGTGACGCCAAAGCTGTCCGCCTGCGCGTTGATGAGTGTCTTGATGCGCTGTTCCAACTTGGCGCGGACGTCGCGGTCCAGTGCCCGCACACTGATCTCCAGTGTGGCGCTTTGCGGAATCACATTGTTGGCTTTGCCGGAGTTCAGCGCGCCCACGGTGACCACGGCCATTTGCAATGGGTCGATGTTGCGCGACACGATGCTTTGCAGCGCCATGACGATGCTGGCGGCCGCCACGATGGGGTCGACCGCGCGGTGCGGCATGGCACCGTGGCCGCCCACGCCGGTGAGCGTGACCGTGGCGTAGTCGGACGAGGCCATGGCCGCGCCTTCGCGCAGCACCAACCGGCCTTGGGGCACGCCGGGCATGTTGTGCATGGCAAAAATCGCGTCGCAGGGGTATTGCTCAAACAGGCCGTCGTCCATCATCTTCAGGGCGCCGCCACCGCCTTCTTCTGCTGGCTGGAAGATCAGGTTCAGCGTGCCGGAAAAGTCCCCGCGTTGTGCGAAGTGTTGGGCGGCGGCCAGCAGCATCGCTGTGTGGCCGTCATGGCCGCAGGCGTGCATCACACCGGCGTGGCAACTGGCATAGTCCAGACCAGTGGCCTCATCAATCGGCAGCGCGTCCATGTCGGCACGCAGCCCGAGTCGGCGCTGGCCGTCGCCGCGCACCAGTTGCCCGACCACGCCAGTGCCGCCCAGACCGCGCTCGACCGCGTAGCCCCAGCTTTGCAACTTGTCGGCCACCAGCGCCGAGGTGCGGTGCTCGTCAAAAGCCAATTCAGGATGGCGGTGGATGTCACGGCGCAGGGCGATGAAGGTGTCGGCCTGCGCGTTGAGTTCATCAAGAAGCGGGTTCATGGGCAAAGTCTCAGCGCGCATCACTGAGGTTGCAAGTTGATCGACTTGGCGATAGCGCGGTAGCGCAGGGTCTCGGCTTCGTAGAAATGGGTTGCATCGATGAGCGACATGGGCTCGGAAGCCAGTTGTGTCTGTGCGGCCAGTTGCGAGCGCACCGACGGGTCTTTCAGGGTCGCGCTAATCGCCTTGTGCAGCCGCTGCACCACATTTTCAGGCGTGCTTTTGGGCACCATGAGGCCGCTCCAAATTTTGTACGAGAAGTTTTTCAACTCTTTGCCTTCGCTGGCGGTGGGTACGTTTTTCAGCAAATCAGACCGCTGAGCGCCAAGCTGGCCAATCACTTTGAGTCGGCCTTGTTCAGCCAAAGCGCCCATGCCGGCGCTGTACACCAGTACTGCGAAGTCAACCTGTCCGCCGCCTAGGTCTTGCAGCAAGGGCGCATTGCCCTTGTAGGGTGCGTGCGTCAGCGTGATGCCCGTGCGCTGCTGCACGTCCTCGAGGATCAGGTGATAGAGCGAGCCGATGCCCACGCTGCCGTAGGTCAGCGGCTTGTCGGCCGACTTACGCGCCAGCGCGATCAAGTCGTCGACATTGTTGACGGGCAAGTCCTTGCGCACGACGAAGACCATCACCGCATCGGCCACCGGCTGAATCAGGCGGAAGTTTTCGGCCTTCACTTTGACCGCCGCATTGGCCAGCGCTGCAAGGATCACCTCGTTGGGCGAGCCTTGAAACAGGTAGTAGCCGTCGGCGGGCGCTGCCAGCACTTTCTGAGCGGCCAATGCACCGCTGACGCCGCCCAGGTTCTCCACAATGACCTGCTGCCCAAGTTCCTTGCTCAAGGGCACGGTGAAGATGCGCGCGATCGAGTCGGACGGGCCACCCGCTGGATAAGGCACCATCAAGTTGACCTGCTTGCTGGGATAGGCCGCTTGGGTTTGGGCCAAAGCACCGCCGGTGACCAGTAAAAGGCCTGCCAGCAGGGCGCTGAGTGTCTTGAATGCGTTCATGAAATCACTTTCTGGGATGGGAATGTCGCGATGCTAAATAGCCCGTATCAATGTGTCCAATGCATTATTTTTGTGATTATTATGCGTATTACTCATTCAATTCGCTGGAGTCATGAACCTCAAACACTTGGAACACCTGCTGGCCGTGGCTGAGACCGGTTCGTTCAGTCGCGCCGCCGAGCAACAGCATCTCACGCAGTCAGCCCTGAGCCGCAGCATTCAGACCTTGGAAGATGACTTGGGTGCGCGATTGATCGACCGGACAGGCAAGCGCAATGAGCTCACGCCGCTGGGCCAGGCCGTGGCGGTGCGCGCCCGGCGCATGGTGTTCGAGGCGACCGAGCTGCGGCGCAGTGCCACACTTCTTAAGCGCGGGGACCTGGGCAGCATTCGTATTGGCCTGGGTTCTGGACCGGGCGCCATGTTGATGACGCCGTTTTTGATTCACATGGCGCGGCATCATCCGGGTGTGCACGTCAGCCTGTCGCCCGGTGCGACCGAGTTGCAGCTGATGCAGCTGCGCCAGCGCTCGCTTGACGCACTGGTGATTGACGTTCGCCGCATTGCACCAGCCCCAGACCTGAGTATCGAAAACCTGACCGAGCTGCGCACCGGCTTTGTGTGCCGCAGCGGCCACCCGTTGTTGAAGACCGGCAAGCCCATGTTTTTTGACGACATACTGCGCTACCCGCTGGCCTCCACGCCCCTGAGTGCCGAAGTCGCTCACCTCTTGGTGAATCGCTTCGGGCCACGGGCTGACCCTCAACAAGCTGTGAGCCTACGTTGCGACGACATCACCAGCCTCATAGAAACGGTGAAAGCCTCTGACGCCATTTATCTCGGTATTCTGGCCGCTGCACGGAGTGGCATTGCGTCGGGCGAGCTCGAAGAGTTGGTGATCGAGCCCGCCTTGACCAGTGGCGCACGCTATGCGTTCGTCACACTGCTCAGGCGAACCGAGGCGCCGTCGATGGGTTTGTTTCGCCAGTTTGTGGCGGAGCAGCTGCGCGACTGAGGCGCTAACTGCGCGCAGAGCTGAAGTGCTGGCGCGGCTGGGCCGAAGTGCGGCCATGTGACAAATCGAAAAAGGGCTGTTGAAAGCAGGCGATTGCGACTTGCGCAGCAGTTTTATGCATAGATGGCAAATTTATTTGGCATGATGTCGACCTATGACTTCTCGACAACACCGAACACCGACAGTTTCCTGCGTGTTGCCCGCCTTCAATGAGGCCGGCAATCTTCCTAATGTAGTCCCCGATATTCTGAAGGCCTTGCACGGGCTTTTCTCGGCCGTTGAACTGATCATCATTGACGACGGCAGTCGCGACGACACGCTGAAGGTGGCACGTCGTTTGAGCGAGATTCACCCTGAAGTTGTGGTGCTGGAGTTGTCACGTAATTTCGGCAAGGAGTGTGCCTTGACGGCCGGTTTGCAGGCGACCCGCGGCGACGTCGTGGTCTTGATGGATGCCGATGGTCAGCATCCGGTGTCGTTGCTGCCAGAGATGCTGGCGCATTGGCAAAAAGGCATGGATGTGGTTTACGCTGTGCGCCGCTCGCGTCTTGATCAGTCACCCCTGCAGCGGCATCTGACGGGTTTGTTTTATGAGTTGGTGAACTTTGGCAACCGCGTGAAGATTCCAGCCCACGCCGGAGATTTCCGGCTGATGGACCGTGCAGTAGCAGATGCGTTGAATGCTTTGCCGGAGCGCAACCGCTTCATGAAGGGCTTGTATGCATGGGTCGGTTTCCCAAGCATCGCGATTGACTACGAACCGCTGCTGCGTCAAGCCGGCAAGAGTAATTTTGGGTTGATGGGGTCCGTGAAGCTGGCCTTGACCGGGTTCACTGCTTTCTCTATTGCGCCGCTGCGTTTGTTGACCTTGTTGGGCTTGACGATAGCGAGCTTGTCCGTGGCTTACGGCGTATGGATCACGATTGACTATTTTATCTGGGGCATCGATGTGCCGGGTTATGCCACGCTCGTGGTCAGCATGATGTTCTTGAGCGGCGTTCAAATGTTGGGCATTGGCGTGGTGGCCGAATACGTCGGACGCATTTATGAAGAAGCGAAACAGCGTCCGATCTTTGTGCTGCGCCAACGCGACGGCGCTGGGCTGCCAGTGCCATCGGTTCAGCCGGTGGGCGCGCCCACTGACAAGGCCTTCTCAGACGCCCCCTTGCTGTAACGCTGTCTGTGAAGTCACGTCTGGTTGGTGTTTGGTTTTTGGCGGTGGGCGGATCCGCCGCTTTAACCCATGTGCTTGTGTTTGCGTTGACCAAGGACTTGATGCTGCCGGAGTTGGCCAACGCTCTTGGTTTTGCGGTGGCTTTTTGTGTCAGCTTTGTCGGTCATCGCCGGCTGAGTTTTCAGGACACGACGACCAGCTTGCTGCAAAGCCTGCGGCGCTTTTCAGTCACGGCTGTGGCTGGTTTTATCTGCAACGAGTTGGTCTTTATGCTGATGCATCGCGGTTTTGGCTGGGCCGACATGCCGGCTCTGCTATTGGCCTTGGTGCTTGCAGCCGGCCAAACCTTTGTGCTGAGCCGCTTCTGGGCTTTCGCTCGGTGAGCGCAGCAGCGTCCAGCTGACGCCTTCTTGCACCAGCGTCCAGCCGGCAGGGCGTTGTTGCTGTGCCATGGTGCTGGGTAGCAGCAACCAGTTGCCGGGGTGTTGTTGTGCGGCTGTCAGCGCGTCTAGCCCTTGCAAGACGCGTCCGGCTCGCGCATCAAAATCAGCACCTTCATAGAGCTCGCGTTGCCAGCTGTCCCCCGCGCTACGGCGTAGTTGAGTCCAATCTTGAATGACCCGCATGGGTTTTTTGGCGCCCGTGTAAAACGGCAAATCGTATGGATAACCGTCCAGTGCATAGACCGTGTCGTCCGGGGATGCTTCACAGGCCAAGGTTTGCGCCACGTCGACGGTGGCTTGGGTCAGACTGAAGCGCCCGCCCAGCAGCGTCGTCGCCATCGCGATCAGCACGGTCAACAGCGCCAATGTGGGCAACAACCAGCGGCTCACCTGTGGCCGCTGGTCAAGCCACTCACCGTAGCCAATCGCCGCCAGCAGCGCCAAGGCCGGCATGACCGGCAGCACGTAGCCAATCAGTTTGGAGTGGGGAATTGAGAAAAATCCGACGATGGCGATGACCCAGATCCAGAGCAAAGACAGCCACGCTTTTTGTCGTGTGTCCAGTGCTGCGTAGGGCGTTGGGCGAACGAAAAAAGTCCATGGAAACAGCAACAGAACCAAGCAAAAAAGGTAAAACCACCAGGCTCTGGCATTGTTGAAGCTCGTGCCGGTGAATCGACTGAACTGGTGTGTGCCGAACATGTAGTTCAACATGCTTGGGAACTGTTGATGCACCAGTACAAACCACGGCAGGGCCAGTAGGCTGAACAGAGCCAGCCCGCGAAGCCAAGGCAGGCGGATGATTTTTCGCAACTGACGCGTCCAGATCAGCCACAGCAGCAACACCAGTCCGGGCAGGGCGATGCCAATCAGGCCCTTGGTCAGCACACCCAAGGCGCAGGCCGCAAAGCCGATCAGCGCCAGACGTACATCCGGCCTTTCGCCCTGCATGAACGACGCAGCAAAAGACCAGATGGCAACGCCGATCCAGCAGGCCACCAGCATGTCGTGGTTGATGTATTGCCCGCCGATCAAAAACGACAAACTGCAGCCCAGCATCAAGGCTGCGCGCCGCGCCAAGCGCTCGCCACCGATGTGTCGCGACGCGAGATACAGGCAGATCAACATCAGGCCGGCATGCAGCGCCGGTACCAATCGCACCGCCCAAGCATGAACACCGAAGATGCTGATGGATACGGCTTCAAGCCAGTAAAGAAGCGGCGGTTTGTGAAAAAAGGGGATGCCGTTCAAGCGCGGCGTGAGCCAGTCGCCAGAGACCAGCATCCAGCGACCGATTTCGCTGTAGCGGCCCTCATCGGGCAGCGCCAAAGGGCGCCAAGACGCTAACAGCAGCAACGCGCCCCACAAGACGGCGAGCAAAAGCCAAGATGACGTGGGTGTAGACGAAGAGGAAGAGGAAGACGAAGAGGGGCTTGGCTTTTCCACGTGATTTATGCTTTGTAAAGGCGCGAGCCGCGAACCAGTTGGATGCCGCGGGCTTTCAGTTGTTGTTGGAATTCGCCACCGGCCAGGTAGCGGTATTCGCGCTCGCGGGCTGGGCCAATCGCGTCATGGGCCTCGACGCCTTGCGCTGGGTGGCACATTAAAAGGGTGCCTTCGGGACTGGTTCGCAGCCAGTCGTTCATCCGCTGTGCATAGCTCAGCGGCCTGTCGCCGAAGTCATAAATACCGGTCAGGGCTGGCGCGCAAGGCACGCCGCTGAGATTTGCCAAGTGGCGCAGCGGCTCGGCGCCCATCGCCGCAATGATGCGGGCTTTGACATCGGCTTGGTCTCTCGGTAGCTTGGAAATTCGCAGATAAGGCCGCGCAGATGAATTCCCATAGCGCTCGAGAAGTACTTGCACCAAGGCTTCGCGAATGCCGGGAAATTGTTGGATGTGCTGGTGGCCATCGACATGGTCCGGTGGCGCTTGCCAGACGCGTTCAAATTCGTCTAACTGGCGTTCGATCAGTGGTTTGGCTTGCGCTGGTTTGATTTGCCTCAACCCGGCCAATAGCATGCTGCGTGCCAGCGACATGCCGTGTCCGGCCTGGCGGGCGAACTCGCTGGTCCAGTCCAAGTGCAGTCCAACGTCGATGCGGCCCCTCAGGGGTTTCAGAAGTGCGGCATCCGCTGGCCAGCGTGGCGACAACACCATGACACTGGTCGCCGTGATGCAGCCCTTTTGCGCCAGCGCTGCAATGCCCTCAGAGGCGGGGCCATGCAGGGAAAAATCGTCGGCGCAAAAGACCAGTTGTTTCATCTGATAAATTTGGATTTAAGTCGCCACAGTGGTCTTGCTGACTGAGGCGCTGATTGGCTGATGGAAAATTATAAAGTGCCAACAGAAAGACTCTCTCTGAAGCCAAGATTATCACCTTAAGTGATAATTCATCCTATTGTTAGGTACGCCATTTACCGTGGGTGTGTGCTGTTGAACCGGGGCGTGCCCAGAATTTTTAAAACTGGATTTCAGACGATTTGTTCAAGCTAGTCGAGTCGGCCATTTTTTTAAGCTAGAATACGAGGCTTAGCGGCTGTAGCTCAGTTGGATAGAGTACTTGGCTACGAACCAAGGGGTCGTGGGTTCAATTCCTGCCAGCCGCACCAAACGTAAAGCCTGCAACGAAAGTTGCAGGCTTTTTCGTTTCTGGTGCCACACTGTCTCAAGGTCCAACCCAACATCATGAGCAAAGCCTTCCCCAAAGAAACCGATTCGGACGATGAAGAGCTGACGCTGCCGCCACTCCCGGCCGGCGGCAAAAACTACATCACGCCAAAAGGATACGCCCGACTCAAAGCCGAGTTGCTTGATTTGATCGACAACGAGCGACCCAAGGTCGTGGACATTGTTCATTGGGCCGCCAGCAATGGCGACCGATCAGAAAACGGTGATTACATTTACGGCAAAAAACGCTTGCGTGAAATCGACCGCAGAATCCGTTTCCTGACCAAGCGGCTGGAGATCGCCGAGATCACGGACCCTTCTGTGCATCACGGTGGCGACCAAGTATTTTTTGGCGCGACAGTGCTTTATCTGGTTGACGGCAAAACCGAGCAACGCGTGACCATCATGGGCATTGATGAGGCGGACACTTCAGCGGGAGAGGTCAGTTGGGTCTCGCCGGCGGCGCGTACCTTGCTTAAAGCGCGCGTCGGGGACGAGGTCAACTTGGTCACGCCCAGCGGCGTGCAGGTGGTGGAGGTGCTGGAGGTGAGTTATCCAGCGCCGTCTGCTACGCCCCAGACTTGACCCTTTGCACGCGCAACACTGACGCGGCGCGCTTGACATTGCGCATGACGGCTGCCAGATGAACGCGGTCACGCACGGCGACGCTGAAGCGCAGATCGGTCGCACCCTGTCGGGAGTCTTGTTCAATCTCCACTTGGTTGATATCTGCCTCAGCGGAGGCCATCGCCGCAGCCACACGGGCTAAAACGCCTCTTTCTTTTGAGACGGTCACCAGCAAATCGGTTTCAAAGGCCCGAACGGGTTCGTCAGACCAGTCCACGGCAATAAAGCGCTCGCTGTCGCGTTGAACCAGTCGCTTGGCCACAGCGCAATCCTCAGTGTGAACCATCAGCCCTTCGCCGCGCCCCAAATAGCCCATGACGTTGTCGCCGGGGATGGGTTTGCAGCATTTTGCAAAATGGATGGAGGCGCCTTCGCTGCCGTCTAGCAGCAGCGCACCTTGCGACACCGATTCATGCGCGGTAAAGCGTTCCCTGCTCATCAGCAGTACGTCGGGTTTTTCGCCGATCTCGCCCAGCAGCCCGACGATGCGCTTGGCCAGAATGGTGGCGATGCGCTTGCCAAGTCCGACGTCGGTCAGCAAGTCGGCGCGTGAGCGGTTGCCGCTGAAGCGTAGAATTTTTTCCCACAGCAGGTGGTTTTCGTCGTTGTCGTCAGGCAGCTTGTCGATGCCTTCTGCGCGCAAGGCGTGCGCCAACATTTTCTCGCCCAAGTCCTGTGACTCGGTGAGCGCCATGGTTTTGAGGTAATGGCGAATTTTCGATCGCGCTTTGCCTGTACGAACAAAACCCAGCCAAGCCGGGTTGGGGCTGGAAACAGGGGTGGTGACGATCTCAATCACATCGCCGTTGTGCAGTTCGGTGCGCAGCGGCACTTGTTCGCCATTGACCTTGGCGGCTACCGCGCGGTGCCCGATGTCGCTGTGAATGGCATAGGCGAAGTCGACGATGGTCGCACCGCGCGGCATCGCCATGATCTTGCTTTTCGGTGTGAAGACATACACCGCGTCTGGGAAAAGATCAATTTTGACGTGGTCCCAAAACTCTGCCGCATCGCCGGTTTCTTGTTGAATGTCGAGCAGCGACTGAAGCCACTGCGTGCCCAGGTTTTGCGAGTCTTCGCCGCCGGCGGTCGTCGCCTTGTAAAGCCAATGAGCGGCGACACCAGACTCGGCCACCACATGCATGGCTTCGGTACGCATCTGAAACTCGATGCTGGTACCAAAGGGCCCGACCAGCGTGGTGTGCAGGGATTGGTAGCCATTGATCTTCGGGATCGCGATGTAATCTTTGAAGCGTCCCGGCAGTGGTTTGTAGAGCTGATGCAGCACGCCCATGGCGGTGTAGCAAGCGGTCAGCCCATCGACGATGACGCGAAAGCCATAAATGTCGGTCACTTGCGCAAATGACAGATGTTTTTGATCCATCTTGCTGTAAATCGAATACAGCGTTTTCTCACGCCCATGAATTTGCACAGACATATTGGCCGCTGCAAAGGCAGCTTCGACCTCAGTCTTCACGCGCGTGATGACATCGCGACGCCGTCCGCGTGAGCGCGAGACTGCTTTTTCAAGCGTGGTGTAACGCCACGGGTGCAGATGTTGAAACGACAAGTCTTGCAACTCGCGGTAGGTCGAGTTCAGGCCGAGTCGGTGCGCAATTGGCGCATAGATGTCCAGCGTTTCGCTGGCGATACGCGCCCATTTAGCACGCGGTGCATCGCTGAGCGTGCGCATGTTGTGGGTGCGGTCGGCCAGCTTGATCAAAATGACGCGCACATCGCGGGCCATAGCCAGCAGCATCTTGCGAAAGGACTCCGCTTGATTCTCTTCGCGGGTGTTGAATTCGAGCTTTTCCAGCTTGGTCAGCCCGTCGACCAGCTCGGCCACTGGAGCGCCAAAGCGCTCGATCAGGTCAGGCTTGGTGACGCCGCAGTCTTCAATCGCGTCATGCAGCAGGGCGGCCATCAGGGCTTGCGCGTCAAGCTTCCATTCTGCGCATTGCTGTGCCACGGCGATCGGGTGGGTGATGTACGGCTGACCGCTGTTACGAAGCTGTCCGAGGTGCGCTTCGTCGGCAAACCGATAAGCCCGGCGAACATTGTCAACGTCGGCGGCACTCATATAGTCGAGCTTGGCCGTGAGCGCAGCAAAGCTTGCCGCCGCGGCATTGGCTGCGGCAGGTGTTGGTTTGGCCATGACAGGCAAAAGAAGCGAGCTCATACCTTAAATGTATCTTGACAGCGAAGACCCGTGAATACAGGCGACATTGATCGGTTGTAACAAACAAAAAAGCACCGTCAAGCGGTGCTTTTGATGGAATGCGAAGGCGTTCAGAGCGGTACTTTTTTCAGCATCTCAAGGCCAACTTTGCCGGCTGCGATTTCACGCAGAGCCGTCACGCCCGGCTTGTTTTTGCTTTCAATTTTGGCGGCGTGACCTTGGCTCAACATGCGGGCGCGGTAAGTGGCGGCCAAAACCAACTCAAAACGGTTGGGGATTTGTTCCAGGCAGTCTTCAACAGTGATGCGGGCCATGATGTTCTCCGGGTAAGCAGTAAGCGCTGGGTGAGCGAGGGTTTCAGGGAATGTTCAGGGCTTGGAAGATGTCGGCACGGGCACGCCGCTGAGCCGAAAACTTGAGCCGCTGGGCATGAACAATGGTTTTCAGGTCGAAAACCGCACGCTCGAACAACTCATTGATTATAACGAAGTCGAATTCGTGGGCTTGCGCCATCTCCAGAGCCGCATTCTTCAGGCGCAATTCAATCACCTCGGCGCTGTCTTCACCGCGGCGCTGCAAGCGCGAGCGGAGTTCTTCCCAGCTTGGCGGCAAGATAAAGACCAGCACCGCGTTGGCGAATATTTTCTTGATGTTGATGGCGCCCTGGAAGTCGATTTCCAGAATCACGTCGGCGCCGTGTTGCATGCGCTCTTCAATCGAGTGGCGCGAAGTGCCGTAGCGTTGGCCGTGGACATGGGCCCACTCTAAGAAGGCATTGCGTTCGACCATGCCGTCAAACTCGTCGTTCGACAAAAAGAAGTATTCCCGGCCGTGTTTTTCTTGCCCACGCGGCGGTCGTGTGGTGTGCGAAACAGCAGGTTGCACCCTTGAGTCAAGTTCCAGCAGCGCTTTGACAAGGCTGGATTTACCAGCGCCGCTGGGCGCTGCAACCACAAACAAATTTCCGGGGTAGTCCATAAAAAGCCTGATTATTCGATGTTTTGTACTTGTTCGCGGATCTGCTCGATCAGCACTTTCATGTCGACTGAAATGCGCGTGAGCTCTAAGGCCGCTGATTTGGAGCCCATGGTGTTGGCCTCTCGGTGCAGCTCTTGAATCAGAAAGTCAAGGCGTTTACCAGCCTCGCCGCCTTTGGCCAGCAGGCGGTCGATTTCGTCCAAGTGCGATGCCAAGCGGGTGATCTCTTCCGCCACATCAATGCGAATGGCAAAGGCGGTGGCCTCGGTCA
The DNA here is from genome assembly GCA_947450675.1 of Comamonadaceae bacterium. Taxonomy (GTDB): domain Bacteria; phylum Pseudomonadota; class Gammaproteobacteria; order Burkholderiales; family Burkholderiaceae_C; genus Polaromonas. The sequence goes on along the minus strand of CANFWI010000008.1, from coordinate 49,380 downwards.
AGGCCCGGTCTTGTGCGACCTCGGGCAGGGCGGCACTGTCGGCCAGCGCCATGGCTTCTTTCCAGCGCTCCAAGAAACGGGTTTTTTGCTGCTCGACCAGTTTCGGCACCAGCGGGCCGGCTTGCGCCGACAGCGCGCGCAGTTGGGCGGTGCGCTCGGTCAGCATGGCCGACAGCCGTGCGCCTTCGCGCTCCCGTGCTTGGATCAATTCCTTGACGGCTTTTTTGGCGAGTTTGAGGAGTTCGTCGCCGTAGTCGTGTGGTTTCTGGTCTTCGTTGACGGCGATGCGCAAGACATCGGCAACGCTCAGGCCTGCGGCCTGCGGCAGCCAAGACTTGATGGTGTCTTCAAAAGAACCGAGCCGCTGCAGTGTCTGGGCTGTGGGCGCGCGCAGGCTGCTGGCAGAACTGCTCTCTAACCAGACGCGGAGTTCGACTTTGCCGCGCTTCAGTTGGCTGGTCAGGATTTCGCGCAGGGCGGGTTCTGCTTGGCGCAATTCGTCGGGCAGCCGAAAAGAAAGGTCTAAAAACCGGCTGTTGACCGAGCGGATTTCGATGCCAAGCCGCGCATGGCTCTCGGCCGGTGCCTCAATCGGTGCGGCGACCCGGGGGGCGCTGGACTGGGCCGTCGCGTAACCCGTCATGCTGAAAATGGACATGGAGGTGGTTTTTCTAAAGGAATCCGGACGTGGGACCCAGCCCTGCAGCACGTCAAAAAATAAAGGCAAAAAGCAATTTCAACTTCCTGATGAAAGCTGGAACGACCGCGTCTGGCTGGAATGGCCATCTGAAAGCTTGGGGCGTAGTTTACAAGGGCAGCGTTGCGCCTCAGCCGACTGATAATGCGTGACGCGCATCCCGCCCCCCTTTCTATTGAAAACACCATGACCAAGCCCCTTTTTATCCGATCTGCCGGCCGCCAAGCACACCAACTCCGCCCTGTGCGCATGACGCGCAACTACACCGTCTATGCCGAGGGCTCGGTGCTGATCGAGTTCGGCGCGACCAAGGTCTTGTGCACCGCGTCGGTCGAAGAAAAAGTGCCTGGCCACAAAAAAGGCAGCGGCGAAGGCTGGGTCACCGCCGAATACGGCATGTTGCCGCGCGCCACCCACACCCGCAGCGACCGTGAGGCCGCTCGCGGCAAGCAAAGCGGCCGCACCCAAGAAATTCAGCGTTTGATTGGTCGCTCGATGCGGGCAGTCTTTGACTTGAAAAAACTCGGTGAACGCACCATTCACTTGGATTGCGATGTCTTGCAGGCCGACGGCGGCACGCGCACAGCGGCCATCACCGGCGCCTTCGTCGCGGCGCAGGACGCCGTCAACAAACTGATCGCAGCCGGCAAACTCACCGAATCCCCGATCACCGACCACATCGCCGCCATTTCGGTCGGCATCGTCCAAGGCACGCCGCTGCTGGACTTGGAATACACCGAAGACTCGGGCTGCGACACCGATATGAATGTGGTGATGACTGGCGCCGGCCATTTTGTGGAAGTGCAGGGCACGGCAGAGGGCGCGGCCTTCACCCGCAGCGAGATGAACGCCTTGCTGGAATTGGCCGAGCAGGGCATCCGCGATTTGGTGTTGCTGCAAAAAAGCGCGCTGGCAAGCGCAGCCTGAACGGATTCAACAGTGATGAAAATTGTTCTAGCCTCCAACAACACTGGCAAGTTGGCTGAACTGCAAGCCATGTTGCTGCCACTCGGCATGGAGCTGGTGCGCCAGTCGGACCTCGGCATTGGCGAGGCCGAAGAGCCGTATCGCACCTTTGTTGAAAACGCGTTGACCAAAGCGCGGCACGCGGCGAGCTTGAGCGGCTTGCCCGCATTGGCCGACGACGCCGGTCTGTGCGTTCAGGCCTTTGGCGGTTTGCCGGGTGTTGACACGGCTTACTACGCCACGCAGTTTGGCTATGCCAAAGGCGACGACAACAATGTGCGGGCCTTGCTTGAACAAATGGCCGATGTGACTGACCGGCGCGCTGCGTTGGTCAGCACCTTGGTCGCGGTTCGCACGGCGGACGACCCTGAACCGCTGATTGCGGTGGGCCGCGTCAGCGGCGAGATTGCGCGCACGCCCGTGGGCAGCAACGGCTTTGGTTTTGACCCGGTGATGTTCATCCCGAGCTTTGGCAAAACCTTTGCAGAACTGCCGGTCGAGGTGAAGAACGCGAACAGCCATCGCGGCCAAGCTGTGCGTCAAATGATGGAATTGATGCGCGAGCGTTGGTTGTCATGAGCGAGCTGAAAGACATCCAGCATTACATGCGTGAGGGCACGTTGCGGCTGGCCGCATTGCCGCCGTTGTCCTTGTACGTTCATCTGCCGTGGTGTCTGAAAAAATGTCCTTATTGCGACTTCAACTCGCACGAAGTGACCAGTGGTGCCATGCCAGAGCAGCGCTATATTGATGCGTTGGTGGCTGACTTAGAGGCTTCCTTGCCACTGATTTGGGGTCGGACGGTGCACAGCATCTTCATCGGCGGCGGGACGCCTAGCTTGTTTTCGCCGGCGGCGATTGACCGGCTGTTGGCTGATATTCGGGCTCGCCTGCGGCTGGATGCCGATTGTGAAATCACCCTAGAGGCCAATCCCGGCACCTTTGAAAAAGACCGATTCAAGGCTTTTCGAAGTGCTGGCGTGACGCGGCTGTCGGTGGGCGTGCAAAGCTTTGACGACCAACACCTGAAAGCCCTCGGCCGCGTGCACGACCGGGCGCAGGCGATTGCCGCGGTGGAAGAAGCGGCTGCGAGCTTCGATACTTTCAATCTCGACATCATGTACGCCCTGCCGGGGCAGACCTTGGCAGGTCTAGAAAAAGATATGCGGCAAGCGCTGGATTTGCAGCCGCCGCATATTTCTATTTACCACCTGACGATTGAGCCGAACACTTATTTCGCCAAATTTCCGCCCGTCATTCCTGAGGAAGACTTGGCCTACGCCATGCTTGACCGCATCACGGAAATGACCGGCCAAGCCGGTATGGGGCGCTACGAGGTCTCGGCCTATGCCAAGCCCGGCCACCCGTGCTTTCACAACCTGAACTACTGGCAGTTCGGGGACTACTTGGGTATTGGTGCTGGCGCTCACAGCAAGCTCAGTTTTGCACACCGCGTGGTGCGGCAAGTGCGCTGGCGCGATCCCAAGCTCTACATGGACAAGGCCTTGGCGGGCGAGGCCGTGACCCAAGAAACGGAAGTCAGTCGCGCCGATTTGCCCTTTGAATTCATGCTCAATGCGCTCAGGCTCCGAGACGGTTTCAAGTTGCAAGACTTTTCTGAAAAAACGGGCTTGCCAGTCACTGCACTGCAACCTGGGCTCGACGAAGCCGAGCGTCAAGGTCTGATTGAGCGCGATCTGGTGCGCATCAAGCCGACCGAGCGCGGATTCGACTTTTTGAATGATCTGCAGGCCCTGTTTTTGGCCGACTGAACCACGTTAACGCTGACAAAAATCACACGCCATGGAAACCTCCAGCATCATTCTCTTGCTCGTCAGCGCGTCTATCAGTTTTGGGTTGGGGCGGGTCATCACGCACTTCCGGAACGCCAAACGCAAACGGCAAGCGCTCGAGCGGCAAGCTCAAGCATTGCGTGATCGCCCCGCCGAACCTGAGGCTAAGAACAAGGCCAAACGTAAACGTCAGTTACAGGAACTTGACAAAGCATCCCGAAAAAACGCCCAGTAACTTGCCGGAGTGCGTGGCCCGTATTTCGGGGTCTCCTGCGCTCGCGTTGGGCCTTCTAAAGTGAAGTCACAGCTTGCTGCAGCAGGTCATCGAATGATAAGATGACGAAAATTACCTGTTACATATGTCACGTATTATTACGATTCGGTCAATTTTTTGGACAAGCGGTTCTTGACTTTTTTAGTGGCAATGCAGCTGAAATCTCAAAACCATTTGCTTCAGAAGTTCAATCTCGTGTCGATTGTTAATAAACGCTGTCTACCGAGTTTTCTGCACGCTTCGTTGGTTTGGCAAAACTGACCTTAAGACAGATCTTTTAGTGAGGAAATCAGAATGAGTGATCGTACCAATGAGGCGGGCTGTATCGTGGTTGGCGAAGGCGTTTCGGTTTCTGGAAAATTTGTGGTGCCCGGACGTGCCGTGATCAACGGCTCGCTTGAAGGTGAGCTTCAGGCAGATGAACTTTTAGTGGGCGCTCAAGGCAAGCTGGTCGGTAACATCAAAGTCCGCAAGGCGGATGTATTTGGCGAAGTGCATGACACGCTGCTGGCCTCTGAGCACCTCATTATTCGCAGCACCGGCCGCGTCAACGGCAATGCGAGCTATGGAGAAATCGAAATTGAACGCGGCGGTTTGGTGCAAGGTGCGATTGTTCCCGCCAAAGGTGTTATCGCCGTTCCGGCTGTGCTGAAATCAGCCGAATCGGCCATCTCTGACATGAATTCATCATCCTGAGTTTGCTAGCGATGAAACTGTTGGTGAATCGTTGTCGCAATAGCGCGGCATGGCTCATGGCTCTGCCGGCCGCGCTGGCGGCGCTGTGGCGCCGGGACTACCACGACTCAAGAATCATCCTTGAGCAGCAAGGGGACCTCAAGTACTTTTCTGTGTCTGGTCACCTTCAACGCAACGTTGTCCGGGGCTTGATTTTGGTGGGGTCTGCGAGTGCCGCAACCATTACCCTTCTGGCCCTATTTACGGGTTTGTTGCTGATTGGCAATGCCAAGCTTGAGCGTTCGCACAATGAAATTTACTCCGCATTGCTGGGCAGTGCGGATGACCTCGCCGATAAAGGTGTGCTGTCCATGAGCAAGGACGACATGCTGGCGCTGGCACAAACCATTCGCGAGCGAGACATTGAAATTAGGCGCTTTGTGAAAAGCTCCGCCACGACTTTGTCGTCGGACAATCTCAGCCTGAAGGCCCGGCTGGATGCGACCGGGCTGTCAGAAAAAGCCATCAAGGTGATTCATGGCAATGTGGCGATGGGCGGCTTTCGCAGCGACCAGATTGAGCCGGCCAATCCGCTGCTACGCGGCAAGTTGTCAGATGAAATCGCTAAGAACCACGACTTGATGGACGTGCTGAACGCCTTGCCCGTCAAAATGCCCTTGGGTGACTTTTCCACCAGCTCTGCTTTTGGGATCCGCAACCACCCCATCACTGGCCGACCGAAGTTTCACACCGGCGTCGATCTCATCACTGGCGCCAGTGATGATGTTCATGCGACGAAAGGTGGGAAAGTCGTGCTCGCACGAAGTTACCAAGACTACGGCAACACCGTCATCATCCGACATGAGCGTGGGCTTGAAACACTTTACGCCCACCTCGCACGGATCGATGTGAAAGAAGGGCAGGATGTTGATCTGAACGCGGTCATTGGACTGGTTGGCAACACAGGCTCTTCGACCGGCAAGCACCTGCATTTTGAAGTCTCTGTCGGCGGCTACCCGGTCGATCCGCAGAAAGTTATTGAAACCGCTTTTTATGTTCAAAAAAACAAAAATTGATCCACCAGATGTGCTGGTGGCCGAAAGCCCACTACCTATGACCACACCTACTGAAGAAGCCCCTGTTGCCAAGCGCGGTGTGACCGGCGTGGCGGTACTGGACACGCACAAACCGACTGTGATCAGCGAAGGCTTTAGCCTGACGGGGGACATCGTTTCTGATGGTATTTTGCACATCGAAGGCCGTACCAGCGGGAGTATCAAGGCCAGCAGTGTCAATGTCGGCCCACGCGGCCAAGTTGAGGGAAATGTTGCTTGTGCAAGTCTGCACATCAAAGGTGTTTTTTCTGGAACCGCTGTCTGCGGTGAGTTGGTCATCTCTGCCAGTGCCGTGGTCAAGGGTCATATCACTTATCAATTGCTGACCATTGGCCGTGGTGCAACGGTAGAAGGCGATCTCGTCATTCGCCGCTGAGTGAATTATTGAAAAATAGAACCCTGCCGCCTGCCGATACAGGCTGTTGAGTTGTATTGCTTTCTGATGAGTTTTGGCTGTTTTTTGCAGCTGATTTAGCACGACAAAAGCAGTTAGTTGTAAATGCAATGCAAGTCTTGCATTGAGTAGTTGCCAAGCAGGTGAGGAAACTTGCTTTTGTTTTTGGCAAGGCTAACATCCAGTCGTGAAAAATCAAACCGACTCTAGCAAAATCTACTTAAACTTCCTTCGCATCTCTGGAGATTTGCGGAAATCTGCAGCTTATCCGCAGCTTGATTTACCGGAAGAGCGGCTCCTTGACATGCTCGCTATGTTTTGGAGTACCAACAAGAAAATAACCGTGTTGAAGGCCATGCAAATGTCCTCTGATGCATCGTCTACCACCGTTCATCGGCGGCTGAAGACATTGCGTTTGAAGGGCATGCTGGAGCTTCAAATGGATGAGGATGACAACCGCGTCAAATACATCAACTCGACCCAGCTGTCGCGCGACTACTTGAGCCAACTTGGGAAGTCAGTCCTTGAGGCAGCCTCAACTCGCTAGCATGATGCGAGTGACGCGAGTGGTGTGACGGCCGCGCAATACGGCCGACCCCATTAAGCTTGGCAGCCTTTAGAATCCCTCCATGCAGTTCCTTCGCCAGTCACACTTGATCACCCGCATGGCGCTGGTCTGGTTTGCCTTGTTTGTCTGCGTGGCAGCAGCGGCGCCGCTGGTCAATCCGCAGTCGATCGAGATGGTCTGCTCGGGCTCCGGCGTGATGAAGTTAGTTATCCAAGGTGATGACGGCGTCGCTGCTGCTTCCGGTCACACGCTGGACTGTTCACTGTGCGGCGCTGTCGGTGCGCCACCGCCTCTTGCCATTTCCCTGCCAGCGCTGCCACAGCCGCTGGCCTATGCACTTCAGAGCATTCCGCAAGCCTGCATCGCGGCGCTGACCGGTGCGCCGCTACCCGCGCGCGGGCCACCCACTTTCTCCTGAACCCTTGATTCGATAGCGTCCTGAGCCCCCGTTAACGCGGGGCTGGGGCGTTGTTTGCTTTTTTGTTTTCTGGAGATACGTGATGCCCCCAAATTTTTCCGTCATGGCGCTCGCCGTGGTTTTTTCTGGCTCAGCCCTGGCGCAAAGCGATGCTCAGGTCAAAGAGTTAGGCGTGGTGACGGTCACCTCGGGCCAGCCTTCCTCGCTGCCAACGCAAATCCCGACCACACTGGAAAGCGTGACGGCCGCGCAAATTGCCGAGACCATCAACGCGACCGACAGCGAAGATGCGCTCAAGTACCTGCCGAGCCTGTCCGTGCGCAAGCGCTACATCGGAGACTACAACCATGCGGTGCTGGCCAGTCGGGCCTCGGGCGCCAACAACCCGGCACGCAGCGCGGTGTACGCCGACGGCATTTTGTTGTCCAACTATCTGGGCAACTCAGCCACCAACGCGCCGCGTTGGGGCATGGTCACGCCCGAAGAAATCGAACGCGTCGATGTGATGTACGGCCCGTTTTCTGCCGCCTATCCCGGTAACTCGGTGGGCGCTGTGGTCGACTACGTGACGCGGATGCCGACCCAGTTTGAAGCCTATGTCAAAGCCACGGCCTTCAACCAAGACTTCAACATCTACAACACCAAGCAACATGTTGGTGGTTCCAATGTCAGCGCCAGTTTGGGGAGCAAGTCAGGCGACTGGTCTTACTGGCTGACCATGAGCCACACGGACAGCAGCGGCCAACCCATGGTGTTTTCTGCTGTTGCGCCGACGGCCTGCACGACGCCGGTTTGCGGCACGGGTGGTGTCGGCGGTGGTGGTACGAGCACCCGCGTCAACGGCATTTTTGAAGCGTTCGGTACGGATGGAAAGCGCAAGGATATTCTCGGGACAACGACGCAGTACCACACGGTGCAGGACCAAGCCAAACTGAAAGTGGCTTACGACGTTTCCTCCACCCTGCGGGTCTCTTATGTGTTGGGTGCTTGGGACAACACGAGCAGAGGCACGCCAGACGCCTACCTGACCAATGCCGCGACAGGTGCACGCGTTTACGCCGGCAGCGTCAACAACGGTGTCAACTCGTATGCTGTGCCGTCGTTTGGTGGAACGCAAGAGTCGATCACCCATTACATGCACGGCTTGTCGGTCAAAACGAATACACAAGGCGTCTTTGACTGGGAAGTCGCGGCGAGTCTTTACGACTATGCGAAAGACCAAAACCGCGCATCTGGCGTTAGCCAGACCAGTACCTTGTACACCGGCGCTGGCCAAAAAGTTCTAGACCAAGGTGGCACGGGTTGGAGCAACGTCGCACTCAAAGCCACTTGGCGGCCTGAAGGCGTGAAGGGTGCACACGTGATGGATTTTGGTTTCCAGCAAGAAAACTACACGCTTAAAACGCTGACCTCCAACACCACGGGTGACTGGACGACTGGCGCTCCGACCACGGTACAAAGCCAAGCTGGTGGCAAGTCACACATGCAAAGCATCTACGCGCAAGATGCATGGGCTTTCGCGCCACGTTGGAAAACCGTGCTGGGCTTGCGTGCCGAAGACTGGAGCACCAGCAACGGCTACGTGGGCACCACAGGGGCGCCGACGGCTTATGCCAGTAGGCAGGAGACTCACTTTTCACCGAAAGCGGCCCTGTCGCATCAATGGGCGCCTGATCTGGTGATCAAGGCGTCGACAGGGCGTTCATTGCGCATGCCCACGGTTCAGGAAATGTATGGCAACACATCCATCGGGGGAACTGCCTTCCTGAACAATCCTAATTTGCGGCCCGAACGTTCATGGACGTCTGAGTTGAGTGCAGAAAAAGATTTGGGTGTCGGCATCTTGCGGGTGACGGGCTTCACCGAGAACACGCGTGATGCGATTTATTCACAAACAAGCACCTTCACGGACAGCGTGCAGCGGACCTTTGTCCAGAATATCAAGCGCATCCAAAGCACCGGCGTTGAAACGGCTTTCTACGGCAGCGATGTTTTCAAGCGCGGCTTAGACGTGTCGGGCAGCGTGACCTATGTCGATTCACGCATCAAGGAAAACGACGGCCAGGTCTTGGTGGCCGGTGACACGATTGACAAGGTGCAGCCGCGTGTGCCTAAGTGGCGCGCCAACGCACTGGCCAATTACCACTGGGATGACAAGCTCAGCACCTCGATTGGCGCTCGTTACAGCGGCCCTCAGTTCGGCTCTTTGAACAATGCAGACACCAACGGTTTTGCATACACCGGCGTGAGTCAATTCTTTGTCATGGATGTGCGCGCACGTTACAAGGTCGACACGCATTGGACGGTCGCTGCGGGGATTGATAACTTGAATAACGACAAGTACTGGAACTACCACCTGTACCCGATGCGGACCTTTTTTGCAGAAGTTCGATACGCGCATTGATAATCAAAATCTTCTGCGCACTGTTCTCCTTATCCATGCTCCGCCCCTACGCCTGCTTGCTGTTGATCGCCTGCTTCGCCAACGAAGGCCAAGCGCAAGAGCAGCACCTGCCAGCGGTCGAGGTCGTCGGCCCGCGTGATGCGAGCATTGGTACGGCAGACAGCGCCAGTGAAGGGGCTGCAGACTTGGCGACATTTCAGGCTCGCCCGAAATTAAGAGTGGGCGACATCGTCGAAGCTGTTCCCGGCGTCGTGGCCACTCAACACTCCGGGGACGGCAAAGCCAACCAGTATTTTTTGCGCGGCTTCAACCTAGATCACGGCACTGACTTTGCCATCACCGTCGATGGCATGCCCGTCAACATGCCAAGCCATGCGCATGGGCAAGGCTTTGCTGATCTGAACTTTTTAATGCCTGAACTGGTCTCTGGTGTGCGCTACAAAAAAGGCCCTTACTTTGCAGAATCGGGCGACTTCTCATTGGCCGGTAGCGCTTCCATGGACTACGTCAGCAGCCTTGAAGCCCCATTCGCCGAAGTCACTTTGGGCGCTCACAACTATCGGCACATTCTGTTGGCCGGGTCTCGAACCGAGCAAGACCACACATGGCTCGGTGCCATCGAGGTCGGCAGCAACAACGGGCCTTGGGACACACCAGAAGACTTGCGCAAGCTCAATGCACTCGTGCGGTTTTCATCCGGTTCGCCAACGCGCGGCTTCAGCGTCACCGGCATGGCCTATCAAAGTCAATGGAATTCGACAGACCAAATCCCACAACGTTTGATCAACGACGGCTCGCTCTCGCGCTTCGGCACACTGGACCCCAGCGATGGCGGCAACACGCAGCGCTTGAGTCTGTCGGGCAAGTGGTTCGACAACGGCCCCAACACCCAAACCCAGCTCAGTGCCTATGCGATTGACTACCGTTTTGACCTGTTCTCCAACTTCACTTACGCACTCGACAACCCGGTCCATGGCGATCAATTTCAACAAACTGACCACCGCCATGTCTTTGGCGCGCAGGCGTCGCACAGCATCGGTAACCAACTGTTTGGCCTCGACGGAATAGCCAGTTTGGGGGCCCAGTGGCGGGGTGACCGAATTGGCGAGTTAGGGCTTTACAAGACCCAGGCACGTGAGATGTTGTCGACCGTTCGCAATGATGCGGTCTCGCAAGATTTGTTTTCTGTGTACGGCCAACAACTGCTGAATTTCAGTGAGCGCTGGCGGGGCTACGTGGGCGTTCGGGGCGACACCCTTCAATACGCTGTGCAGGGCCGTGAACAGATGTATGGCGCTGCCAACTCGGGCGCCGGACACAGCACGCTCGTCAGCCCGAAAGCGGGCTTGGCGTTCACCTTGACACCCAGCGCGGAGTTGTATTTGAACGGCGGCGTCGGCTTTCACAGCAACGACGTGCGCGGTGCAGCCATATCGCTAGACCCGCAAACCGGCTTGCCCGCAGACAAGGTCCCCGCACTGGTGAAAGGAGGCGGTGCCGAAATGGGCTGGCGCTTCAAGCCGGATGAAAACCTGAGTGTGACCGCGACGTTCTGGCACCTCCACCTTGAATCTGAGTTGGTCTACGTCGGCGACGCCGGTACGACCGAAGCTGGCCGGGCCAGCAGCCGGCGGGGCGTTGAAGCGACTTTGCGTTGGCGTGTGAATCCACGCTGGCGCTTGGAGCTGGATGGCGCTTTGTCTCGCGCCAGTTTGACCGGCGACACGCCCGCAGGGGAGGGCAACTATGTGCCCAATGCGGTTGAACAAGTGCTGGCCGCTGGCGTGACCCAAACGGATGGCCGCTGGACAACCTCCATGCGCTGGCGCTACATGGGGCCGCGCGCCCTGGACAGCCTCAACTCGGTGCGCTCCAGCGCCACATCTCTGTTGAATCTGGGTACCCGTTATGCGGTTAACAAGCACTTGTCGCTGGGTGTGGACGTCTTCAATCTGGCCGGCAAAAATGGCAACGACATTGACTATTTTTACGCGTCTTGCAGCGCCGGCGAAGTCAGCAGTGGACGCTGTGGCGGCGGCATCGCCGACCGACACGTGCACCCGATGGAGCCGCGCACGGTGCGTCTCAGTGCGCGGATGGGGTTTTGAGAGGATTCCAGCTTGTCACGGGATCACGGCATGGATTTTCAGCGCGTCGCAAAAAATCGAGCAGCAGCAGCCACTGTGGTTTCAATGTCTTCGGCTGTGTGCGCAGCGCTGACAAAGCCAGCTTCGTACAGCGCCGGTGCGTAGTAAACGCCGCTGTCCAACATGGCGTGGAAGAATTGGTTGAAGGCTGGGCTGTCGGTGGTCATCACGGTGCTGTAGTTTTGCGGCAGCGTGTCGAGCAAAAAGAAGCCGAACATGCCGCCTTGGCTGTCACCGCAAAACGGCACACCGGCGTGCTTTGCCGCTTGCGTCAAACCGGCTACCAAGCTGTGGGTGCGGGCGCCCAGCGCTTCGTAAAAACCGGGCTTTTGCAGTTCGCGCAAGGTGGCCAGTCCGCAGGCGGTGGCGACCGGGTTGCCCGACAGCGTGCCGGCTTGGTAGACCGGGCCTTGCGGGGCGAGCTGCTCCATCACGGCACGTTTGGCGCCAAAAGCCGCCAGCGGCATGCCGCCGCCAATGACTTTGCCCATCACCGTCATGTCGGGCTCAAAGCCTGGAATGAGTTGGGCGTAGACACTTTGAGCGCCGCCCAAAGCCACCCGAAAACCGGTCATGACTTCGTCAAACACCAACAGCGCACCGTATTGCGTGCACAGCTCGCGGCAACGCTTCATGAAGGGCACGCTGGCGCGCACGAAGTTCATGTTGCCAGCGATCGGCTCGATCATCACGCAAGCGAGTTCTTTGCCGTGCAGGCTGAAAGCTTCTTCCAGCTGAGCCACATTGTTGTATTCCAAAACCAAGGTGTCACGCACGACTTCAGGCGGCACGCCGGCGCTGGTCGGGTTGCCGAAAGTCGCCAAGCCCGAGCCGGCTTTGACCAGCAGCGCATCCGCATGGCCGTGGTAGCAGCCTTCGAACTTGATGAACTTGCTGCGACCGGTGGCACCACGCGCCAAGCGCAGCGTGCTCATGGCCGCTTCGGTGCCGGAACTGACGAGACGGATCATGTCGATCGACGGCACCAGCTTGATGATTTCTTCTGCCAGCTCGACCTCGCGCTCAGTCGGCGCGCCAAAAGAAAAACCATCGAGTGCAGCTTTTTGCACGGCCTCAAGCACCGCCGGGTGGCCGTGGCCAAGGATCATCGGGCCCCAAGAGCCGATGTAGTCGATGTAACGCTGGCCGTCGGCATCCCAAAAATAAGCGCCTTGCGCGCGCTGTACAAAGCGCGGTGTGCCACCCACCGCTTTGAAGGCCCGCACCGGGGAGTTCACGCCGCCAGGAATAACGGCCTTGGCGCGTTCAAAAAAAGCGTCATTGCGGGACAAAGTGTTGGCTGCGGAGTTAGTGTTTTGTGCCATTCGGGGGGATGTCAATAAAGGGGGTCGAGATCAATGGATCGGTGAGGCTAGACGCCTCATCGGTGCTGTCGGTCTCATCGGCATCGTCGTCGGCTTGCGCCCAGAACATGCGGTCAGGGACCAAGTGGCCCATGCCGGGCTGAAAGCCTGCATTCAGGCTGTGGTCGAGGTAGGTCAGGGCTTCGGTGGTAGCGCTTTGCAAGTCGTGGCCGTTGGCCAGCAGCGCTGACAGGGCCGCGCTGAGGGTATCGCCAGCACCAGCAAAGCTGGCGTCGAAATGTTCGAACTTCTCGCTGTACAAAATGCTCTGCGGCGTGGCCAGCACGTTTTCAATGAACTGCTCGGCGGCTGGAATGCCGGTGACCAAGGTGTAGGGCACGCCCAGTTCGCCGGCAGCCTTGGCGATGTCGCGCGCGCTCGGGCTTTTGTCGCCCGACCAGTCAGGCAGCAGCCAGCGCCAGAGCGTGCTGTGGTTGCCGGTGAGCAAGGTTGCTTGTGGCAGCAAGAGTTCGCGAAACGCATCCAAGTAGCTGTCGATCTTGTCTTCTTCCCACCATGACAGGCTGGGCATGTAGGCAACCAACGGCGCATCTGAGTAGTCAGAGGCAATCTCGGCGATGGCGCTGACGTTTTCGGGGCTGCCGACAAAGCCGACCTTGATGGCGCTGACCGGCATGTCTTCCAAGGCCGCTCGGGCTTGCTCGGAAACAGCGTCGTCGTCAAAAGCAAAGTGGTCCAAGATGGCCGCTGTGTCGCGCGAATAAGCGCCCGTGACAACCGCCAGCACGTGACCGCCAGCCGAGGCAATCGCCATGATGTCGGCGGTCAAGCCGCCGGCGCCGCTGGGGTCGCTGGCGTTGAAGCTCATGACGCAGGCGGGTGCACTGTCAACCGTGTCTGGGTCGGGTGTGAGGTCAGTGGGGGGAGTCAGGGCTTGTGGCATGTGCGGTGTTTTTTGGCTGAGGATTCTGCCGGCATGACAAAAGTCACCGCCTCGCCGATACAATTCTTCGATTGATTCTATTCGCGAAAGCAAAGATAACGCTGTGACTACAACTGCAACAAAGACTTGGATGTGCCTGATCTGTGGCTGGCTCTACGACGAGGCCGCAGGCGCGCCTGAGCACGGCATTGCGCCGGGCACCCTGTGGGCCGATGTGCCCATGAACTGGACCTGCCCTGAGTGCGGCGCCCGCAAAGAAGACTTCGAGATGGTCGACCTCTGAAGTCAGTCGACCTGGGCCGACTCTGATTCTCATCAGTTCAGGCCAGGGTCTTTTTGACCACCGCATAGCGCTCCAGCGTGCGGGTCCGGGCCTCAGCGTGCTGCACCAGCGGCAACGGATAGTTGTCTCCCAATGTCACGCCCGCCGCCGCCAACTCCAGCGGCGCGGCTTCCCACGGGCTGTGCAAAGCTTTGCCCTGCAGACCAGCGAGCACCGGCAGGTATTTGCGGATGAACTTGCCGTCGGGGTCGAACTTCAAGCTCTGGCTGACCGGGTTGAAAATGCGAAAGTAGGGCTGCGCGTCGCAGCCGCTGCTAGACGCCCATTGCCAGCCGCCGTTGTTGGCTGACAGGTCAAAGTCATTCAGCTTGTCGGCAAAGTAGCGCTCACCGCGGCGCCAGTCGATGCCCAAATCCTTGATTAAAAAGCAGGCGGCGACCATGCGCAGCCGGTTGTGCATGTAGCCGGTCTGGTTGATCTGCGCCATGGCGGCGTCGACCAAGGGATAACCGGTGCGGCCTTCGCACCAAGCGGCAAACAGCGCGTCGGCTTGTGCGCCGGTTTCCCATTGAATCGCGTCATAGTCGGGCTTGAATGAGGCCTCGGCCACATGCGGGAAGTTGCTCAAAATTTGCGCATAAAAATCGCGCCAGATCAGCTCACTCAGCCAGACGGCGGCACCGGCGCTGCCTGCGAGCTGGCGTTTCAGCGCTTCAGCGGCCAGCTGGCGAATCGACACCGTGCCAAAGCGCAGATGCACGCCCAAGTAACTCGGCCCTTTGACGGCCGGAAAGTTGCGGCTGTCTTCGTAGTCGTCGATGCGCTGCAAAAATTCTTCAAATAACTGGGCGCCGCCCGAGATGCCGGTGGGCAGTTTCAGCGCCTGCAAGTTGCTGGCCTCGAAGCCGATCTGGCTCAGCGTTGGTACTGGCTTTGCATCGGCCGGCTTGTTGGCCAGCGCTTCGGCATGGGCCTTGATGGCGTAGGACTGCAGGTAGTAGCTGTCGACCTTTTTCAGCCAGCTGTTTTTGTAAGGCGTGAAAACGCCATAAGGCTTGCCGCCCTGCGTCAGCAGTTCGGTGCGTTCAAACACCACGTGGTCTTTGAAGCTGTGAAAGGCCACGCCCTTGGCCGCCAAACTGTCTGCAACCTGCACGTCGCGCTGAACGGCTTGTGGCTCGTCGTCGTGGTTGGTGAAGACTGCTTGCACTTGCAAGGCTTGCGCCTGTAGCGGCACCGCCGTGCTGGCCCAGTCATGCAGCACCAGCAGCCCGGCGTTGTTGACGCCATGCGGCTCGGCCAGTGCTTGCAGTGCGGCGTCAAGCTCGGTCAGCGACTGCACGATGAAATCAACCCGCCGGTCGGTGCGCGGCAGCGGGTCGAGAATCTCCTTGTCCAGCACGAACAGGCAGAAAACTTGCCGGCAGGTGCTCAGGGCGTGGTGCAGGGCAGCGTGGTCATGCGCCCGAAGGTCGCGGCGGAACCAGACCAGTCCGCGCTCGTATTGTTTGCTCATGGCGAGGATGTTAGCCGGACAGCGGCTGTTGAATCAGAGCCGGGCCGCAGATCGTCAGCGTAAAATTGGGGTTATGGCCATGGACTTCGACCCGATCAACTTCACGCATCATTTTCTGATCGCCATGCCCGGCTTGGATGACGAGCCTTTTGTAGGCAGTGTGATCTACATGTGCGAGCACAGCGAGCGCGGCGCTTTGGGTTTGGTCATCAACAAGCCAAGCGACATCAGCCTGAAAAGCCTGTTTGACAAAGTTGAGTTGCCGCTGCGGCGCGACGACCTCAGCGAAGCGCCGGTGTACAAAGGCGGGCCGGTGCAAACCGAGCGCGGTTTTGTTCTGCACGAAAGCATGTTGCCGGGCAATGAGTCGGTCTACGCGTCGACCATGTCGATTCCCGGCGGACTTGAAATGACCACCTCCAAAGACGTTCTTGAAGCGCTGTCGACGGGCGCTGGCCCCCGGCGCGTCTTTGTCTCGCTGGGTTACTCCGCTTGGGGTGAAGGGCAGTTGGAGTCTGAGATTTCAGACAACAGCTGGCTCACGGTGGCGGCTGACCCAGCGGTGATTTTTGACACCCCGGTCGAGCAGCGCTACGACAAGGCCTTGCTCTTGCTCGGCCTGCAGCGCTGGATGCTGTCGCCTGAGGCTGGCCACTCATGAGCGTCGGGGCTGCCATTGAGTTGGCCCCCTCTGTCCAAACCTTTCTGGCTTTTGATTTTGGGCTCAAGCGCACTGGTGTGGCCAGCGGCAACCGGCTGATGCGCACCGCCACGCCGCAAACCACCATCAGCGCTGTCGGTGACGCGCGTTTTGTGCCGATTGCCGCGCGCATCAAAGAGTGGCAACCCGACGCCTTGGTGGTCGGCGTTCCTTATCATCCCGACGGCGCCAGTCACGAAAACACGCTGCGTGCGCTAAAGTTTGCGCGTCAGTTGCGCGGCCGTTTCGGGCTCAGCGTTTACGAAGTCGATGAGCGTTACAGCACCACCGAAGCGCATGCGCTCGGGGCGGCAGATGCTGACGCGGCATCTGCCTGCATCATTCTTGAGCAATTTTTAAGGAGTCTTTCTTGAAGACCGTCGAATCCCTGAACGCGGAAGCGCTCTACCTCGAACTGCTGCGCAGTCTGCAGACGCTGCTCGCCAGCTACCCCAAGCCACCGCGGCTGGTCGGTGTCGCGTCGGGTGGTGCTTGGCTGGCTGAGCGACTGCAAAAAGACCTTGGTTTGAATGAGCCGATTGGCGTGTTGTCATCGGTCATGCACCGCGACGATTTTTCGAGCCGCGGCTTGGCTTCTAGCGCGCAAACCTTGCTGCCTTTTGATGTCAACGGCGAGCACCTGATCGTGCTCGACGACGTGCTCTACACCGGCCGCACCATTCGCGCTGTGCTGAATGAACTCTTTGACTACGGCCGTCCCGCCAGTGTCAAATTGGCGGTGCTGGTTGACCGCGGTGGTCGCGAGTTGCCAGTGCAGCCCGACTTGGCGATGGCGCGCGTCAGCTTGCCGGCGACGCAGTCGCTGCAACTGGCGCGCTCAGACGCCGGTGAATTCAGTTTTGAAGTCCAGGGAGCCTAACGTGTTGTACCGACGAAACCCCCAACTCAACAAGCACGGCGAGCTGATTCACCTGCTCTCCACCGAAGGTTTGCCGAAAGCCACGCTGACGCAGATTTTGGACACCGCCGCGAACTTTGTCAGCGTCAGCGACCGCGAGGTCAAGAAGGTTCCGCTGCTGCGCGGCAAGAGTGTTTTCAACCTCTTTTTTGAAAACTCCACCCGCACGCGAACGACCTTTGAGATCGCCGCGACGCGGCTGTCAGCCGACGTCATCAACCTCGACATCGCGCGCTCGTCAGCCTCCAAGGGCGAGTCGTTGTTGGACACGATTGCCAACCTCAGCGCCATGGCGGCCGACATTTTTGTGGTGCGCCACAGCGAGTCGGGCGCGCCCTACCTGATCGCCCAGCACGTGGCGCCGCATGTCCACGTGATCAACGCCGGCGACGGTCGCCATGCGCACCCGACGCAAGGCCTGTTGGACATGTACACCATCCGCCATTACAAGAAAGACTTCAGCAACCTGACGGTGGCCATCGTTGGCGACGTGCTGCATTCGCGGGTGGCGCGCTCAGACATTCATGCGCTGACCACACTCGGTTGTGCCGAGGTGCGGGTCGTCGGCCCGAAGACGCTGGTGCCGTCCAATATGTCGGAAATGGGCGTGCGGGTCTGCCATACACTGGAAGAAGGCATTCGCGGTGCCGACGTGGTCATCACCCTGCGCCTGCAAAACGAGCGCATGTCGGGCGCCTTGCTGCCGAGCAGCCAAGAGTATTTCAAGAGCTTTGGCCTGACGCCTGAAAAACTGCAACTGGCCAAGCCAGACGCTATCGTCATGCATCCCGGGCCGATCAACCGTGGGGTTGAAATCGATTCGGCGGTGGTCGATGGCGCACAAAGCGTGATCTTGCCGCAGGTCACTTACGGTATCGCTGTGCGGATGGCGGTCATGAGCATCGTTGCCGGGAATGAAGCATGAAATTACTGATTAAAAATGGCCGCGTCATCAACCCGGCGACAGGCTTTGACGAGCGCGTTGATGTGGCGATTGCGGCGGGCCGCATCATCAGCATCGGCGCTGTGGCGGCTGACTTCGCGCCGAACAAAACGATAGACGCTGCGGGCTGCGTGGTGGCGCCGGGGCTGGTCGATTTGTCGGTGCGTCTGCGCGAACCCGGCCATGAACACGAAGGCATGTTGGCCAGTGAATTGGCCGCAGCCGTCGCCGGCGGCGTGACCAGTTTGGTCTGCCCGCCCGACACCGATCCGGTGCTCGACGAGCCCGGTCTGGTCGAGATGCTGAAGTTCCGCGCTGAGAAACTGCACCAGTCGCGGGTCTTCCCGCTGGGCGCTTTGACGCGTGGATTGCAAGGCATCGCCTTGACCGAAATGGTGCAGCTGACCGAAGCCGGTTGCGTCGGTTTCAGCCAAGCTGACGTGCCGCTGGAAGACACGCAAGTGCTGATGCGCGCCTTGCAGTACGCCGCCAGTTTTGACTACACAGTGTGGCTGCGTCCGCAAGACATGCACTTGGGCAAAGGCGTCGCAGCCAGTGGCGCACTGGCCACGCGCTTGGGTTTGAGCGGTGTGCCAGTAGCGGCTGAAACCATTGCGCTGCACACGATTTTTGAGTTGATGCGGTCGACCGGTGCACGCGTGCATTTGTGCCGCATCAGCAGTGCTGCGGGCGTGGCGCTGGTGGCCCAAGCCAAGGCCGACGGTTTGCGGGTGACTTGTGATGTCAGCATCAACAGCTTGCACTTGACGGACACCGACATCGGTTACTTCGACAGCCGCATGCGACTCGAGCCGCCGCTGCGCCAGCAGCGCGATCGCGATGCGCTGCGACTAGGCTTGCTCGACGGCACGGTGGACGCGCTGGTGTCCGACCATTCGCCGGTCGACGAAGACGCTAAAACCTTGCCCTTTGCCGAAGCCGAGCCCGGTGCCACCGGTCTTGAGTTGTTGCTGGGGCTGGCTTGCAAATGGGGTGCAGACACTGACAAGAGCGGCGCCGGTTTGCTGCGTGCTTTGGCAGTGCTGACCAGCGAACCCGCCCGCGTCTTAGGCTCTGCTTTGGGCACGCTGCAAGCCAGCGCGGGTCAACTGGTTCAAGGTGGCGTGGCCGATGTCTGCATTTTCAATCCAGCCACCAGCTGGACGGTCGAGCCCGCTGCCTTGCGCAGTCAGGGCAAGCACACGCCGTTTTCGGGCTACGAATTGCCGGCACGGGTGTGCTGGACGCTGGTCGGCGGCCAAGTGGCTTACGAAGCCCACTCGGCTCATCCGGCCTGAAAACAGCATGAGAGTGGTGCGTCTCGGCTACCGTTTGTCGCGGGCCTTTTTACACACGCTGTCCGGCTTTTGGTTGATTCGCTCGCGCTTTCATTTGCTGTCGGCCGAAGTGCAGGGTCAGCACGTCAACACCTGGGCCCGCAAGATGCTGGCCATCAGCGGCATCGAGCTGGTGCTCAAGGGCGAGCCGCTGGCCACCGGGCCGGTCTTGTTGGTGGCGAATCACATCTCGTGGCTCGACATTTTGGTGATGCACTCGGCTGTTTATTGCCGCTTTATATCCAAGTCGGAAGTCAAGCGTTGGCCGTTGGTCGGCACCTTGGCGACGGGTGCTGGAACGCTGTTCATTGAGCGCGAATCGCGGCGTGATGCGCACCGCGTGCTGCATCACATGGTGGCGCATTTGCACGACGGGCAGGTGCTGGCGGTGTTCCCTGAGGGCACGACCAGCGACGGCATCAGCCTGCTGCCTTTTCATGCCAATTTGATCCAAGCCGCCATCACCGCCAACGTGCCGGTGCAGGCGATGGCCTTGCGCTTTGTGGACAGGCGCACGGGTCTGGTCAGTCAAGCGCCGCGCTTTGTTGGGAACGACACACTGCTGGCTTCGATGTGGCGCACGCTGACCGCGCGTGAGTTGATGGCAGAAGTGACGGTGGGTGTGCCCGAATTGGCGCGCGGGCGCGACCGGCGCGCTTGGGCGGGCGACTTGCAGCGCGAAGTTCAGCGCTTGCGGGATGCGGCCTAAAGACTCAGGCCGCGACGCGCGGAAAGGTCACCACGTGATCGACCTGCGCCCGGATGCCTATCCATTCGCCCACGGCGTGGTCATGGTGCGACGGCACATGCGCCATCACCGACTCACCGCTTTGTAGCTTCAAGGTGTACAAAAATTCTGAACCGCGAAAAGCCTTGCGCAAGATCTGCGCTTTGACGGGTGCCGCATCGTCGTGCACGATGTCGTCGGCGCGCAGCAGCACGTCGCAAATACCGTCGGGGTAAGCGTTGGGCAAGGGGCACTCTTGCATGTCAAGAAGGTCGCCAAGCGCCGTGTGCACCACCACGCTGCCTTGTTCTTTTTGCTCGATTTGTGCATGCGCAAAAACACCGTGGCCAATGAATTCCGCGACGAAGCGCGTGGCTGGGCGGTGGTACAACTCATAGGCGTCATCCCACTGTTGCAACTGGCCTTCGTGCATGACGCCGATGCGGTCGCCGATGGCAAAGGCTTCAAGTTGGTCATGCGTCACAAACAGCGCAGTCGCACCCGCAGCCTTCAAAATACCGCGCACTTCATGCGCCAAGCGCTCACGCAAGTCAACATCGAGGTTGGAAAACGGTTCATCCAGTAACAGCAGCCGTGGCCTTGGTGCCAAGGCCCGCGCCAGCGCGACGCGTTGTTGCTGGCCACCCGACAGCTGGTGCGGGTGCAATTTTTCAGTGTGGCTCAAACCGACCAAGGCTAGCACTTCTTGCACGCGTAAACGGCGCTCGGCGGGCTTCAGATGGTGCAGGCCAAAGCCGACATTGTTGGCCACATCAAGGTGTGGAAACAGTGCGTAATCTTGAAACACCATGCCAATCCGGCGCGATTCAGCCGGCAGATGAACTTGTGGACTGCTGACGATCTCGCCAGCCAGCCGGATGCTGCCGGCGGTGGCTTTTTCCAAGCCGGCCACGGCGCGTAAGAGCGTGGTTTTGCCGCAGCCGGAAGGGCCTATGAGCACGCCAATTTCGCCCGCCGCCAAAGTGAAAGAGGCGTTGTCGACCGCCCGATGCGTTCGCCCGGCGTAGTGAACGCACAACTGAGAGACATTCAAAAACATGGGTTTCATTCTAGATGACTACAATTCTCATTTGCATTTGATGCGGTATTCCGCTCAGGCAAGTCAGGGCTCTTTCTCTTGTCTGGAATTCATGCTTCGTCGCCTTCTCCCTTCCACGCTGCTGCTGTTATTGGTGTTGGTGCTGACCTTGCCGGTGTTGGCGATCATCTTGTCGTGGACGCAGTTAGACCGTCACTCGTGGGACATCTTGCGGGAAATGGGCCGCACGGTGCTGCCGGACTACGTGAGCACCACCGTGTGGCTGTGCCTGTCTGTGGCGCTGGGTGTGGGTGTTTTGGGCATGGCCACGGCGGCCATGGTGACGCTGTTTGATTTCCCCGGGCGTCGCACCTTTGAATGGGCGCTGCTGCTGCCGCTGGCCATGCCGGCTTACGTGGTGGCTTATGCCTACACCGACTTTTTGCAATACGCCGGGCCACTCCAAAGCTGGCTGCGGGCGTCGTTTGATTTGCAGGGGCGTGTGCTGCCAGAGGTGCGCAGCTTGGGCGGTGCTGTTCTTGTTTTCACGGTCGCGCTGTACCCGTATGTGTACTTGTTGGCGCGTACTGCATTGACCGAACGCGCTGTGCACTTGATGGAAGCGGCGCGGCTGCTGGGCGCACCTTTGTCGCGGCGTATTCGCGAAGTCGCCTTGCCGTTGGCAAGGCCTGCCGTGGCGGCCGGTGTCGCGTTGGCGTTGATGGAAACGCTGGCCGACTTTGGCGTCTCCAGTTATTTCGGTATTCAGACTTTCACCGCCGGCATTTACAAAGCCTGGCTCAGCATGGACAACCGCATGGCTGCTGCGCAGTTGGCTACGGTGCTGCTGTTGTTCGTCGCGGTGCTGTTGAAGATTGAGCAGAGCGCGCAAAAGCGCATGCGCTTTACGGGCGGGCGTGGCGACCGTGCGGGTGCGGCTGACGCCTTGCCAACGCGCCTGCATGGCCAGCGCGCTGTTTGGGCTTGGTTGGTTTGTGCGCTGCCGATTGCACTTGGCTTTGTGCTGCCGGTGCTCTTCATGCTGCGACCGCTACAGGCCGGTTGGGATGACTTGTCTTGGCTGTCTTTTGCGCAGTGGTCTTTCAACAGCGTTTGGCTGGCCAGTTTGAGCGCCGTGCTGGCCACTGGTATCGCGCTGACGCTGGCCTTTGCGCTGCGCCATCGGCCCCACGGACTCAATCGCGCAGCCGTGCAACTCGTCAGCTTGGGCTACGCCGTGCCCGGCGCAGTCATCGTGGTCGGCTTGCTGCTGCCGGTGGGATGGCTGCAATCAGTCGCCCCACAAACCAGCATTGGCTATTGGGTCACGGCGACAGCGCTGGGCATTGTCTGGGCTTACCTGGTGCGCTTTTGTGCGGTGGCTTTGCAGTCGGTGCAAAGTGGTTATTCGCGCATTCCCACGAGCTTGGATGACAGCGCCCGCATGCTCGGCACCACCGGCATCGGCTTGCTCAGCCGTGTGCATTGGCCGCTGCTGAAACGCTCGGTGGCCGTCGCCGGCTTGCTGGTGTTTGTCGACGTCATGAAAGAGCTGCCGGCGACGCTGGTGTTGCGCCCTTTCAACAGCGACACGCTGGCGGTGGTGACCTATCAGTTAGCGCGAGATGAGCGTTTAGCGGAAGCCGCATTGCCCGCACTGGCGCTGGTGCTGGTCGGCTTGCTGCCGGTCGCACTGCTGAGCCGGACTTTGCGGTCGCGCTGAAGCGCTCCTAGAAAGTGGCGCGGTCAGCGCCTACCGCCAGCTGCACAGAGCGCCTACTGTTGATGCCAGTGGCGGCGCCTAAAGTTTTTTTCGATAAGTCATTTTTTGAAACAGCCGCTTAGGTTCCCCATGCCATTTTTCGTCATCCTTAGCAGTCTCTATCGCTGTGCCGTTGGCGTCTTGACTTGAACGATGCTGTTCAATTCGTTTGCATTTTTTCTCGTTTTTTTGCCACTGAGTCTGACAGGCTACTTTGTACTTTCTAAATACTCGATCAAAGCATCCATCGCATTCTTGCTGTTCGCCTCGGTTTGCTTTTACGGCTACTGGAGCCTGACCTACCTGCCGCTCCTGCTGGGCTCCATCGCCATCAACTATGGTGTGGGCGGCTTGATCAAGCGCTGCAAAGATTCTGGCAAGGAGTCGGCCGCTAAATACGTGCTGAACGCGGGCCTTGTTCTGAACCTAGGCGCGCTGGTTTTTTTCAAATACGTTGATTTTTTGGTGGTGAATGTGGGCGCACTGCTGGGGCAGGTGTGGTCGCCTTTCGGGATCATTTTGCCGATTGGAATTTCATTTTTCACGTTCACGCAAATAGCTTACTTGGTGGACTGTCAAGCAGGGAAGGTTAGCGAGTACCAGGCTGAAAATTACGGCTTGTTCGTCACCTATTTCCCGCACCTGATTGCCGGCCCCATCATTCACCACAAAGACATGATGCCGCAGTTCGTTAATCCAGCGACGCACATTTTTTCAACAGGGCGTTTGGCTCTGGGTTTGCTGATTTTTTCGGTTGGCTTGTTCAAAAAAGTTGTTCTGGCAGATGGCGTGGCTGCCTTTGTGGCGCCCGTGTTTGACGTGCATCACGCCAGCCTCACGATGGCAGAGGCTTGGGTGGGTGTCCTTGCGTATACGTTTCAGCTGTACTTTGATTTTTCAGGTTATTGCGACATGGCCTATGGCTTGTCCTATATGTTTGGCGTGGTGTTGCCGGTCAATTTCAACTCGCCCTACAAAGCGAGATCGATCATTGATTTCTGGCGACGTTGGCACATCACGTTGTCCAGTTTTCTCAAAGACTATTTGTATGTGCCGCTGGGTGGAAATCGCCTGGGGCCTAGGCGGCGCTACCTGAATCTGTTCATCACCATGCTGCTGGGTGGGCTTTGGCACGGTGCGAACTGGACCTTCATTGTGTGGGGCGCGCTGCACGGTGTGTACTTGATCGCCAACCATGCTTTGCGTCATCTTCTTGGCGCTGATGTAGACGGGCGCGACAGCCGAAAAATATCAGGCGCACTGATGCTTGTCTCAGGTGCCAGTCTCACATTTTTATCAGTCGTCTTGGCCTGGGTTTTTTTTCGGGCGTCGTCTGTTGTGGTGGCCATGGATATTCTCAAGGCGATGAGTCAAGGTACCTTCACCTTGCAGCCCGGAAATCTGGCGGGCCTCAACCGCATCATGAATCTGCAAGCCGGCATGCTGTGGGTGCTGACATGTGCCGGCATCGCATTTTTAACGCCGAATGTCTATGACGTCCTCGCGCACGGAAAGCGCATTGGCATAGAGCGTCGCCTGCAGGCTCAGTCGAGCGGAATTTTGTTTGGCTTCCTGCTGGTGATCATCTTGCTTCTGCTGGCGATCACTGAAACACGCGGTGTTTCAGAGTTTCTATATTTCAATTTTTAACGGCACGCATGCGATTTTTATTGAATCTTGTCTGGGGTGTCATGTTGGCGCTGGGCGTTCTGGAGGCGTGCTTTCGCGTGCTGCCGGTCAACTCCGGCTTACGCATGGTTTCAACCAGTGCGGCGGAACCCTACAGCCGTTACTTACCCCAACAGGCCTTCGTCTATTCGCATGGCTGGAACCTGCTGAACGCACGACATGGCACGACCAATAATTTAGGCTTCATCAACGCTGCAGATTTTGATCGTCCGCCGTCCAAGGTCTTGATCATTGGTGACAGCTTTATTGAAAGCTTCATGCACCACTATCCAGACACCTTGCAGGGGCATCTTGAATCAACACTGGGCAAAGGCATAGATGCCGTGGCGACGTCGGGCAATGGCTTGGCAGACACTCTCCAATTGTTGAAAAAATTTGTGCCCATGATGCGGCCTTCTGCGGTCGTTATATTTGTCAAAACTTGGGATCCGTCAGTCATCGCTGCGGCACCCTTGCCCGGTTACAGTGGATTTTTTAACGAGGGCAAAAACGTCGCTGTGCATCACGTTCCTTATCGGGAATCTTCAGTCAAAAAGTGGGTGACGAAGTCGGCGTTGATTCGCTATATTTATTACAACCTGAAGTTCTCAGAATGGCTTTCGCAGGCGTTCAAATTGAACGCCTCGGTTGGCCGTTCAATTGACAAGGGTGTTCTTGCCAATGAGGCTGCGAAAAAGCTGGAGTTCACGCGCTATTACTTGGCTGAAGTCAATGCAATCAAGCAGGCCTACGGATTGCACATCACATTCCTTCTAGATGGCGACCGCAGTTCGCTTCACCCCAGCCGCAAGGATAAAACGCAAGCCTCGACCACTGACGATCAGCATATTTTCAGTCGATTGGCCGGTGAGGCAGGCTTCGATTTGTTGGATCTAGAACCCATTTTTAAGCGCCATTGGTTGGCGCATCGTGAAGAGTTCGACTACCTGCCAGCAGACGGTCATTGGAACGCTGTGGCACACCAGCTGGCAGCAGACGCTTTGGTGACGCGACTATTGCCCGTCGTGCGTGGTGATCTCGCCCACAAATGAAAAACTGAATTTCATCGGCACCACTTTCTGGCGCGAACTTAATCAGCTATCGTGCGACAGTCAAGCGGCCTCGACCTGCCGGGCCTGTGGCAGTTGCTTGATTCATTGATGGGGACGTTGTCATGCAATCTAAAGTCTGGGTCCGTGCCGCGCGAACGGTGTCCGTGATGTCTGTGGTTTCTGTTCTGGCCGTGTTGTCGGCTTGCGCCATGGCCCCTGCACCGGCGCCATCAGCCCCGCCGCCAAACGACCCCGTGACGCTGCGTGTGAATGTTTTTCAGGGGTCGAGCAATACCCCCCTTTACATGGCGGTTGAGCGCGGTGCTTTCGCCCGACGCGGCATCACACCCGTGTTGCAGTTCACACCCAACTCAGACACACAACGCGACGGGCTGGCGGCCGGCCGCTTTGAAATCGCCGTGGCAGCCGTGGACAACGCGGTGGCGATGATTGAAGTTGCCAAGAAAGACGTGGTCATCGTCGCCGGCGGTGACGGTGGCATGAACGAGCTGATGGTGCGTCCGGAATTCAAGCAGGTGTCCGATCTTCGAGGCAAGAATTTCATCGTCGATGCGACCAACACAGCCTACGCTCTGATCGGCCGAAAAATCTTCAAAAATGCCGGCTTTGTTGATGGCCGGGACTACACGATGAAGCCCTTGGGCGGAACAGCGATACGAACCAAATCGATGGAAACCCCAGAGGGGCATTCCGCGATGCTCAATCCGCCCTGGAACTTTGTGGCCAAGGAGCGCGGCGCCAAGAGTTTGGGCAGCACCTTGGACTTGTTTGGGCTTTACCAGTCCAGCGGTGTTTTTGTGATGCGCCCTTGGGCTGAAGCCAATGCGGGCACTTTGCAGCGCTTTTTGTCAGCCTACATTGAAGGCTGTCGCGCCACGCAAGACCCAGCCAACCGTGAGCAAGTGTTGTTGGTGCTACAAAAAAATCTGAAGCTCGAAAGACATATTGCCGAGCAGACCTACCAAGCGCTGACCACGCCGGGTCACGGTCTGTTCAAAGATTGCGCCATCGAGATGACGGGCATGCGCAACATGCTGTCTTTGCGTGCAGAAATTGAAGGCCAGTGGGGCGGTGTTGCACCTGCGCCCGACAAGTTCTTGGATTTGCGTTATTACGAACGCGCATTGTCTGATGTTGATCGTTAATCCCAAAGGCCTCCAATGACATCTCGTCGACATTTCATAGGTGCTTCAACCGGGGTGATCGCCGGCATCGCCCTCACGGGTTGCAGTACGTTCAACGCATCTACAGCGTGGGTTCCAGCGCCTGGACAAACATCCTCCAGGCGTTTGCCCATTTTGATCAACGGCGAGCGGATCAAGACAATCGATGTCCACGCGCACTGCTATGTGCAAGATGCACTAGCGCTGATGGGCGCAGATGCCAAGGGGGTGTTGCCCCCGGTCAAGGGCGTACCTGAGCATTTCATCGTGATTGAAGAACGCTTGGCGGCCATGGATGCGATGGGCATCGACATGGAAGTGCTCAGCATCAATCCCTTTTGGTATCGGCGTGACCGGCTCAATTCGGCCGCTATCGTGCGGCTTCAAAACACCAAACTGTCGGAGCTGTGTGCGGCACGACCTGATCGCTTTTCTGCCTTCGCATCGGTGTCCCTGCAGTTTCCCGATTTGGCTCTGCAAGAGCTTGAACACGCGATGACGCTGCCAGGTATTCGAGGGCTTGCGATCGGTGGCAGTGTGGCAGGAGACGATTTTTCTGACCCCAAATTTCATGCCGTTTGGGCGCGTGCTGAAGCGCTGGGCGCCACCTTGTTCATTCATCCGCAAAGCACGCCAGAGCTGGCCAAGCGTTTCAAGGGGAATGGCTGGATGTCGAATGTCATCGGCAACCCGCTCGACACGACCATCGCTTTGCAACACCTGATCTTCGAAGGCGTTCTGGATAAATTTCCAAACCTCAAAATTTGCGCGGCGCATGGTGGTGGTTATCTTGGCAGCTACGCGCCGCGCATGGACTTCAGCTGCTTTGTCTCTCCAAGCAATTGCAATCCGGCCATTCAGCTCAAGAAAAAGCCCAGCGAGTACATCCGCCAGATTTATTTTGACGCCCTCGTTTTCACGCCGGAGGCGTTGCGCCATCTGGTCGCTGAAGTCGGGGCGACGCAGGTCGTGCTGGGCACTGACCATCCGATTCCGTGGGAGCAGCACCCGGTCGACCATGTGATGAACACGCCGCTGACCGATGCCGAGCGCATCGCAATTCTCGGCGGTAACGCGCGCCGCATGCTGGGTCTTGCAGCCTAAATTTTCCGCTCATAAAAATAACTGGAGACTTCCTTTGATCAGCTTTAAATTGAATGGCAAACCGGTGCGCACGACCGTTCCTGAGGCAACCCCTTTGCTGGAAGTGCTGGCTCATGACTTCCAAATGAACGGCTGTAAATTCGGCTGTGGAAAATCCCAATGCAGCGCCTGTTTGGTGATGGTTGACGGCAACCCCGTGCGCTCATGCATGGCCCCACTGTCTGCAGTGGCTGGCCGCAGCGTGACGACTCTGGAAGGTCTGATGAATGGTGACAAACCCAGCCGCCTGCAGCAAGCATTCATCGACGAACAAGCGGCTCAATGCGGCTATTGCACCTCCGGCATGATCGTGCAGGCGCAAGCCCTGCTGGATCGCAATCCGAAGCCAAGCGATGCTGAAGTTCGCACTGCACTCGACGGCAACTTGTGCCGATGCGGTGCCCACAACCGCATCGTGCGGGCGGTGTTGCGTGCAGCGCAGGGAGCTTGACCATGACCTTGAAAATCAATCCCACGCGGCGCGACTTTTTGCAGTCCACCGGTTACTTGACGCTGGCCTTCGCTATTCCACTGGAAGATGCCCTGTCGCAAGGAACCCCTGTCAGTGCTAAACCGCGCTTAGCCGGTGACTTGAACAGCACGCGCACTCTCAGTGCTTGGTTGCGCGTCAACGCCAACCAAACCGTCACGCTGATGGTGGGCAAGGTGGAACTGGGTCAAGGTATTTTGACGGCGGTCAGCCAAATATGCGCTGACGAACTCGACATCGATCTGCAGCGAATTCAATTGATTTCAGGCGACACGGCCTTGGTGCCGAATGAGGGCGTCACGGCCGGGTCTTTCTCCATGCCTTATTGCGCGACGGCTGTGCAACAAGCCTCTGCTGAAGTGCGGGCTATTTTGTTGCAGCTCGCCGCGGACAAACTCAAGCAGCCGACCGCATCGCTCAGTGTCAAAGATGGTTTGATTCAATCCACCTCAGGTGCGCAGATCGCTTACTGGGATCTGGTCGTCGGCGAGGCGCTGAATCGGGAAGCGACGGGTCTTGTCAAATTCAAACCTGCCAGCGAGTACCGTTACATCGGTCGACCGGTTCAGCGTATTGACTTGACGCCGAAGATGTTGGGTCAATCGATGTTCCTTCAAGAGCATCGGCCGGCGGGGATGCTTTTCGGGCACATCGTGCGGCCGCCGACCTACCAAGCCAAATTGTTGTCTGTGAATCTGGCTTTGGCTCAAAGAATGCCGGGCGTGGTGAAGGTCGTTCGCAATGGCAGTTTTTTGGGCATTGTCGCGAAGCGGGAGGGCCAAGCCTTGGCCGCAGCCAAAGCGCTGACTGCGACCGCCAAATGGAAGGTTGAGAAAGTACTGCCCGGTGATGACGGTATTTTTGACTGGCTGCGCAAGACGACACCCAACAAAATTATTCAAACAAAAGTGCAGCCGCGTGTGGGAGGCCCCGTGCCTGCCAAAACCATGCAGGCCACGTACTACCGGCCGTACCACATGCACGCTTCAATCGGCACCTCGTCGGCGATGGCTACTTTGGGCGAAGACGGTGTGATGCTGATTCAAACGCACAGTCAATCGGTCTTTGAAACCGCTTTGGCCATCAGCAAAATGTTGGGCATGGCGCCCGACAAGGTGCGCTGCCAGCACATGCAGGGTTCGGGTTGTTATGGACACAACTTAGCCGATGACGCGGCAGCTGATGCCGCGTTGTTGGCGGCGGCCGTGCCCGGGAAAACCGTGCGCCTGCAATACACCCGCGAACAAGAACACCTGTGGGAACCGTATGGCTCTGCCATGGTGATTCAAACCCAGGCTGGGCTGGACGAGCAGGGTAACGTGCTCGACTGGGATCTGCAGTTGTGGTCGACCCCGCACGGCACCCGACCCAGCGGCGAGCCGGGCAACCTCTTGTCAGCGCGTTATCTGGCCAAGCCGTTTGCCATGCCGCTGCCCGTCAACGCAGGCGGCCCCAACTATGCTGCTGACCGCAATGCCATCGCCCTCTATGACTTCCCGGGCCACAAGGTGTTGACCCACTTCATCACCGAGATGCCGCTCCGGGCATCTTCTACCCGCGGACTGGGGGCTTATGCCAACGTCTTTGCGATTGAGTCATTCATCGACGAGTTGGCCGTCGCGGCGCAGGTTGATCCGGTGGAATACCGTTTGCGGTATTTGAAAGACGACAGGGCGCGTGAGGCTTTGGTCAAGGCGGCTGAAAAATTTGGTTGGGCGAGTTGGCGCAAGACCGAAGGCCGCGGCCGCGGTATCGGCTTTGCGCGCTACAAAAATATTGCGGGCTATTGCGCGGTAGCCATGGAGGTCGAGGTCAACCGTCAGACCGGACGCATTCGCGTGATCCGCGCCGTTGCATCGTCAGACACTGGCCAAGTCGTCAACCCGGATGGGGTGATGAATCAAATTGAGGGCGGCATGATTCAGTCGTTGAGCTGGTCACTCAAAGAAGAAGTGAAGTTCGACGACACCAAAGTCTTGTCGAGTGACTGGAACAGTTACCCGATCCTGACATTTTCTGAAGTACCGCCCATCGACGTGGTGTTGATCGATCGCCCCGGCTCCCCATTCTTGGGCACCGGCGAAGCCTCACAGGGCCCGACCAGTGCGGCGCTGGCCAACGCTGTGTTCGACGCCACCGGCGTCAGGTTCAGACGCTTGCCGCTGACGCCTGAGCGAATCAAAGAGGGATTGGACAAGGCTGCCTAGGCACACGGCGGTGCTACCATGCTCTGAAATTGGTTTCAGAGAAGCCAAGTGACGCTGCCTAATTGCCGATGCCAAGCTCAACACCCTCCTCATTGCCGCCACTTTCATTGACGACTCAGCGCGCGACCATCGCTGACGTGGCGCGTGCTGCGGGGGTGTCTAAGGCCACGGTTTCCAGGTTTCTCAATCACCGGGAAACCCTGCTCACCAAAGACATTGCGACGCGGGTGGAGGTGGCTATTGCGGCCCTGTCTTACAGCCCCAGCCCAATGGCGCAGGCCTTGAAGCGCGGCCGTTCGCGTCTGATTGGTTTGGTGGTGGCCGATGTGACCAACCCCTTCTCAGTGGCGGTGCTGCGCGGTGCCGAAAAAGCCTGCCAAGAAGCCGGCTATCTGCTGATGCTGTTCAATCTGGGCAATGACAGTCGGCGTGAAAGCGAAGCCATTGCCGCGCTATCTGCTTACCAAGTAGACGGTTTTATTTTGAATACCTTGGGTCGTGATGCTAAGGCCGCCGCCCAAGCCGCGCTTCACGGCAAGCCGGTAGTGTTGGTGGACCGGCGGCACCAAGGGATGCAAGCGGATTTTGTGTCTCTCGACAACGCTGGCGCTGTGCGTTTGGCGGCCAACCACTTGGTCGAGGCTGGCTACCGTGAGTTGCTTTTTATCTCAGAGCCGATCAAAAACGTCAGCTCCCGGGAAGAGCGCGAAACGGCTTTTCGCCGCTTTATCAGCGATTCGGCGCCCAGCGTGGCGGGTCTGCAAGGGCGCACGTTTGAAAATACCGTTGACGACACGCCAGCCCTGGACAAGGCCTTGTGCGAACTGCGCCAACGTGCTGGCCAGCGCTGGGCGGCTGTGGTTTCCAGCAACGCGGTGGTGACTTTGCGCGTGGTGGCCGCCATGGCGCGCCTTGGCTGGCAGTTCGGTGCTGATGTGGGTTTGGTGGGCTTTGACGACACCGAGTGGTCGCCTTACATAGGACCGGGTTTGAGCACCATCGTTCAGCCGACCGATGAATTGGGCCGAATTGCGGCGGGTTGCCTGATTGAGCGGCTGAAGGGCGCGGCACTGCCACCGCGTCAGATATTGCTCTCTGGGCGCTTGGCGGCACGCGGGTCGTCGGTGCACAACGAGACCTAATCCGTACTGGGGTTTTCCATAATTACGAGGCGCAGTCAGGCCCTTTTATAATCGACTGAAATCGGTTTCAGGCTGCTTATCAGGTCAACTTTTGTGTCTTCTTTGGCGAATGCGCCTGTTCATGAACTATTCATTTCAATTTGATGCCGTCTTTGCCGCTTGGCCGCAACTCGTCAAAGGAACGCTCAGCACGATTGAGTTGTCCATGCTGTCGATGGTGTTCGGGTTGATGGTGGCGATCGTCTGCGCCTGGGGCAAGACCGCCGGACCGCGCCCCGTGCGATGGGTCATCAATGCTTACATCGAGCTGATTCGCAACACGCCATTTTTGGTGCAACTGTTCTTCTTCTTTTTTGCACTGCCGGCCTTGGGCCTGCGCTGGACGGCTTACACCGCCGCCTTGGTTGCCATGGTGGTGAACTTGGGGGCTTATGCCACCGAAATCATCCGCGCCGGTATTGAGTCGATTCCGAAGGGGCAGATCGAAGCCGGTTTGGCGCTCAACCTGAAGCGCCACGAGATCTTTCGCTTTGTGATTTTGAAACCGGCGCTGCGCACGGTGTACCCCGCGCTGACGAGTCAGTTCATTTTGCTGATGCTCAGCTCGGCCGTGGTGTCGGCTATTTCTGCAGACGACCTGACCTCGGTCGCGGCCAACTTGCAGTCGCAGACCTTCCGCAGTTTCGAGATTTACATCGTCGTGGCCGGCATCTATCTGCTGCTGGCGCTCTCGTTTTCTGCACTGTTCCGGGTGATTTACCGGATGGCTCTTAACTACCCGGCAGGTCGCTGATGCGCACGTTTGGCTTGTCTGAATTTTTGTTCATTCTGGAGGCTGCCAAGTGGACGGTGGCGCTGTCGATGATGGCCTTCATCGGCGGCGCGATCGGCGGTTTGATCATTGCGCTCAGCCGCACCTCGCACAACGCCGTTGCGCGCCTGTTGTCTGGCATCTTCATTCAGGTTTTCCAAGGCACCCCTTTGCTGTTGCAGCTCTTTCTGGTGTTTTTTGGCGCGCCGGTCTTGGGGATCGAAATCAACCTGTGGGTGGCTGCGGGTGCGGCCCTGATTCTGAACAGCAGTGCCTTCTTGGGCGAGATCTGGCGTGGCTGCATTCAGGCCATCCCGGGCGGGCAATGGGAGGCCGCGCACGCACTCAGCTTGCCTTATGTGTCTCGCATGCGCGACGTGGTCTTGCCGCAAGCTTTCAAAATTGCGCTGGCACCCACGGTCGGCTACATGGTGCAGATCATCAAAGGCACATCGCTGGCCGCCATCATTGGCTTTGTTGAAATCACCCGCGCTGGGCAGATCATCAACAACGCGACCTTTCAGCCGCTGATCGTCTTCAGTGCGGTGGCGGCTATTTATTTTGTGCTGTGTTGGCCTTTGTCTTTGCTGGCCGCCCGCATAGAACGCCGCCAAGCGGCAGCGCTTTCTCGTTGAGCCTTGTCTTTTTCCCTCATCATTTTTGACCACTAAAACCGGAGACTTCACCATGATCAAGCTTATGCAACGCCGTCTTTTCACGGGCACCGCCCTGGCACTGGGCCTAGCCGCTACCCTGTCTGCTTGGGTCCCTGCGGCCAGCGCGCAGACCGTCGCTGAGATCAAGAAAAAAGGCGAACTGACGATCGGCATGCTGGTGGACTTTCCACCCTATGGCACCATGAACAGCAGCAACCAGCCCGACGGCTATGACGCTGACGTGGCGCGCCTGATGGCCAAAGACCTCGGCGTCAAGGTCAATCTGGTTCCCGTGACTGGCCCCAACCGCATCCCTTTCTTGTTGACCAACAAGGTTGACTTGCTGGTCGCCTCGCTGGCGGTCACACCAGAGCGCGCCAAGCAGGTGCAGTTCTCCAAGCCCTACGCAGCAGCCAGCATCGTTCTGTTTGGTGACAAAAAAGCGAGCATCAAGTCGGCCGCTGACCTCAAAGGCAAACGTGTGGGTGTGGCCCGCGCCAGCACCCAAGACGTTGCCTTGACCGCCGTCGCCCCCGAAGGCACCGAGATCCGCCGCTTTGACGACGACGCGTCGGCCATGCAAGCCTTGATGTCGGGCCAAGTCGATGCCATTGGTTGCTCGACCACCGTGGCCGCGCAAATCGAAAAACGCGCACCCGCCAACACCTACGAAAACAAATTCCTGTTGCGCCAGCAAGTCATGGCGGTAGCCATGCGCCCCGGCCAGGCCGAGCTGCTGAAAACCGTCGATGACTTCGTGGCCCGCAACACTGCCAACGGTGAGCTCAACAAGTTGTACCGCAAATGGTTGGAAACCGACCTGCCAAAAATGCAATAAGCTGGTGCTTTCATGACAGACACAATGCAGTCCCCCTCCAACACACCAGACGCCGAACCCATCATCCGCATAGAAGCGGTGGACAAATGGTTTGGCAAGTTTCAGGTGCTGACGGACATCAACTTGAACGTGCGGGCGGGAGAGCGCATTGTGGTTTGCGGGCCCTCGGGCTCGGGCAAGTCGACCCTGATTCGCTGCATCAACCGGCTGGAGACAGTGCAGGCCGGGCGCATTGTGGTGAACGGTATCGACCTGACGGCCGGCGGCAAAAACGTGGATTCGGTGCGGCAAGAAGTTGGCATGGTGTTCCAGCAGTTCAACTTGTTTCCGCACCTCACCGTGTTGCAAAATTGCATGTTGGCGCCGATGCGCTCACGCGGCCTGGGCCGTGATGAGGCAGAGAGCATCGCCATGAAGTTCCTCAAGCGCGTGCGCATTCCAGAGCAAGCGCACAAATACCCGAGTCAGTTGTCGGGTGGTCAGCAGCAGCGGGTGGCGATTGCGCGCGCCTTGTGCATGACGCCCAAGATCATGTTGTTTGACGAGCCGACGTCGGCGCTGGACCCGGAGATGGTCAAGGAAGTGCTGGACACCATGGTGAGTTTGGCGGAAGAGGGCATGACCATGCTCTGCGTCACGCACGAGATGGGCTTTGCCCGCAGCGTGGCCGACCGGGTGATTTTCATGGCTGAAGGCAAGATCATTGAAGAGGCGCCGCCGCAGCAATTCTTCAGCAACCCACAGCACGAGACAACGCGTAATTTCTTAGGACAAATTCTGAATTCGCGGCATGCGCACTGACGTTGTTACTTTTGGCGAAGCCATGCTGATGCTGGTCGCCGACCAGCCCGGTCCATTGGAGTTGGTGCAAGGCTTTCACAAGCGCACCGCTGGCGCTGAAACCAATGTCGCCATTGGACTCGCGCGGCTGGGTTTGACGGTCGGTTGGGCCAGTCGTTTGGGCACCGATTCCATGGGGCGCTATTTGCTCTCAGCCATGAGCAGCGAAGGTGTCGACTGTTCGCACGTGGTCTGCGTCCCGACTCAAAAAACTGGTTTCCAGTTCAAGGGCCAAGTCAGCGATGGCAGCGACCCGCCGGTTGAGTACCACCGCGCCGGCTCGGCCGCCAGCCACATGGGGGTGGCAGACATCGACGTCGATTGGTTGCTGAGCGCGCGGCACTTGCATGCCACCGGCGTCTTTGCCGCTGTCTCGGCCACCACCTTGCCGGCAGCCCGCAAAACCATGGACTTGATGCGTGCCGCTGGCCGCAGTGTTTCTTTTGACCCGAATCTTCGACCCACGCTGTGGGCCACGCCAGACAAGATGCGCGAGGAGATCAACGACCTCGCCACACGTGCCCACTGGGTCTTGCCCGGTCTCGAAGAAGGGCGCTTCCTCACCGGCGAAGATTCACCCGAAGGCGTTGCCCGTTTTTATCGGCAGCGCGGTGCCCAGTTGGTGGTCGTCAAGCTTGGCAGTGAGGGCGCTTATTTCGACGGCGAAGCCGGCAGCGCTTACGTCGCTGGATTTCCCGTGGACACGGTCGTGGACACAGTGGGCGCCGGCGACGGTTTTGCGGTGGGCGTCATCAGTGCTTTGCTGGAGGGCTTGAATGTGCCCGAGGCCGTCAGGCGGGGCGCATGGATCGGTGCCCGCGCTGTGCAGGTCTTGGGTGACAGCGAAGGTTTGCCGACCCGCGCCGAGTTGCTTGAAGCCAAACTTTGATTCATGCAAACAACCGCTGACATGACACGCCGCAAAGTCCTTGTCTTCAGAGAGTTGCCGCCCGATCAACTGGCCAGGCTGCAAGCAGAGCATGACGTGACCGTGGCCAACCCCCGATTACCAGAGCAAGTGGCGGCTTTCCATGCAGCCCTGGCCACGACAGAAGGCATGATCGGTTCCAGCTTCAAAATAGATGCCGCTGTGTTGGCCAGCGCGCCGCATCTGCAAGTGATTTCCAGCGTGTCGGTCGGCGTGGATAACTACGCGCTGCAAGCGCTGGCCGAGCGCGGCATCATGCTGTGCCATACGCCCGGTGTGCTGACAGAGACCACCG
Source organism: Comamonadaceae bacterium (assembly GCA_947450675.1). Classification (GTDB taxonomy): domain Bacteria; phylum Pseudomonadota; class Gammaproteobacteria; order Burkholderiales; family Burkholderiaceae_C; genus Polaromonas. The sequence goes on along the minus strand of CANFWI010000008.1, from coordinate 13,181 downwards.
CCGACACCATTTTTTCGCTCATCATGGCTGCCAGCAGACGTCTGGTGGAACTCTCCAACCATGTGCGCGAGGGCCGCTGGACACGCAATATCGACACCAATCTTTTTGGTTGGGACGTGCACGGCAAAACGCTGGGCATTTTGGGTTTTGGCCGCATCGGCCAAGCTGTGGCACGGCGTGCTGCCTTGGGTTTTGGCATGCCTGTTTTGTACAACAACCGACGCGAAGTCAATGTCGCGCAAGACGCGCCTGAGCTGGTCGGTAAGGTGACGCCTGCAGGGCTGGATGATCTGCTGCAGCGAGCCGACATCGTTGCGGTGGTGCTGCCCTTGTCGGATGAAACGCGCGGCTTGATCGGGGCGCGTGAGTTTGCGCTGATGAAGCCGGGCGCCATCTTTGTCAACGGCGCCCGCGGTGCCATCGTGCAGGAAGCCGCCTTGCTCGACGCCCTGAACCATGGCGGTCTGCGTGCCGCAGGGCTGGATGTGTTTGCCACAGAGCCCTTGCCGCAAGACTCCCCGCTGCGCACGCATCCCAAAGTCACCGCCTTGCCGCACATCGGCTCGGCTACGCATGAAACGCGCTACGCTATGGCACAAATGGCGACCAGTAATTTACTCCGCGCCCTGTCTGGCAAACTACCATTAGCTGTTTTCCCTGTTCAGGCGCCCCATGACCCCCTTACACCACCACGCGATACAAGCCAATTTGTCTGAGCTGTTGCCGACGCAAGGGGCCTTTGGTTACGTGGAAGTGAGTCAAAAGCGGGCTGAATGGCAACGCCTGTCCCATAAATTGCCCTACCGCAGCTTGGCGGGTTTGGCTCGCAAGGCGGGTGCGTTTGCCAAAGACGTCACGCCATTCAGTGAGTTTCTCTGGGCAGACTACTTCCGTTCCAGAATCAAAAAGCAGCAACTTCAACAATCCATGGATGACGCTGTGGCCTCGGCACTGGCGTTAGCGCGGCACCCAGAAGCCAGCTATCTTCCCGGCTTCGTTCAGGCTTGACCATGACCATAGACGCGATGAATACAAGCCCTGACATTTTGTTCAGACTGGGTCTCGCCTTGCTGGCGGGCATCACCCTGGGGCTGAACCGCTGGATACACCACAAATCTGCGGGCATCCGCACGCATTCTTTGGTGGCGCTGGGGTCTGCGCTGGTGATGCTATTGATCGGCAGTTTTCCCAACGCAGATGTGCAATCGTCGAGTCGTGTGCTCCAAGGCTTGATCACCGGCATCGGTTTTTTGGGTGCCGGTGTGATCATTCACCAAGCAAATTCTCAAAACATCCATGGCCTGACGACCGCCGCCAGTCTTTGGGCTTGTTCTATCTTGGGTGCGACCTTCGGGGCGGGGTTTTATGTGCTCGGTGTGTGCGCACTGTCAGCCATGCTGTTGATCTTGATGGTGGGCGGTCCGCTGGAGCAATTCACCAAAAAGCTATTGGGCATTCAGCGTGAATCCGAAGTCTCGGAAGAGACGAAAGATCAATCGCAATGATGCTTTGAGCGTTATTTTTCATGGTTTTGCTGAGTGCCAAATAACCTTGGGCTCGGCCCTCCTGATCACGCGAGGCCCATAGAAACTCCGCTTCAATGATGAGTTTTTGTTCGTCAGCACATGCAGCTCATCATTGACGTCATTGACGGGACAGGCGGTACGTTCTCGTTGGATGGGTCAGAAGGGAAAGCTTTTCACACCCGATCGCGGGTGTTCACAGAAGCCGAGTTGGCTGAGCTCGCTTTGGAGGAAGCGCAGATCGGCACCGCTATAAACTGACCCTGGTGTCACGAGCCGTGTTTTGTTGGTCAAGCCGGCCGTGATGGGTTGATGTCAAGTTCGATTTTCAGGAGGGGGCATGCGAAGTCGGGAGACGACCACATGCAACCCCAGCCCGAAGTATTCGCAACCCTGTCGCCCATGCGGCCAACGCTTGAAGTCAAACAAGGACTTGCCTGGAGCGTCGGTCATCACCAACACGTCGCGGCCTACCAAGTAGGCGAATACTTTAATAATGGTAAGTGAAAAAGCTAAATATTGCATGAGTGCCGCAGTGAAATTGTTTTGAATTATAAAATAATTAACTATTTGCAGAGTAAACTACCATGCGGCTAATTTAATACTTGATTCTGCATTGGTGAAGATGTAGCGTCTATAAATTAAATTTTATAATTAATATAATCCGGAGTTATACAAATTAAAAATATAGATTTAAATTTATTATTGGTATTTCTTAAGGTGTACGAAACTGGGAATTTATCCAAGTCCTCTAGCGCTTTAGGGTTGTCTCAGCCTGGCGTCAGTTTGGCGCTGAAGCGCTTGAAGGATCATTTTGACGATCCTTTGTTTGTCCGAACCCCCAAGTGCATGGAGCCGACACTTTTTGCACATGCACTCTTTCCGTCGATAAAAAAATCTGCGGACAGCCTGCAAGAGTCTTTGAGCTTTCAATTGAACTTCGTTCCTGAGGAGTCGGATCGGGTGTTTAACGTGGCCATGTCGGACTTTGGGCAACTTCTGTGGCTTCCCCCTCTGCTAGAGCGGCTCAACACCGTCGCACCCAGAGTTCGGGTGGAGGTGTCAAACATCACCGCAAATGTCGAAAATGAGCTTTCAGAGGGGCTTGTCGACTTGGCTCTTGGTATCGCTCACCCGATCAAAGCGCATTATTTTCAACAACTGCTATTTGATTCAAGCTATGTGGGGCTGATTTCAAGGAATCATCTTGAAATTGGTGATGAAATCACGCGTGAGCAGTATAAGGAAGTCAGGCATCTGACGATTAGAAACCAGACCAGTGGATTTTATTTGGTGAATAAGCACCTCGAGAGCTTGGGGATTTATCGAAAATTTGCAGCCAATCTTTCAAACTACACATCCGTAGCCACGATCCTTGCCTCGACCCACTATTTGATGACGACGCCAGTCCGCGTAGCAGACGTGTTGATGCAGCACGCGCAGTTAAAAAAGGTGAAGCTGCCATTTGAGCTGCCCCCCATGAAATTTATGCAGCACTGGCATGGACGTCAAGACATGGATGCCGGCAACCGATGGCTGCGCAACTTGATTGTCAGCCTCAAGACCTTTTGAAGGCTGCTTGGTCCGCAAGGGCCGGAGGCTTGAATGCGCAACTTTCGGGGTGGTCTCTTTTTGTTGGCGAAAAAACAACGTTCAGTCTTTTAATCACCACCTTCGTATCCAAGCCCAGTGAAACATTGAAACGTCATTGTGTAAGCTCAGATAAATGTATTAAAAGAGACAAATTCGGCGCGCATAATGTGATTTCAAGAGTATTGAATGTTTGTTGGTTATGAAAAATTACAAATTTCGAAGTCAATTAGTTCTGTCGGCGTTCTTGTTGTTGAGCGCTTGCGCATCAAACACACCACCGACTGCCAACCAAGCCACGGCAAAACCTGAGTTGACGTTCGTCGATTTAAAAAGCTTCGACCGTGAGCTGACGGCAGCCTTGGCAGAGCCACTGACCAAAGTTGAAGTTGCTTTCTTTGACAAAGTCACTCCGAGCGCACTGCCTGACCGGCTTCAGCACTGGATGGTTTCTGTCGAGGCGGGTGGCGGTTCTGTCAAGGTTTTGCCTCCCAAACCCAGCGTGACCCCCAAAAACCCTTTCTTGATCATCAGTCTGGTGACGAGTTTGTGGTCTGCGTCCGACATGTTTAAAAGTGTGTCGGATCAAACGCATTACAAATCAGCGCATGCTTTTGACGCCGAAATAGTGCTCAAAATCGACGGAAATGGTGATTCTGTCGTCGATCGGGTGATTTTTATTAAAAAGAGCAAGAGTTGACTTTATGAGCGGCGGATTGAAACTTTTGCTTCTTTCTTGTTTTTTCTGTCCCATGTATGTGGCGGCGCAAACCGTCGTACCCAGCGCAGAGGAGATGATTCAGCAACTCAAAGCACCTCGAACGCGTGGTTTGAGAAATCTATCGGTGGAGGCTGTCTCTGCTAACGCTGTGGGGGACAAGATCGCAACTAATTCCGAAGAAGCGCCTATGCCGTCGGCGGCTACGCTTGAAAAACCTTCGTTGTCATTGCTTATTCAATTCGATTTCAACTCTGCGCGCGTGCGTCCTGAAAGTCAGCAAGCCTTGGCTAACCTGTCCAAAGCCTTGCAGTCGCAGGAGTTGCTCCACTCTAACTTCTTGGTTGAGGGCCACACAGACGCCAAGGGTCGCAGCGATCACAACCAACAACTGAGCCAGCAACGCGCCGATGCGGTCAGTGATCTTCTTAAAAAGTGGGGCGTTGTGGATGCTCGCTTGGTAGCGACGGGCAAGGGCGCCTCACAGTTGGCAAACACCGCGGATCCGTTTGCCCCTGAAAATCGTCGAGTTCGTATCGTCAACCTAGACTGATATCGGTCGGCATGACTGAAATGCGCACTCATTGGCAGCGGTTGCTTGACCGTATTGGTGCACTGCCAACTCGCAGAGTCACTTGGGGATTGGTTCTGCTTTTTTCCGTGTGGGTTGTGCTTGATATTTTTATATTCAAGGTAACAGGGGGCTTAGCAAAGTCGAGTTTTGATGCAATGGTGCGTGCTCGCGTTTTTGTAGCAGCACCAGATCCGCGTATTGTGATTCTGGATATTGATGAAGCGTCCCTCGCACGGATGACCAAAGAGTTCGGACGTTGGCCTTGGCCGCGTGACACGCTGGCGACAGTCCTTGACTATGTCGAAGGCCAAGTCCCCTCCGCAGTGGTCTGGGATATTTTGTTTTCGGATGCAGACCGCATCAGTCCAGGTGGCGATGCGGCCTTCGACGAAGCAGTCAAGCGCAGTGCCCATAGTCATTTTTCGGTTGTTCGCCTGCCTAAAGTCAACGACAAGAGGAGTGAAATAACCGAGAGTGCTTTGCCGGAGTTGTGGGTTGCTCCCGTCTTTCATTCGGTTTCTGGTCGCGCAACGGTGGCACTGATACCACCGGCACTCCCGGCGGTGGCCGCGAGCAGTTTGGGCTTTAACAACGGCTATGTTGATGACGACGGTGTACTTCGCCGTTACCGGTACATAGAGCCGTTGGCCGACGGTAGTGCGATTCAGTCGCTACCGTTGAGTGTTTTGCGGGCACTCAATCCGGTCGCATATCAAGCCTACTTGGCTAGATCAAGGGGCTCATATCTTGACTACTGTGATGAGTTGATTGCCTGGCGACGTGAAGGGCCGGCCTATCCACATATTTCTTTTGCCGATGTTTTCGATCAAGCTGAAGGCGGAAAACCGTTGGCAATGGTTCCCAGCTTTGCTGGGAAAATTGTCATCATCGGTGCGACAGCGCCCAGCTTGCATGATATTCATGCGACTCCTTTGTTTAGCATGCAAGCTGGCGTCGATTCGCTGGCGGCCGCTTTGGACAACTTATTAAATCAACGCCAGTTGGCGGAGCTGCCCCGATGGGCGCAAGCTATTTTTGCGATTGCACTCTGCGTCTGCTTGGCCTTGTGGGGACAAATCAAGAGTGTGGGTTCGTTGGCTCCCGCGCTGCTTGTTTTGCCGGCGGCGTTGCTGGGCATCAGCTACCTCAGCCTGAACGGCTCACCAATGTTTGTGGACTTACACCTAGCCGCTGGCTTGGCCTTGGTCTTCCTAGCGCTCTTGCGCTATTGGAATACCCTGCGCCGGAATTACTGGTGTTCTCCTCCACCATCGGATCAGCCGCTGGCTATTTGGCCCTTGGCTCGACATGACGCATGGTCAGAGGCCCCTTTGGATCGCCTGATTGATGCTGTTGAACATCACGCCCCCGACTGTCGCGTGGTGGTTTGTGATTCTCATGAAGGTGGGCTGGCTACACAACGATGGCCTGAGTTGGCGCGCTTTGCCGCAGTGGTCGGCCCATTGAATTCGCTGCTTGCAGCCCGTAATCAGCTCGAACCTGCGCTGATGCGTCTGACCAATAGACGCGGTGAACTGGTCATGTCAGATATGCCTTCCGATCGCGAAAAATTGGCGAGCAATGTTTTTTCAGCATGGCATGTTTTTAAAAAAATTGATTAGAAATAAACAAGCGGTAAACCCTATGACAGCCAGTCGACATTCAAACCGAATCCAGTTTTATATTTTCGCCATGGCGAGTCTGTTCTTCACGCTCGACGTACTTGCACAGACGGCGGTACCGGGTCAAATTGTGGTGACCCTGCGCGCGACAGAACTGAGGTCTGACAAACTGGGTTCGGCACCGGTTTTATCCGGCCTTGCCTCTGGAATGCGGTTGCGCCTCATCAGTGCCGAGGGTGGCTGGACATTGGTCGAGACGGCATCAAGCTCGGACAAATCAAGCCCTAAGATGACTGGTTGGGTTCGTGCCAGTAGTGTTAACTGGCAAACGGCTGCATCTAACGTTTCCAAGCTGGTCAGTGGCAGAGAAGCGGCAGGCAACACGGCCCTGACATTGGGGGTTCGAAGTATGCCGCCTCGTGTCAATCGCCACGCGCTGATCATCGGCATCAGTCGGTATGCAGACGCTACTGTCCCATCTTTGCCAGGCGCCAAAATTGACAAGGAGTCGGCAACACAAATGGCGCAAGCCATGCAGGTGCCAGCCAGCAATATTCGTTACTTGCAGGACGATCAGGCCACTGGCAACAACATCCGTCAGGCGCTGCAAGACTTGACCGCCCAAGTGCAAGACGGTGACCGAGTTTTTATTCATTACTCAGGACATGGCACTCGTTATAACGACCCGGTTGCTGGTGGCTGCGTTGAAGCATTGTTGGCGTATGACGGCGGCAGCAGCGGCATGATCACCAATCATGAAATGGCCGACTTGCTCAAGACCATCACCAACAAGACTGATAAATTGTTTGTGATGTATGACGCCTGCCATTCGGGTGGATTAGCCCAGGCCGCGACCTCTGTTCGTACGCGAGGCATTCTTAATTTGAATGACGAGGGCTTGTTGCGGCCCAAGTTTGCCAGCCTATCTGAGGAATGCGGACGCCCAGTGAACGTCAAGACCCGGAATCTATTGGTGGAGACAACGGCAACGGGTGTACTGCCTCAAGACATCATTCATGTCAGTGCTTCGCGCGACAACGAGATCAGTTTCGACGACGAACAAAAGGGCGGTTTGGCCACGCAGTACATGCGTGACTGCATGCTGCGTGACGCTGTTGATCTGGATAACTCTGGAGCCATTAGCATGGACGAAATCCGGCAATGTGCGCAAGTAAAAATCAACAAACGCATGGCCAACGATGTCAATTTCAAGCCGCACAACTTAGTGCTCAATGGCAACGCGGCGTTTGTACCCGCTTGGTTCAGCCAGCCCAGCGCAGTTGCTGTTGTTACTCCGGTTGCATTGCCGCTCACTTCACCAGTCGTCGCCTCACCAGTGGTACCGATTCCTGCTGCATTGACGGGCGAGAAAGCGTTGCTTCAAATGTTTGATCAGCGCGACGCTAAGCGCCGAGTGCAAGTGACCGCCGGCAAGGACAAGTTAAAGATTGGCCAGGACACGCTCGATTTTTCAGTTCAGTCAGATCGTGCTGGCTATGTGTATGTTGCGCTTGCCGGATCAGACAACAAGGCGCTGTATTTATTGTTTCCAAATGACCTCGATCAAAACAACAAAATTGAGGCAAATCAGACAATTCAGTTGCCCCGACCCAACTGGCGCGTCAAGGCGGGCGGCCCCGCCGGAATGGACAACTTGTTAGTGATGGTTGCGGATGCACCACGCGATCTCACGGCGCTGGCAGCGAACAAGGCGGGCCCCTTTGTCAGTTCCTTCAACGATGCCCAAGGTCGGGCGAAGTTAGGCGCACTGATGACAAGCTCGCAGTTGGTGGTCAGTCAGTCTTGCTTGAACGTCCTGACTCGCCGCAACAACCCTTTGTGTTCAGACGCCTATGGCGCAGCCATGCTTGCTATTGAGGAGACAAAATGAACTTTAGAAAAAAACAATTGGTTTGCTGCACTTTGTTGTTTGGGGCGGTGTCGGCATTTGCACAAATTGAAACTACCTTATCTGCGGCTCCTGACGGCTGGTTGGTGACGCCTGCCGAAGCCCGCGAGTTCAAAGGCGAGGAGAGCTTCTATGAGCAACCAGCATTGAGGCCGCGTGCATTGATGCCTCAAATTGATATTTTGAAACCTGATGCGGTGGCTGACATGAAAGTCAAAGCCCCTTTTCCAATTTCGGTGCTGTTCAAAGGTCAGTCAGATGCGCCGATTGATCCAAGCACATTTAAGGTTCTGTACGGGACTTTCAAAATTGACATCACCAGCCGCATCACAAAATTCGTCAAAGTGACCAAAGAAGGTTTTGCGTTGGAGAGCGCTCAAATTCCAGCCGGTAAGCACCGCATGACGATGCAGGTGATGGATGAAAAGCAGCGTGTTGCCGAGCGCGAAATGCGCCTTGAAGTCGAATAGATGCCAATGAATTCAGCCCTTTTTGGTGTCGGTAAAATTTTGGAATAAAAAATGCAATTCCTTTTATTTCTCGCGCGCAGAACTTGTCTTGGGCTTGTGTGTGCTGTGTCACTTTTTCCGATCTGTGTCCTCGCGCAAATCGGAGACGAAGCAGAAGCAGCGGTTTTATCCGCAGAGGAAACGGTCCGGTTGCGTGACGTCTTGAATACGGTCATTGATCCGGATACGCTCCATATTAAAAAGTCAGCTCTATTTCGACAAAAAGATCTGGCGGCCTTTCGGTTGGGCGATATTGTCAGCCGTGAGCGCAACGCAAGAGAGTGGATGCTCGTCGACCCTATTGACGGGAAATGGAGCTTGATGATGGTTTTGTCAGACACCGAAAGGAAGTCTGAATCGTATCGCTTGGGCAAGGAATTGATCAGCGACGCCAAGTGGGCGCCCAGTTCTGTCAGGCTGAGGGTCATTCTGGCCAAAAATTATCTCGATGACAGCAACCTCAAGCAAGCATCACAACTGCTCGACGAGGCCGAAAAAATCATCCGTTTTGAGTTTGGAAGAATTCCAGTTAGAGGGGATGCCGGTTTGCACATAGCCCGGGCGGAGATGGAGTTTCACGTTGCCAAATCCAGATATCTGATGCGCACAGGAAAGTGGTCGGAGGGCATTCAAGCCGCAAAGCATGCCGCCGAAAAAGGTCAGATATTTTTAGGTTTAACCCGTTCTGCACCAGAAGGGTCATTGCGGACTTACGGTCAGGTGAGTGTGATGTTTGCAATGGTCGAGTTAGCGACGCAGCAAATGGCCGCTGGGCTGTATTCAGATGCAGAATGGACACTTCGAGAAACGTTCAAACTAGCCAAAGCGCAAGGGTTCACTGAGATTCAAATGGCCGGTTTTTACAACCGTGTTGCAGACTTGTACAACGTGACGGGTCAGTACAAGGAGGCACTTCCTTTTGCCGAGCGTAGCGAAAAAATTTCGCTGGCCCAAGGCTACCAAAAAGGGTCTCCACGCTGGTTGTTCAGTCAGTTCCGGGCCAACATAGCGTTGGCCGGTCAAGATGACTGGTCAAAAGCATTGCTGAATTTGGATGAAATGGATCGGCAACAACAGCGAACCAATGCTTCACCAGCGCTGGCTAATCGTGCTGTTGTTCGCGCCTACATTTACCTCAAGAATGGACGCCATGAAGAGGCCTTGAAAGTATTGCGTGGCAGCATGCAGTGGCATATCGATAATTTTGGGGAAGGCCACTACTTCACGGTGTCTCTTCGCGGCCTGTATGCCGTCGCGCTCTGGCGCAACAACCTGGCTACTGAAGCGCGTGTTGAGTTTGACAAGTCGATGACGAACATCGTATCCCCAGATTCTCTGTCTGGGGATTTTGTTGAAAGCGCTTTTCAACTGAAGACTAAGAAATTCATTTTTCAAAATTACATGCAGTTGTTGGCGGTCACGGCGCAAGCCAATCGTCAAGATGCAGAAATCCTCTTCCAAGTAGCCGATCAATTGAGCGCATCTTCGGTGCAGCAGGCGTTGTCCGATGCCGCGGTACGTTCGGGTGTCAGCGTGCCAGGGTTGTCCGACGTCATCCGTCAAGAGCAGGATGCAAAGAACGAAATTGCTACTCTGACGGGCTACATCAGCAGTCAGGCTGGAGAAGATGACAAAAAACGAAATACGCAAGTGGTGGCCCAAATGCGTGCGCGTATGCGTGAGCTCGAAGCTGCACGTAAAAGTTATCGAGCTCAAATTAGCAAGGACTACCCCGAGTATTTTCAGTTGATACAACCCCGATCACCACGCCCAAGCGACATCTCGGAGCAACTCAAAGCTGATGAGTTGTTCGTCAGTGTTCTGCCAATGGAGGATAAAACATTTCTATGGGCTATCGATTCCCGAGGGCGAGTTAATTTTCATATCTCAGAGATGGCCGAAAAACAAACGAATGCGATCGTCGATCGCATCCGAAAAACACTAGACGTGGCCGAACTGGGCGGTCGTGCACCTGTCTTTGACTACGCTGGCGCACATCAGTTGTATGCGCAATTTCTGAGTCCTTTTGAAGCAGAGCTGAAAGATAAAAAGCACTTGGTTGTGGCAGGCTCGGGTGCATTGGCCAAACTACCCATGGCGGTCCTGACGCGCACACCTTTCAGCGGTCGAGACGCAGCGCAAGCACCATGGTTGATCAAGGATATAGCTGTCAGCTATGTTCCTACTGCCAATGGTTGGTTGTCACTTAAGAAGTTGGGAAAAGTACCTGGTGGTACCCAACCTTTGATGGCTTGGGGCGACCCAAAATTTGATGTCAAAGCGGTGCCAAAAGATGGCACACCGACAGCTGAGACTTCGGCTGTGCGAGGTGTGGCAAACCTGCGTTCTGCAGCTCTGACGCCCCGCAACGTACTGGACCCAGACACCTACGTGACCTATAGCAAGTTACCCCCGTTGCCGGAAACGCGCGATGAAGTTCTTCAGTTGGCGAAAATCATGTCCGCCAACCCAGATCTTGATGTGATACTGGGTGCGCAGGCGACCCGTGTCTCGGTGCTCAACAACAGTGTCTCGGGTCTACTCGCCCGCAAGCAGGTGGTCGTTTTTGCCACCCATGGTTTGCTGGCCGGTGACCTTCCGAACCTGAATCAACCGGCGCTTGCGATGGCGTCCACTGCCAGTGCGGCGGATTCTCCGTTGCTCACTTTGGAAGATGTGCTGACGCTTAAGCTCAATGCCGATTGGGTGGTGCTGTCCGCCTGCAACACAGCTGGCGCCGACGGCCGTGCGGGTGAGGCTTTGACAGGTTTAGCGCGTGGATTTTTCTATGCAGGCAGTCGCAGCCTGTTGGTCACGCATTGGGCCGTTGAAAGTGAAAGCGCCATGATGCTGACAACAAAAACTTTTGCAGCCTACAAGAGTGATGCAGCGATTCGACGTGCCGAAGCATTGCGGCAAGCTATGTTGGAGACCATGAAGGTCTCACGTTTTTCACACCCGGCTTACTGGGCGCCTTATGCCTTGGTTGGCGAGGGTGGCCGCTGAGTACGACACCTTGAGTTACCGATCTGTGGGCAGCAGTTGGTTCGGTTTTTAAGTGTCGAGTTCTACCGAGCGTCCAGTTTGAAAAGCTGCGCCAGCGCCGCTTTGTACTGCGCTTGACCCACGCTGTTGGTGTTGTGGTGGGAGCCGTCTTCCACCAGCACAAACAGCTTCGGCTCTGCTGCGGCATCAAAGAGTTTGCGTCCTAATTCTGGGGCGATGAGTTGGTCGCGACCACCGTGTACGACCAGCAGTGGTGAGCCAACTTGGTCGACTTTGCGAATGGCTTCAAAGCGCTGTGTGATCAAGCCTGAAATGGGCACCCAGCCCCATTTGAAAGTGCTCACCACGTCGGCGATCGAGGTGAACGTGCCTTCGACGATGGTGCCGCGTTCATCGGACACTTGCGCTGCCAAGTTGATGGCAATTGGCCCGCCCAGCGAGTGGCCAAAAATGTAGCGTGGCCGGTTCGGGTAGTTGGCTGCCAACCAGTCCCAAGCGGCACGGGCGTCTTCATAGGCCGTGGCTTCGGACGGCAACCCTTCGCTGCTTTTGCCGAAGCCGCGGTAGTCCACACCCAGCACCGAAAAGCCCAGCTCTTGCATGCGGCGCATGCGAAAAGCCGAGCCACTGACGTTCCAGCGGGCGCCGTGCAGATAAAGCAACACCGGCCTGTCGTCGTTTGCAAAACCTGCCGACAGCAGGCCTTGCTGTGCGGGGAGATTCACTTTGAGCATCTTGTCAGCCGCGAGTGATACGAGCGGTTTGTCGGCCTCGATCCACAGGCCGTGCAGTTGGCTGGCTTGGCCAGTGACCTTCGACTGAAACTCAATCCACACGTTGTCCATACCTCGGGCAGCTTCGGCACTGCCGCCCCAGCTACGGTCGCTGGGTTGAAAAATCCAAGCGCGCTGGCGTTCGTCGAACGTGCTGCAGCCCGCAACCCATGCGGCCGTGAGCAGCATCAAAATAACAGTCGCAACAGAGTGGAAAGGGCGGCAAGATTTCATAAGCTTTGAAAGCCCATCTTCGCTGTTTAAAGTTCGGCCGGTCGATGTGGGGTCTTTTAAACTCTGGTCATGAACACACCTGTCAACCCTGAATCCTCGGCGGCCATTCCATCTTTGAAGCCGGGGGCAGTCGCTTGGGCGCTCGGCATCGCCGGCTTGCTGCCTTTCGTGGCAGGCGCTGCCGGGCTGTGGTTGCTGCCTCCCGAGTGGGGCGGTTTGGCCGCCTTGGCACTTCTCACCTACGCCGCCGTGATCGTGAGTTTTTTGGGCGGCATTCATTGGGGCTTGGCGATGCCGATGACCCCGACGCGCCGTGGACTGTTGATCTGGGGTGTCTTGCCGAGCTTGCTGGCGTGGGCCGGCATGTTGCTCAACAGCGTCTGGGGCTTGCTGCTCATGGCCGCCAGCTTGCTGCTGTGCTACATCGTTGATTGCAAGATTTACCGCCCGCTGCGGCTGGGCGGCTGGTTGGGTCTGCGGGCCTTGCTGACGTTTGTCGCCGTGCTGTCTTGCTTGGCCGGTGCGGCGGCCTTTTTGGCGCAGGGCTGAACGCGGGTTTCTAGTCTGCTCCGGTGGCCTTCAGCGGCCGCGCAAAAACAAACTGTCGAGGTCGCGGATGCTCATTTGCCGCCAGGTCGGTCGGCCGTGGTTGCATTGGTCTGAGCGCTCGGTGGCTTCCATTTGACGCAGCAGCGCGTTCATTTCATCCAGCGTGAGTTTGCG
>CANFWI010000007.1 GCA_947450675.1 Comamonadaceae bacterium | reverse complement strand
TGTCACCGGTGACACCGGCTGGCGATGTGCACGACACCGATCCGCAGCCGCTGTTCGAGTACGTGGTGCGCCAACTGGCAGCACTCAACTTGGCCTTTGTGCACATCATTGAGGGCTCTACCGGCGGTCCACGTGAGATGGCCGATCGGCCATTTGATTACGCAGCGCTCAAGCGCGCTTACCGGATGGCTGGTGGCAAAGGCGCATGGATGGTCAATAACGGCTACGACAAAGCTTTGGCCGAAAAAGCGGTCGCTGAAGGTGCTGATCTGGTTGCCTTTGGTCGGCCGTTCATCGCCAATCCTGACCTCGTGCGTCGCCTGCGTGAAGACGCACCGATGAACACGCCAGACCAAACCACCTTTTACGGTGGTGGCGTCAAAGGCTACACGGACTACCCAACACTGGCCTGATCCGCCTCGCCTGAGATGCGCTGAACCTGCTTAAGCCGCCAACGCTTGAGCAGCAAGGCATTGGCCATGACGCTGACACTTGACAGCGCCATGGCCGCACCCGCCAGCACCGGGTTCAGATAGCCCAAAGCCGCCAGCGGAATGCCGGCCACGTTGTACGCAAAAGCCCAAAACAAGTTCTGCCGGATTTTCATCACCGTGCGGTGTGAAATATCCAGCGCCCCTTCGACCAACGAGACATCGCCGCGCATCAACGTCACGCCGGCCGCATGCATCGCCACGTCCGTCCCGGTGCCCATGGCCATGCCAATATCGGCGGCAGCTAATGCGGGTGCGTCGTTGACGCCGTCACCGACCATCACCACTGTTTTCCCGCCCTGCTTGAGCTGCGCGACCTTCGCCGCTTTATCGCCGGGCAAAACGTCCGCCATCACTTCGTCAGCGCTGAGGCCGAGCCGTGCGCCCATGGCCAGTGCCGCGCCGCGGTTGTCGCCGGAGATCATGATGATGCGCAGACCGCGAGCACGCAGGGACGCCAAGGCTTCACGCGCGCCCGGCTTGGGTTCATCGGCAAAACCCATCAAGGCGCGCAACACCAGCCCTTGCGGCGTGCGCTGAAGCAAAGCCGACAAGGTCGTGCCGTCTTGTTGCAAGCGCTCGGCTTCCGGGGCCAAACTGCCCAAGCTCACACCAAGCTCTTCGACCCAACGCAAGCTACCGATCAAATACGCCTGACCCGCTACATTCCCTTCGGTGCCGCGACCGGCGACGGCGTGCACATCGTCCGGCGCCAGTACGTCCAAACCACGCTCTTTCGCCGCGTTCACAACGGCCCGCGCGAGCGGATGTTCACTGCCGCTTTGCAAGCTGGCCGCTGCGCGCAACTGGGCGGACTCTTCAGCATCGCCGGCAACCACGAATGCCACCAAACGCGGCTGACCCACCGTCAAGGTGCCGGTCTTGTCGAAAGCCACGGTGTCGGCACGGTGCGCCAACTCCAGCGCCTGCGCATCCTTGATCAAAATACCCGCACGCGCCGCCACGCCAGTCCCGGCCATGATGGCCACGGGCGTAGCCAAGCCCAAAGCGCACGGACACGCGATCACCAGCACCGCCACCGCGCGGATCAGTGCCACCTCCAGCGGCTCGCCCATGGCCAGCCAGACTAGCAAAGTGACCAATCCAATCAGCAAGACCACAGGCACAAACACCGCCGAGACCTTGTCGACCAAGCGCTGAATCGGCGCCTTGGCCGCTTGAGCATCTTCGACCAGGGCAATGATTTTGGAGAGCACGGTGTTGTGTCCCACCGCGCTGACCCGCATGACAACACGGCCATCGCCATTGATGCTGCCGCCAGTGAGCGTCGCCTCAAGCTCCTTGGCAACTGGCAGCGGCTCACCTGTCAGCATGGACTCATCGACCTGCGTGCGGCCTTCTGTCAGCACGCCGTCAACCGGAATACGCTCGCCGGGCAAAACCACCACGCGGTCATTCACCAACAACTCCGCCACCGGCACATCAGTCTGCTCACCAGAGAGAAGAATCACGTGCGCCAGCGCAGGGCGCAAGGCATGCAAGGCACGAATGGCCGCCGTGGTCTGCCGCTTCGCCCGCGTCTCCAGCCACTTGCCCAACATCACCAGCGAAATCACCACCGCCGAGGCTTCAAAGTAGAGGTGCGGCATGCTGCCAGACTCGGCGCTCAACCACAGCCACACCGACAAGCCCCAGCCCGCGCTGGTGCCAATAGCGACCAACAAATCCATGTTGCCGGTGAGCGCCTTCAACGCATGCCAACCAGCCCGGTAAAAACGCGCACCCAAAATAAATTGCACCGGCGTCGCCAACATGAACTGCTGCCACGCGGGCAGCATCCAGTGACGGCCGAACAGATCGGCCAGCATTGGCAGCACCAAGGGCGTCGCCATTGCCAGCGCCACCGCAACCGGCGCAAAACCAGCCCAGGGTGAAGCATCTTGTGCATCGCTCATCAAATCTGTTTCGCGCACGCCATAGCCGGCTTCCCGGACAGCTCGTCGCAGCCTGGCTTCGGCTTGGTCTGACGCTTCAAAAACAATCCGAGCGGACTCAGTTGCCAAGTTCACCGTGGCGTCTTGCACGCCCGGTACTTTCTTCAAGGCTTTTTCCACCCGCGAGACGCACGAGGCACAGGTCATGCCCTCAATGCCAAGGTCTAAAGTTGAGGTGCTGGAGGGGGCGTCAAGTGGGGTAGTCATGTTCGAAGCTTAAACCCTGCCACTGTGGCAAGGTCAAGCATTACCCGAGTGATTAAATAAAACTTGACCTTGCCATCGTGGGAAGCTTCAGACTATGCTCACATCAACACAAAGGAACCCAGCCATGAACCAAACTTTCACCGTCACAGGCATGACTTGCGGCCACTGCGAACGCGCCGTCAAAAACGCGGTGCAACAGCTCGACCCGCAAGCACAAGTCAGCATCGACCGCGCCGCCAACCGCGTTGACATCGACAGCACACAAGCCCGGGAAGCCTTGGCCAAGGCCATCGCCGAAGAGGGCTATGTCGTTGCAGCCTGATGCGTCCACCCGCATGACCACCTCAGCTCAAGAGGCCGCGCCGGTCAATATTGGCAGCGCCGCCGAACAGTGCGGCGTGTCTGCCAAGATGATCCGTTACTACGAATCCCTTGGATTGCTGGGCAAGGTGCGCCGCACCGACAGCGGTTACCGCCAGTACAGCCAAGCCGAAGTGCATGTGCTGCGCTTCATCAAAAGAGCGCGCGACCTCGGCTTTTCGATGGCCGAGATCGCCGAATTGGTGAGTCTGTGGAACAACCGGAGACGCACCAGCGCCAGCGTCAAACGCATCGCGCAAAAGCATGCAGATGAGCTGGCCCAACGCGTCACCGCCTTGCAAGAAATGCAGCGCACGCTGAGCCATCTGATTCACGGCTGCCACGGTGACAGCCGACCCGACTGTCCGATCCTTGACGAGCTGGCTGGCGGCTGAGGACTCGTCAACTCACTGATAAATTTTGCTACCGCCTTGGCGAAACTCAAGCGCCTTGTCTTGCAAGCTCTGCTGCACCTGCTTGATAGGAATCACGCCGGCCAAAGAGGTCGTTGCCAGCGTGGTGGTGGTCGGGTTCAACCGCGCAAACTCGCGCACTTCCTGTGAGATCTTCATCGAACAAAACTTCGGCCCGCACATCGAGCAAAAATGCGCCACCTTGGCGTTTTCTTTCGGCAGTGTTTCATCGTGATACGCCATCGCCGTGTCGGGGTCAATGGCCAGACGAAACTGGTCTTCCCAGCGAAACTCGAAGCGCGCTTTCGACACCGCGTTATCCCACATCTGCGCACCGGGATAGCCCTTGGCCAAGTCGCCGGCATGCGCGGCAATTTTGTAGGCAATCAAACCCTGCTTAACGTCGTCTCGATTCGGCAAACCGAGGTGCTCCTTGGGCGTCACATAGCAGAGCATGGCGGTGCCATACCAGCCAATATTGGCGGCACCCATGGCTGATGAGATGTGGTCGTAACCGGGCGAGATGTCAGTGATCAATGGGCCCAGCGTGTAAAAGGGCGCTTCAAAACAAGCTTCAAGTTGCTTCTCGACGTTCTCTTTCACCAGCTGCAGCGGCACGTGGCCAGGGCCTTCGATCATCACCTGAACGTCGTGCTTCCAGGCGATCTGTGTCAGCTCACCGAGCGTGTGCAGTTCGGCAAATTGGGCTTCATCGTTGGCGTCCGCAATCGAGCCTGGACGCAAGCCATCGCCGAGCGAGAAGCACACGTCGTAGGCTTTCATGATCTCGCAAATGTCTTCAAAGTGTTCATAGAGAAAGCTCTCTTTGTGGTGCGACAAACACCACTTGGCCATGATGGAACCGCCGCGCGAAACAATGCCCGTCAAGCGGTTGGCTGTCAGCGGCACATAGGCCAAGCGCACACCCGCATGAATGGTGAAGTAGTCAACGCCTTGCTCAGCTTGTTCGATCAAGGTGTCACGAAATATTTCCCAAGTCAGGTCTTCGGCTTTGCCATTGACTTTCTCTAGGGCTTGGTAAATGGGCACCGTGCCAATCGGCACCGGCGAGTTGCGCAAAATCCATTCACGCGTTTCATGGATGTTCTCGCCGGTCGATAAATCCATCACCGTGTCGGCGCCCCAGCGAATAGACCAAACCAGCTTATCGACTTCTTCTTCAATGCTCGACGTGACTGCCGAATTGCCGATGTTCGCATTGACCTTGATCAGAAAATTGCGGCCGATGATCATCGGCTCGCTTTCGGGGTGGTTGATGTTGTTCGGGATCACGGCCCGGCCGCGCGCCACTTCATCGCGCACAAACTCGGCAGTGATGCCCTTCGGAATTGACGCACCGAAAGAGTGGCCAGTTTTGGGCACGCGTTCTGTTGCCAGTCGCTCAGCCAACTGCGCGCGCACCAAGTTTTCGCGAATCGCAATGTATTCCATCTCGGGGGTGATGATGCCTTGGCGTGCATAGTGCATTTGCGACACGTTGGCACCCGCCTTGGCGCGGCGCGGCACTGGCGAATGGGTCATGCGCAGCGCAGCCAGCAAGGGGTCGTTCAGGCGCTCGCGGCCGTAAGCACTGCTGATGCCGGGAAGCGCTTCGGTGTCGCCGCGTTCGTTGATCCAAGCGCCGCGCAAAGACGACAAACCACGCGTGATGTCGATGGTTGCCTGCGGGTCGGTGTAGACACCGGACGAGTCAAACAGACGCAGCGGCGGATTCGCTTCACGGCGGGTTTCTTTGCCTTCAGCGACCAGCGTGTCGGTCAGCGTGACCTCGCGAAATGGAACACGAATGTCAGGCCGTGAGCCTTCTATATAGATCTTGCGCGAACCCGGAAAAGGCGTGCGGGTGATGCGGCGGGTCAAGTCTGCAGCGTCGACGGAAAGTGCGGTTTTGGCCATGGTTGTCTCCAGTAGGTCGTGGTGTGCCTGCCTGGGGAGCCGGAGATGATGCCCATGAAGAACATGCATTGGTTTGCAAATTCCATCATGGAATACCGGAGCCAAAGTGCCTTGTTTCCTACGCGGGGATGATCCCGATCAGGTTCAGCGGGTCTCGCAGTAAAGCGATCTCAGCCGCAGATATTTCATCTTTGGCACCCCGACAAGCTGGAATCATTGTGGCATGCCGCGTGGGCTGGCGGCACATTTTTTAAAACACGTCTGCTCGATCAACTTTACAAAGCCATACACACGCATCACGCGGCCGAAACAAGGCTCGCTCAGACTCACCATCAAGCTGTCGCACAAAGCTTCAGCCCTTGCTTTTTCGTCAACTTCACTTCAAGGGAATAAATCATGCGCACGTACTTCAAACCACTTCACACCCTCATCTTGGCAGGCGCTCTCAGCACACTCGCTGGTTACAGCATGGCCCAACCTTTTCCGGGCGCTGGTCCGGGTGCTGGCCCTGCCGCACACGGTCAAGCCATGGGCATGCACGATCCAGCCACGATGCAGGCCCGCATGGGCCAGCGCTTGGCCGAGATCAAAGCCAAGCTGAAGCTCACGCCAGCACAAGAAGCCGCTTGGACGACCTACACCGAGGCCATCAAACCAAGCCCTCGCGCGACGCTTCAGACATCCATGGCCGCCGTGCATGCCGAGCTGAGCAAGTTGCCAACGCCTGAACGGCTGGACCGCATGCGCGTTTTGCACGCAGAGCGCGTGGCCGAGATGACCGCGCGGATGGATCAACGTGCGCAAGCCACCAAAACCTTTTATGCGGTTTTGAGCGCAGATCAAAAGAAGGTTTTTGACGAGCAATTCGAGCTCGCCTTCAGGGGCCACGGTGGTCATGGCATGGGGCGCGCGGATGGCATGCACGGACGCCATCCCGGCTGATCCTTTAGCTCAACGGCAATATACCAATCAGTAAGCCGTGTAACCAGAACGCGAACGTGGCCCAAGCCAGCGTGCCTTGAAATGGTTGCGCGGGATATACGTAGCCAACAGCAAGACCATTCAAGCGCGAGTATAGAAACATCTCCGTACGTGAGGTCGGTGCCAGGTGTGACAACATAGCGCCTTGGGGTTGTGTCCGCTGTCCTACGGCGTCAACATGACCACCCGCGTTAAAACGCCACTTTGACCATTCGTTCGTTGGCTCACCTCATGCTCGTCCCGCGTCCCGTCATCCGGTCACCAGAAGCTGATCTTTCTCAAACCAGCGATCCGCCGGCTTTTTCCATCAAGGTCATGACGGTGAACATCCACAAGGGGTTCACGTTTTTCAACCGCAAGTTCATCCTGCATGAGTTGCGTGATGCCGTTCGGCGGGTCGGGGCCGATGTGGTTTTTATGCAAGAAGTTGCCGGTACACACACCACCCACGCCGACAAATTCGACAACTACCCCGACGCACCGCATTATGAATTTTTAGCCGACAGCCTTTGGCCGGAATTTGCCTATGGACGTAACGCGGTTTACACCAAAGGCCACCATGGCAATGCGGTGATGTCCAAGTTTCCGATCATCCATCACGAGAACCGAGACGTCTCTATCAGCGGCCCCGAGCGGCGCGGTCTGCTCCATTGCACTCTGAAAATGCCAGATCAACAGCCCAACGTCCACGCTATCTGCGTTCATTTGGGTCTGCTGGAGTCACACCGCAAGCAACAAATGGACATGATCTGCGACATGGTCCGTCATGACATTCCGCCTGACGCGCCAGTGATCGTTGCAGGCGACTTCAATGACTGGCGTATGCGTGCGCACAAGCAGTTGGAAAAAGGCGCGAACCTGCATGAAGTGTTTGTGCAGAACCATGGTCGGGCCGCGCGGTCCTTTCCGGCGCGTTTTCCGCTGCTCCGGTTGGACCGCATTTATGTGCGCAATGCAAGCGCTCATGCACCCGTGGTGTTGCCGCGCAAACCTTGGTCACACCTGTCTGATCACGCGCCACTCGCTGCTGAAATTGTGTTTTGACAGCGGGCTGTCGAAGACTGCTCCCGCCCTAGCGCTGCCTGCTGGCTCCGCTGTTAAAATGTCGGCCGGTTCAAGCCCGTCGAACAGACGCTGTGCTTGACCCTTGGTTTCATACCCGTGTTTTGCTTACCCTCGGCCACGCTCCGCCCATCATCCATGACCGTTGTTCCACCGGCCTCATTTGAGATCAAGAGTGCCAACCTGCCGTTGGTTGCCCTGCTGCTCAAGTCCACCGACTTAGGCGCCTTGACGCGCGACCTGAAAACCCGCTTCGGTGATATTCCCGACTTTTTTGACCACGACCCGCTGGTCATCGACCTGACGCAGCTGAATGCAGCGGCGCGGCGAACCGGTACCGATGTTGAATCGATTGATTTCCCGGCCCTCTTGAATCTGCTGCGTCAATACAGCGTGGTGCCGATTGCCATCAAAGGTGGCAGCCCAGCCCAGATGGCCGACGGACTGGCGGCCGGGCTGTTGCCTGCCCCGGATGCCCGGGTGGTGGCCAGCAGTCCGCCCACACCGGAACCCGAGCGCCAAGTCGCTCCAGCCAAACAAGCCGCGTCCAGCGTCAAAGCTGCGCCCACACCCGCGCCAGTCACCGCCCCGGTGGCGGTGCAGCCCCCGCCTGAAGCGC
Source organism: Comamonadaceae bacterium (assembly GCA_947450675.1). Classification (GTDB taxonomy): domain Bacteria; phylum Pseudomonadota; class Gammaproteobacteria; order Burkholderiales; family Burkholderiaceae_C; genus Polaromonas. The sequence continues at coordinate 80,407 of CANFWI010000007.1, read as the reverse complement.
CACTGGGTGCGCTGGTCATCAACAAGCCCTTGCGTTCGGGCCAGCAAATCTATGCCCGTGGCCGAGACCTCGTGGTGCTGGCAATGGTCAACGCCGGCGCAGAAATCATTGCCGACGGCCACATCCATGTCTACGCCCCGCTGCGTGGCAAAGCCATGGCTGGCGCCCGCGGCAACACCGAGGCACGCATCTTCGCCCTCAGCTTAGAAGCCGAACTCATCTCCATTGCGGGCATTTACCGCACCAGCGAAAACCCGCTGCCCGCCAACATTCTGGGCAAGCCAGCCCAAGTACGGCTGGTGGCAGGCCCCGATGGCGACAAATTAGTCATGGATGCAATGTGAAAATGACGCCGTCGTTCGTCATTCCAAGCAGCCTTCAGACCCCACGTTTTCAATCAAAGGACTTTCAGTAATGGCCAAAATCATTGTGGTGACTTCCGGTAAGGGCGGCGTGGGTAAAACCACCACCAGTGCCAGCTTTGCAACCGGCTTGGCCCTGCGCGGTCACAAAACAGCCGTCATCGACTTCGATGTCGGCCTGCGTAACTTGGACCTCATCATGGGCTGCGAACGCCGCGTGGTGTATGACCTGATCAACGTCATTCAGGGCGAAGCCAACCTGAACCAAGCGCTCATCAAAGACAAACAATGCGAGAACCTGTATGTCCTCGCCGCTTCACAAACGCGCGACAAAGAAGCGCTGAGCAAAGACGGCGTTGAGAAAGTCCTCAAAGACCTGTCCGCCATGGACTTTGAATACATCATTTGCGACTCCCCGGCAGGTATCGAAACTGGCGCGCTGATGGCCATGCACTTTGCCGATGAAGCCCTCATCGTCACCAATCCTGAAGTCTCGTCAGTGCGCGACTCAGACCGCATTCTGGGCATGCTGTCGAGCAAGACCAAGCGCGGTATGGAAGGCAGCGAGCCCATCAAAGAGCACTTGCTGATCACACGCTACAACCCAAACCGCGTCGACCAAGGCCAGATGCTGTCGCTCGAAGACATCACCGACATCCTGCGCATCAAACTGATCGGCGTCATCCCTGAATCAGAGTCCGTGTTGCAAGCCTCCAACCAAGGCGTACCTGCCGTGCACATGGCTGGCACCGACGTCTCAGAAGCCTACAAGGACGTGATCGACCGCTTCCTTGGCGAAGACAAGCCGATGCGCTTCATCGACGCGCAAAAACCCAGCTTTCTCAAACGCCTCTTCGGAGGGAAATAAGCCATGGCGTCTTTCCTTTCCTTTTTGCTTGGCGAGAAAAAGAAAACGGCCAGCGTCGCCAAAGAGCGTTTGCAAATCATCCTGGCGCACGAGCGTTCAGGCGGGAACCACAAACCTGACTATTTGCAAGCGCTGCAGCGCGACCTGATTGCCGTCATTTCTAAGTACATCAACATCAATCCAAATGACATCAAGGTCAACCTTGAGCGTCAAGACAATCTGGATGTACTGGAAGTCAAAATCGAATTGCCTGACGGCAAGTGATTGCGAAAATGAGCGGCTCCCATCAGGGGAGGCCGCTCATCTGAAGTTCAAGCCTTCTTGAGCACGATGGATGATCATTTGACCTTCAGGTCTTTGATGAGAATCACCGCATCACCCAAAAGGGGGATGCGAAGTGAGCAGAAGTCGATCCCATAAATTCAGTCCGCCGTGATCTTGGCGTTGTTGACGATGCGTTCAAACTGCACTGACTCAGCTTTGATGAAGTCACGGAATTGCGGAATCGACATGGGTGCAGGTTCGCCACCTTGATCGCGCAATTTTTTCATTAACTCCGGGTCGCGCAAGGCTTGAGTGACAGCCGCGTTGAGCTTTTGTTGGATCACTTCGGGGGTACCCGCCGGTGCGAACAAACCGAACCAGTTTTCCAGTTGGTATTTACTGAGGGGTTTGTATTCGGCGATCGCCGGAATGTCTGGTGCAAAACTGGCGCGCTTGACGGATGTCACGGCGATGGCTTTGACCTTGCCGCTTTGAATAAAGCCTTTGGCTGCGGTGTAGCTGACAAAAGTCATGTCGACCGTGCCTGAGGTGACGTCGATCAACTGACCCGATGCGCCTTTGTAGGGAATGTGAACCATGTGAATGCCGGCTAATTCTTCAAGCAATTCGCCGTTCAAATGCTGCGGATTACCGACGCCACTGCTGGAGTAGCTGAGTTTTCCTGGGTTCTTTTTGGCATGAGCCACCAACTCTTCCACGGTCTTGACCGGGAGCGTTGGACTGACCAGAAGCACGTTGGGGACTCGTGTGACCAGTGTGATCGGAGCGAGATCTTTGGCTGGCGCGTATTGCATGCGCGCTTTGTAGACAAACGGGTTGATGGCCGTCTCACCAGCGGAGCCGAGCAGAAGGGTATGACCATCAGGCGGTGCCTTGACCACGGCCAGCGCACCAATCATGCCGCTACCGCCAGCCTTGTTGTCAATGATGACCGTTTGCTTTAATGACTCTCGCAGTTTTTCAGCTAGCAGTCGGGCAATCGTGTCGACACCGCCGCCAGCGGAAAAAGGAACCACGATGGTGATCGTTTTGTTCGGGTAGTCCTGTGCGGTGGCGCAAAAGGGAATCAGAAAACCGGCACATGTCAGCATGCCGATGATGAGTGGGTGGCGTCGTGGATTTGTCATGAAATAGTTCCTTGATGGCGTCTTAAAACGTGTTTTGAAAGCTCAGGGTTTGTTCTATATTGCATTTTATAGCGAACATATGCAAAAATAACAGCTATGGAAAACACCTACAAAAGCCCACAAGGGCAGCTTTTTTTGAACGGCGAAAGCTATGCCGTGGTGGACCTACTGGCCTTTTTTGGACCGCGTTTGAAACGCCTGCCCGTGGTGCTGCGTCTGCTGCTTGAAAATGCCTTGCGCAACATGGAAGGCTCTGAGCGTGCAGTGGCTGTCGCCGCCATCTTCCAATGGCTGGAGTCCGGCACCAGCGAGGCTGAATTGGCTTTTCAGCCGGGACGTGTGCTCATGCACGACACCACCAGTACGCCCGCCTTGGTCGACATTGCCGCCATGCGCAATGCCCTGGCCGAGGTCGGCGTAGATCCTTCCGTGCTCAACCCAGGCTTGCGGGTAGACGTTTCGATCGATCACTCATTGGCGGTTGAAGTCTATGCCCAGCGTGACGCCCTGAAAATCAACCTTCAGCACGAAGTTCGGCGCAACAGTGAACGCTACCAGTTTTTGCGATGGGCGGCTGCGGTGCTGAGCGGCGTGCGTATTCACCCGCCTGGCACGGGCATCATGCACACCATCAATCTGGAACAACTCGCCACTGTGGTGACAACGATTGAGCGCGACGGTATTCGCTGGGCGGTTCCCGACATGATGATCGGCACCGACAGTCATACCCCGATGATCAATGGAATTGGCGTGCTGGGCTGGGGCGTCGGTGGACTGGAAGCGCAGACCGTCATGTTTGGTATGCCGACCATGCTGCGCATCCCGGAGGTGATGGGGGTCAAACTCACAGGTCAATTGCCGGCGTATGCACAAGCCACAGATCTGGCGCTGACCGTCACGCAGCGACTGCGCCAAGTCGGCGTATCGGGTGAGTTTGTGGAGTTTTACGGCCCCGGTGTGTCAACGCTGAGTGCCGGTGACCGAGCTGTCGTCGCCAATATGGCACCGGAATACGGCGCGACCACGGGCTTCTTTGCGGTTGACGCTCAAACTCTCGCGTACCTTCGTTCAACCGGTCGCACCGAATCATCGATTGCGCTGGTCGAGGCCTACACACGGCGGGTTGGCTTGTGGTTTGAGCCGGATGCGGAGCCACGCTACACGCGGACCATTGAGATTGATCTCAGTGTTATAGGTATGTATGTCGCCGGCCCCAAACGGCCGCAAGATTTACTCGATTACGCCGAAACCGGAAATACGTTAGCGCAAGTTGGCTTCACGCCAAAGTCATTCTCGGCGCGGCTACCGCGTCATCCCGTGGCGATTGCAGCGATCACCAGCTGCACCAACACCTCTGATCCGGCACTGCTGATAGCCGCCGGTTTGGTGGCTCGTAAGGCCCGAGCCTATGGGCTGACGCCCCCGGCTTGGGTCAAAACATCGCTGGCACCCGGGTCGCCAGCGGCAGCCTCCTATTTGGCGCGAGCTGGCTTGATGGAAGATTTGTCCGCGGTCGGCTTCGACATCGTTGGCTATGGTTGCACGACATGTATCGGTAACCCGGGGCCGTTGACCGAACTGGTTCAAAAGACTCAGAGCGCGGGCCAAAGTATGGCCGTGGCCATTTTGTCCGGGAATCGAAATTTCCCAGGTCGCGTGCATCCAGATATCGAGCTGAGTTTCATCATGTCGCCAGCCTTGGTGATTATTTTTGGCCTGGCCGGAGACAGCGAGCGGAACTTAGCGACAGAGCCGGTACAGATCGCCGCAGATGGTCGCGCCATCTTTTTGAAAGATCTCTGGCCTTCACGTGAAGAAATCAATGCCCACCTCGCCCTAGGCGCTGATCCGGCTGACTATCGCCGTGACTTCGAAAAGGCCGGTCAAAACCCAATCTGGCATGCTTTGGAAGCACCCTTAACGCCGCTGTTTCCATGGAACGAAAAGTCGACGACGCTGCGGCGGCCACCCTTTGCTGCCGTCACGCAGGGCAGCCAACTGGGACGTTACACCGCATATCCTCTGCTGGTGCTGGGGGACGACATCACCACAGACCACATCTCACCTGCCAGCGCTATTCCAGCCGCCAGCATGGTTGCTGACTTTTTGGTGGCGCGTGGCGATGATCGAGACGATCTGAATGTGTTTGCGTCGAGACGTGGCAACTGGGAGGTCATGCTGCGGGCCGCTTTCCACAGCAAGACGCTTGTCAACATGCTGCAGCCAAACTTACCACTGGCCCACACACTCCATGTCCCGAGCGGCGACGTGCAACCGATCTGTGAAGTCGCACAACGTTACCGTGATGCTGGTGAGTCTGTTGTCTTGGTTGCCGGTGAACGCTATGGCACGGGTTCATCCCGGGATTGGGCCGCAAAAGGGCAACGCCTTTTGGGCATTCGCGCCGTGTTGGCGGTCAGTTTTGAACGTATTCACCGCTCAAACCTGATTGGCATGGGGGTCTTGCCGCTGCGCCTGCCCGTTGGTGTGAACCCTAAGAACCTCAAACTGCAGCCCGGCGACCAAATCGCTATCGAGGCAGACGCAAACACCCTTGCGCCCCGCAGCGAAGTCGCTGTCCGCGTGCTGCGTGCCAATGGCACAACGGAAGAAATGACGGCTGTCGCAGCCGTTGAAACACAACTCGAAGTGAGCTTGCTGCGAGATGGTGGCGTGATTCCGTCGATCCTAAAACAGACCATCGCACTGCATGGTGGTCAGCATTAGTCAAGGGCAAAATATGGATCCAATGCAAGCCGATAAATCCATTCCCTCCATGATCGTTGACTTCATCCGCGCCGAAGGGTTGACGGTAGGCAGTCATTTGCCGGCTCAAGCCCTGGCGGATCGGTTGCGCGTGTCTCGATCGCCAATCAATCAAGCGCTGAGCCTGCTGCATGAAAAAGGAGTGTTACGGCGAGAGCCGCAACGAGGCTATTTTTTAGCCCAAAAAATAGACAACTCCAACGTAGCATCCGACGAAGCCTTGGCCCTCGACACCGCCGATGTGGCGACACATATTTATTTTCGAGTGGCAGAAGACTTGCTTAACGGCACCTTGCCGGAAGCCTTTTCCGAGGTGCTGCTCAAAACCCGTTACCAATTGACAGCGGCGCAACTGCAAGCGGTGCTGAATCGAATATCCCAAGAAGGCTGGGCGCAAAAAAAACCGGGTTATGGCTGGGTTTTTTCATCCATGCTGACAACGCCAGACAGCCTTTTGCAGTCATACCGACTGCGCTTGGCGCTTGAACCTGCGGCCTTGCTAGAGCCTGGTTACCAACTAGACCCATTGGTGCTAGCGCGCTGTCGTGCCGCTGAATTGCATTTGCTTGCCGGGGGCATTGAAACCGACACCACCGATCAACTGCACGAGCGTGGCGTGCGCTTTCACGAAGCCTTGGTCGAAGGCTCTGGCAATCCTTTTTTCATTGAAACCATTCGACGCGTGAACCGCGTTCGCCGTCTGCTTTCATACCGTTCCACGCAGGACCGAAAACGTTACAAAGAGCATTGCCAGCAGCATTTGCATGTGCTTGATTTGATAGAGCAAGGGCGTCTCGCGGAAGCGTCAGAGACGCTGCGAAGTCACTTGGCCAGTACCTTGAAAAATCTTAAAAAAATCACCGCCATTTTAAAACCCTGAGATTTTTTCTCGCCTAAAAAGAATGTCAGCGATTGCGAAACCAACATGTTTAAAACCGCATTGATCACTCAAACGCAGCCCTTGCATACATCGGTCAGGACAACGTGATGTTCGCTTATGTTGGCTCCCGCACCAGCCGTGAACGCCATGCGCATGGCGAGGGCATAAGTGTTTTTAAAGTAGACCAACAACTCGGCACGCTTGCGCTGGTGCAGGTAGTCGGCGACTTGGTCAACCCCTCTTTTTTAGCGCTCAACCAATTGGGCGATCGGCTTTACGCCGTGCATGGTGATCAGCATGACGTCAGCATCTTTCGTGTCCACCCAACCGATGGACATTTGGTGTTCTTGCAGCGTCAAAAATGCGGCGGTAAGAATCCTGTTCACCTTGCTTTAGATCCACTTGAAAAGTTTTTAGTGGTGTCGAATCACCTCAGCCACAACGTGACTGTCTTGCCTGTTTTATCTGACGGCCTCTTGGGCCCCGTCATGCAGACCGTCTTACTGCCCGGGAAACCGGGCCCGCACAGAGTTGAGCAGCCATTTGCCAAGCCCCATTTCAATCCGTTTGATCCGAGTGGCCAATGGGTAGTCGTGCCAGACAAGGGGGTTGATCGAGTCTTCAGCTTTCGATTCGAGAATGGTCAGCTCATTCCCGCAAAAACACCTTGGGTCGAGTCGCGAGAAGGCGCTGGACCGCGGCATATCGCATTTCATCCAACACGACCATTCGCTTTTGTGGTGAATGAGCTGGACTCAACGGTGACCAGTTATGGCTTTGACACCCTGAATGGCGCACTGAATCCTCTGCAGATTTTATCGGCCTTGCCAAGCACCTTCACAGGAAACAGCCGTGCCGCTGAGATCATGCTATCCACAAACGGACGCACGCTTTACGCGTCAAACCGCGGCCATGACAGCATCGCCGTGTTTCGGGTTGACAGCGACACTGGCCTGCTTCACTTCCTTGAAGCAATAGCCTGCGGTGGCAGCACACCGCGCTTTTTCACCTTGTCGCCTGATAACCGGTTTCTATTTGTGCTGAATGAAGACAGCCATGAAATAGTCACCTTCTCCGTCAATGCGGAAACGGGTCAACTTTCGCACGCTCACTTGGCGGCCAAATGCGGCAGTCCAGTGTGCATGGTGTTCTCAGCCGCATGAGACAGCGCTGTAAGAAATGTCTAGTGAATTGGTGGAGTGCCAGTTTTAACAGGCAGAAACATGCCGTTAATTCAATTAATTATATTTAATAGGCTAACTTAAGCCGCTTATCGCAATCATTCATTGGCACTGGTGAATAGGGGTGATCAGGGTTCACTTCGAACGCGCCAGACTGTGTTGCCCACATCATCGGCCACCAGCAGCGCACCCGCATGGTCGAGAGCGACGCCTACCGGGCGACCATACGCAGTGCCTTCAGGAGACAAAAAGCCAGTTAACACATCAATCGGAGCGCCTGTCGGCTTGCCCGCAGCGAAGGGCACAAATATGACTTTGTAGCCACTGTGCGGGCGCCGATTCCAAGAGCCATGCTGGCCGACAAACATGCCGTGAGCAAATAAAGCTGGCAACTTCGTCCCCTCAGAAGAAGCCAACCCTAACGACGCCGTGTGTGGACCCAGTGCGTAGTCGGGCACTATGGCGCTGGCGACCAAAGAAGGTTGTGGTGGCTGAACTCTCGCATCAACGTGAGATCCGTAATAGCTGTAAGGCCAGCCGTAAAAGGCGCCGTCGCGCAGACCCGTCATGTAGTCGGGCACCAAGTCGCTGCCAATTTCATCGCGCTCATTAACGGCGGTCCAAAGGGTGCCGCTAAAGGACTCCCAAGCCAGCCCAACCGGATTACGCAAACCGGAGGCAAAGACACGGTGAGCGCCAGTGCGCAAATCGATTTCCCAGACGGCGGCGCGGCCAACCTCCACATCCATGCCGTGCTCGCCAACATTGCTGTTAGAGCCAACGGTGGCGTAAAGACGCTTGCCATCGGGGCTGGCAATGATGTTTTTCGTCCAATGGTGGTTGATAGGGCCGGCCGGGAGTTGCGCGACGACTTCACCTGGCTGATCAATGCGGGTACTGCCCTTTGCATAAGGGAACCTGAGTATGGCGTCCGTGTTGGCAACATAGAGATAGTCCCCCACCAGCACCATGCCCATCGGTGAATTCAAGCCGTCCAGCAAGACCGTCCGTACGTCGGCAGTGCCGCTGCCATGCGTGTCACGTAGCAGGGTGATGCGGTTGGCGCTGGCTGCACCGGCCCCGGCCCTTTTCATAAAAAAGCTGGCTGCCCATGACTTGAAGCTCCAGACAGCGGCTGGTTTGGCGGGTTTGTTGCTCTCGGCGACAAGCACATCACCATTCGGAAGAACGTAGAGCCAGCGAGGATGATCAAGACCCTGCGCAAATGCCAGTACCTGAGTCCCCGCTGGGGACTGAGGCGTTTTCCCCTGCGGCCAGCCCACGGCAGGCGCAATGTTCAAAGTGGGCAGAAGTGTGGGACGGGGAGCCGGCAACACTGGGTCGGCCCCAGTTCCCGCTGAGACCGGCAAGCTAGCCACTTCGGCGCAGGCGGACAGTACCAGGACAAGAAAACTCAAAAGCAGGGCGCGCGCTTGCATGGGGTGTCGTCCTAATGTGGGTGCATCAATCGAAAAATCAGCAGGCCAGCGTCAACGCCCGGTGTTTGTATTTGCCATGCTAGCAGCTTGGAAGCGTGGCGAACGCCTCTTCAAGAACGTTGCATCGTTGAGCTGAAGCCAGACGAGCCCCATACCCACCAGCCAAAGACGACATCACCACGCCCGTCAGCAAAACCGTGCTGAAAGCGCAGCCGCTGAACGATGACAAGACCGCCATGGGCGAGGCCTTTGCCCATGACTGCAGCTTGGACGAGCGGGTGAAGCTCTTCTTCAAGCTGCCTAGCCGGTTCAAGATACCCACGCCACTAGGCAACTACAACCCAGATTGGGCGGTTGTTTTTGAGGACGACGCCCGTGTCTATTTCGTAACGGAAACCAAGTCCAGCAATGTAGAAGCAGACCCGCGCCAAAGCGAAAACCTAAAAATCAAGTGTGGCCGCAAGCACTTTGAATTGTCAAAGGATGTGGTCTTCAAAGATATGAACGAACTGCGGCTGTTACTGCAGCCCGACTAAATGGCTTGGGGAATCGCAATGGCTAATCGACAACGAAATCAGACGTCGATATTGCCAGCTCGGAGTGCATTCGCTTCAATGAACTCGCGGCGCGGCTCAACGTCGTCACCCATGAGCATGGTGAAAACGTGATCCGCTTCAATCGCATCGTCAATTTGCACACGCAGCAAGCGACGCACAGTTGGGTCCATCGTGGTTTCCCACAGCTGCGCCGGATTCATCTCGCCCAGCCCTTTGTAACGCTGACGCGAGGTGCCATTCTCAGCTTGCACAATCAGCCAGCGCATGGCTTGGCGGAAATCGCTGATTTTTTCTTCTTTTTTCCGTTCGCCTTCACCGCGCATGACGCGGGCACCCTCAGTGAGCAATGATTTGAAGGTTTGAGCGGCTTCGGCCAAGGCTGCGTAATCAGAGCCGTGGACAAAGTCTTGCGTGATGACGCTGCTTTTGGTGTTGCCGTGATGGCGACGACTGATGCGCAGCAACGGTTTGTCTGTTCGCACATCAAACTCACCGACCACGATCGCATCAGGTAAATGAGCTTGCAGTGCAGCAGCCGATGCTTCAGCCTCCGGCAAGGTGTCCAAATTAAGCGCCACGCCGTCAGCAATTGACCGCAAGGCCTCGGCATCCATGAAGGCACCCAAACGCGCTATGACAGCCTCAGCGACTTGATGCTTGCGTGCCAGCTCGGCTAGCGTGTCACCGTCAATAGTCGTGCCATTTGGGCCACCGGTGAAGATGCTGGCGTCGCGCATCGCGATGCGCAGCAAAAACCCATCCAAGGCACTTGCGTCTTTCAGGTAAAGCTCTTCTTTGCCAGCCTTGACCTTGTACAGGGGCGGTTGAGCAATGTAGATATGACCCCGTTCAACCAATTCAGGCATCTGACGGTAAAAGAAGGTGAGCAGCAAGGTGCGGATGTGGGCACCGTCAACGTCAGCATCAGTCATGATGATGATGCGGTGGTAACGCAGTTTGGCAACGTTGAAATCGTCATTGCCCGTGGTACCGCCAGCCTTGCCGATGCCCGTACCCAGCGCCGTGATCAGGGTCAGAATTTCATTGCTGGTCAGCAGTTTTTCATAGCGTGCTTTTTCAACGTTGAGAATCTTGCCGCGCAAGGGCAAGATAGCCTGGAACTTTCGGTCGCGACCCTGCTTGGCAGAACCACCGGCGGAGTCACCCTCGACGATATAGATTTCACACATCGCGGGGTCTTTTTCTTGGCAATCAGCTAACTTGCCCGGCAAACCCATGCCGTCCAACACGCCTTTACGGCGTGTCATGTCACGCGCTTTACGCGCCGCTTCACGGGCACGAGCGGCTTCAATGATCTTGCCCACGATGATCTTGGCGTCGTTAGGACGTTCTTGCAGGTAGTCAAACAGCAATTTGCTGACAATGTCTTCCACCGGGCCGCGCACTTCGCTCGACACCAATTTGTCTTTGGTTTGGCTTGAAAACTTGGGCTCTGGCACTTTGACGGACAAGACGCAGCACAAACCCTCACGCATGTCATCGCCCGTCACTTCGACTTTGGCTTTTTTGGCCAGCTCGCTGTCGTCAATATATTTGTTGATCACCCGCGTCATGGCAGCACGCAAACCGGTCAGGTGTGTGCCACCGTCACGTTGCGGAATGTTGTTGGTAAAGCAAAGCACTTGCTCGCTGTAACCGCTGTTCCACTGCATCGCCACTTCAACACCGATGTTGGTGGCTTGGTCACTTTGGCGGTCACCCATGGCGTGAAAGATGTTGGGATGCAACACCGTCTTGCCTTTGTTGGCAAAATTGACGAAACCCTTAACGCCACCGGCACCTGCAAAGTCATCTTCTTTGCCTGTGCGTTCGTCTTTTAAACGAATCTTCACGCCATTGTTCAAAAAGCTCAGCTCACGCAAACGCTTGCTCAAAATTTCGTAGTGAAAATCACTGTTCTCTTTGAAAATCTCAGTGTCTGGCCAGAAATGCACCTCAGTGCCGCGCTTGTCAGTATCACCAATGACTTTCATTGGCGAAACTTCAACTCCATTGACTGTTTCAATGATGCGATTTTGAACAAAACCACGGGCAAATTCCATGAAGTGCACTTTGCCGTCACGACGAATTGTCAAGCGCAGCATTTTAGAAAGCGCGTTGACACAACTCACACCCACGCCGTGCAAACCGCCTGAAACCTTGTAGCTGTTCTGGTTGAATTTGCCGCCTGCGTGGAGCTCAGTCAAGGCAATTTCTGCAGCAGAGCGTTTTGGCTCATGCTTGTCGTCCATCTTCACGCCGGTCGGAATTCCACGGCCGTTGTCGACAACGCTGACAGAGTTATCAGAGTGAATGGTGACCATGATGTCATCGCAATGACCGGCCAAAGATTCATCAATCGAATTGTCAACCACCTCGAACACCAAATGGTGCAAACCAGTGCCGTCTGAGGTGTCGCCGATGTACATGCCAGGCCGTTTACGGACAGCTTCCAAACCTTCCAGGATTTGAATAGAACCTTCGCCATAAGCTTCAGAAGCACCCGCTTGATTCGCATCAATGACGGGTTGGAAGTTAGAACTACCTTCTTCCCCAGCGCCTGAATGCACATCAGCAGAGTTATCAGGGACGCTGGTGGCTTCGTCGTTGGGCATGTTCTGTTCGGTCATAACTAACTTTCACTTATCTCTTGAAAAACCAATGTCCGCACTGTGCGGTTTAAATCCGCATCGGCATCACAACGTACTTGAACGCAGCATCATCAGGGATGGTGAGCAAAGCCGAACTGTTGGAATCAGCCAGTTCAATCTTCACCATGTCTTGGTTCATGTTGGACAGTGCGTCGATCAGGTAGGTCACATTGAAGCCAATCTCAATAGCGTCACCGCCGTAATCGATGTCAAGCTCATCGACGGCTTCTTCCTGCTCGGCATTGTTAGAAGCGACGCGCAGCGTGCCTGGCTCAATGTTCAGGCGCACACCTTTGAATTTTTCGCTGGTCAAAATAGCGGTGCGCTGCAAGCTGGCCAGCAGCGGTGCGCGGCCCAGCGTGATGATATTTTTGTGATTCTTTGGGATCACCCGGTTGTAGTCAGGAAACTTACCTTCAACCAGCTTGGTCACAAATTCCATGCCCTCAAAGCTGAATTTGGCCTGGTTACCAGCAAATTGCATCTCAATGGCACCTTCTTTGTCGCTCAAAAGACGTTGCATTTCCAAGACCGTCTTGCGCGGCAAGATGACTTCTTGACGAGGCACTTCAACATCCAGCGTGGCCGATGAAAACGCCAAACGGTGACCATCAGTGGCCACCAAACTCAGCTGTTTGCCTTCCGCCACAAACAAAATGCCGTTGAGGTAGTAGCGAATGTCATGGACGGCCATCGCAAATGACACTTGGCTCAACAATTCTTTCAACGTCTTTTGCGGCACCGAAAAGCTAGGGCCAAAGTTGGCGGCTTCTTGAACCAGTGGAAAGTCTTCTGCTGGCAGCGTCTGCAAGGTGAAACGACTCTTGCCGCCCTTGAGAATTAACTTGTTTTGGCTCGACTCCAGTGAGACCGACTGATCACTTGGCATCGAGCGCAGGATGTCAATGAGTTTGCGAGCACCAACTGTGGTCGTGAAGTTGCCTTCATCACCGTCAAGCTCTGCAGTCGTGCGGATCTGAATCTCAAGATCGCTGGTGGTCAACTGAATTTGCGAGCCATTTTTGCGAATTAAAACATTGGCAAGAATGGGTAGCGTGTGCCTGCGCTCAACAATGCCTGCGACGGATTGAAGGGCAGACAACACCTTGTCTTGGCTGGCTTTGAGAACGATCATGACTTGTGCTTTCTTATCTTCAGAATTCTTTAATTCAAATTAGTAGTAGTAGTAAGGGCAGCGACTTTCTGTGTACATCGCCATTTTCCCCTTTTTTATCAACCACTTGCAGACTGTTTAAGTGTGTGCTCAGGACCCTGGTGAGTCCGCTCTTAAACATGAACAACTTGACCGAAAGTGATTTCTCTGTGGATAACTCATGAGTTGTTAAAAAATTATCCCCAGCTTTTCATGGAAGGCCGAGGTGCGGTTGAAGTGTCTGGTCAGCCCTTGAGCGTTTGCTCTAAAACATGCAATTGTTGGTTGAGTTCGGTCATCAATTGGCGTTCAGCTGACATTTTTCGTACTGCATGCAACACCGTGGTGTGATCCCGGCCCCCAAACAGTTCACCAATCTCAGGCAAGCTTTTTTGGGTCAGCTCTTTTGCTAAATACATGGCAATTTGCCGCGGTCTGGCGATGCTGGCAGGTCGTTTTTTGGAATACATGTCAGCGACTTTTATTTTGTAATAGTCGGCGACGGTTTTCTGGATATTTTCAACAGAAATTTGCCGGTTTTGGATCGAAAGCAAGTCGCGCAGGGCTTCGCGGGCCAGTTGGATGGATATTTCCTTCTGGTTAAACCGCGAGTAGGCCAAGATCTTGCGCAAGGCGCCTTCAAGTTCCCGGACGTTGGAGCGCACATTTTTAGCCACAAAGAAGGCAACTTCTTCTGGCATGACCGTGCCTTCGGCTTCGGCCTTGCGAATCAAGATGGCAACGCGCATTTCCAACTCAGGCGGCTCGATGGCCACCGTGAGACCTGAATCAAACCGTGAAACGAGGCGCTCATGGATGTCAGTCAGACCCTTGGGGTAGGTGTCGCTGGTCATCACAATGTGAGATTTTTTAGTTAACAAAGCTTCAAAGGCGTTGAAGAACTCTTCTTGTGTGCGGTCTTTGTTAGCAAAAAACTGAACGTCATCAATCAGCAGTAAATCCAGCGAGTGATAACGCTCTTTGAATTCATCAAAGGTTTTGCGCTGGTAGGCTTTGACGACGTCAGAGACAAACTGCTCGGCGTGGATGTAGAGAATTTTGGCCGCAGGGTTGTCTGCCAGCAACTTGTTGCCGATGGCATGAACCAAGTGGGTCTTGCCAAGGCCGACACCACCATAAATGAACAAGGGGTTGTAAAGCTGGCCCAGACTGCTGGCGACATGCATGGCCGCAGCACGGCCCATCCGGTTCGCCGTGCCTTCAATCAAGGTGTCAAAAGTCAAAGCCGTGTTCAGGCGACTCTTAAAAGGAACGATGGTTGAATCTTCTGCGCTTACCAAACCGACAGGTTCAGCCGCGCCCATGACTTTGAAATTTTGAGGGATTGCCGTCGACTTCGCAGGATTTTCGCGGGGTGCGAGCGCAAGCTCCAACGCCATGGACTGACCCGACAGGCTTTCGAGCAAGGCCACAATTTTGGCTGCATATTGCGCTCGGACCCAATCTAGCTTGAATCGGTTGCCGACTTGAATAGTGACTTTTTGCAGGTCGTCAGCGACATCCGCCACCAAGGGCTTGATCCACGTGTTGAACTGTTGCTCGGGGAGTTCTTGAGCCAAGTGGTCAACGCAGCTTTGCCACAAATCTTGGCCCCGGGCGAAACGGACAGCCTCATTCATGAGTGGCAACGGCGCGGTTTAGCCGGAAAATGAGGATGGATCAAAAGGCCCTGCAACTTGTGGATATTGTCTTTTTTCAACACCCGCTATTGTAGTCCGGCAGGGCAGTTATCCACAAGCCAATTGATGCGGTTTTGCCCTCTGGAGAGACCGGGATTTATCATTTAAATGTTCTGCGCTGATCGCATTTGCTTCAGTCTTTACCCAAAGACTGGTCTCTAAGCGGTTGCCAGCAATGGATAAATTTGTCATAATCATCGGTTTCCCTGATTCACAGGGGGTTTACACGCGCAGGCGTGCAAGCCCGGCGGACCTTGTAACGCTGGCAGTACCGTGCTGCCACCAAGCTCACAAGAATCATGCAAGGGAAGATTTCTAGCCAGTAGGATTGATCATGAAACGCACGTACCAGCCATCTAAAGTTAAGCGCGCACGCACGCACGGTTTTCTCACCCGTATGAAAACACGCGGCGGCCGCGCTGTGATCGCGGCTCGCCGCGCCAAAGGCCGTAAACGCCTGGCTGTCTAAGCCTCTGGCTCGCAGGCAGGTCTTGGTGCCATCAGGCGAAGACATTGCAGCGGCTTAAAACGCGAGCCCAGTTCCAGGCGGTATTGGCTGGTGCGACAGTGGCTAGAAGTGAGCACTTTGCTTTGCATCGGTCTGGACTTCCTCTTCGTGACAATCTTGTTGCACGGGTGGGTGCGTCTGGGCCTGAGGTGAAAACAGCGCCAGCTGTGCCAAAGTCTCAGCCGCTTTTTCCAGTTCTTGACCTCTGGATGGGCGCAATGGTGCCCAAACGTTGGGCCAAGCGCGCAGTGACTCGTAACGCCATCAAAAGGCAGATCTACACAGTGAGCGCCGATTTTTCACCGCAACAACGGCAAGCCGCATTTGTGGTTAGGCTGCGACGTGATTTTTCGCGCAAGGTGTATTTGAGCGCCAGCTCAGACCAATTGAAGCAAGCTGTGCGCACGGAATTACTGGCGCTGATGTTAGAAGGTGCCCGTCATTCATGACCCGCGCCATGAAACATTTGCGCTTCATCGCGCGCGCGCCGCAGGTGCTGCTCATCACCTTGGTCAAAGCTTACCGACTTTTGCTTAGTCCGTCACTGGGTTCGGGCTGCCGTTTTGAACCCACTTGTTCAGCTTACGCCTTGCAAGCCTTGCAGCAGCATGGCGCGGCAGTGGGGACTTACCTCACGCTGGGTCGGTTGGTGCGCTGTCATCCATGGTGTGATGGCGGGCTTGATCCCGTCACATCCCAATTCAGTTTCTTTCCTTCGTCCTGGTTTTCGGTTGGCAATACTGCCGACAAAGACAACTGCAAGCGACGCCTTTTTTCTCGTCTGGTCACACCTGTGGCCGCTTCCTCTTCTGAAAAGAAACCGTCATGAACGACATCCGGCGCACCATTTTGTGGGTGATTTTTGGTTTTTCCATGGTCTTGTTGTGGGACCAATGGCAAGTCCATAACGGCCAAAAGCCAACCTTCTTCCCATCGTCGGCGACTCAAAACGCCAAAGTGACCGCGACAGCACCTGCCGCCATGGGGTCAGCACCGAGCACTGCAATACCTGCGCCTGTTGCGACAGCGTCTTCAGTGCCTGGCGTGTCACCGATACCTGCAAACGTGTCGGCTGCTGTTACTGCCAAAAAAGAACAACTGGTGGTCAGCAACGATGTGTTGACATTGACGTTTGACACAGAAGGCGGCACCTTGGTGCGATCGGTGTTTACCAAATACGCCGACATGACGGATAAAAGCAGCGGCTTTGTACTGCTCGAAGAAAGCAATGCACGGGTCTATGTTGCCCAGTCCGGCTTGATTGGCACCACCGGTAGCCAATTGCCAACGCACAAAACAGTCATGACGGCAGTGCCAGGCGATCGTGCGCTGCGAGACGGCCAAGATCAGTTTGAAGTCAAATTTGAGTCTCCCAGCGTTGGCGGCGTCAAACTCGTAAAAACATACACCGTGAAGCGCGGCGCCTACGATTTGGCCGTGCGCCACGAGATCATCAACACGGGTACCGAAGCGGTGACACCGCAGCTCTACCTCCAATTGGTGCGTGATGGCAACAAGCCGCCAGGTGAGTCGTCGTTCTATTCAACCTTCACCGGCCCGGCGATTTACACCGAGGCCAAGAAATACCAAAAGGTTGAATTCAAAGACATCGAAAAAGACAAAGTCGATGTTGAGAAAAAAGCCAGCAATGGTTATGTCGCCATGGTTCAGCACTACTTTGCCTCAGCCTGGATCCTGCCGGATGGCCTGCAGCGGGATCTGTTCTTGCGCAAGGTGGACACCAATCTTTACGCAGCAGGCATGATCACGCCGCTCGAAAGCATTGCGCCAGGCGCCAGCAAAACCATCGACAGCAAATTCTTTGTTGGACCTCAAGAAGAAAAAACACTTGAAGCGCTGGCACCAGGTCTTGAACTGGTCAAAGACTATGGTTGGTTGACGATTCTGGCCAAGCCATTGTATTGGTTGCTGTACAGCCTGCACGAGTTCATCCAAAACTGGGGTTGGTCGATCGTGGCTTTGGTGTTGTTGCTGAAAATAGCTTTCTACTGGCTCAATGCCAAGGCTTACGCCAGCATGGCCAAAATGAAGTCCGTCAATCCGAAGATCATGGAGATGCGTGAGCGTCTCAAGGACAAGCCGCAAGAAATGCAGCAGGCCATGATGAAGATTTACAAGGAAGAGAAAGTCAACCCGATGGGCGGTTGCTTCCCGATCATGGTTCAGATCCCGGTTTTCATTGCGCTTTACTGGGTGTTGTTGTCGAGCGTTGAGATGCGTAATGCGCCGTGGATTCTCTGGATCCATGACCTGTCATCGCCGGATCCCTATTTCATCTTGCCAGTGGTGATGACGTTGACGACGATGCTACAAACCGCTTTGAACCCAACACCACCGGATCCAATGCAGGCCAAGCTGATGTGGTTCATGCCGCTGATTTTCAGCGTGATGTTCTTCTTCTTCCCGGCCGGCTTGGTGATGTACTGGATCACGAACAACATTTTGTCGATCACGCAGCAGTGGGTGATCAACACCCGAATGGGCGTGCCACCGCAGTTCAATTTGCCGAAGTTCAAATAACAAAAAGGCCGCTTCTAGCGGCCTTTTTCAATAAGACAGACCATGCTTGCCCGACACCAAGACCCTATCGTTGCGATCGCCACGGCGCCTGGACGGGGTGCGGTCGGGATCATTCGAATCTCAGGCAAAGCACTGGGTCCGATCATTCAAACGCTGTTTGGCCGGAGCTTGCTGCCAAGGCAAGCCAGCTACTTGCCATTTCAAGACGCGCAAGGCCAAGTGATCGATCAAGGGCTGGCGCTTTATTTCCCTGCACCGCATTCGTTCACCGGGGAAGATGTGCTTGAGCTGCAAGCGCACGGTGGCCCGGTCGTTCTGCAATTGCTGCTAGCGCGGTGCCTCGAAGCCGCCGCTGAAACCGATGACGCAAGCAAGCAGCAATGTTTGCCCGGTTTGCGCGTCGCCCAGCCGGGCGAGTTCTCGGAGCGCGCTTTTCTGAACGACAAGATTGATTTGGCGCAAGCCGAAGCGATTGCCGATTTGATTGACGCCAGTACCGAAACGGCGGCCCGCTCAGCGGCTCGTTCGCTGTCGGGCGAATTCTCCAACGAGGTCCAGGCGTTGCTCGACAAACTGGTGCATTTGCGCATGTTGGTCGAAGCCACGCTGGATTTTCCGGAAGAAGACATCGACTTTTTAAAGCAGGCCGACGCCAGCGGTCAGTTGCAGCGCTTGCAGTCCACGTTGGCGAGTGTCATGCAGCGGGCGACGCAGGGTGCTATCTTGCGTGAAGGCATCAAAGTGGTGATCGCCGGCCAGCCCAACGCCGGCAAAAGTTCCTTGCTCAACGCCTTGGCGGGCGCTGAGTTGGCCATCGTCACACCGATCGCAGGGACCACGCGCGACAAAGTTTCGCAACTCATTCAAATTGACGGCGTGCCCTTGCACGTGGTTGACACCGCGGGCTTGCGCGACAGTCATTTGCCTGGCGTTGACGAGGTCGAGAAAATTGGCATTGCACGCGCTTGGGGCGAAATTGAAAGCGCTGACGCCGTCTTGTTTCTGCACGATCTGACAAGGCAAAGTACGCCTTCAGAACCAGCAGTTGCAGAGGCCTACCGAGCCGGTGACGCCTTGATCCAACAAGCCTTGGTGGACAAGCTGCCCAAGGCAACGCCGGTCATCGATGTCTGGAATAAATCGGATTCTGTTTCTTTTGACGGTGCGATTAAATCGACCGCCAGTGACGGCGCTGCGGTGGTGATTTCTGCCAAGACCGGTGAGGGTCTGCAGGCTTTGCGCGAGCAGTTGTTGCAGGTCGTTGGCTGGCAATCTGCACCCGAAGGCGTGTTCATGGCGCGTGAAAGGCATGTTCAAGCTTTGCACGAAGTGGCCAGTCAATTGACCCGCGCCAACGAACAGTTGTCCGCCAGACAACCTGCGCTTGACTTGTTGGCAGAAGACTTGCGGCAAGCCCAACGCGCACTGAGTCAAATCACCGGCGAGTTCACACCAGACGACTTATTGGGCGAAATTTTTTCCAAATTCTGTATTGGCAAGTAACCGGCCTAGCATCGGTTTTCTGGCCAAAGTTTCAAGACAGATGTGCGCGCGGGTCATGCCGAGCCAGCCGTGCGAGCAAATACTCGACTTCGGTTGTTGCGATGGCCGACATGGCTGCGGCAGGTTTGCGCTGCGCGTCAGATGACAGCAAGCCGCGGCGCATCAAGATGTATTTGCGCACAGCCAAGCCGACCCCGGGCTGCTGCTCATAACGCATCAACGGCAAGTGCGCGTCAAACAAATCATGGGCTTTTTCTCGTTGACCGGCGGCCGACAGTTGAACCACATCGACCAGCATGTCGGGGAAGCAATAACCCGTCATGGCGCCGTTGGCACCGCGCTCAACTTCAAAGTCAAGAAACAGTCCACCATTGCCGCAGAGGATAGAAATCTCACGCATCTCACCCTTGTTTTGCCATGCGCGCAAGGTCGAAATCTTTTCAAGACCGGGCCAGTCTTCGAGCTTGAGCATCAGGCAGGAGGCGTGGTTGTTGACGATGCGCTTGATCACGCTAGGCGCCATGACGACGCTGAACGTCAAAGGATAGTCCTGGATGACAAACGGCACGTCATCGCCAATCGCGGCAACCGCTTGCTCGTAATAGCCAACGATTTGGTCGTCGGTGCGCAAGGTGTTGGGTGGCGCGATCATGACACCTGCCGCCCCAGCGTCCATCGCTTCACGTGCCAAGGCACGCATGGCAGCGAAGCCCGGTGCCGACACGCCGACGATGGTCGGCGTTGTTGAACGTTGGATAAAGCGCTTGGCGACTTGCAGTGCTTCTTCTTGCGCCAGCTTAGGGGCCTCACCGAGTTGGCCCAGCACGGTGGTGCCGGTGACACCGGCTTGCGCGTAAAAGTCAACCAGCCGGTCGATAGACAGCAAGTCAAGTTGACCATCTGCTGCAAACGGCGTTGGGGCAATGACGTAGACGCCGCTGGCTTGGGCGCTTAATTTTTGGGTGTTCATAAAAATGGGTTGGCGTTCAAGTGACATGGACTGGCTCCTAGAACTGTGCGTGGATGAAGGTGGCGTCAATGACCGGAGGCAATCAAGTCGTCAATCAGCACGCCGGGTGCGGGCCAGTCCGGCACAGTGCGTATGTGGTTGCGCAAATGCTGGCTCACTTTTTGTTTCGTGAGGCCGTCGGGCTGACTTGGGTTTGGGCTTTGGTTTGAATTGGGCACAGGTCGCATTCTCGGACTAAAAAAAACATCATGCCAAGGTGGCGCGCGCCAAAACTGTGCCGCTGGCATGGACGATCAGAGCTTCACCCATGGCCGTGAATTCCCCAGTGAGTGCAGTGATGTTGACTTGGTGGGTCACCCACACGTCGAACTCGCCGGCGGGCACCGCCTTGAGCAGTGCCCGCAGAATTTGCGTGAGTGGCTCGGGCTGACGTTCATTGTCGAACGTCGAGTTGAGGGCCGGTAAAACCGTGTGAGGACCGAAGGCCAGTTCAGCCGTTTCACGGCTACGGCACCAAGCGCTAGAGTGCACCGCGCGCGGCTGCAGCTGGCGACTTTTGAACCATTGACCCAGACGCCGTGATTGTTCGCGGCCGCCTTCGCTCAAATTACGCTGGGTGCTGCAATCACCCAATTGGAAGTTCGGCGGATCGCCAATTCCGGGATCGGTTTTGGCATGCCGCATCAAAAACACACAGGCGCCGGATCGCAGCAGAGTTGCTATCGATGCCGCGCTATGAGCCAGTGTCATGGACCAGGGGGCGCTGGCGAGCAGGGCCAGAGTCGTCCGTCGTTTCATGTGGTTCTTCCTCGCAGTAGTTTTTCTTCAGCGAGCGCCAGCGCCGCTGGCGTGCCAGACAGGACCAACGTATCACCACTTTTCAGCTGCGTGTCATCAACAGCCGGCTGCGTTTGGCCATTGCTGCGGCGCAGGCTCACCACTTTCACGCCCACCATCGCGAGCGCCATGTCACCGAGCGTCGCGCCTACCGTTTTGATGGCCGGCGGCAAGATGACGGTTGATAAGCGCTCTTGTTCCAGCTCGTTGACGGAGTCATCATCGGCGCCATGAAAATAGCCGCGCAACAAGTTGTAGCGGGCATCGCGCTGATCTTGCACCACGCGGATCACCCGGCGCATGGGCACGCCAACCAGCGCCAGCGCGTGACTCGCCAACATCAGGCTGCCTTCTATCGCTTCAGGCACGACTTCGGTGGCGCCCGCAGCGCGCAGTTTTTCAATGTCAACATCATCGACCGTGCGGACGATCACGGGAACCGCCGGCGCGTGCGCGTGTGCATTGGCCAAAACCTTGAGTGCGCTGGCGGTGTTCAGATACGTCACGACCACAGCGCTGGCACGTACCAAGCCTGCCGCCATCAGCGATGGCAGCCTGACGGCATCGCCAAAAACCACCGAGTTGCCGGCGGCCGCAGCCTTGCGGACGCGGTCTGGGTCGAGATCAAGAGCGATGTAGGGAATGCCTTCAGCGTCAAGGATGCGCCCCAAGTTTTGGCCGCATCGGCCGTAACCGCAAATGATGATGTGCTGGCTGGTGTTGATGGCTTTCCGCGCAATCTGGGTCATCTGCAGCGACTGTTGCAGCCATTCGCTGCTCACCAGCCGCATGACGATGCGGTTGCTGCTCATGATGATGAACGGTGTGGCTAACATCGACAAGACCATCGCGGCGAGGATCGGGTTGAGTAAATTGGCTGGCACCAGGCGGTTGTCTTGGGCCAGCGTCAGCAACACAAAGCCGAACTCACCAGCCTGCGCGATGTACAAACCGGTGCGCAGCGCCACCCCGTTGGTTGCGCCCAGTGCTTTGGCCAACAGCGCCACCAGCGCCAGTTTGAACAGCACAGGGAGCACCAGTAGAAAAAGAACCAGCGGCCAATGGGCCACCACTTCATGCCAGTCGAGCATCATGCCGATGCTGATGAAAAACAGGCCCAGCAAGACGTCATGAAATGGCCGTATATCGGTTTCAACCTGATGCTTGTATTCGGTTTCCGAAATCAACATGCCGGCAATGAAGGCACCCAGCGCCAAGCTGAGGCCTGCCAGTTCCGTCAGCCAGGCCAGACTCAAGGTGACCAGCAGCAGGTTGAGAACAAACAACTCTTCGCTTTTGCGCCTGGCGACAAGCGTCAGCCACCAGCGCATGACGCGCTGGCCACCCATCAGCAGCAGACCGACCAGCACCGAGGCTTTGAGCAAGGCCAGACCCAGCGCGCCGAAAAGATGTTCGGGGCGTGAACCCAGGGCCGGGATCAACACCAACAGCGGCACCACCGCCAAGTCTTGGAACAGCAAGATGCCCATCACACGCTGGCCGTGCTCAGACTCCAACTCCAGCCGTTCTGACAACAGCTTGACGACCAGCGCCGTGCTGCTCATGGCCACCGCCCCAGACAAGGCCAGCGCGGTCTGCCAATTGAGTTGCCACCCAACAGGTGCAGCCAATGACAACAGGAAAGAGGCCGCCATCACCAGCAGCATGGTCAACACCACTTGGTACAGACCCAGACCAAACACATGGCGGCGCATCGAGCGTAGTTTGGGCAGGTTGAACTCCAGCCCAATCACGAACATCAGGAAGACCACACCAAACTCACCCAAATGCCGAACCCCCGCCGCGTCTTGCGTCAAACCGAAGGCGTGGGGGCCGATGATCACGCCTGCCGTCAAGTAGCCCAGCATCGGCGGTAGTTTGAGCGAGCGACACGCCACCACGCCGAGCACAGCTGCCAGCAGGTAAAAAAGCGTGAGTTCGAGCCCGGTCATTGAAGAATGGTAGCTGATGGAACTATGGCAAACAGGATCGGCATTCGGGCCGGTGGTCTGTCGCCATCTCGCGCGTCGTTAGCGGGGTGTCTCGATAGAATGCAGGGATGAACTTTGACCGCACCGGCTTTGATCCGGCACAAGCTGTGGCCTTGGCCCGCAAGACTTTTGAAATTGAGGCTGCTGCCGTTTTGACCATGGCGGCGCGTGTTGGCCCCGAGTTTGCCGCTGCCGTTGAAGTGGTGTTGAATTGCACCGGTCGGGTGGTGGTGATGGGCATGGGCAAAAGCGGTCACATTGGGCGCAAGATCGCCGCCACGCTGGCCTCCACCGGCACACCGGCCATGTTTGTGCATCCGGGAGAAGCCAGCCATGGCGATCTTGGCATGATCACTGCCGTCGACGTCGTGCTGGCGATTTCCAACAGCGGCGAAAGTGAGGAACTCACCGTTATCTTGCCGACATTGAGGCGCTTGCAGGTCCGGGTGATCGCCCTCACCGGTGGAGCGCAGTCGGCCTTGGCTCAGCACGCTGATGTGGTGCTCGACAGCAGCGTTGCGCAAGAGGCGTGTCCGCTCAACTTGGCGCCGACTGCCAGCACCACGGCGCAGTTGGCCATGGGCGATGCACTGGCTGTGGCGCTGCTCGATGCGCGCGGTTTCAAGCCAGAAGACTTTGCGCGTTCACACCCCGGCGGTTCGTTGGGACGCAAGCTGCTCACGCATGTGGCCGATGTCATGCGCAGCGGTGACGCCGTGCCTTCGGTGCGCCCCGACGCCACTTTGAGTGAGCTCATGCGTGAGATGAGCGCCAAGGGCTTGGGCGCTTCGGCGATTGTGGATGCGCAGCAGCAGGTGCTCGGGATTTTCACGGACGGCGACTTGCGTCGTCTGATTGAAAAAGGCGCCGATCTGCGTGCCATGGCTGCGGCCGACGTGATGCACGCCAACCCCCGCACGCTCAACGCCGCGTCGCTGGCTGTGGATGCGGTTACGCTGATGGAGCAATACCGCATCACCAGTGTGCTGGTGGTCGACGACACCGGGCGCTTGTGCGGCGCACTCAATACCAACGACCTGATGCGAGCGAAGGTCATTTGATGAATCCATCGACAACTGGCGTGTCCGCCCTGCCACGCTTGATCCCCGCACTGAACTTCGCCCCCGAATTGCTGCTGCGCGCGCAAGGCATCAAAGTGGTGTTTTTTGATGTCGACGGCGTCCTCACCGACGGCGGTTTGTACTTCAGTGAGTACGGTCAACAGCAGATCACGCAAACGCCAGGTCAGCTGTATGCTGCCGGCGAAACCATCAAGCGGTTCAGCACGCTGGATGGTCAGGGCCTCAAGTTGCTGCAAAAAGTGGGCATCACGCCGGTCGTCATCACGGGCCGCGACAGCGTGGTGCTGCGGGCACGGTTGCACGCGCTGGGCATCACCCATGCGCACTTTGGCACGGAAGACAAACGTCCTGCCGCCGAGCTGACGCTCAAAACGCTGGGTTGTGATTGGTCTGAATCTGCCGCCATGGGTGACGATTGGCCCGATTTGCCGGTGCTGCGTCGGGCGGCTTTTAGCTGCGCGCCAGCCAATGCGCACGCTGAAGTCAAGGCCGTGGCGCATCACGTCACCCAAACCACCGGCGGTCATGGCGCCGCGCGCGAATTGTGCGACTTGTTGTTGGTCGCCAGTGGTCGCTATGCCGATTTACTGGCGGATTACGGCACATGACGCCTCCAGCATCCGCGACCGGCATGACCCGCACGCTGCATGTTCTGAGAATCTGCGGTCAGCGTTTGCTGGGCCTCTGGGAGCGGCTGTCCCTGTATTTGCCGCTGGCGATGATGGGTCTGCTGGCGGTGGGCACCTACTGGCTGGTGCGCAACACGCCGGCCGCGTACGAGGCCGAGGCCGCAAGACCTGTGAACCATGAGGTTGACTACTTCATGCGCCGCGCCACCGTGAAGACCTTTGATGACAGCGGGCGCATGAAAACCGAACTATTTGGGACTGAGGCGCGTCACTTTCAGGACACCGAAACGCTGGAAATCGACCAAGCGCGGATGCGCTCCATCGGCCCGGACGGGCGTCTCACGACTGCCACCGCGAACCGCGCCCTGAGCAATGACGCCGCCTCGGAAGTGCAGCTGATGGGTAACGCCATCGTGGTTCGAGAGCCGATGCAAACCCCGGCGGGCATCTGGTTGCCACGACTCGAGTTCACGGGCGAGTTTCTGCACGTTTTTATGAACGAAGATCGCGTTCTATCTCATCTGCCGGTGGTCTTAAAGCGTGGGTCTGACGTGTTCAGTGGCGACACATTCGCCTACGACAACCTTGATCAGGTGGCAGACCTCAAGGGCCGCGTTAAAGGCCTGTTGGTGCCGCGAGCCAACGCCAGTTCTGCGCCAGCCAAGCCTTCCCGGTAGTTTCTTTGGGAAGTGCCGAAGGGGACTCTTGCGCTTTCAATCTCGGAAATTCAAAAGGCTCCAAAACCGAAGTCTTGAAGCCTTTTTTGAGCAGGTCTTCAGCTAGAAACTGAAGGTGTTGGCGAGAGCCAACTGCTTGGGTACGAGGGCTTAGTAGCCGCCACGTCCACCGCCGCCGCCACCGCCGTAACCGCCGCCGCCAGAGCGACCGCCGCCGCCACCACCGTAGCCGCCACCACCTGAACGATCACCACCACCGCCATAGCCGCCGCCGCCAGAGCGATCGCCACCGCCGCCGTAACCGCCACCGCCTGAACGATCGCCACCGCCGCCGAAGCCGCCGCCACCAGTGCGCGGTGGGCGGGCTTCCATTGGACGAGCTTCATTCACGACAACACTGCGACCGCCCAAAGGCTGGCCGTTCATGCCGTTGATCGCTGCTTGAGCTTCAGCATCGCTGCCCATTTCGACAAAACCAAAGCCTTTTGAGCGACCCGTGTCGCGTTCCATCATGACTTTAGCGCTGGTGACAGAGCCGAACTGACCAAAAGACTGTTGCAGATCTTCGTCACGCACTGTGTACGGCAGGTTGCCGACGTATAGTTTGTTGCCCATTGAGGGACTCCTCTAAAACATTAACAAAAGCGATGGGGTCCCGAAAGCACAACAAATCTTTAAGCGTATCGCTGTAGCGCGCGAAACTGACCGATCACCTAACTCATGCGGATGAAGCCATCCACACTGGCGCATTATGCGCTCGTTTGTTTGATGGCAAAAAAAATATTAATAATGCACGTCTTCGTGTATTTAAAAGCACCACAGTTTGACTGACTGGCTAGAGTAACTGATGGAGTTAACAAGATGACAAAAGCGTTCATTTTGGCTGATCAACAGTGCCTTTTTACGGCTCATTCGGATAGTAATCGGGGTATTGATTAGGCTTGACGGCCGCCCTGTCTGCCAGACAACAACCGACGATGGTGTGCTCGTCGGTTATCAGGGCAGTTCACCAATTAACTTCCCGCTCCGGTGTCGCACCAATACGGTGAATGGACAAATCCGCGCCTTCATACTCTTCTTCCTGACTCAGGCGCAGCCCCGAAACAACCTTGATCAAGCCATACACAGCAAAGCCGCCAGCGAGTGCCCAAGCGACGCCCATGGTTGTGCCAATGACTTGCGCGCTAAAACTGATGCCACCCAGGCCGCCAAGCTCTTTCAGACCGAATATGCCTGCGGCCACGCCGCCCCAAGCGCCGCAAAGACCGTGCAGCGGCCAGACACCCAGAACGTCATCGATCTTCCATTTGTTTTGTGTCAGCGTGAACATGACAACAAACACGCTGCCTGCAACGGCGCCGACCACCAGCGCGCCCAGTGGATGCATCAAGTCTGAGCCAGCACAAACGGCCACCAAGCCAGCGAGTGGGCCGTTGTGGACAAAGCCCGGATCGTTCTTGCCCAGCGCCAGCGCAGCCAGCGTGCCGCCGACCATGGCCATCAAAGAGTTCACGGCCACCAGGCCCGAAATTTTGTCGATGGTTTGTGCGCTCATGACGTTGAAGCCGAACCAGCCCACCGTCAAAATCCAGGCGCCCAAGGCTAAAAAGGGAATGTTCGACGGCGGGTGCGCAGAGACCGCACCGTCCTTGCGGTAACGGTTGCTGCGCGCGCCTAACAAAATAACCGCCGGCAAAGCCAACCAGCCGCCCATGGCATGGACCACCACAGAGCCGGCAAAGTCGTGAAATTCTTCGCCCGTCAAGTTTTTGATCCAAGCCTGAACACCGAAATGGTTGTTCCAGACAATACCTTCAAAAAAGGGATAAATCAGACCCACGATCACCGCCGTGGCAATGAGCTGCGGATAAAAGCGCGCTCTTTCAGCAATCCCACCAGAAATGATGGCGGGAATGGCTGCAGCAAAGGTAAGCAAGAAGAAGAAGCGAACCAGTTCGTAGCCATTCTTGGCCGCCAATTGCTCCGCACCAACGAAAAAGTGCTTGCCATAAGCCACGCTGTAGCCAATGACGAAATACACGACGGTCGAGATCGAGAAGTCCACCAGAATCTTGACCAAAGCATTGACCTGGTTCTTTTTGCGAACAGTTCCGAGCTCTAAAAAAGCAAAACCGGCATGCATGGCAAGCACCATGATGCCGCCCAGCAAGATGAACAGTGCATCGGAGCCCTGTTTTAGTGCTTCCATGGCGTAATTTCCTTGTAAATTGTTTTGTATTGGTGCATTTTTTGGGTGTTTTTCAGAAACGCACCAAACGTAAGCAAGATTTAAGCCTAAACGGTGCGGCAAGACCTTTCTAGGTTGAAGCCAGCCAAAGTCACTCAAGGCATCGCTAGAATCAAGCTTGTCATTGGGGAGTAGCCGCCTTCCGATTTGCCTAAAAGCAAAGGGCGAGAAGGGTTTGCGTCAACAGACTTGTTGGGCCTTGTAGAAAGGCCGACATGGCGCAAACAGTAGAAAACGACTTGGCGAGACCTTTGACTGCACAGCCTTCAAGCGCTTACCTGCTTTTGGCCGGAGATGCTGTGCGGTCATTGGTTTTTAACTCCGGCCGGAGTGATTCAACGTGGACGCATTTCTCGTATCAACCGGTATCGTCGCCCTGGCCGAAATGGGCGACAAAACCCAGCTGCTGGCCCTCTTGCTGGCCGCCCGTTTCAAAAAACCATGGCCCATCGTCTGGGGCATTTTGATGGCCACGTTGGCCAACCACGCCATGGCCGGCGCGCTCGGCGCCTGGCTCACCACCTTGCTCAGTCCTGATCTCTTGCGCTGGATTTTGGGCGTTTCATTTCTGGCCATGGCCGCATGGATGCTGGTGCCCGACAAACTAGACGATGACAGCGACAGCAAGCCGCCGCGCTGGGGCGTTTTTGCGACCACGGTGCTGCTGTTCTTTTTGGCCGAGATGGGCGATAAAACGCAAATTGCCACGGTCATGCTGGCCGCCCGCTTTGACGCGTATGTGGCGGTGGTGGCGGGCACCACCTTGGGCATGATGCTGGCCAATGCGCCAGTGGTGTGGCTGGGTGAGCGGGTCACCCGCTGGGTGCCGCTGCGTGTGGTGCATCTCGTGTCCGCGATTATTTTTGCTGTTTTGGGTGTGCTGGCGTTTTTCTTACCGGCATGATGGCTCACGAGGGCGGGGCTATATACTAGCCAAGCGCCGATTTACTCAGCTTGCGGGCGCTTTAAAAGTACAGCTAAAGACGACATCCAGGAACCCGGATTCGCTTTGGCGACGCCGGGTTTTTGTTTTTTCTGCAGGTGATTATTTGACCTTAGTCGCAACACCGCTGACCATGCATTTCAAAGACGCCTTGCCGCTGCAAAGCGGCGCGTCGATACGTGCTTATGACTTGAGCTACGAGACCTATGGCGTGCTCAATGCTGACAAGTCAAATGCCGTGTTGATTTGCCATGCGCTCAATGCCTCGCATCATGTGGCGGGTGTCTATCTTGACGAGTCGGGACAGGTCCAAGCCAAATCTGAAGGCTGGTGGGACAGCATGATCGGGCCCGGCAAGCCGGTCGACACCGACCGCTTCTTTGTCATCGGCGTCAACAACCTGGGCTCTTGCTTCGGCTCCACCGGGCCGATGCAGATCAACCCCGACACACAGACTGTTTACGGCGCCGATTTCCCGGTGGTCACTGTCGAAGACTGGGTCGATGCCCAAGCTAGATTACTAGACGCTTTGGGGATTCAGACCTTGGCTGCCGTGATGGGCGGCAGTCTGGGCGGCATGCAGGCGCTGGCTTGGACGCTGCGCTACCCCGACCGCGTGCGGCACGCCGTGGTGGTGGCGAGCGCGCCCAATCTGAATGCTGAAAACATCGCCTTCAATGAAGTGGCGCGGCGCGCGATCACGACCGACCCGGATTTTCACGGCGGGCATTTTTACCGCTACGGCGTGTTGCCCAAACGCGGCCTGCGCATTGCCCGCATGATTGGCCACATCACGTATCTGAGTGATGATGTGATGAATGAAAAGTTTGGACGGCAACTAGCCCCCACGCTTGTCGCTGCGCGTACTGCGCTGCCCCCAGAGGGGGCTGACTTGGCTCGGGGCGGCCCGTCGCTGCAGTCGCAGGCCCCCACGCTTGTCGCTGCGCCGTCACCTTTCAAATATTCAACGCAGGACGTTGAGTTTCAGATCGAGAGCTATTTGCGTTACCAGGGCGATAAGTTCAGCGAATACTTCGACGCCAACACCTATTTGCTGATCACCCGTGCGCTGGATTACTTTGACCCGGCCAGCGCGCACGGTGGCAATCTGAGCCTGGCCTTGGCCACGGCCAGCGCTAAATTTTTGTTGGTCAGCTTCACCACCGACTGGCGCTTTTCGCCGGCCCGCAGCCGCGAAATCGTCAAGGCGCTGCTGGACAACCAGCGCGACGTCAGCTACGCGGAAATTGATGCGCCGCACGGACATGACGCTTTTTTGCTGGAAGATGCTCGTTATTTGGGCGTGGTCCGCTCCTACTTCAATAGCAAGGTGGCTGTATGAATGTGCCATCCAAAGTTTTGAAAGAAAGCTCGCCAGATTTGCTGTCGATTGCCCGTTTGGTGCCGCACGGCTCTAGGGTGCTGGACCTCGGTTGCGGCACGGGTGAGTTGCTGGCGCATTTGATCCGCGAACGTGGCTGTTCGGGTTACGGCGTCGAGATTGATGACGCCAATGTGCAGGCCTGTGTCGAGCGCGGCGTCAATGTGATTCAGCTCAATCTTGAAGAAGGCTTGGCGCTGTTCGGTGACCGCTCATTTGATGTGGTGCTGCAAATTGACACGCTGCAACACCTGCGTAATGCTGAAATCATGCTGCGCGAAACCGCCCGCGTCGGTCGCATGGGCATCGTGGCGTTTCCTAATTTTGGCCATTGGCCAAATCGCTTGGCGGTGCTGCGTGGTCGCATGCCGGTGACCAAGGTCTTGCCTTATCAGTGGTACGACACACCCAATATTCGGGTCGGCACATTGCAAGATTTTCGGGCTTTGGCCCTGAACAACCAGCTGAAAATCCTCGATCAATTTGGCCTGCAAGATGGCGAAGAAATCCGCTTTTGGCCGAATGCACGCGCCAGCCGAGCGGTCTTCAAGGTGCAACGCGCTTGACGCCATGCTGAATTTAGTCGAGCGCCTGTTCGGCTCTTGGGTGCGTGACGTTTCAGCGCGAACGCTGCGCGCCGACGGCATGGCGGGTTTGTTGGGCGCAGTGCTGGTGTTGCCGCAAGGCATTGCTTTTGCTACCTTGGCTGGGTTACCGCCTGAGTACGGGCTTTACACGGCCATCGTGCCGTGCATCATTGCCGCTTTGTTTGGTTCGAGCTGGCACGTCATGTCGGGCCCGACGAATGCCAATTCGCTGGCACTCTTCGCCATGTTGTCGCCACTGACCATGGCCTTCAGCCCGGCATACATCCAAATGGCGCTGGTCGTCACAGTGATGGTCGGCGTCATGCAGTGGCTGATTGGCACGTTGCGGCTGGGCACGCTGGCCAACTTCATTTCTCCGGCGGCCTTGTTCGGTTTTACATCCGGTGCGGCGGTGCTGATTGCTGTCTACGCCTTGCCTGATTTACTCGGCATCGGTGCTGCTGCTGAGCACGGTGCAAGCGCGTTGCTGCGGCATGTCGCCCACCAGGGGGCATCTTTTCAACCGGCGGCGCTGGCGGTTGCCGCTGTGACGATGGCGGTAGCGCTGGCTTTGCGGCGCTGGCGACCGCAGTGGCCTTATATGTTGGCGGGATTGGTCAGCGCCACGCTGTTTGCCTGGGTGGCGAGCGGACAAACACCGGGAGTCGCTTTTTCAAACTTGCGGATGGTGGGTGCGGTAGCCGTACCGTGGCCGCACTTTTCAGTGCCGCAGATCAGCTTGTCGTCGGTGTCAGAGCTGCTCGGTTTGGCCTTCGCGCTGACGATCGTCGCGTTGGGTCAGTCGATCTCGATTGCCAAGGCCGTGGCCGCACGATCGGGTCAGCGCATTGACGCCAACCGTGAATTTCGCGGTCAGGGTTTGTCGAACATCGTTGGTGGTTTTTTCTCGTCTTATGTGTCCTGCGGCTCGATGAACCGCTCCATGCCTAATTTACAAGCCGGTGCACGCACGCCGTTGGCGTCGGTTTTCTCGGCCTTGCTGCTGTTGGCCATGGTGGCGGTCAGCGCGCCGCTGCTGGCAAAAATCCCCATGGCCGCGCTGGCAGCGTTGCTGTTGGTGGTGGCGATCTCATTGCTCGATCTGTCGCGCTGGCGTCAGTTGCTGCGGCTGAGCCGCACCGAATTTGGCGTGGCTTTGGCGACCATGGTGGCCACCGTCACGATTCGCCTTGAGATCGCGATTTTGCTGGGTACTTTGCTCTCGCTGATGTCGTTTTTGTACCGCACCTCGCGGCCGGCCATGCGCACCATGGGCTTTGACAGCACCCATCAGGACCGGCAGTTTGTAGTGGTGGATGACGCGCCAGCAGAGGCGCATGTGATGCCCGAGTGCCCGCAACTCAAACTGTTGCGCATGGAGGGCGAGGTCTACTTTGGCGCGACCCAGCATGTCGCCGACACGCTGCACGCGCTGCGCCATGTGCCGCATCCGCAAAAGCATTTGCTGGTGATGGGAAAAAGCATGAACTTCATCGACTTGGCGGGTGCCGAGTTGTGGGAGGCCGAGCTCAACGCACGCCGCGCGATGGGTGGAGATTTGTACTTTCACCGACCGCGCCCGGAAGTCATCCGCATGTGGAAAACCACCGGCTTCACCCGCTTGCTCGGCCCTGAGCATCAGTTCCCCGACAAGCGAACGGCGATTGCCACGATCTTTCACAAGCTCGATCCTGAAATTTGCAAGCATTGCACGGCGCGTGTCTTTTGGGAATGCAAGACGGTGCCGGGGCCTTGACCGTTTGCAGGACATTCGCCAGCCACGCGGAGACAAGCCGCCTTGGCGAGCACAATAATCAACTGAGACGATTTTTATGAAACGACTTTTCGATTGGGCCTTGATCGCGACGCTGAGCAGTTGGCTGCTGGCGTGCTCCGGCGCGCCCTTGCTGGCGAGCATGGCGCCGCGCAGTGTCAACGTGCCTGCAGAGCGGCTGCAGCAAGCCATTGCCGAACGCTTTCCGATCAAGCAGCGCTTGGCCGATGTGCTGGAGTTGGAGGTGCTGCCGCCTCGCCTGAGCTTGTTGCCGGCCAGCAATCGGCTCGCCACCGACATTGATTTGAAAGTGGCTGACCGTCTGATGGGCGGCCGCTACAGTGGCAACATCGCCTTGGATTTTGGTCTGCGTTTTGAGCCGAGTGACAACACCATCCGCATGACGGGTGCGCGCGTCAACCGCGTCAGCATGGCGGGTGTGCCGGAGCCCTACCAAACAGCCCTCACGAGAAACGCGCCGCGGCTGGCAGAGCGCCTGTTTGACAACCGTGTCTTGCATCAATTCAGTGACAAAGACTTGGGCTTGGTCAACGGCTTGGGGCTGAAGCCCGGTGAGATCATCGTCACGCCTGAAGGCTTGAAGGTGACGCTGGTGCCGCGTCCTTTGTCGCGGAATCCTTGAGCTGTCTCATGTGCGTTGAGCCACACCTTTGACAGCACCCGTTTGAATATGTCCGTCCTTTAAGGAGTTCGCCATGAATGCCCGATTGCCCACTTCAGTTCTTGATTCGGCCTCTGCGCTAGAACAAGTCAGCGCCCAATGGGACGGCGACATCGTGCGCCAGCTCAGTGACTACATCGCCATTCCGGCCAAGTCGCCCGGCTTTGACAGTGACTGGGCGCAGCACGGTTTCATCGACACCGTCGTGCGCAATGCCGCGGCCTGGATCGAAGCCCAAAAAGTCGAGGGCTTGACGCTGGAGGTCGTGCGCTTGCCGGGTCGCACGCCGGTGCTGTTTTTTGAAGTGCCTGCCACGCGCGCGGCGGTGCCCGGGCAAACGGTGCAAACCGTGTTGATGTACGGCCACCTCGACAAACAACCGGAATTCAGCGGCTGGCGATCCGACCTCGGCCCGTGGACGCCGGTCTATCAAGACGGCAAGCTCTACGGCCGCGGCGGTGCCGACGATGGTTATGCGACCTACGCCAGCATGGCGGCGATTCAGGCTTTGAAAAGCCAAAAGGTTGGACATCCGCGCATCGTCGGTTTGATCGAAACCTGTGAAGAAAGTGGCTCTTACGATTTGCTGCCGTATGTCGATGCTTTGCGCAGCCGACTGGGCGATGTCGGGCTGGTGATTTGCCTCGACTCAGGCGCCGGCAATTACGACCAGCTTTGGCTCACCACCAGCTTGCGCGGCAATGCCACCGGCACGCTCAAAGTCGAAGTGCTGACCGAAGGCATTCACTCCGGCGACGCCAGTGGTTTGGTGCCGTCTAGTTTTCGCATCATGCGGCAAGTGCTAGACCGCCTTGAAGACAGCGCCACCGGACGCTTGTTGCCGGCCAGTTTTCACTGTGAAGTACCAGCCGACCGAATGGCACAAGCGCACGCCACAGCGGCTATTTTGGGCGACGAGTTGTACAAGCGCTTTCCGTGGGCGCACTACGACTGTGAAGGCGCCAGCGTCTTCACGCTGCCGACCACCACCGACCCGGTGGAAGCCCTGCTGAACCGCACCTGGCGCCCGACCTTGAGCGTCACCGGCGCTGATGGGTTGCCGGCCCTGAAAGACGCTGGCAATGTGCTGCGGCCTTACACCGCCTTCAAACTTTCGCTGCGCTTGCCGCCGCTGGTGGACGCCGCGCAAGCCGTGCAAGAGCTCAAGAAGCTGCTCGAAGACAACGCCCCGTACCAAGCCAAGGTGACGTTTCAGGGCGGTGGCGGCGCGAATGGCTGGAACGCCCCGACGTCAACGCCGTGGTTTGACAAGGCACTGGAAAGCGCCTCACAGGCGTTTTTTGGCGCGTCCTGTGGCACCATCGGGCAAGGCGGCACGATTCCGCTGATGAGCATGCTGAGCCAGGGCTTCCCGAAGGCGCAAATGATGGTTTGTGGCGTCCTCGGCCCGAAAAGCAATGCGCACGGACCGAATGAATTTTTGCACGTGCCCTATGCCAAAAAACTCACGGCTGCCGTGGCGCATGTGATCGCGCAGATGCCGGCCTGAGCGCGCCAGGCGCTTCAGCCCTGCGGCTTTTTCAAGCCAGTGCGGCTGGGCGTCGTTTCTGCCAAGCCAGCCAGACCAGCGCTGCGCCGGTCAGCGCCAGCGGCAGCAGCGACCCTAGATTGAGCAGCTGCCAGCCCTGCGTCGTGACCAACACGCCGGAGGCCAATGAGGTCATCGCCAGCACCGCAAAAACGCAGAAATTCAGCGCGCCTTGCGCTTTGTCTTTTTCTTCCGGGCGGTACGTCGTCAGCGCCAGCGCAGTGGCACCGGTGAACAGAAAATTCCAGCCGATGCCGACCAAAAACAGCGCCACCAAAAACTCGTGCAAGCTGACGCCCGACAGCGCCACCATCACGCACAAAATGTTCAGCATCAGACCCACACCCATGACGGGCAAGGTGCCAAATCGGCGAATCAGGTGGCCAGTGAAAAAGCCGGGCGCAAACATACCGATCACATGCCATTGCAAGACCAGCGCGGTGTCCGAGAATGCCAGGCCGCAGACCTGCATGGCGATCGGTGTGGCCGCCATCAAGAGGTTCATCACGCCGTAACCCAAGGCGCCGGCCGCTGCCGCCACGATGAAGGCCGGTTGCCGCATGATCACGCCCAGTGGCCGGCCGCCTGAATGGGCGGTTTGCACGGGCACCGGTGGGAAGCGGATGCCGGCCAACAGCAGCATCGCCAGCAGCGCCACGCCGGCCAAAGCCAGGTAAGCGCCGGCAAACGGCACGACGCTTAAGTTGCGCGTGTAGGCCGCCAAATTCGGCCCAGCGATAGCGCCAATCAAGCCGCCCGCCATCACCAGCGAAACGGCTTTTTCTTTAAAAGCTGGCACCGCCAATTCGGCCGCCGCAAAGCGATACAGCTGCGCATTGGCGTTGTAATAACCGGCGATCAAGGTGGCACCGACCAGCAGCCAAAACTGGCTGGTGTACGCTGCCCAAGCGCACAACAGCGCTGAGCCCATGGCCACGGCCAAACCCAGCTGAAACGAGGTTTTTCGGCCAAAGCGCTTTTGTGTTTTTGCCACCAAGCCGGTCGACAGCGCCCCGCCAACCACATAGCCCATCACCGGCAGGGTCGCCATCCAGCCCAGCGGCGCCAGACTCAGCCCGACCAAACCATTGATGGCGATGAAGGTGACGTTGTTGGTTAAGAACAGCCCTTGGCAGAGCGTGAGGAGCCAGAGATTGAGATTCATAAGTTCGCGTTTATACATGAGCTTGCTGGGGCCGTCGACCAACCTTGTTTGAGAACGACGGCGGTCAGTGATTCAAGGCGAGCACCAAGGCGGTCAGCGCGGCGGTTTCTGCCCGCAATACCCGCGGCCCCAAGGTGACTGGGGCAAATCCGCTGGCGATGGCCAAGGCTTCCTCTGGTGTGCTCAAACCGCCTTCAGGGCCGCTCAAAAAGCACACGGCGGCGTTGGCTGGCAGTTGGGCCAGCGCGTCGGCCAGCGGCTGTGTGCCTTCGGCCAGCGAGAGCAGGCAGCGCAGCACCGGCTGCTCAGCCGTGGCAGCCGGCAGGGCTTTCAGCCAAGCCGCCAGATCGCGCACCGGCGCGACGGTTGGGACGCGGTTGCCACCGCATTGTTCGCAGGCCGCCACCGCGACGGACTGCCAGTGGTTCTGTTTTTTTTCGGCGCGCTCGCCGGACAGGCGCAGCACGCTGCGGCTGGTGTGTAGCGGTTGCAGGCTGTTGACGCCAAGTTCGGTGGCTTTTTCAACCAGCCAGTCCATGCGTTCGTTGGCTGGCATACCCATCGCCAGTTGCACGCTGCGGCCGACTTCGCGCTCGCTCGCGTGGTGCGCGCCCAAGCAGACGTCGACATCGCTGCGGCCCATGCGCGTGATGCTGGCGTCCCACTCGCCGCCTTGGCCGTTGAAGAGCGTGATGCTTTGGCCGG
The DNA here is from genome assembly GCA_947450675.1 of Comamonadaceae bacterium. Taxonomy (GTDB): domain Bacteria; phylum Pseudomonadota; class Gammaproteobacteria; order Burkholderiales; family Burkholderiaceae_C; genus Polaromonas. The sequence continues at coordinate 43,666 of CANFWI010000007.1, read as the reverse complement.
GCTGCATGCGCAGCACTTGCACATGGCGCGCGGTGCTGTCCGGCAGGCTCAAGGCGGCGCCCGCTGCCATCGGCACATCGGCAAAAAAACGGGCGGCCATTAAAACGTGTATCCGATGCGGGTTTCGTTGCCTTCAATCTCGTCAAGCAAGACCATCAGCGGCCCGAGCTGGCGGTAACGCGAGGCGGTGCTGCGGGCGTACTTGATGAAGCGCGGCGTGTCTGCCAAGTACTGCGGCTTGCCGTCACGCAAGGTCAGGCGCGCAAAAATGCCGAGGATTTTCAAATGCCGTTGCAGGCCCATCCACTCCACCGCTCGGTAAAACTCGCCAAAGTCATCGCCCACCGGCAAGCCGGCCTTGCGAGCTTTTTGCCAGTAACGGATGGTGATGTCGATGACGAACTCTTCATCCCAGCTCAAAAAAGCGTCGCGCATCAGGCTGGCAATGTCGTAGGTGATCGGGCCGTAGACGGCATCTTGGAAATCCAACACGCCAAGCGCTGGGCGCTGCTCGACCGATCTTGCTGCCATCAAGTTTCTGGGCATGAAGTCCCGGTGCACAAACACGCGCGCACCACCCAAAGAATTTAGATTGCTGTCTTTGATTTGCGCAAAAAAACCAGCCAGCTTGTCTTGCAGCGCTGAGTCGACGGCAATGCCGCGGTGCTGGGCGATGTACCAGTCCGGGAACAACGCCAATTCGCGTGACAGCAGGGCGTCGTCATAGGCCGGCAAAACATCGGGCCGTGACGACAGTTGCCATTGAATCAAGGCGTCCACAGCGTCCATGTACAGCTGGTGGATGAACTCGCCGTTTTGCGGCACGATGTCCAGCGATGCCTGCTGCTTGATGACGTCCATCATGGTTTGCGAGCCCAGGTCACTCAGCAGCATGAAGCCTTGCGCCTGATCCCAGGCCAGCACGCGCGGCGCATTCAGTCCGGCTTGCGCCATCAGCGCCGCCACCTTGACGAAAGGCGCGCAGTCTTCCTGCGCCGGCGGGGCGTCCATGATGATGCAGCTGCCGGCGCCTTGGTCAATCCGAAAGTAGCGCCTGAAGCTGGCGTCAGCCGAAGCCAGGCGCAGTGTGCCGGTGTCTAGTTGACAACTTGCACTGGTGGCGGTCAGCCACTTGGCAAAGGCGGCCGCCCGCGCAGGATCGCTCCAAGCGATGGTTGAAGTGGTGGTCATTACATCGTCCGGGTTATGGGGCGCACTTGAAGAAGAGAGGGTCATGGATAATCAGACGGAAATCGACAAACCGGGTTTATCTCATATTAATGATGCGTTCTGCATCTCACACTCCCCTCATTCTCGCGCCCATCGGGTATGCCGTCCGCAGCTTGGTCAAATTGATCGCGCTGGGCTTCATGACTGGTGCGCCTTTGCACGCGCAAAACTTGCCAACCCGTCTGCCTGATGGAGAGTTGCGACCGGCGCTGAAAAGTTCGCCGCGACTGGCCGACACACAGCCCGAGGGGCCCGGCAAGGAAGTGCCCACCTTTGTCTTTGGCGACCAGATCACCGGCCGCACCAGCCTTGAAACCACCCTCTACGGTAACGCTGAATTGCGGCGCGGCAAGACCTCGCTGCGGGCTGACCAGCTGGAATACTTTCAGCCCGACGACCTGGTGAAAACGCGCGGCAATGTGCGCATCAGCAATTCGGGCAACTTGTTCTGGGGCCCCGCACTGGAGGTGAAGTTAGACACCTTTGAGGGCACGTTCACGCAACCGAGTTACCGATTTTTGGCAGGCGGCAATGGGCAAGCCGCGGAAATCATCTTTGTTGACGACAAACACTTTGTAGCGAATCGCGCCACTTACACGACCTGTGAGCGTGGCAACGAAGACAGCTGGATGCCCGACTGGCAAATGACCGGCGAGCGTTTCACCTTTGACTTTGCCAAAGAAATCGGTGTTGCCACGGGTGCGACCCTGCGCTTCAAAGACGTGCCTATCCTGCATTGGCCCGGTTCGCTGTCTTTTCCTTTGAGTGACAAGCGCAAGTCCGGCGTGATGCCGCCCACCTTTGCCGTCGATTCAGTCAGCGGCTTCGCCTTGACGACACCTTATTACTTCGACATCGCGCCGAATCGCGATGCCACGCTGACACCGACCTACACCAACAAGCGCGGTATCAACCTAGCCGGAGAATTCCGCTATCTCGAACCCACTTACCGGGGCACGGTGCTTGCCAGCTATTTGCCCGCTGACCTGCTGCGCAACCAGGATCGCTGGTCTTTGGGTTATCAGCACAACGGCATTTTCAATACGGGTCTTTCCAGTATTGGCAACATCGGGGTTGGCCTGACATTGAATCGCGTCAGCGATGACAACTACTGGCGTGATTTTGCTGGCTTTGGTGGCACCAGCCTGAGTGGCAACGGTTTGGGTGGCAGCACTCTGACGCAGCGTTTGCTGAACAACGACCTCAACCTGACTTGGGGTAAAGGCTTCCTGACCACTGGGTTTCGGGTGCAAAAATGGCAGGTGTTGCAAGACCCGGCGTCGGTCATTTCACCGCCTTACGACCGTCTGCCACAAATCACCGCACGTTATGCCCGCAGCAATGTGCCGCTGGCGGGGCTGAGCGGCTTTGATTGGTCGGTGGACGGCGACTTCACCGGTTTCTCGGCTGCGAGCGTTCCAGGCTACGTTCCGGCGAATGGTCAGCGGGCTTTTACACGGGCTGAAGTCAGCCGGCCGTTCCTCTGGCCTGCCGGCTACATCACGCCAAAGCTGCAACTGAGGGCGACCAGCTATCAATTCGATGGGCCACTGGCCACTAACGGTGCCACATCTGCCAATGTGGTGGTGCCGACCTTCAGTCTGGATGCCGGGCTGCAGTTTGAGCGTGACGCGTCTGTCTTTGGCCGCAATCTCACGCAAACGCTAGAGCCACGCGCGTTTTACGTGCGCACGCCGTACCGCAACCAAAACTTCTTGCCGGTCTACGACACCGGCCAGAACAGTTTCAATTTCGCCACGGTCTTCACAGAAAACGCCTTTGCCGGCAATGACCGGGTTTCGGACGCGAATTTGCTGACGCTGGGCGTGACCTCGCGATTACTCAACCCGGCCAGCGGGGCGGAGCTGGTGCGCTTTGGCGTGGCCCAACGCCTGCGCTTTGAAGACCAGCTCGTCACGCTGGCCCCCGGCAATCCGCCCGTGACAGACCGCCTGAGTGACCTGCTGCTCGGTGCGACTGCGAACTGGACCCGCGAATGGTCAGCTGACGCGACAGGGCAATACAACCAGAAACTCGGCGAAGTTGAGCGCAGCAGCTTTGGGGTGCGTTACAGCCCCAGCAACTACCGTGTCATCAACGTCTCCTATCTGAAGCAGGTCGGCGTCAGCGATCAGCGCGGTGTCAGTTGGCAATGGCCGATCAATGACCTCTGGGGTGACAAGGGCGAAGACCTGGGCGCAGGCCGTGGCCAAGGCGGCGGACGCTGGTACAGCGTTGGGCGCTTGAACTACAGCATGCTCGACAAAACCTTGGTTAACTCCATTGTTGGCTTTGAATATGATGGTTGCTGCTGGATTGGTCGTGTCGTGCTGCAGCGCACGCCCATCATCACTGCCGCTGGAATTTCACAGCTTGGGAACACCCAGCTCATGTTCCAGCTTGAATTTACTGGCTTTGCCCGAATTGGCGAGAACCCGCTCCAAGCGCTGCGCGCCAATATTCCGAAATACCAACTCCTGCGCGAGCAGACCGCACCGCCCAGCCGGTTTACCAACTATGACTAAGCACTTTCCTCCATCCGTTTCGGTTCAGTCCAGCGTGGGTGACCTGAGTCGGCTCGTCGTGGCGCTGACGTTGGCTGCGCTGATGCTGCCGGTGAACGCGCAAACCTTGCGATTGCCGGGTGCGGCCCGGGCCGCCAGTCTGCCGCCGGCTGCTGCTGCAGGCACGGACTCGCGTCCCGGCGACTTCATCGTCGCGGTCGTTAATTCCGAGCCCATCACCAACAACGAAGTGCAGACCCGTCTGGCTCGCATTGAGCAGCAACTCTCGCGTCAAGGCGCTCTGCCGCCGCGCAACCAGCTCGCGCGCGAAGTCCTCGAGCGCCTGATCGTGGAGCGTGCCCAGCTGCAATTGGCGCGTGATTTGGATGTGCGTCCGGATGAAGCCGCGATCGATCAGGCGGCCGTTACCGTCGCCCGACAAAACCAGCTGTCGCTGGATGATTTCAAACGTCGCCTCGAGGCGGATGGCGTGGACTACAAGCGTTTTCGGGCTGACCTGCGCGACGAGTTGACCTTGGTCCGGCTGCGCGAACGGGAAGTCGATTCGCGCGTCAAGGTCAGTGAACAAGAGATTGACCAGTTCTTGCGTGAGCGTGACGCACAAGCCCTGAGCAGCCCTGAGCTGCTGAACATCGCCCAAATTTTGGTGGCGGTGCCAGAAACGGCCACGCCCGAGCAAGTCAACGTCCTGCAAGCCAAAGCCGAGCGCGCCATGACGCGTATTCGCGCTGGTGAGGCGTTTGCCGCGGTGGCCGCCGAGATGTCCGATTCGCCTGGCGCTGCTGGCGGCGGCGAACTCGGTCCGCGCCCGGCCGAGCGTTTGCCATCGCTGTTTGTCGACGCCACACGCGACCTTCAGGCCGGCGGTTTGGCAGGGCCATTGCGCAGCGGTGCAGGTTTTCACGTCATCAAGTTGATCGACAAAAAGCGCGAAGCGGCGTCTGTCAGCGTCACGCAGACGCATGCGCGGCACATCTTGCTGCGGCTCAGCCCCCAACTGACAGAGCAAGCTGCCAAAGACAAACTGGCTGATTACAAACGTCGCATTGCCGCCGGACAGGCCGACTTCGCGACACTCGCACGGGAAAACAGCCAGGATGGTTCAGCCAAAGACGGTGGCGACCTTGGTTGGGCCACGCCCGGCATGTTCGTGCCGGAATTCGAGCAGGTCATGAACCAGCTCAAACCTGGCGAGGTGGCTGACCCGTTGGTGTCGCGCTTCGGCGTGCATTTGATTGAGGTGTTGGAGCGACGTGAGAGAGCTCTCACCGAGCGTGAGCAGCGTGAGGGCGCTCGCAACATCGTGCGTGCGAGAAAAACAGACGAAGCCTTCAACCAGTGGGTGCAGGATGTGCGCGGCCGGGCGTATGTGGAATTTCGAAATTAAATATGGCCCCCACGCTTGCCACTTCGTGTGCTGCGCTGCCCCCCGAGAAAAATAAAACCGCATGAAACACATAGCACGCAAGCGTTTCGGTCAGCATTTTTTGACCGATCGCGGCATCATTGAAGACATCATCCAAGCGATTGATCCGAAGCCAGGCGATCCCATGGTCGAGATCGGCCCCGGCCTGGCTGCGATGACGCAGCCCTTGGTGGAGCGGCTCGGGCATCTCACGGTGATTGAGCTCGACCGTGATTTGGCCAAACAACTGCGTGCGCATCCGCAACTCACCGTGGTCGAGGGTGATGTGCTGAGAGTCGACTTCCGCACGCTTGCCGCAGATATCTGCGGCTCAGCCCCCTCGGGGGGCAGCGAACCACACGCAGTGGGGAGCGTGGGGGCCATGAAACTTCGCGTGGTTGGCAATCTTCCGTACAACATCTCTACGCCCATTTTGTTTCATCTGCTGGAGGTGGTCGACGTGGTCGAAGACCAGCACTTCATGCTGCAAAAGGAAGTGATTGACCGCATGGTGGCCCGTCCTTCAACGTCAGACTACGGCCGGTTGAGCGTCATGCTGCAGTGGCGCTACGCCATGGCCAATGTGCTGTTGGTGCCGCCGCAAAGTTTCGATCCGCCGCCGCGTGTGAACAGCGCTATCGTGCGCATGGTGCCGCATGCCGAGCCAGCGGTGCTGGAGGTGAAGTTGCTCAGCGAAGTGGTGCAAGTGGCTTTCAGCCAGCGCCGAAAGTTACTGCGCCACACGCTAGGCCGCTGGTTGGAGGAGCGCGGGTTTGGCGGTGAATTCAATGTTCAGCGCCGGGCTGAAGAAGTGCCGGTGGCCGAATATATCGCGTTGGTGCAGGCGGTGTCAGCCGCTGGAATCGTGGCTAAATCAAGTTGATCGCGCGTATCTGACGACTCTGCGCATAAAAAAGCCCGCTCAAGAGCGGGCTTTTTTGTGCAAGCGTGGCGGTTCACCACGGGCCATGGAACGCTGCAGCTTTAAGCGGCAGCCATCCAATAACCTGCGTTGAAGGGACTGCTCATGCGAAGTGCCAATGGTGACACGTCGATCAGTTTGTCGGTCGGCATCACTTCGCCGCCTTCATCCACTGCTTGCTGGGCCTCATTCGCCCGATCCCCTTGGCCGATGACTGGGGAGCGGGCTACAGAAAAGAATAGAAGCATCGGAACGGAATCTTTCGATCCGCCCAATAGTCAGCCGCATCCCTGAAGATGTCCAGCAGCTGCTCGCGCGCTTCTTTGTCGAACTTGGCGTTGGCTGGAATTTGTTCCAGCACGACGATAAAACCAGGCTGTTGGCCAGACTTGTGAACCAAGTCAGTCATGCAGTCGTACAGCGCATCGAAGTTTTTGCCAAAGTGGGCGGGGAAGGTGTACTGGGCCGCAATCATGTCCAACACATCCTGCTTGCTCTGAGCGTTGCCCAGGTTGGCGTACAGGAAGTGATGGCCTAATTCGGTCGCCGCATCTTGCAATTCCGGTACGCGAAATGCGCGTATGGATTGAACAATATTTGGTCTCACAGTACGAAGTGGTGTGTCCATCTTCGTTTCTCTTTCTAATAACAAGTTAACCAACACATAAACTAAAACTCAATACTGATCCGCTCGGTTTTATCGAGCGATCTGGCGATAACTGGCGTAGTGATCGTCGGTGTAAAAGCAGGCGTCTGGTGCAGCCGGCTTCTCGCCGCCACACACAATACGTCGCGCACCGCGGCTACGTTCCCCTGGCGTTTTGACCGTGTATTCACGGTAGTAACCGCGTTGTCGGGCCGGAAGAAAATGCTCCCGATTGCCGAACACCGCGCCGTCCTTGTCGTATTGGAACGGTCCACCCTGATAAATCAGCGTCATCATGGCTTGCCCTTGGGCGGGCAGTTGACTCACAGCCATCAGCTCATGGGGACTTGTCGCGGGGCCTTTTGCATGCACCGCGAAGGTGCTAAAACCCCCCGACAGCGTCAGCAGGACCAGCAGCGAGGCAGCGATGGCTCGGAACTGTGCTCCCCAACTCCGATAACTCCAACGACCCAAATGACGACTGCGAAACATGAAAAACGCCTTTCGTGAATCCCAGGGTGGCCCAGTATTGCCGGGTTAACCCTGAAACTTCAAGGGGCGTAGTTTGACTCATGTAGACAGAAATTGCAATAGTCTGCCTAAAGATTAGGCAGCCAGCGCAGGGTCTTTCAAAGTGAAAGTTAGCGCTGGCGGCTAGGACTTAGCGTCCGGCGTTGGCGTCCGCGACGGTCAGTGCCGTCATGTTCACAAGACGCCTGACGGTGGTGCTGGCGGTCAAAATATGCACAGGTTTGTCTGCACCCAGCAAAACCGGGCCCACAGCAATATTGCCACCCGCTGCAGTCTTGAGCAGGTTGTAAGCGATATTCGCAGCGTCGATATTCGGCAACACCAACAAGTTGGCTTCACCGCTGAGCGTGCTGTTCGGCATCACGAGTCCGCGCGCATCGGCATCCAATGCGACATCTCCGTGCATCTCGCCGTCAACTTCAAGCCACGGTGACTTTTCGCGCAGCAACTCGAGAGTTTGACGCATCTTGATGGCGCTCGGCAGATTCGACGAGCCAAAGTTCGAGTGCGACAGCAAAGCCGCTTTGGGCTTGATGCCGAAACGCATCATTTCTTCAGCCGCCAAGGTGGTGATCTCGGCGAGTTGCTCCGCCGTCGGGTCATAGTTGACGTGCGTGTCGAGCAAAAACACCTGACGGCCCGGCAGAATCAAGCCGTTCATGCAAGCATAGGTATTGACGCCTGCGCGCTTGCCAATCACTTGGTCAATGTACTCAAGGTGGTGCGCCGTGGTGCCCCATGTGCCGCAAATCAGGCCATCAACGTCGCCCTTGTGCAGCAGCATGCTGCCGATCAAGGTCAGGCGGCGGCGCATTTCGATTTTGGCCATTTGCACCGTCACGCCGCGGCGCTCCATCATCCGGTGGTAAGTCTGCCAGAAGTCGCGGTAACGGTGGTCTTGTTCGACATTGACGACGTCGTAATCGAGTTCTTCTTTCAGGCGCAGTCCGAACTTGGCAATGCGCTGTGCAATCACCGCTGGCCGGCCAATCAGGGTGGGTCGGGCCAAGCCCTCGTCGACGACGATCTGGCAAGCCCGCAGGACGCGCTCTTCTTCGCCTTCGGCATAGGCCACGCGTTTGCGGTTGCCTGCTTTGGCGGCGGCGTAAATCGGTTTCATCACCGTGCCCGAGGCATAGACAAAGCTTTGCAGCTTTTCGCGGTAAGCGTCCATGTCTTCAATCGGACGCAGCGCGACACCACTGTCGGCTGCTGCTTGGGCAACGGCCGGCGCGATTTTGATCATCAGACGAGGATCAAACGGCTTGGGGATCAGGTAGTCTGGGCCAAAAGAGAGCTGTTCGCCGACGTAGACGGCTGCCACCACTTCGCTTTGCTCTGCCTGAGCCAGTTCGGCAATGGCGTGCACCGCCGCAATTTCCATCTCAACAGTGATGGTCGATGCGCCGGCATCCAAAGCGCCGCGGAAAATATACGGGAAGCACAGAACGTTGTTGACTTGATTCGGGTAATCCGAGCGACCTGTCGCCATGATGGCGTCATCACGCACGGTTTTGACGTCTTCTGGCGTGATCTCTGGGTTCGGATTGGCCAGCGCAAAGATAATCGGGTTAGTCGCCATCTTTGCAACCATGTCCTTCTTCAGGACACCGCCTGCGGACAGGCCGAGAAAAATGTCAGCGCCTTCGATGATGTCGCCCAGCGTGCGGGCTGCGGTTTTTTGCGAGAACTGGATCTTATCTTCGTCCATCAGCTCGGTACGGCCTTCATAAACCACGCCGGCCAAGTCGGTCACAAAGATGTTTTCGCGTGGAATACCCAGTTTCACCAAGAGCTTCAGGCAGGCCAAAGCCGCAGCGCCGGCGCCTGATGTGACCAATTTGACCTTTTTAGGGTCTTTGTTGGCGACTTTGAGGGCGTTCAAAATAGCGGCGCCAACCGTGATCGCGGTGCCGTGCTGGTCATCATGAAAAACCGGAATCTTCATGCGCTTGCGCAGTTCGCGCTCGACGAAGAAGCAGTCGGGTGCGCGGATGTCTTCCAGGTTGATGGCGCCGAAGGTCGGCTCCAGCGAGGCGATGATGTCGACCAGCTTGGCAGGGTCGAGTTCGTCGATCTCGATGTCAAAAACATCCACACCAGCGAACTTCTTGAACAGGACGGCCTTGCCTTCCATCACGGGCTTGGACGCCAGTGGGCCGATGTTGCCCAGTCCGAGCACCGCCGTGCCGTTGGTGATCACCGCCACCAAGTTGCCGCGGCTGGTGTACTTGTAGGCCGCGTTGGGGTCTTTGACGATTTCTTCGCAGGGTGCCGCAACGCCTGGCGTGTACGCCAAGGCCAAGTCACGCTGGTTAATCAGTTGCTTGGTGGCGGTGATAGCCACTTTGCCGGCGGTTGGGAATTCGTGGTATTCGAGAGCAGCGCGTCGCAGTTCGTCGCGTTTTTCTTGTTCGTGGTCTACCGGCGTATTTGACATGTATGGCGTCTCCTGCGGCGACGGCCATGTGGCCGTCAATTGCGTGTAAGGAATGCGATTGTAGGCTGGGTGTCAGAGCGCCCTTTCAGTGAACCCGTGCAATTGAGTTCGGTGACTTTTGACTTTTTGGGCGGAACGCTTTTCCGCAGGTGAACATCGCTAAAGCATGGCAGCGCCCGTCATAGCAGATATGTCCCGCTTCGTCTAGACCGAAGGCTGGGATGCTTTTAAAGTAAGCAGGCTATCGGATAACTCGATCAGCGCCTCCATCAACCTGGCATCTAGGGACCGTCTCGTGACAAAAATCAAACTGCTGATCGCGGCAGCGCTGCTGGCTAGCCTCGGGTGGGCCGCGCCCTGTGTGGCGGCATTTCCAGACAAGCCGGTGCGCATGATCGTGCCGTTCCCTGCCGGGGGCGCTGCCGACGTGATGGCGCGTGGCATGGCGCAGCGATTGGGTGTCGAGTTGGGTCAGCCGATCATCGTTGACAACCGCGGCGGTGCCGGTGGTGCGCCGGCCGCAGAGGCGGTGGCGCGGGCGGCGCCAGATGGTTACACGGTGCTGTTCGGCACCATGGGCACGCAGGCCATCAACCCGGCGCTCTACCCCAAATTACGCTACGACGTGCTGAAGGACTTCGCGCCCATCAGCCTGACCCACATCACCCCGCGCGTGCTGGTGGTCAGGGCCTCTTTGCCCGTTAAAAACATCCCTGAGCTGATGGCGCTGGCTAAAAAGCAGCCAGGTGTGTTGACGTATGGGTCGGCGGGCAGCGGAAGTTCCAGCCATTTGTCTGGCGCACTGTTTGAGTCCTTGGCGGGGGTCGACCTGCTGCATGTGCCGTATCGCGGCAGTGCGCCGGTCTTGATGGACATGCTGGCGGGACGCATCGACATGACCTTCGACTCCTACACGGTGTACGAGGAGCACATCAAAAGCGGCAAGGTCCGCGTCTTGGGCGTCACGTCCAAAACGCGCATGGCTATCTTGCCGCAGACGCCGACCATTTCAGAGGCCGGTCTGGTCGGCTACGACGTTTCCAACTGGCTGGGTCTGCTGGCGCCTGCGGGCACACCCAAAGACGTGCTGAGCACATTGCACGCGGCATTGGGTCGCGCCATGGCGACGCCGGCGCTCAAACAGCAACTCACGGCGCTCGGTATTGAGCCGACCTTTGGCAGCCCGGAGGAGTTCGCCGCCTTGATTCGGGCCGAGTTGCCCAAGTGGGCTGCGCTCGTGAAGCGATCTGGCGCCACCGCGGATTGATGCCGTGACAAGGGAGCTGCTGCCACGAGACGATGCACTGATCGACGTCTTGATCGATGACAAAGGGCACAGTCGGGAGACGATTGTTTTGCTGCCGTCGTCGCAGCGCGATTCGCTGGATTTCACCGACGTCGCGCAAGGCTTGGCCGATCAGGGGTTTCGGGTCTTGCGACCTCAGCCACGAGGAATGGGCCGCAGCAGCGCACCGCTGGTCGGCTTGACGCTGCACAGCTTGGCGGCAGATGTGGCGCATGTCATCAACCACTTAGGCGGCGGCCGAGCGATCGTCGCTGGCCATGCTTTTGGTCACTACGTGGCGCGGGTGACCGACCTCCATCACCCTGAAAGCGTGCGCGGCGTGGTGTTGCTCGCGGCCGCGGCAAGGGAGTTCCCGGCGGGACTCAGCGCCTCGTTGGACATCGCCGCCGACAACACGCGCCCAGAGGCTGAACGGCTGAAGCACCTCCGGCAGGCTTTTTTTGCCCCTGGCAACGATGCCTCGGTCTGGCTGGAGGGCTGGCATCCGCAGTGGCGCGCGCTGTATCGTTTGGCGACTGCAAGCCCGCCCAAGGAGGCGTGGTGGCCGACGACCCACGCACCAATTCTGGAAGTGCAGGGCGCGCAAGACCCCTGGCGGCCGCCTGAGAGCCGGGCAGAACTGCAAGACCGACTGGGCGACCAAGTCAGCCTGTGCGTGATCGACGATGCCAGTCACGCCTTGATCCCGGAACAACCCGATGCCGTCACAGCGGCCATCGTTGCATGGGCGCGCGGACTGAGTCCTTGACGCCGAAATGCCAACTCTTTCAAATCAAAACGCCCCTTCCTTTTGGAGAATGTATGCAGAACTTCCAGCAACTCACGGTTGAAATTGCCGACCACATTGCCACGCTGACACTCAACAGCCCGCCAGTGAACGCGCTGACGCGGGTCTTGAACGATGAGCTGACCCGTGCGCTTGATTGCATTTCTGAAATGGACGAAGTCCGTGTCGTCGTCCTGACCGGCGCAGGCAAAGTCTTTTGCGCTGGGGCGGACCTCAAAGGACGCGCGGAGAACATCAAAGGGCCGGGCGATTTGCCGGCACATTCGCGTCGCACCCGCGAGTGTTTTCATGCGATTCGCGAATGTGCCAAGCCGGTGATCGCCGCCATCAACGGCGCAGCGCTGGGCTCGGGCTTGGCCATGGCGGCTTCCGCTGACATCTTGGTGGTGTCGGAAAAAGCCTCGCTCGGCCTGCCGGAAGTGGACGTCGGTTTGCTCGGTGGCTGCAGCCATGCGATGCGCCTGTTCGGCCATTCCCGCCTGCGACGCATGGCGCTGACGGGTTACCGCGTGCCGGGCGCAGAACTCTATCGGCTAGGCATTGCCGAGTTCTGCACGACGCCCGAGGAATTGATGCCCACCGCGATGGAATTGGCCCGGACGATTGCGTCCAAGAGCCCGGTGTCGACCCGCATGGGCAAGCACACCATGAACGTGATTGAAGACCTGAGCCTGCGTGACGGCTATCGCTACGAGCAAGACATGACGGCGACCATCGGCAAGACCGAAGACGCCCGCGAGGCGCAACTCGCCTTCAAAGAGAAGCGCCTGCCGGTGTTTGTCGGTCGCTAAAACGCGGGGGCAACCTTCTCATGGCCATCACTGCAGACCTCATCAAAACTGTCACGGCGCAGCTCTACAACCGCTCGCTGCGGCGTATTCCTGACGACACCAAGGCCGCGCTGGCAATGGCGGGCAGCGTTGAGCGCAACGAGACCGCTCGCCATACCTTGCGCATCATGATCGCCAGCGCCGAAGCCGCAGAGCGCAGCGATCACTTTGTGTGTTCGGATGCCGGCGTGCCGGTTTACTTCGTGCGCGTGGGCACGCAAGCCCGGTTCAGTGGCAATGTGCGTCAAGCCATCACCGACGGCTTTGCAGAGCTGGTCGCCAGCATCCAGCCACCGCTGCTGCCGCATGTCACCAACCCCTTGACATTGGAGCGCGGCCACCACGGCAAAGACATGCCGATCGTGACCTTTGACATGGTGGACGACCAAGATTTTGTGGACATCACGTGTTCTCCCAAAGCGCTGGGTTCAGGACGCTGGGCGGCGCTCGAGATTTTCAGTTTTCCGGATCTGCACACGATCGAAGAATTCGTCATGAACACGGTGCTCAAAGCCGGCTCTCAGCCTTGCCCGCCGGTGGTGATTGGTGTCGGCATCGGCGGCACCTTCGACTACGCCGCCAAGATATCCAAAGAAGCCACGCTGCGGCCCATCGGCGAGATCAACCCCGAACCGATCTTGGCCGACATGGAGCGTCGCTTGGCGCGGGCCATCAACAAGACCGGTTTTGGTCCGATGGGCACCGGCGGCGACAGCACGGCGATGGCCGTGCACATCAACTACGCCGCAGGTCACGGCTTCACGCCGGTGGCGGTGTCTTTCAACTGCTGGATCAACCGTCGCACCCGGGCCCGCATTTACAACGACGGCCGCGTCGAGATCGTGGAGTAGCCATGACAACTCAAACCCACCGCATGCAGTTCCCGCTCAGCGCAGCAGACGCCCGTACTTTGCGCGCCGGTGATCAGGTCATCATCGACGGTGAGATCATCGTCACCGCGGGTCTGCCAACCCATCAGCGTTTGATGCACTGCTTAGATGGCCAAGAACCGCTGCCCATGGCGATGCAAGGGCAAACGCTGTTTCACATTGGCAGTTACAGCCAAGAAAATGCAGAGCGTTTTGAGGTGCTGTACATCAACCCGACCACCAGCACGCGCTTCAATCCCTACATGCCGCGTCTGATCGAGGGCTTGGAGTTGCATGCGGTTGGCGGCAAGGGTGGACTAGACGCCGCATCCGCCCTGGCGATGCAGCGCACGGCTTGCGTTTACTTGTCGTTCTTGGGCGGTGGTTGCACCCTGTTGTCAGAAGCAGTGCGCGAGGTGTTGGAGGTCGGCTGGAGCGAGATGCTCACGCATTACCGCGTGGTGCGTTTGCGTGTCGAAGGTCTGGGCCCGGCGACGGTGGCGATTGACGCCCATGGCCACAGCCTGTATGCCGATGCCGCAGAACAGGCTCAACGCAGCTTGCCGGCGCTGATGGCGGAGCTCGACGCCGATCGCCTGCGCTGAAACGGCGCTGTCATGCGCCGGAGCGCATGACAGGATTGCCAGTCAAGGGCCTAGCTGGGGAGGTCTTGACGCGATAAATTGCCCCCATGAAAAGCAGTGAAGAAAAATCAACGAAGCCACGCACGGGACCGCTGTCGCATGTGCGCGTGTTGGACCTCAGCCGAATTTTGGCCGCGCCTTGGGCCGGCCAGATTCTGGCGGATCTGGGCGCCGAAGTCATCAAGGTCGAAAAACCTGGGGCTGGCGATGACACCCGCGCTTGGGGGCCACCGTTCCTGAAGGATGCCGAAGGGCGTGACACTCGCGAAGCCGGTTATTACCTGGCGGTGAACCGCGGCAAACGCTCCATCACCCTGAGCTTGGACAAGCCGGAAGGCCAGCGCATCGTGCGCGAACTGGCGATGCGCGCGGACATCGTGTTGGAAAACTACAAGGCCGGTACGCTGGCGCGCTACGGCTTGGATGCAGCGTCGCTGCGCAAGATCAACCCGCGCCTGATTTACTGCTCGGTGACGGGCTTCGGGCAGACCGGGCCCCGCCGTGACCAGCCAGCCTATGACTTTCTGATTCAAGCCATGGGCGGGCTGATGAGTGTCACCGGCGAGCGCGACGACCAGCCGGGTGGTGGCCCGCAAAAAGTCGGCGTTCCCATCGTTGATCTGATGACCGGCATGTACGCTGCCGTCTCAGTGCTGGCAGCCTTGGCGCGTCGCAACGAGACCGGTGTGGGCGACAACATCGACATCGGCATGCTCGATGTGCAGGTGGCTTCGCTGGCCAACCAGGCCATGAACTACTTGGTCTCAGACACGCTGCCTAAACGCAATGGCAATGCACACCCGAACATCCAGCCGCAAGATGTCTATGGCTGCAGCAATGGGCAGGTGATTTTGGTGGTCGGCAACGATGGCCAGTTTGCCAAATTGTGCGCGGTGCTGAATAAAACCGAATGGGCGACCGACCCACGCTTCTCGGTGAATGCCCAACGAGTCCGCAACATCGTTGTCTTGTCGGCCAAGTTGCGCGCTGAATTTAAAACCTGGGAGCGCGACGCCTTGATCGCCGCACTGGACCAAGTGGGCGTGCCCTGCGGCCCGATCAATTCGGTCGCCGATGTTTTCAAAGATCCGCAGGTCATCGCCCGCGGCATGCTCAAGCAGGTGCCGCATCCGAGTGGCGTTGATGTGCCCCAGGTGAGCAGCCCGATGCGCTTCGAGCAAGCTGCCCTGCAAACCTGCGCCGCACCGCCGTTGTTGGGTCAACACACCAGCGACATCTTGCAAGAACTTGGCTACGGCCCCACCGATATCGCGGCCCTTCAGGCCACAGGAGCGATCTGAACATGCTGCAACTTCATTGGTCTCCCAAGTCGCCTTTTGTGCGCAAGGTGATGGTCTGCATTCACGAACTCGGCTTGGACATCGAGGTTGAAAAAATCCGTTCAGTGGCGGCCATGCTCAAGCCCAACGCCGCCTTGATGCGCGACAACCCGCTGTCCAAAATTCCGACGCTGCTGCTCGACGACGGCAGCACGCTGTTTGATTCGGTGGTGATCTGCGAATACTTGAATGATCGCGCCAACGGTCCTTTGTTTCCCGCCAGCGGCCCCCAAAAATGGCGAGCTCTGCGTTGGCATGCCCTGGGGAATGGTTTGCTCGATGCTTTGATTTTGTGGCGCAACGAGCGTGAGCGTGAGCATGCCTTGCAGCCGCTGATGGATGCCTTTGAGCTCAAGACCCAGGCAGTGCTGGCACAACTCGAAGCCGAAGTGAGCGCTTTGAAGGCAGCCCCTTTGAGCATCGGCACCGTGACGCTGGGTTGCGCGCTGGGTTACTTGGATTACCGCTTTGAAGACCTCGGTTGGCGCGATCATGCGCCAGCGCTGGCGGCATGGTTTGCCGAGTTGCGGCAACGCCCTTCCTTTGTGCTCACCGAGCCAGCTGAAGGCTGACGCGGCTATGAACACCATCACCCGAGAGTTGCCATGACATGTTTAACCGGTGTGCGCGTGCTCGATTTGAGCCGCGTTTTTTCGGGACCGTGGGCCGGCCAAATGCTGGCGGACTTTGGTGCCGAGGTGATCAAGGTGGAGCGTCCCGGTCGCGGTGATGATGTTCGCCAACAAGGCTTTCGCGCCAAGGATGCCGCCGGCGTTGAAACCAGTGAGACCACTTCTTTTCTCGCCATGAACCGTGGCAAACGCTCGATCACCGTGGACATGTCGCAAGCCGAAGGCCAAGCCTTGATCCGTCGGTTGGCGGCCGAGAGTGACATCCTGATTGAGAACTTCAAGGCCGGCGATTTGGCGCGCTACGGACTTGACTATGCGAGCCTGCAAGCGACACATCCGAAGCTGGTGTATTGCTCGATCAGTGGCTTCGGGCAGACCGGCCCGTACAGTCACCAGCCGGGTTATGACCCGATATTTCAAGCCATGAGTGGGCTCATGAGCATCACCGGTCATGCGGACGGCGAGCCGGGCGGCGGGCCGATGCGCACCGGCTTTGCGGTAGGCGATATCACGGCAGGCTTTTATGCCGTGAGCGCGGTGCTGGCGGCACTGCGGCACCGCGACATGGTCTCCGGTCAAGGTCAGCACATTGACTTGGCACTCTTTGATGCGCAGGTAGCGGCCTTGTCGCACTTGGCGATGATTTATCTGGTGACGGGCCAGCAGCCTGCGCGGCTGGGCACGGCCTCGCCGATCACTTGCCCCTACCAAGCGTTTGAATGTGCCGATGCACCGATCATGATCGCCGTCGGCAACGACTCGCAGTTTGTGAAACTCTGTGAGTGCCTCGGACTGCCTGAGTTGGCCGCAGACAGCCGCTTCAAGACCAATCCCGATCGCGCCAAGCACCGCCTGACATTGGTGCCCTTGCTGGCCGAGGTCTTGAAGACGCGCCGGGTGGCGCAGTGGTATGCCGACTTCGATGCAGCCGGTGTGCCGAGTGGCCCGATCAACAATTTTTCAGAGGTGTTCGCTGACCCGCAAATCGTGCACCGCGAGATGCTGCAACACATGCAGCATCCCACCATCGGCGAGATTCCGCAAGTCGCCAACCCGGTGCGGTTTTCGGCTTCGCCGGTTCACTACCAACGGCCGCCGCCGCTGCTCGGCGAACACACGGCTGAGGTGCTGCGCGACGTGCTGCAGATGGACGAGCAAGGCATCGCCGAACTGCGCCAACGCAAGGTCGTCTGATGACAACTCAGGCCACCGACATGGACACCGAGTCCATCACTATGTTTCGTGACAGCGCCAGTGCCTTCTTGGGTGCTGTCGACCAACGACAACGCGTGCGCGCGCTCGAAGCGGGCGGTGGCGGCTTTGACCGTGATGTGTGGCAACAAATAGCCGACATGGGCTGGTTGTCGATCTTGGTTCCAGAGTCGCTCGACGGGCTCGGTCTGGGCTTGGCCGAAGTGGCGGCCATCGCGCAAGAATGTGGCCGCCATTTGTTGCCCGAACCGCTGGTCGATGCCGGTGTGCATCCGTTGGCCTTGCTGTGCGCGCTGCCAGTCAGTTCCGCGCGGGATGAGTTGATCAAAAAACTCTCAGCCGGACATTTCGTGGCGGGCGTTGCCTGGCAAGAAAAAGCAGGTGAACTGGAGGCCACCAACCAGCTCACACGTGCGACCTCGAGCCATGGCCAATGGGTCTTAGAGGGGCAAAAACGTTTTGTCCGCCCGGGCTTGGGCGCTGATGGCTGGATCGTCAGTTGCCATCTGGACGCACAGCCTGCGTTGGTCTGGGTGTCAGCCGACCAAGCCGGGGTGCGGCTGAGCGCAGAGCAAGCGGTGGACGGCAGCTTGTTGTGCAGTGTGAGTTTCACGCAGGTCGAAATCGCCCCTTCGCAGTTGCTGGCTTTGGGGCCGACAGCGCAAGCAGCGTTGAGCCGCGCCAATGAGGTGGCCCGCATCATCCAGTCCGCTGAGTTGGTCGGCATCGCCGAACGGGCGCTGTCCTTGACGCGCGATTACCTCTGTACGCGCACGCAGTTTGGCAAGCCCATCGGCAGTTTTCAGGCCTTGCAACACCGCCTGGTGGACGGCTTGATTCAGGTCGAGCTGGGCGCGGCCTGCTTGCGTGAAGGTCTTGCGGTGGTGAGTTCGCCGGACGCGGGTGAACAGCTCTGGGCCAGCACGGCGAGCCGACTCAAGTCACGCTGCGCTTTTGCGGCTTGCGAGATGACGCGCATGGCGATTCAGCTGCATGGCGCCATCGGCACGACCAATGAATATGACATCGGACTCTATTTCAAGCGCGCGATGACGCTGTCGAGCCGATGGGGTAATCCTGCCAGCCATCGCCGTCGCTATGCGCAACTCGCGGGCGCCAACCGTGCTGCTGTGCCCGCGACAACCGGCCAGGCTGAGTACACCGAGTTTTCGCCCGATGCGCGCTGGGACGACATGCCAGAAGCCGAGTTTCGCCGGATGGTGCGCGCCTTCTTTGCCAAGCATTACCCGGCCGAGCGGCGCTACCGTCCGTATCGCCAGACCTGGGCTGAGTCCAAGGATTGGTACATGACGCTGTCGCGGCTGGGTTGGTTGGCGCCAGCTTGGCCGAAAGAGCACGGTGGCATGGGCCTGCCGGCTGACAAACTGATCGCTTACATCGAAGAAAGCGAAGCCTGGGGCGTGGCGCGTCCGCCCGATCAAGGCTTGGTGATGGTCGGGCCGATCTTGATGCGCTTTGGCACCGACGAGCAGCGCGCCCGGTTTTTGCCCAAAATCTTGGCCGGTGAGCAGGTCTGGACACAAGGCTACTCTGAGCCGAATGCAGGTTCAGACTTGGCCGCCGTGCGCACCGAGGCGGTGATCGACGGCGATGAATTCGTTGTCAACGGACAAAAAACCTGGACCACCTGGGGCATGGACGGCACGCACATGTTCATGCTGGTGCGCACTGACAAAACCGTCAAGAAGCAGGCCGGCATCAGCTTTTTACTGGTTGATTTGAAGACCCCTGGTGTGACCGTTCGACCGATCCAAAATCTGGCGGCCGAGCGTGAATTTTGCGAGGTCTTTTTCGACAACGTGCGCGTGCCGCTGGCGAATCTCGTGGGAGAGCTGAACCAAGGCTGGACGGTCGCCAAGGCGCTGCTGGGTTTTGAGCGGCTCTTCACCGGCAGCCCGAAACATTCGCAGCACACCTTGCATCAGGTCGAAAAATTAGCCCGTCAGCGTGGCCTTTTGGAAGACCCGGTGTTTTTGGCGCGCTTGACCGAGCTTCAACTCGACACGGCTGATTTGGGTGCGGCTTACAACGGCTTTGCCGCCATCGCTAAACGTGGCGAGAGCATTCCCGCCAGCATCTCGATGCTGAAGATCTGGTCGACAGAAACCTATGAGCGGCTGGCCTTGCTGCTGATGGAGTCGGCCGACGACTACGGCGGCCTGCGCGACCACTGCCTGACCGAAGAGATTGACCTGCATGTGGTGGCGCCTTTGTTCAACGCACTGGGCGCCAAAATCTTCGCGGGCAGCAACGAAATACAACGCAATATTCTGGCCAAAGCGGTGCTGGATTTACCGAGCTGAAGCATGCTGATACTTCAAACCCCGGCAGACATGTTGTCGCATGTCGGCCAGAAACTCGGCGTCAGTGACTGGTTCACGGTCGAGCAACACCACATCGACACGTATGCGCAAGTCACCGGCGATGACTTCTGGATTCATGTCGATGTGGCCCGTGCCCAGCGCGACATGCCCGGCGGCAAGACCATCGCCCACGGGCTCTTTGTGTTGTCGCTGGTGCCACGTTTGCAGCGCGACATCTTCCGCATCGAACAGCGTGGTCAGGGCTTGAATTACGGCTCCGACCGCGTCCGCTACACGGCTCAGGTGCCGGTGATGTCGCGGCTGCGTTTGCACCAAACCTTGCTGAAGGCGACGCGCCTAGATGGTGCCACGCGCATCACCACGCAATGCGAGTTCGAGATTGAAGGACAGACGCGGCCAGCGCTGGTCGCCGAGTTCATTTTGTTGCTTCGCGACGCCTGAGACGGCGCGCATTCCTTATCACCCCACAAAACAACCACTGGAGATCACTGTGCTCAAAAGAAACGTCCTGTTGCTCTGCTTGACCGCATTCGTTACCCTGACTGCCAGCGCGCAATCCGCTTGGCCGTCGAAGCCGATTCGCCTCATCGTGCCTTACCCGGCCGGCGGGCCGGTGGATCAGCTGGCACGAACCATTGCCCCCAAACTGAGTGAGGCACTGGGACAGAACATCATCATCGACAACCGCGCCGGTGCCAGCGGCACGATTGGCATGGATGCCGCCATCAAAGCCGAGCCGGATGGCTATACCTTTGGCTTTGGCGTTCCCGGCGGCATCACGGTGCTGCCGCATTTGCAAAAAGTGCCTTACGCGGTCGACAACATCAACTACATCTCGCTGGTCGCCCGTGTGCCGCAGGTCATCACGGTGGGCCCGCAAGTGCCGGTCAAGACGCTGCAGGAACTGATTGCCTTGGCCAAGAAAGAACCTGGCAAGATCAACTATGGTTCAGCCGGCAATGCCACCACACCCCATCTGGGCGCAGAGTTGTTTGCGCAAGAAGCCGGCATCAAGATGGCACACATCCCTTACAAAGGCGCCGCGCCAGCCGTCACTGCTTTGTTAGGGGGTGAGATTCAAGTGTTGGCGGCTGACTTGCCCGCGGTGCTGCAGTTCACGTCCCGTGGTGTGAAGATTTTGGCGGTGTCGGGGCCGCGTCGTTCAGAGGCGCTGCCGAACGTGCCAACCACCACCGAACTGGGCCTGCCGGCGGTGTACTCGGAGTCCAACTACGGCATCATCGCGCCGACGGCTTTGCCCGCTGCCATTCAGCAAAAAATGCGTGACGCATTGGTCACGGTGCTGAACACGCCTTCCGTGAAAGCCCAAATTGCCGCCTTGGGTGCCGTCGCCACCAGCACCACGCCCGACGACTACCGCAAGCTCATGCAGCAAGAGTCCATCAAGTGGGCGGCAGTGATCAAGAAGGGCCACATCACGCTGGAATAAACCCCATGCAAAAAAGGATTGCCATCCTGGATGATTACCAAGGCTTAGCCCTTGAACTGGCAGACTGGCGCGTCCTCGGTGACGCGGTGTCTGTGCAGGTTTTCACAGAACCGGCTGGCAGCGAGGCCGCACTGATTCAGCGCCTGCAGGACTTCGATGTGGTGGTTGCCATGCGGGAGCGAACGGCATTTCCGGCGGCTGTGATTGAGCGCCTTCCGCGCTTGAAATTGCTGGCCAGCACGGGGCTTCGCAACGCGGCGATTGACTTAGAGGCCTGCCGCCGACAAGGTGTGACCGTGTGTGGTGCGCGTGGCGCGCGCAACGGTTTGGCGGCGACGGCAGAAACTGCTTGGGCCTTAATCCTTGCACTGCACAAACGTTTGGTTGTGTCGCACACGGCACTGTGTGCGGGTCATTGGCAACCCCAGCTCGCGCAGGCACTAGAGGGCAAAGTTCTGGGCATCGCCGGCCTGGGTCATGTTGGCAAACGCATGGCCCGCATCGGCAAAGCCTTTGGCATGGACGTCATCGCCTGGAGTCCGAATTTGACAGAGGAACGGGCTGTGCAGGCGGGCGTGCGCAAGGTTGAAAAAGCCGAACTTTTTGAGACCGCTAACGTCGTGTCACTGCACCTTGTTTTGTCGCCGACGACCGCGTCGGTGGTCTCGCGGCTCGACCTGGCAGCCATGAAGGCAGATGCTTTTTTGGTCAATACAGCCCGTGCTGGTCTGGTGGATGAAGACGCGCTGATCGATGCCTTGCGCTTGCGCCAGATTGGCGGCGCTGGGTTGGATGTTTTTTGGCAAGAACCGTTAGCACCGACCCATCCCCTGTGCGGCTTTGAGAATGTGGTGCTCACGCCGCACCTCGGCTACGCCACCGCCGAAAACCTGTCCGCTTTTTATGGCGGCGTGATCGACAACATCAGGGCTTGGCTCGAGGGTCGGGAGTTGGTGCCACTGTCGTGATTGCATAAACCCCCGGCGCACGCCTTCAGTCTTGCCGCTGATGGCGCAGCGCTCAGGCGTACAGCGCTTTCGGGTTGCTCACCAAAATTTGCCGCGTGAGGTCATCGCTCGCGGTCCAGCGTTTCATCATGTCCAGCAGTTGCAGCGCGTCTGGCGCGGGCGCCACATTCAGATGGGGCCAGTCGCTGCCCCAGACGAGTTGCGCTGGGTTGGCTGCGACCAAGGCTTGGTGAAACGGCAACCCTTGCTCGATGCTGGCGGCCTTCAACAGGTTGCGGTAAGCGCACAACTTGACCCAGACGGTGCCGCTCTCTACCAGCGACAAAAGGGTGCGAAAGTTCGGGTCGTCAACACCGGCCTCGACGTCAAAGCCGCCCATGTGGTCTATCACCACCGGAAAGGGCAGCGTCCGCAATTGTGGTGCGATGTCGGGCAAGACCTTGCAGTCGGTCCAGAGCTCAGCGTGCAGTCCGGCGGCTGCCATGGCGGGTGCCAGTGTCAACAAATCCTCAAAGTTTGCACTGCCCAGAAAGTTGCTTCCGGCGCCGCTGCGGTGACTGAAGCGCAGCGCCCGTACTCCGGCATCGTGCAAGCCGTCCAGCGCTGGCAAGTCGCCCGGCCGCGCGACGATAACGCCGCGCAAACGTGGCTGCGCGGCCAGCACATCGAGCAAGAGCGTGAGGTCAGTGCCGTAGGCGCTGGGGTGGACCAAAACGCCATGCGACAGGCCTAGGCGCGCCAGCTGGGACAGGTAATCGGGCAGCAGGGCTTCGGGCGGTGTGTAGCTGCGCCCAGCGGCCAGCGGGTAACGGTCGTATGGACCAAAGACGTGGCCGTGGCAATCCCAGCCTTCGGTCATGGCTGGCCTGCGTGTTGTGGCAAAGGAAAGGCCGGGGCGACGCCTTCAGGCAGCGGTATTTCGTGGGTGTTGAGCGTCATCGCGACCATCGTGTAGTAGCCCACCAAGGCCGTCAGTTCGACCAAGGCCCGCTCACCCAGAAGCCCAAGTGCGGTTTGATACGTCGCCTCGGAGACGGAGCGTGACTGGTTCAGCTCCACCGCCACTTGGTGCACGATGGCTTCTTCGGCGGTGAGACCCGATGGTGTTTGTTGAGCCAGCAGGGCCTCAATCAGATCTTGCGACAGGCCAATTTTTTCGGCCTCAATGCGGTGGGCATACCACTCGAACGGCGACTGGCATCCACGGCCGGTGACGAGGATGGCGATCTCCGACAGGCGCGGTGTCAAGGTGGTGTTGTAGCGCAACAATTCACCCAGCGCCTGCCAGCGGTCCGCGAGTTCAGCGTTGTACAGGGCCACCCGCAAGGGGCCCTGAATTTTGCCGCGCCGACCTGAAATAATTTTGTTGTAGACCCGAAGTTGGTCGGCATCCATGGTGTCGGGTGTTGGAAATGAAATGCGTGGCATGTTGAACTCCTGAATCCCTTGAGCTTAACCAGCCTGCGCCGCCGCCGTGGCTTGCGATGCGCATGGCTGCTATGACTCAGCAAGCAGTTCTGCTGCGAAACGGCACAAGTCAGTCTTGCGCTTCACGGCATGACACATGCAGGGCTCAAATCCTAGAATGAATTCGTGCTCAAACCTACCTCATACCCATGGCCCGACGAACCACACCCACCCACGCCATTCGATGTGCCTGCGGGTGCCTTCGTCGACCTTGCGGGCGTGCGACTTTGGACCGTTGACAGCGGCGGCGCCGGTACGCCCGTGGTGCTGCTTCACGCCAACACGGGCACCGTTGAAGCTTGGCGTCAGCAGTTCGCAGTCTTCGCCAAAGCGGGTTTTCGGGTGATCGCTTTTGACCGTCGCGGCTGGGGCAAAAGCACAGCCGACGCATCGACTGGCATTCAGCCCGGCTCGGTGGCGGAAGATCTCGATGCGTTGGTTGAGCACCTTCAATTACCGCCGTTTCACCTGTTGGGTATTGCCGGGGGTGGTTTCGTCGCCCTCGACTACGCCGCTTGGCGTCCTGAGCGTTTGCGACGACTGATCGTTGCGGCAAGCAATGGCCAGTTCAAGGAGCCTGAGATGCAGGCTTTCTACGACCGAATCGCTGTTCCTGGGCTGACCGGAAACACCGATTTGCGGGTCTATCTTGAAGTTGGCGTGTCCTACCGCGCGGAAGATCCTGAAGGACTTGCACGCTTTGTCCAGATGGAGCACGCGGCCCGTCAGCCTGACGCGCCAGCGCAACCGATGCGAACCCCGAACACCTTCGCCAAGATTTCAAACATCCAAGCGGACACGCTGATCATCATGGGAGGCGCTGACCTGCTGGCGCCGCCCACATTGATGCGGTTTTGGGCGCGCCACCTGCGCAAAGCCACCTTTGTCAACATGCCAGACGCAGGCCACTCCCTTAACTGGGAACGGCCAGAAGAATTCAATCAGCACGTGCTTCGATTCCTCCATGCCGTTGACTGAGTACGCATGGCTAGGCTGAACCTGATCAATGAGGAGACACTTGAAATGACATGGAACCAACCCATCCAAGGCATCACGATGCAGCGTCGGACTTTGCTCAAATGCGCCACAGGGGCCCTCAGCATGGGAATACCAACGGCTTTTGCGCAAACGGATGGCGTCACCCGCTTGGTCGTGCCTTTCACGCCAGGCGCGTCCAACGACCTCATCGGGCGCATGTTTGCCGACGCTTTGGCGCGGCGCACGGGCCGCAGCTGGATTGTTGAAAACAAGGCCGGCGCCGGCTCGCTTTTGGGTGCGGAGTTTGTCGCGAAGGCCAAGCCAGACGGCATGACATTGCTGCTGTGCGCCAGCGCCAGCATGGGCATCTTGCCAGCGATTCGAAAAACAATGCGCTACGCCGTTGAACGGGACTTCACGTTCCTTGCGCGAATTGCCAGCAGCCCATTTGCGCTGGTGGCCAATGCACAACTGCCCGTTGCCAATCTCGCCGACTTTGTCCGGTTAGCTAAATCCAAGCCAGGTGGGCTGCGACTCGGTTCATCAGGGGTGGGCGCGCTCGACTACATGGGTGCATCGATGATGCAGTCGCAGCTTGGCATTGATCTCAACATCATCCCTTACAAGGGCATGTCCCAGGTCTTGAATGATTTGCGCGCGGGTCACATTGACGCGTCGATTGTCAGCCCGGCCACCATCGAACCCTTCGTCAAGGATGGCTCGGTCAAGGTGTTGGCCGTTCTTGACAAACAGCGCAGCGCTTTGATGCCGGAGGTTCCTTCGACCACCGAACTCGGTCACTCCAAGCTGATCGTCGTGAATTGGTGGGGCATTGCGGCCCCAGCGAACATACCTTCAGACGCCACCTCGACCCTGTTGAAAAATATGGCGCTGGTTCTGGCAGATCCGAGCTTTCTGGAAAGTCTCAGGGCAAAAGGATTTGAGCCTGCGGTACTTCTGGGCGATCAGTTCGCACAGTTCGTCACAGCCGATCTGAAAGTCTGGCGAAGCATCGCCAAGCAAGCCCATATCGTCCTAGAGAATTGATGGGCGATGACCTGAGACGTCAGCGTGGCCGCATCAATCCATTTTGACGCCGGCGCGTTTGATCACCGAGCCCCATTTGACGATGTCGTCGCGAATCAGCTTGGCAAACTCTGAGGGCGAGCTGAGGCGGATGTCGATGCCCGCATCGGTCATTTGGCGAACCACATCGGGCGCTTTCAGGGCCAGGCTGATTTCTCGATTCAGCAGCGCGACGACGTCTTTGGCGGTGCCAGCGGGCGCCAGCAGACCCAGCCAAAGCGACATTTCGTAATCTTCCATCCCCGGTGTTTCTGAAATGGTTGGAACTCCCGGCATGGCCGGTGAGCGTTTGGTGCCCGTCAGCCCCAAGGCGCGCAGCTTGCCGCTTTTGACGTGCTCAACAAAATTGGAGGCGGTGTCGAACATCATGGAAATCCGGCCGCCCAAAAAGTCGACCATGGCTGGCGCGCTGCCCTTGTACGGAACATGGATCAAATCGACTTTGGCCAAGCTCTTGAAAAGCTCACCCGACAGGTGGCTGGTGGTGCCGTTGCCGGCCGACGCAAAACTCAAGCTGCCGGGCTCTTTTTTGGCCAGCGCAATCAACTCAGCCACCGAGTTGGCTTTGATGGCGGGATTCACCACCAACAGGTTAGAGGTGCTGTGTGTGAGGCCGATCGGCTCAAAATTCTTGACCGGGTCATAACGCAAATTTTTGTATAAATTCGGGTTGATGGTGAGCGACCCCATGGTGGCAAACAGCAGCGTGTAACCGTCGGCTGTGGCGTTGGCGACAGCTTCAGCGCCGATACCACCGCCAGCGCCGGCGCGGTTATCGATCACCACCGCAACGCCGAGTCGCTCAGCCAGTTTTTGGCCTAAGCTGCGCGCCATGACGTCGGTGGCACCGCCGGCAGGAAAGGGCACCACCAAGCGAATCGGTTTGTCGGGATAACTGGCGGCGTTGGCGGTACCGAGCAGGCTGGCCACGCCAACCGATAAGCCCGCTCTCAACAAGATGCGCCGTGAGGCCATGTCCATCATCTGTTTACTCCTGAGTGAAGCTCTTCAAGTCAAAGGCTTTGAGAGCCCATGCACTATAGCCAGCGCACCGTTTGACGACAGCTCAAAAGCAGCAGAGCTGCTATGCCCGCAGCGAACTCAGACCATCGGCCCCAAACGCCACATGCCGTTGCGGGCCATCTCGTCAACAATGTGCTGAATCTGTTGCGCGACGGCGGACACGGCTTTGGCGGGCCCTTTGCTTTTGCTGAAGACCATCGCGACCGAACGCTGCAAGCTGGGGGAGACGATGCGTGACGCTTGGACGGTGCCGGCATTGATCTCGGCCCAGACCGCATGCAAGGGCAGGACGGTGTACAGGTGCTCGCTAGCGACCAGTGATTTTTGCAGCGGCAGTGAGTCGGCCTCTATGACCGGGTTCAATGCGATGTGTTCTTGGCGCGCCATGCTGTCAAGTGCGGTACGCAGTCCGTTCGGTGCGCTGGGCAGGATGAACGGCAGACCTTGCAATTCTTTGAAGGCGATCTCAGGCGCCGCCGTCAGTCGGTCGCCCTTGTGGCCAATCAGGTAGCTCTCAACCATGGCCAGCGACTGATCTTGCGGCATCGACGCGGTGCCGTAACGGTACAAGATGGCGATGTCGACGCGTGCGTTGGCCAGCCATTCATCCACCTGTCCGCTGGAGCCCTCCAGAATCTTCAGTTGGATGTGGGGGTAGCGCTCACGCAGCGAGACAAAGAGGCGCCCAACAATCGTCGACCCAATCGACGGCAACATGCCCACGGTCACGCGTCCGACGGGCTCATGGACCTCGCTTCGAATGTCGTGTGCAAGCCGCTCGGCGTCTTCGAGCAAGGTCTTGACCTGCGGAAATAGGCGCTTGCCGATGTCGGACATTTCGACACCGCGTCCAGTGCGGATGAACAGACGGCTTTTGCATTCGCGCTCAAGGGCATTCAGCTGGCGACTCAACAAAGATTGGTTGCTGTCGAGAAACAGCGCGGCACGGGTCAGGCTGCCGAGTTCGGCGATGGCTAAGAAGACGCGCCACTTCTGCAAGTCGGCGGTGAGGTTGATGTCTAGTGTTGTCGTTTTGTTGGAGCCCATTGTCTGAATTTTAAAGTCCCGGCAGCATCCGCGGGGCTAGGGCTTATCCGGTGTGCGGGGCTCCGGTATGACTAAAGTCGCAGGTCTGCTTTGTCTGGCCACGCGCCGTCGATTGCCTTAGGATCAGCCGCTATTGATGGGGCACCATGAAAAAATTCGCATTTGTTGACGCTCTTGGTTTGGACACTGCCGAGGCCTACCGGCTGCTCGTCGGTTGTGTTGTTCCCAGACCGATCGCTTGGATCACCACCGTTGATGCAGAAGGTCGCGTCAACGCAGCGCCGTTCAGCTCTTACAACTACGTGGCCACCGACCCGCCTATGTTGGCGGTGAACATCACGTCGAAGGGTGATGTGCTCAAAGACACGGCACGCAACATCCGCGAATCGCGGGAGTTTGTGGTCAACGTGGCTGATGTTTCGACGATGGCGGCGATGCACGCCAGCGCGTCCGAATATCCGCCTGACGTCAGCGAAACCGATGCGCTGAACATCGAGTTGCTCCCCAGCACGCGCGTCAGGCCGCCGCGTATCGCCGCCTCCCCCATACAGATGGAGTGCAAGCTCGACCAGTTCATCGTGCTCGGCAAGGGTCGCAACACGCTGTACATCGGTGAAGTGGTGGCCTTTCATTTGTCCACGGATGTGTATGACGGACAGCGGGTGGATTCGGTCGCGCTGAATCCGATCGCCCGCTTGGGCGGACCGTTCTACTCGGCACTCGGTGAGATCTTCAACCGACCCATGCTGCAGCGCCCGCCCGGCGGCGAAGGCTGGATTCATCAAGCCAACGCGCCCATCCCCAAGAAGGATTGATCCCATGACTCCAAAAATGACACAAAAACGCATCTTGGCCCTGCTTGGTTTGAGCTTGGCGAGCCTGTTCTCGCAAGCGCAAACCTGGCCCGACAAAGTGATCCGCATCATCAATCCGTACGCGGCAGGCGGGCCGTCGGACACCATCGTGCGCATGCTCGCCGACGGGCTGACGACGGAGTTGGGACAACGCGTGATCGTTGAGAACAAACCCGGCGCCGGAACGTTGATCGGTGCCAATCTGGTCGCCAAGGCAGCGCCTGACGGCTACACGCTCTTGCTGGCGACAGTCGCTCCGTTGGTGGTCCAGCCCACCATCAATCCGGCCATGCCCTACGACGCACACAAAGACTTTGCCATGGTCGGCATGTTCGCCACGGTGCCGAATCTGATCACCGTGCACCCCTCGGTCCCGGTCAACAGCGTCGCTGAATTGATCGCCTTCGCCAGCAAGAACCCCGGCAAACTCAACTATGCTTCCGCCGGGGCTGGCACCGGCCCGCATCTGGGCGGCGAATTGTTCAGCCGCATGACTGGCGTCAAGCTGACGCATGTGCCCTACGCTGGCGCGGCACCCGCTGTGTTGGGCGTGTTGAGTGGTCAGGTCGAAGTGTCATTCGTCAACATCACGCCGCAAATCCAGCACGTGAAGGCGGGTAAGTTGCGTCCCTTGGCGATCGGCAGCAGCCGCCGGTCCAGCATCTTTCCGGAGGTTCCGACCGTGGCTGAGGCTGGTTTGCCAGGCTACGTGTCAGAGTCCTGGAACGGCATCGTTGCGCCGGCGGGCACACCGAAGCCCATCATCAACCGCCTTGACAAGGCCATGGCCAAGGTCATGAACAGCCCCAAGTCCTTGGCCTTGCTGGCATCGCTTGGCGCTGAGCCGACAGTGATGGGGCCGGATGAGTTCGCGGCGTATGTCAAGAACGACGAAAAACAACTCGCACCGGTCATCAAGTCGCTGGGCTTGACGAACAACTGAGCGGGCGGCCTCAGCCCCGCATCAAGGCCTCAATCTCATCTGCATCCACCGGCACGCCGCGGGTCAGCAGCTCGCAGCCTTTGGCGGTCACCAGCGCATCGTCTTCAATCCGAATGCCGATGTTCCAGAACTCTTTAGGCACGCCTCTGGCGGGGCGCACGTACAGGCCGGGTTCAATGGTTAAAACCATGCCGGGCTGCAAGATGCGAGACGGTTTGCGCAGCACGGCTTGGCCGAGCGCGTCGGTCTGCCGCGTGGCCTTGCCCGTGGGCTCGGTGTAGTCACCGCAGTCGTGCACGTCCATGCCCATCCAGTGGCTGGTGCGGTGCATGTAGAACTGCCGGTAGGCGCCGGAGGCCAGCACGTCGTCCACTTTGCCGTGCTTGGCCTTCGGTAACAAGCCGGTATCTAACATGCCTTCGATCAGCACGCGCGTCGCTGCGTCATGCGGGTCGGTGAAGCGCTTGCCGGGTTGGGTCACCGCCACCGCGGCGTACTGCGCGGCCAGCACGATGTCATACAGCGTGCGCTGGGCGGGGGTGAATTGGCCGTTGGCCGGAAAGGTGCGGGTGATGTCGCTGGCGTAGCCGCCTAGCTCGCAGCCGGCGTCAATCAGGCAGAGATCACCAGATTTAAGTTCAGCGTCGCCAGCGCGGTAATGCAGCACGCAGGCATTGGCACCGGCCGCGACGATGCTGGTGTAGGCCGGGAATTCCGAGCCGTGACGGCGGAACTCGTGCAGCAGTTCGGCTTCCAAGTGGTATTCACGCGGCCCACCTTTGAAACCGCTGCGCAGCATCTCTGCCGAGGTTTGCATGGCGCGCACATGGGCGCCTGCCGAAATCTGTCCAGCGCGGCGCAGGATGTCGATCTCATGCTTGTCTTTGACAAGCCGCATCTCGTCCAGCACTTTGCACAAATCGTGTTGGCTGCCCGGGCATTCAGCGCCCAGACGCACTTTGGCCCGGACCTGGTTCAGCCAGCCGTCGACTTGTGTTTCCAGGCCCTTGTGCGTGGCAAACGGAAACCACACGGCGCGCTGGTTCGCCAGCAGCAGCGGCATGGTTTTGTCGATGGTCTCAACGCTGAAAGCTTGGTCGACGCCGAGCGCCGCCGGTGCGGCTTTGGGGCCGAGGCGAATGCCGTCCCAGATCTCGCGTTCCAAGTCTTTCGGACGGCAAAACAGCGTGCTCTTGCCAGACGCTTCAATCGTCAGCCATGCACCGGGCTCGGTGAAGCCGGTGAGGTAATAAAAGTAGCTGTCGTGGCGGTACGGAAAGTCGCTGTCGCGGTTGCGTGCGACTTCAGGTGCAGTCGGCAGCAGGGCGATGCCGCCGCCTGCGGCTTTCAGAGCGCGCGCCACAACGGCGCGGCGTTTTTCATAAATGCGGGAGTTGATCACGGGGCTTTTCCTGTTGCGAGTTTTACCGGTCAACGAGGGACCAACGCGTCAGACCGGCAGCGCATTCAGGGCGGCCAGCCGTTCGGGTGTTCCCACGTCAGTCCATGCGCCTGAATATAGCGCCGCGCTGACGCGCCCGCTCTGCATGGCAGTGCGAAGCAATGGTGCCAGTGCGGCTTTATGACCTACTGGCGTGCCGGCCAACAGCGCCGCCCGGTACAAACCGACCGTGCTGTAAGTGAACTGCTCAGGGGCTTTGTTGAGGGCCATGCCGCCGGGCGACAAACCAAAGTCACCGCTCGGGTTGTGCGCCGGGTTAGGCACCAGGTAAATATGCGCCAACGCTTTGGACGCCGCAAAGCGCACGCCGTCTGCCATCGGGAAATGAAAGTCCGGCATGTAAACGTCGCCGGCCAAAACCCAAAACGGTGTGTTGTCTGGCAAGTCCAGCAGTGGCAAGGCGGTCGCCATGCCGCCGCCCGTTTCAAGTGCGCCGCCAAATTGCGCGCCCTCATGTGAGTAGCGAATCGACAAACCCCAAGTGCTGCCGTCGCCGAGCAATGCGGGGAATTGCTCTTCCAGCCAAGCGGTGTTGATGACGACGTGCTTGACGCCGGCGCGCGCCAGCTTTTCAAGATGCCAGACGATCAAGGGTTTGCCTTGCACCTCGAGCAGGGGCTTGGGGCAGGCGTCGGTCAGCGGGCGCATGCGTTCGCCGCGACCTGCGGCGAGTATCAGTGCGTGTTGGATGGGGGCAGTGCTCATGGAGGCGGATTATCGCGCTGACGATTCACGGCACGGCTGACGCAGGCTCTGGCCCGGCAAATGGTGCGCCACGCCACCCCTGTAAAATGACTGGTTTTGTAGAGCGCAGACTCGGTTGAAAGTCTCCCCAAAGACCCCTGTTGCGCCACTGCAATCTCACCTTTCATTCCCGCGAACTTCACTCTGGACTCTCCGCAAATGGCTGACAACAACTCCCCTCTCATGGCCAACGCCATCCGTGCTCTGGCCATGGACGCCGTGCAACAAGCCAACTCCGGCCACCCCGGCGCCCCCATGGGCATGGCCGACATGGCGGTTGCGCTGTGGGCCCGCCATCTGAAGCACAGCCCGCAAAATCCGCATTGGTTTGACCGCGACCGTTTCGTGCTGTCCAACGGCCACGGCTCGATGTTGATTTACGCGCTGCTGCATCTGACGGGTTATGCGCTGCCGATGAAAGAGTTGAAAAATTTCCGCCAACTGCACAGCAAGACACCGGGTCACCCGGAAGTCGGCTACACACCCGGCATTGAAACCACCACCGGCCCACTCGGCCAAGGCGTGACCAACGCGGTCGGCATGGCGTTGGCAGAAAAGCTGTTGGCCCAAGAATTCAACCGCCCAGGCCACGAAGTGGTCAGCCACCACACCTATGTTTTCATGGGCGACGGCTGCCTGATGGAAGGCATCAGCCACGAAGCTGCTGCCCTCGCCGGCGCTTGGAAGCTGAGCAAACTGATCGCGCTGTACGACGACAACGGCATCTCGATTGATGGCCAGGTCGCGCCTTGGTTCATCGACAACACCGCCCAGCGTTTTGGCGCTTACGGCTGGAACGTCATCGGCCCGATGGATGGCCACGATGCAGAGGTGGTTGCCAAGGCGATTGCCAAGGCCAAAGACGGCAGCGACAAGCCAACCTTGATCATCTGCAAAACCCACATTGGCAAAGGCTCACCGAACCGCGCCAACACCGCTAAAGCCCACGGCGAGCCGCTGGGCGCTGAAGAAATCAAGCTCACGCGCGAAGTCCTCAACTGGCCGCATGCCCCGTTCGAAATGCCGCCAGAAGTCTATGCAGCTTGGGATGCCAAGGCCGCAGGCCAAGCCACTGAAAGCGCATGGGACGTGAAGTTCGCGGCCTACAAAACGGCCTTCCCGGCCTTGGCCGACGAGCTCACCCGCCGCATGAAAGGCGAGTTGTCCAAATCGTTCTCGCAACTGGCGGTGGACACCGTCGTTGGCGCTCACACCAAAGCCGAAACTGTGGCGTCCCGCAAGGCCTCGCAGCTGGCGCTCGAAGCCTTCACCGCAGGTCTGCCGGAGTTGCTCGGCGGCTCTGCCGACCTGACCGGTTCCAACCTCACCAACACCAAGAGCACACCGAATTTGCGCTTTGACGCCCAGGGCGCCGTGGTGCTGACCGACACCGCTGACGGCCAGAAAATCGGCGGCCGCCACATCAACTACGGCGTGCGCGAATTCGGCATGGCCGCGATCATGAACGGCATCGCGTTGCACGGCGGCTACATCCCTTACGGCGGCACCTTCCTGACCTTCAGCGACTACAGCCGCAACGCGATTCGCATGGCTGCGCTGATGAAACTGCGCGTGGTGCATGTCTTCACGCACGACTCGATTGGCTTGGGTGAAGACGGCCCAACGCACCAGTCCATCGAGCACGCCGCCAGCTTGCGTTTGATCCCCAACCTCGACGTCTGGCGTCCGGGTGACACGGCTGAAACAGCCGTGGCTTGGGCCGTGGCTTTGCAAAACAAAAACAAGCCAACCGCCTTGTTGTTGAGCCGCCAAAACCTGCCTTACGCACCGAAGGACGACGTCGGTCAGATCAGCAAAGGCGCTTACGTGCTGGCTGAACCCGAAGAAGTTGGCTTGAAGAAAAAAGCCCAGGCCATCATCATCGCCACCGGTTCTGAAGTGCAGTTGGCCCTGAAGGCGCAAGAGCTGCTGGCCAAAGAATTCAAGATCGCGGTGCGTGTGGTGTCGATGCCCAGCACGACGACCTTTGACAAGCAAAAAGCCGCCTACAAATCAGACGTCTTGCCCGAAGGCATTCCGCGCATCGCTGTTGAGATGGGCGTGACCGACGGCTGGTGGAAGTACGGCTGCGCGGCTGTGGTCGGCATCGACACGTACGGCGAGTCAGCACCGGCGCCGGTGCTGTTCAAACACTTCGGCTTCACCCCCGAAAACGTCGCCAACACCGTGCGCAAGGTGCTGTTCAAAAAATAAGACAGCGGGTGGCGCGTGCGCAGAATTCAAAGAATCTTTAACTCTAGGAGCTCCAGAATATGACTATCAAAATTGGCATCAATGGCTTTGGCCGTATCGGCCGCAATGTGTTGCGCGCCGCTGTGCAAAACTTCAGCGACATCCAGATCGTCGGCATCAACGACTTGCTTGAACCCGAGTACCTCGCCTACATGCTGCAGTACGACTCGGTGCACGGCCGCTTCAAAGGTGAGATCTCGGTCGAAGGCAACACGCTGATCGTCAATGGCAACAAGATTCGTTTGACGCAAGAGCGCGATCCGTCTGTCCTGAAATGGAACGAGATTGGCGCCGACATCGTGCTCGAATCGACTGGCCTTTTTCTGGACAAAGCCACTGCTGAAAAGCACCTGGCTGCGGGTGCCAAAAAAGTCATCTTGTCGGCTCCGAGCAAAGACGACACACCGATGTTTGTCTACGGCGTGAACGACAAAACCTACGCCGGTCAAGCCATCATTTCCAACGCCTCATGCACCACCAATTGCTTGGCACCGATCGCCAAAGTGTTGAACGACAAATGGGGCATCAAGCGTGGCCTGATGACCACGGTGCACGCCACCACCGCGACGCAAAAAACCGTCGACGGCCCGAGCGGCAAAGACTGGCGCGGCGGCCGTGGCATTCTTGAGAACATCATTCCTTCCAGTACGGGCGCAGCCAAGGCGGTGGGCGTGGTCATTCCTGAGCTGAACAAAAAGCTCACCGGCATGTCTTTCCGCGTGCCAACGTCTGACGTGTCCGTGGTCGACTTGACGGTCGAGCTGAACAAGGAAGCCAGCTACGCAGACATCTGCGCCGAGATGAAAGCGCAAAGCCAAGGCGCCCTCAAAGGCGTGCTCGGCTACACCGAAGACAAAGTGGTTGCCACCGACTTCCGCGGTGAAACCTGCACCAGCGTCTTTGACGCCGATGCCGGCATTGCGCTGGACAGCACCTTCGTCAAAGTCGTCGCGTGGTACGACAACGAATGGGGCTACTCGAACAAGTGCTTGGAAATGGTCCGCGTGGTCGCTAAGTAAGCACTAGGCCAGTGGCCGCTCTTCGCGGCCATCTGGATGCCGCGCAAAACGCTCCGGCGAACGACCGTGCACCGGGGCGCTGTCTTCCCAAGGCCAACCGCCAAACTGGGTGCGTTGGTAGTCCGCCAGCGTTTGCCGAATCTCGGCCTGCGTGTTCATCACAAACGGCCCGTACTGCACCACGGGCTCGGCGATGGGTTGGCCTTGCAGCAGCAAAAATTCTGCGACGCTGCTGCCGGTGTTGACCAGTGCCACAGCGCAGTCGCCGCGCAACTCCAGTGCGGCGTGGCTGTCGATGCCTTCGCCATCCACGCTCACGTTTTCGCCCTTGAAGAAGTACAAGCTGCGCTGCGTGCCCGCGCCAGCGGCGGCGGGCAAAGTCCAGCGGGCACCGGGGTCCATGCGCAGGGTCCAGATCGACACATCGGCGTCAGCCTGAGACGCCCATGAGTCGGGTGGTGGCGGCAGCGGAGCGCCAGCGTCAGCCAGACGGCCGGCGATCACCGCGACTTCGGTGCTGCGGCCAGCCTCGTCTTGGGTGACCTGATGCGGAATATCGTGCGACCAGAACATCGTGAAGTGCGGCGCCACCATCTTGTTGCGCGCTGGCAGGTTCAGCCAAATCTGAAACAACTCCAGCGGGTTGTCTGTGTCGGTGGCCAGCAGCGGAAACATCTCTGAGTGGACGATGCCTTGGCCGGCTGTGAGCCACTGCACGTCGCCACGGCCAAAGCGCGCCACCGCACCGAGCGAATCAGAGTGGTCGATCAAACCCTTGCGGACGATGGTGACGGTCTCAAAGCCGCGGTGCGGGTGAGAAGGAAAGCCCGGCACGGTTTGCCCGTGGTACATGCTCCAGCCGTCTTTGCTGCTGAAGTCTTGCCCCAGGGTGCGGCCGCTCAATGACACCGCCGGTCCCATCGCTGCGTTGGCAGCAGGGTAGGCGTCGTCGTGGTACGCGCAGAACAAAAAGGGATCGATGGTGTCCCACGGAAAGCCAAGCGCTTTGGCTTTGATGATGGCACTGCCCGCAGGGGCTTGGGTAGACGTTTTGGAATCGGTTGGCATGGCTTACTCTGAAAAATTGGACGTGAAGTGTGCGCTATGGCTTGGGTAGTTTGCACTTGCCATCGTAAAGAATACGCACGCTTTTGCCTTGGTAGTCGGTGTCGTTGTAGCCGGCGTAGGCCACACTTTCGCGGTCAATGGTGATTTGATTTTCGCGGCCGCTGGTTTTGTTTTTCTTGTGGGCGCCCAAGCGCGCATCTGTCGTCAGATTGGCACCCAGATACTGCTCCGTGATCAGGCTGCTGACGCGCATCTGGTAGTCCGCCGGGCCGACCACATTGAAGTACACATGGCGACCAATGTTCTGCAGTTCGATGGTGATTTTGGCGGGCGTGAGCTTTTTATCCATCAGGGGAATGCTGGCCTCCGCATCACAATCTATCTTGAAGGTTTGGGCCTGCGCCAACAGCGCTGACTGGCTCAGCCCCAGCAACGCGACCACGCGCAGGGCATTGAAAAAAGGGAGGGTGATGGGCAAAGTGCGCATAGTTTCAGCCGGTTGTTGGGCCGACTGTAACAAAGAAGCGTTTTAAAAAAGAACTCGACTGCGGATCGTGCCGGGCACTTGGCCGAGCTTGCTCAGCGCCTTGTCGGAGTCGATGGCATCGATGTCGATGACCACGTAGCCGATGTCGTCATGCGTTTGCAGGTACTGCGCTGCGATGTTGATGTGGTTGTCCGAAAAGATCTGGTTGATCTGCGACAGCACGCCCGGCACATTGCGGTGCACGTGCAGCAGCCGGTGTTTGTCCGGGTGAGCCGGTAGCGCCACTTCTGGGAAATTGACCGATGATGTTGTGGTGCCGTTGTCGCTGTACTTGACCAGCTTTTCAGCGACCTCGACACCAATGTTGGCTTGCGCTTCCATGGTCGAACCACCGACGTGCGGCGTGAGGATGACATTGTCGAGGCCACGCAAGGGCGACTCGAAGACGTCGGCATTGCTGCGCGGCTCCACCGGGAACACGTCAATCGCTGCACCCAGTAGCTTGCGCGAAGTCAGCGCTTCGGCCAGTACCTCAATCTCCACCACGCTGCCGCGCGACGCATTGATCAAGACGCTGCCTTGTTTCATCATGGCTATTTCGTTGGCGCCGATCATCCATTGCGTGGCGCGGGTTTCAGGCACGTGCAGGCTGACCACATCGCTGATGGAGAGCAGCTCATGCAGGCTGAGCATTTGCTTGGCATTGCCCAGCGGTAGCTTGGTCACGACGTCAAAAAACACCACCTTCATGCCGAGTGCTTCAGCCAGCACCGACAGCTGCGTGCCGATCGAGCCGTAGCCGATGATGCCCAGCGTTTTACCGCGGATTTCATAAGCGTTCTCGGCCGACTTGAGCCAGCCACCACGGTGCGCAACCGCGCTTTTTTCAGGCACGCCGCGCAGCAGCAAAATCGCCTCGGCCAGCACCAGTTCGGCGACCGAGCGGGTGTTGGAGTAAGGGGCGTTGAAGACGGCGATGCCGCGTTGGCGCGCCACTGCCAAGTCAACCTGGTTGGTGCCGATGCAAAAGCAGCCGACGGCGGTCAGCTTGGGCGCATGCGCAAAGATGTCTTCGGTGAGTTGCGTGCGCGAGCGGATCCCTAAGAAGTGCACGTCGGCCAAGCGCGCCTTGAGTTCAGCGTCAGGCAGCGAACCGGAGACGCTGTCAATGCTCGTGTAGCCGGCCGCACGGATTACTTCTTCCGCCGAAGGATGAACCCCTTCGAGCAGTAAAAAATGAATTTTATTTTTGTCGATGGATGTCTTGCGCACAAATTTTCCCTTGAGTTGCTGGCCGCCGAAGCGTGGGCGGCATCGTCAATCCAGTATGTCGGAAAGCGTCTCGGGGTGGCAGCTCGGCTGGGAACAAGCCGAAAATGAAAAGGGCATGCAGTGGCTGAATGCCGATACTGTCAAGAGGTGTGAAAGCGTTCCCGAAAGGCCGTACAAAAGCCTGGTGTGCCGGTGACGGACAAGCTCACGGTGTGCCGTGCGAGACCGGCAGCTTGAGGCTGAACGCTGAGCTTGCCGCTGAGTTCGTCAAAGTCCAAGACGTCTACTGCACTGAATTCGCGCCAAGCCTGTAAGTCGTAGTCCCACTCGCCGCCTTCGTCGAGCGGTGCACGCTGCGCCTCAAATGCGTCATGTGCCCAGGCTAGGACGGTGACGACTTCGGCCAGCACCGCCGCGTTGTGTGGCGGTGCGGTGGCGGCCAACGCGTCAAAAGTGCCAACGCCGTCGGCGTCCTCGCTGTAGTCGAATTCGAGGTAGCTCAGGCGCATATGAGCAGTCAGCGAGCAGGCACACTGGCGGCCTGAGTTGGAACCGGCGGTTCCGCCAGAGCCGGTGCTGGTGCCACTGCCGTAGGTGTCGACGCCGCCGGTGTGACCAGCAGCAGTTCAGGATGAACCTGTTGCTGTAGCCGCTCTGGTTCCGTTGTGTGAGCGGGTTCAAGGCCGAGCTTGGCCAGCGCGCCGTGTGTCCACGCGAAGTAGGCGCCATTGGCCAACAGCAGCAACAAAATCAGCAGTCTCAACATGGGAGGTCCTCAGCCTTCAAGGGCAATTCATCGGCAGTGTCACCGACGGGTTGATGGTTTCAATCGCTTCAACAATCAGGGTCAGCCGGCCGCACGCTGACTTCCATGCTGCTGATCTCTTGCAAGCCGTTCTGGGTTTGCACCGACAAGGCGCCGTGCGGCCCAACCCCACAAGCGGTGCCCTCGGTGCCATCGGACAGCCTAACGCGGCGTCCGGCCAGCGCATCGCGCGCAGCAAAGCGCGCACGAAAAGGCGCGAAGCCCTCGCGCTCAAAGTCCAGCACGGCGTGTACCAGCGGCGCCGCCACAGCTTGCAGCGCCCAAGCGGCGTCGACGCCCGGCCACAAGGCCTGCAGGGATGTCGCGGCCATGGGCGCGGGTGTTTGCGCGTCGCCAGCCGTGCCGGACGTTGCCGCAGAGAAGTCTTCCTCGGGCTGCGTCATATTCAGGCCGACGCCGATCACCACGTAGCGTTGATCGCCCCAGCTGGCGGTTTCCACCAAAATGCCGCCGAGCTTGCGCTGCCCCAGCCACAAATCATTCGGCCATTTGAGTTGCAGCGTGGGTGGTTGGCCATTGGCCGGCTCTAAGCTCTCGGCCAGACTGACGCCAACCGCCAATGACAAACCAGACCAGTTGGCCGGTCGCAGCGGCAAGCCGAGTGAGAAGGTCAGGCTGGCACCGGCTTGGCTTTGCCATGGGCGACCTAAACGGCCACGGCCAGCGTTTTGATGCTCGGCCACCAACAAGATGGCTTCAGGAGCCTCGGGACTTCCCAGCGCTGAGTTGGACAAGGCCGCCAGTGAGCCAGCCCGGCAGCGCCGCATCAGCTCGCTGTTGGTGGAGTCGACCTGTGGCAACACCTCGACCGTGAAGGCGGGCAACTGGGGCGCCACGGCTTGCCAGATGGCTTCGGCAGGCCAGCGCACTGGCGTGCGCAAAGGGTTGGTGGCGGAGCTCACAGAATCGCCTCAGCCCTTTTTGGTTTTCGCTTTTTTCTTCTCTTTGCTGACTTTCTTGTCTTTCTTCTCCACCTTCACTTTTTTGTCTTTGGGCGCGAGCAGCGTGCCGCGGCACGTCGGTGCACCGCACCAGCACGGGTATTCGGCTTTGAGCTTCTTGGTGTACGGCGCGTCAATGATGAGTCCGTAGTCGTAAAAAAGCTCTTTGCCAGCAGGAATGTTTTGCAGCGCTTTGATGAAGATCCGGCCCTTTTGCTCATCGGCTTCGCAGTTGGGCGCGCAGCTGTGGTTGATCCAGCGGGAGGAGTTGCCGCCGTGCTTGGCGTCAATCACATGCTTTTCATCAACATGAAAGTAAAAGGTGTGGTTGGGGTCGGTTGGGTCGTGTGGATGGCGCCGCAGCGCCTCTTTCCAGCTGATGATCTCGCCGACGTACTCGATCAGTGTCTCGCCCTCAGCCAAGTCTTGCACGGCAAACATGCCCTTGCCATGCACGCCAGAAAGGCGGGTCTGAATGCGCTTGCCCGAAGGCACGGGTGCCAGCTTGGCGAGACTTTTGGGTGTGGTCTTGGCGCTGACGTGGGTGCTGTTTTTGGACACGTTGAAAATTTTTGGTATGGTTAATTCATGCATGTGCGTGCGCATGCGTGCCCGCGTGCGTACGCGAGAGATGCTTATTGTAAGGAGCAAGTGATGGTCAATCGCCGCGAGTTGATGCAGAGTACTGCGGCGTTGGCCGTGCTGCCTTGGGCTGCTGGTGCCGCAGCGGCTGAGC
The DNA here is from genome assembly GCA_947450675.1 of Comamonadaceae bacterium. GTDB lineage: Bacteria > Pseudomonadota > Gammaproteobacteria > Burkholderiales > Burkholderiaceae_C > Polaromonas. The sequence goes on along the minus strand of CANFWI010000007.1, from coordinate 3,378 downwards.
CGGCTGGCGCCCCGTTGCCGGCGCTCGGCAGTGCCCTGGCTGTGCCGTCTTTGACGCTGCTTGATGGCAGCCCTTGGGGGCCGGCCCAAGCTGAAGGCAAGGTGCTTGTGGTGTACTGGTGGGCGAGTTGGTGTCCGTTTTGTGCTGTGCAGTCGCCCTATATGGAGGCGCTGTGGCAAGCCTGGCGTAGCGAAGGGTTGGTGGTGCTGGGGCTGTCGATTGACCGTCTGGCCAGCACAGCGAGTGCGCATTTGAAGGCCAAGGGCTACAGCTTTCCAGCGGCCATGGCGACGCCCGCAGTGGCCAAGATCTGGCCCAAGCCGCGCGGGCTGCCAGTGGTGGTGGTGCGGGGCCGTGAGGGTCGGGTCGTGTTTGCAGAAGCCCGGGAAATGGTCCCGGAAGACATAGAAAATTTGAAGAAGTACTTATGAAAACATTGGTGATTGCAGAAAAGCCTTCAGTGGCTCAAGACATCGTGCGCGCCATCACGCCGACGGCGGGCAAGTTCGAAAAACACGATGAGTACTTCGAGAGCGATGACTGGATCGTGACGTCGGCGGTCGGCCATTTGGTCGAGATTCAGGCGCCTGAAGAATTTGACGTCAAGCGCGGCAAGTGGAGTTTTGCCAACCTGCCGGTGATCCCGCCTTACTTCGACCTCAAACCCATTGACAAGACCAAGACGCGGCTCAACGCCATCGTCAAGCTGGCCAAGCGCAAAGACATTGGCGCCATGGTCAACGCCTGTGACGCAGGCCGTGAAGGCGAGTTGATCTTTCGTTTGATTCAGCAATATTCCAAAGCTAAGCACCCGGTCAAACGGCTCTGGTTGCAGTCGATGACGCCGGCCGCTATTCGCGACGGCTTTGCCAGCTTGCGCAGCGACGAGCAAATGATGCCGCTGGCCGATGCCGCCCGTTGCCGTTCGGAGGCTGACTGGATGGTCGGCATCAATGGCACACGGGCCATGACCGCGTTCAATTCTCGCGACGGCGGTTTCTTTTTGACCACCGTCGGTCGCGTGCAGACGCCGACGCTGTCGGTGGTGGTTGAGCGTGAAGAAAAAATCCGCAAGTTTGTCAGCCGCAATTACTGGGAAGTGCACGCCAGTTTTGCCGCCGAGGCCGGCGAGTACCCGGGCAAGTGGTTTGACCCGCAGTGGACAAGAGCCCGTGTCAACGCACAACTGGCAGAAGGCGCTGAGCCTGACGCTGAACTCAAGGCCGATCGTGTCTGGTCTGAAGCCGAAGCCCGCAGCATCGCTGACGCCGTTCGCGGCCAGAAAGCCAGCGTCACGGAAGAGTCCCGGCCGACCACGCAAGCCGCCGGCATGTTGTTTGACTTGACTTCGCTGCAACGCGAAGCCAATGGCAAATTCGGCTTTTCTGCGAAGACCACGCTGTCGATTGCGCAGAGTTTGTACGAGCGCCACAAAGCGCTGACCTACCCGCGGACTGATTCACGCGCCTTGCCTGAAGACTATGTGCCGGTCGTCAAGCAAACCTTTGAAATGATCGCCGGCAGCGAGATGAAGCACTTGGCACCGCATGCGCTGGTGGCCCTGAATGGCAACTACATCAAGCCCAGCAAAAGGATTTTTGACAACGCCAAGGTCAGCGATCACTTCGCCATCATCCCGACGCTGCAAGCGCCCAGCGGTTTGAGCGATGCCGAACAAAAACTGTACGACTTGGTGGTGCGCCGCTTCATGTCGGTGTTTTTCCCGAGCGCCGAATACATGGTGACCACGCGCATCACCAAAGCCGCTCGGCACAGCTTCAAGACCGAAGGCAAAGTGCTGGTCAAGCCGGGTTGGCTGGCCATTTATGGCAAGGAAGCGGCGGCTGAAGTGGCCGAGCCCAAAGACGGCGACAAAGGCCAAAACTTGGTGCCGGTGAAACCCGGCGAGCTGGTGGCCGTTGAAACGGTCGACCCGAAAGGCTTGAAAACCCGGCCGCCCGCGCGTTACTCAGAAGCGACTTTGCTGGGTGCCATGGAAGGCGCCGGAAAAACCATCGAAGACGACGAGCTGCGCGAAGCCATGCAGGAAAAAGGCCTCGGCACACCAGCCACACGTGCCGCCACCATCGAGGGTTTGATCGCTGAGAAATACATGCTCCGCGAAGGCCGCGAACTGATCCCCACGGCCAAGGCCTTTCAGCTCATGACGCTGCTGCGTGGCCTCGGCGTCGAAGAGCTGTCGCGCGCCGATCTGACGGGTGAATGGGAACACAAACTGAAGCAGATGGAGCAGGGCCAACTTAGCCGCGAAAGCTTCATGGCCGACATTGCTTTGATGACCGAGCGCTTGGTGAACAAGGCCAAGGGTTACGACAAAGACACCATTCCGGGCGACTACGCCACGCTCACCGCGCCCTGCCCTAATTGCGGCGGCATCATCAAGGAAAACTACCGGCGCTACACCTGCGTTGGCACAGCCAGTGCGGCTGAAGGTTGCGGCTTTTCATTCGGCAAAACACCAGCCGGACGGACTTTTGAAGTCGCTGAAGTCGAGCAATTTTTGCGCGACAAAAAGATCGGTCCCCTGGACGGTTTCCGCTCCAAAGCCGGCTGGCCGTTCACGGCTGAAATGGTCATCAAGTTCGACGAGGAAACCAAGAACTACAAGCTCGAGTTTGACTTTGGCGATGACAAAAACGCCGAAACCGGCGAGATTGTCGACTTCGGCGCAACGCCTTCTTTGGGCGCTTGTCCCAAGTGCGGCAGCCCGGTGCATGAGCACGGTAAAAACTATGTTTGTGCCAAGTCCGTGCCGACGCTGGAGCAGCCAACACCCAGCTGCGACTTCAAGACCGGCACCATGATTCTTCAGCAGCCGGTAGACCACGAGCAGATGCAAAAACTGCTCGGCACCGGCAAGACCGACTTGCTCGACAAGTTTGTCTCGATGCGCACGCGCCGGCCCTTCAAAGCCATGCTGGCTTGGGATGCTGAAGCGGGCAAGGTCAACTTTGAATTTGCGCCCTCCAAGTTCCCGCCGCGCAAGACGGCAGGTCCGCCGCGCACCGGCACCGTGAAAACGCCGTTTGGCAAAACCGTCGCCGCCAAAGGCGCTGCGCCTGCCGCCAAGAAGGTAGCGGCGAAGAAAGTCGCGGCTAAAAAAGTGGCGGTCAAGAAAGCACCGGCTTCGGACAAACCCAAGGTGCCACGCAAGACCACGCCCGGCACCGGACTCAAGCCGAGCGAGGCACTCGCTGCCGTGATTGGTGCCGAGCCGGTGGCCCGTACACAGGTCATCAAAAAGCTCTGGGACTACATCAAAGCCGAAGGCCTGCAGGACGCAGCCAACAAGCGCGCCATCAATGCCGATGCCAAGCTGTTGGCGGTGTTTGGCAAGCCGCAGGTGACGATGTTTGA
>CANFWI010000006.1 GCA_947450675.1 Comamonadaceae bacterium | reverse complement strand
GCAAAGGCGATTGATCGTTGGCGCAACGAACGGGGCCCACTTGGGAGCACCGCTGAATTGGCCGAAGTCGTGGCTAGCGCGGTCAAAACCCGCGAGCCGGGTAAGGACCCTGCAACGCGCACATTTCAAGCTTTTCGGATTTTCATCAATGCAGAGCTTGAAGAGCTGCAACAAGCGCTAGTGGCGTCGTTGAAAGTCTTGCAACCTGGAGGGCGTTTGGTGGTGATCAGTTTTCATTCGCTCGAAGACCGCATCGTCAAGCAGTTCATTGCTGAGCATTCGCGCGAGGTGTTTGATCGCCGTGCGCCGTTTGCCGAACCCAAGGCCATGAAGCTCAACGCGCTGGGTCGGGTCAAGCCCTCTGAGGCTGAAGTTTTAGGTAACCCACGCTCACGCAGCGCCATGATGCGCGTGGCCGAACGCACCGAGGTGCCCGCTTGACCCGCGTCAATCTGTTGCTGTTGGTGGCGGTCTTGCTGACGGCGCTGTATGTGGTTCATACGCAGTACGAATCGCGCCGAATTTTCGTTGAACTCGAAAATGCCAGCGCACAAGGGCGCAAGTTGGAAACCGACAACCGAACCCTGCAGGCTGAAAAGCGCTCGCAGGCAACGCCGCTTCGCGTCGATAAACTGGCCAAAGGCAAACTACAGATGCTGCCGGCAACCGCGGCGATCACCCAATATGTGTCCGTAGGCAAGCCATGAGACGCAGCATCCGCTACAGCTCAAGCCCATTGCTGGCCAGCAGGACGCCTGTCTGGCGCAGCAAATTCATCGTGGCGGCCATTGCCTTGGGTTTTGCCGGACTGGCTACACGTGCTGCGCACATCCAGATTTTTGGCAATGATTTTTTCCAACGCCAAGGCGAAGTGCGTTTTGTACGCACGCTGGAGTTGCCTGCCAGTCGTGGCCGCATCTTGGATCGGAACGGTCTGATTCTGGCCTCGAGCATACCGGCACAAAGTATCTGGGCCATTCCAGAAGACGTCGTGGTGAGCAAAGTGCAGCTGGCCGAATTGGCGCGCCTGCTTGACATGCCGGCATCGGTTGTGGAGGAGCGGCTGAGCAATGACGACCGGACCTTTGTGTGGTTGAAGCGGCAAGTCGACGAGTCGGTGGCAAAGCAAATTGCCGAGCTGGACATCAAGGGCCTTTATCAGCGCAAAGAATACAAGCGCCAGTATCCCGATGGTGAAGCGACGGCGCACGTGGTGGGTTTTGCGAACGTTGAAAACCAGGGCCAGGAAGGCATGGAGTTGACCTTCAACAAAGAGCTCAACGGTCGTGCTGGATCTCGCCGCGTCATCAAGGATCGACAAGGGCGCGTGATCGAAGACCTGCGCGAGCAAGTGCCGCCCGTCGAGGGCAAAGATCTGCAACTGTCGATCGACAGTCGGGTGCAGTTCTTTGCCTATCAAAAGTTGCGCGACACGGTGATTTCATTCAAGGCCAAAGCCGGCAGCGTGGTGGTGCTCGATGCGGTCACTGGCGAAGTGTTGGCGTTGGCGAATTACCCGAGCTATGTCCCTGACAAGCGCGTCAACCTCAATGGCGAGCAGTTGCGCAACCGGGCGCTGACTGACACCTTCGAGCCTGGTTCAACCATGAAGCCGATCACGGTGGCGATGGCGTTGGAGGCCGGTCGTGTGACGCCGCAAACCACCATCGAAACCGCGCCAGGTCGATTCACCATGGGCGGCTTCACAATCAGTGACACGCACAACTACGGCACCTTGACAGTCGAGGGTGTGATCCAAAAATCGAGCAACGTGGGGGCGCTCAAGATCGCGCAAAAGATGAGCCCGAACGAGATGTGGGACACCTACACCGCACTTGGCTACGGACAGAAACCGCAGATCCAGTTTCCAGGTGCTGTTACCGGTCGGGTGCGGCCTTGGAAGACTTGGCGTCCGATCGAGCAAGCCACCATGGCCTACGGCTACGGTTTGTCGGCGTCACTGTTTCAAATGGCGCATTCCTACACGGCCTTTGCGCACGACGGTCGGATCATTCCGCTGACCATGCTCAAGAGCACCGAACCCGCTGTCGGTGTTCGCGTCTTCTCGCCTGAAAACTCGCACGCTATACGCCGCATGCTGCAAATGGCCGCAGCCCCTGGCGGCACAGGTCAGTTGGCGCAGACCGTGGGTTACTCGGTGGGCGGCAAATCAGGCACGGCACACAAGCAGGTTGGCAAAGGCTACGCCAGCAACAAATACCGCTCTTGGTTCACTGGCATCGCACCCATCGACTCGCCGCGCATCGTGGTCGCCGTGATGATCGATGAGCCCAGCAATGGTCAGTATTTCGGTGGCATCGTCGCCGCGCCCGTTTTCAGTGAAACAGTTCAGCAGACCTTGCGCATGATGGGCTTGCCCCCTGATGTGGCGGTCAAGCCCCAGATCGTTACCAGTCCCGTCGAGGAGTCATTTTGAACACTCACCTGCACAAAGCACTCACCACACCCAAAGAGGCTGCACGCTGGTTGCGGCAGAACGTCAGCGGGACCTTGGTGGCGGACAGCCGGCGCGTCAAGCCTGGGGACGGCTTTCTGGCTTGGCCCGGTGCGGCCAACGATGCGCGACGTTTTGTACCGCAGGTGTTGGCGGCAGGCGCCATGGCGTGTCTCGTCGAGGCCGAAGGCGCCCCGCTTGAAAGTCTGGTGGATGAGCGCGTGGCCACTTACGCGGGTCTTAAAAGTGCCGCCGCGCCGATTGCTGCGGCCTTCTTTTCTGAGCCGAGCCTGGAGTTGTCGGTCGTGGCCGTCACGGGCACCAATGGCAAAACGTCCACCGCTTGGTGGATGGCTGAGGCGTTGAGCCAACTCGGACAGCACTGCGCTGTGGTCGGAACCTTGGGCATTGGTGAGCCTGGCGCGCTGGTTTTCAATGGGCTGACCACGCCCGACCCGGTCTTGTTTCAGGAGCAACTGCGTTGTTTGGTAGACGAAGGTTTTGTGGCCTGCGCGGTCGAGGCTTCTTCGATTGGTATCGAAGAACGGCGGCTGGATGCGACACAGATTCACACCGCCATCTTCACCAACTTCACACAAGACCATCTGGACTACCACGGCTCCATGGTCGCCTACTGGGCCGCCAAAGAACAGCTTTTTTACTGGCCGGGTCTGCAAGCTGCGGTGGTGAATATTGACGACCAGCACGGCGCTGAATTGGCCACCGTGTTGGCGACAGAAAAACTCGATGTTTGGACGGTCTCTTGCACTGGCCCGGCAAGACTGACCGCACGTTCGATTCAATACGGGCTTGACTCCCTGAGTTTTGAAGTGATCGAGGGCGAGACGGCTTTTCAAGTGACGGCTCCAGTCGTTGGTGAATTCAACGTCTCCAACCTCTTGGGTGTGATCGGTGCATTGCGCAGCCTCGGTTTGCCGCTGAAGGCGATTGCCGCTGTCTGCGCCAAGCTGAGCCCGGTGCCGGGTCGCATGGAAACGCTGACGGCCGAAGCCGCACCTCTGGTGGTGATTGATTACGCGCACACCCCAGACGCCCTGGAAAAAACCTTGCTCGCGCTCAAGCCGCAAGCGCAAAGTCGCGGTGGAAAACTCTGGTGCCTGTTTGGCTGCGGTGGTGACCGCGACGCCAGCAAGCGCGCGTTGATGGGTGCTGTCGCCAGCCGCTATGCAGATTACACCGTGCTGACCAGTGACAACCCACGCAGCGAGAAGCCGGGCGACATCATGGCGCAAATTCTGGCGGGCATGCCAACGTCTGCCGCCGTTCTTCAGCAGCCCGACCGGGCGCTGGCCATCGCCGCAGCCTTACAGCAAGCGCAGCCGCAAGACGTGGTGCTGATGGCCGGCAAAGGACATGAAAGCTACCAAGAGATTCATGGGGTTCGCCGGCCTTTCTCGGATCGTGAACAAGCCGAACTCGCCTTGGCTGCTTACACCGCAACCGCCAGCACTGGATCAGTCCACACATCATGATGACCTTGGCCCAGGCTCAGCAACACCTGCCGATGGCAACATTGGTGGGGGATGCGTCTGTGCGTTTTTCGCGCGTGCACACCGATACCCGCAGCCTGCGCGTCGGTGATTTGTTTGTGGCGCTCAAGGGCGAACGCTTTGATGCGCATGACTTCTTAAGCCAAGCGGCGTCGCACGGCGCTGTTGCTGCGCTGGCTGAACATGGTTTGGCTGACGCAGGTTTATCGGGTCTGCAAGTACCTGATGCCAAAGCCGCACTGGGCCAGTTGGCGGCTGGCTGGCGTGCGCAGTTTTCGCTGCCCTTGATTGCGGTCACGGGCAGCAACGGCAAGACCACCGTGACGCAAATGATCGCGTCTATCCTGCGGGCCTTCAAAGGTGAGCAGGCTTTTGCCACCGAGGGTAATTTCAACAACGACATCGGCGTCCCGCTGACCTTGCTGCGTTTGCGCAGCACTCACGCCGTCGGTGTGGCCGAGTTAGGCATGAACCACCCCGGTGAAATCGCTGGTCTGGCCGCCATGGCGCAGCCGACTGTCGCACTGGTCAACAACGCGCAGCGCGAGCACCTCGAATTCATGGCGAGTGTGGAGGCGGTGGCGCGTGAAAACGGTGCGGTGCTGACTGCGTTGCCGGCAGACGGTGTCGCTGTCTTTCCGGCCGACGATGACTACACGCCGCTGTGGCGTGCATTGGCTGGAACGCGCCGCGTCATCACCTTTGCATTGACTGGCCAAGCCGACGTGACGGCGACCGCCGAATGGACTGGTGCGCGCTGGCAAGTGAATGCACTGACGCCGCTTGGCCCCGTGATGTTTGCATTGAATGTGGCCGGCCGCCATAACGTTAAAAACGCCTTGGCCGCGACCGCTTGCGCTTTGGCGGCGGGCGTACCGCTGAGCGCGGTGGCTGAAGGCCTGACGGTCTTTACGCCGGTCAAAGGCCGGTCCCGCGCACTGCCTTTGATGATCGACGGTCGCGCGCTGATCGTCATTGACGACAGCTACAACGCGAACCCGGATTCAGTCCGCGCCGCCATCGATGTGCTGGCGGAACTACCGGCGCCGCGTTTGCTGGTCTTGGGTGACATGGGCGAGGTCGGCGACCGTGGACCAGAATTTCACGCAGAGATAGGCGCACACGCGCTGCAACGCGGCATTGATCAGCTGCTCTGCACCGGCGAGCTGATGCGCCACGCCGCACAGGCATTTCCTGGCGCGCGTCACCACCTTACTTTTGAGGCCTTGTTGGCTGACGTTCAAAAAACCTTGCCAGATTGCGCCAGTGTGCTGGTCAAAGGCTCGCGCTTCATGAAGATGGAGCGCGTCGTCGAAGCCATCGGAGCACAAGCCGGCACACAAGCCTCAGCCGCAGCGAAGGAAAAAGCATGTTCTTAAGTCTGGCTCAGTGGCTACAGACCCTGTCACCCGAATTCGGGTTTTTCCGGGTCTTCCAATACCTGACATTGCGCGCCGTCATGGGCGCACTCACGGCCTTGCTGATTGGCTTGATCGCTGGGCCGATGGTGATTCGCCGTTTGACCGAGTTGAAGATCGGTCAGCCGATCCGCGAGTACGCCATGCAGACGCACTTGAGCAAAAGCGGCACACCGACCATGGGCGGTGTGTTGATCCTGCTGGCGATTGCGATCTCTACTTTGTTGTGGGCCGACTTGAGCAACCGCTTTGTCTGGATTGTGCTGGTCGTGATGCTGGGTTTTGGCGCCATCGGTTGGGCCGACGACTGGAAGAAAGTGGTCAGCAAAGACCCCGAAGGCATGCGTTCACGCGACAAGTATTTTTGGCAGTCGTTGATCGGCTTGCTCGCTGCGCTGTACTTGGTGTTCAGCATTTCAGAAAGCTCGAACCTGCGCGTGTTCGAGTTGGTTGTGAGTTGGGTCAAGTCAGGTTTCGATGTCAACTTACCGCCCAAAGCCGGTTTGCTGCTGCCTTTTTTCAAGCAAGTCAGCTACCCCTTGGGCGTGTTGGGTTTTGTGATCCTCACCTACTTGGTGATTGTCGGTTCGAGCAATGCCGTTAACTTGACTGACGGGCTCGATGGTTTGGCCATCATGCCGGTGGTGATGGTCGGATCGGCTTTGGGAATTTTTGCTTACGTCACGGGCAGCTCGGTGTACTCCCGCTACCTGTTTTTTCCCTACATTCCGGGAGCTGGCGAATTGCTGATTTTTTGCGCCGCCATGGCGGGCGCTGGCTTGGCCTTCTTGTGGTTCAACACGCATCCGGCGCAGGTCTTCATGGGCGACGTCGGCGCGCTGGCGTTGGGCGCTGCACTCGGCACCATCGCAGTCATCGTGCGGCAAGAAATCGTGTTGGCCATCATGGGCGGCATCTTCGTGGTCGAGGCCCTGTCGGTCATGCTGCAGGTGACTTATTTCAAATACACCAAACGCAAATACGGCACGGGCAGGCGCATCTTGAAGATGGCGCCACTGCACCATCATTTTGAGAAAAGCGGTTGGAAAGAAACGCAAGTGGTGGTGCGCTTCTGGATCATCACCATGTTGCTTTGCTTGGTCGGTTTGTCGACTCTGAAACTGCGATGAAAAAACTCGCCACCCAACATGTTCTGGTGCTCGGGCTCGGCTTGTCCGGCTTGGCCTTGGCACGTTGGTGCGCAGGCCATGGCAGTCGCGTGACGGTGGCCGATACCCGGGCTGAACCGCCGCAGTTGGCCGCCTTGCAGCAAGAGTGGCCAGCCGTGAAGTTTGTAGCCGGTGATTTCGCCGAACTCATGAAGGGCACCGAGCACTTCGATTTGATTTTGCGCAGCCCTGGTTTGTCGCCCGCTGAGATCGCACCCGTGCTGCAAGCGGCCCAAGAGCAGGGCGTGCCTTGTGGCAATGAACTCACCTTGTTCGCTGAGGCGCTGCGAGAGCTGGGCGAAGCAGAAGCAGAAGCAGAAGCAGAAGCAGAAGCGACTGAGGTCGTGACTGACGACGAATCTATGTCACCAGCCGAGCTACCTGCTGAACCCGCCCGTAAGCTCCCGTACCGTCCTAAGGTCATCGCCATCACCGGCACCAATGGCAAAACAACCGTCACCTCGTTGACCGGGCAGCTGGTGCAGCGCGCCGGAAAAAGTGTCGCGGTCGCGGGCAATATTGGCCCCACATTGCTAGACACTTTGCAAGCCTGCATCGACACCGAATCCTTGCCTGATGTGTGGGTGCTGGAGTTGTCTAGTTTTCAGTTGGACGAGGTCACCGGCTTTGAGCCGAGCGTGGCAACGGTGCTGAACATCAGCCAAGACCACCTCGACTGGCATGGCTCCATGGCCGCTTATGTGCGAGCAAAATCTGCCATTTACGGCCACACCGGCGTCATGCTGCTGAACCGCGATGACCCACAGGTCATGGCGGTTGTGCCGGCGCTGGTCAAAGGCAAGCAGTTGCGCAACGTGCAAACGTTTGGCGCCGATGTGCCGCAGTGCCCGGGTGACTACGGCATTGAAACCGTCAACGGCATGGCTTGGTTGGTGCGTGCGGCCGAGGCCGATGAAACCATCAAACGCCGGCGCGATGAAGAGATTCCCATTTATGTGCAGCGCTTGATGCCGGTTGATGCCTTGCGCATTCGCGGTCGTCACAACGCCACCAACGCCTTGGCCGCCTTGGGTCTTGCGAACGCTATCGGCTGCACCATGGCACCGCTGTTGCATGGTCTGCGCGACTACCGCGGCGAGCCGCACCGGCTCGAGTCGGTTGCGGTGGTGAATGAAGTCGAATATTTTGACGACAGCAAAGGCACCAACGTGGGCGCCACTGTTGCGGCTCTGAATGGTTTGGGTCCCGACCGTCGTCTGGTGTTGATTTTGGGTGGTGAAGGCAAGGGACAAGACTTTGCGCCGCTGGCTGAGCCGGTGGCGCGTTATGCACGCGCCGTGGTGTTGATCGGGCGCGACGCGCCTTTGATTCAAACTGCGATTGAAGCATCGGGTGTTGACATGCATGTGGCCGATTCAATGCCGGTCGCTGTGGATCTCGCCGCCAGTTTGGCGCAGCCCGGCGACGCCGTGCTGTTGTCACCAGCCTGCGCCAGCTTCGACATGTTTGACAACTACGGGCATCGCGCTCAGGTGTTCTGCGACGCGGTGCAGACGCTGGCGCTGGACGCAGGAGTTTCCATATGAGCATCAGCGCACGACTGATCGGCTGGGTGGGTGCACCGCAGGGCGGTAATGAGACCTTGCCCGTTCGCACCAGCCTAGACCGTGTCAGCAACTCGGCGCCGGTGCGTCTGCTTGGCTTTGACCAGGCGCTGGTCGGTGTGACGTTGGCGCTCCTGCTGTGGGGTTTGATCATGGTTTATTCGGCCTCGATCGCGATGCCGGACAACCCAAGGTTCGCGCGCTACGAGCACACCCACTTTTTGATCCGACACCTGGTGTCCTTGAGTTTGGCCATCACCGTCGCGCTGATCACTTTTCAAATACCGCTGTCAGTTTGGGAAAAATTTGCCCCGTGGCTGTTCATTGGCTCCATCGTCATGTTGGGCTTGGTCTTACTGCCTTTTGTCGGCAAGGGCGTGAATGGCTCACGACGCTGGATCTCGCTAGGCTTCATGAATTTCCAGCCGTCTGAGTTGGCCAAGTTCGCGGTCTTGATCTACGCGTCTGACTACATGGTGCGCAAGATGGAGGTCAAGGAGCGCTTCTTTCGCGCTGTCCTGCCGATGGCTGCGGCCGTGGCGGTGGTCGGGGTTTTGCTGCTGGCCGAACCCGACATGGGGGCCTTCATGGTGATCTCGGTCATTGCCATGGGGATCCTATTTTTGGGTGGCGTCAACGCGCGCATGTTCTTTGTTATTTCAGCTGTCGTCGTGATCGCCTTTGGACTGATGGTTGCCATGAGCGAATGGCGGCGCGAGCGGATTTTTGCGTACCTGGATCCGTGGGATGCCAAGCATGCGCTCGGCAAGGGTTACCAGTTAACGCACTCCTTGATTGCTTTTGGGCGGGGCGAATTTTTTGGCGTTGGGCTGGGCGGCAGTGTCGAAAAACTGAACTGGTTGCCGGAAGCGCACACCGACTTTTTGTTGGCAGTGATTGGAGAAGAGTTCGGCTTGGTGGGCGTACTGACCTTGTTGGGCCTGTTCCTGTGGCTGACCCGTCGGCTCATCCACATCGGTCGCCAGTCGATTGCACTGGACCGCTTGTTTGCTGGACTGGTGGCGCAAGGGGTGGGTATTTGGATGGGCTTTCAGACCTTCATCAACATGGGCGTGAACCTGGGTGCTTTGCCAACCAAGGGCCTGACCTTGCCGCTGATGAGTTATGGCGGATCGGCCATTCTGATGAACTTGGTGGCGCTGGCCGTGGTGCTGCGTATTGATTACGAAAATCGCGTGCTGATGCGGGGAGGCCGACTGTGAAGCGTCCTCTGACAGCCCTCGTCATGGCCGGTGGTACAGGCGGGCATATCTTCCCAGGTCTGGCAGTGGCTGAAGCCTTGCGCGAGCGCGGTTGGCAGGTGCATTGGTTGGGCGGCAAGGGCCGCGTCGGTCAGCCGAGCATGGAAAGCCAGTGGGTGCCGGCCAGCGGCTTTGCCTTTGAGGCGATTGATTTCTCAGGCGTGCGCGGCAAGGGTCTGGTGACGCTGGCTTTGTTGCCGCTGCGTCTGCTGCAAGCTTTCTGGCAAAGCTTTCAGGTGCTGCGCCGGGTCAAGCCCGATGTGGTCATCGGCTTGGGCGGTTACGTCAGTTTCCCGGGCGGCATGATGGCTGTTCTGCTGGGCAAGCCGCTCATTTTGCATGAGCAAAATTCAGTCGCCGGCATGGCCAACCGTGTGCTGGCGGGTGTGGCGGATCGCATCTTCACGGCCTTTCCGAATGTCTTCAAAAAAGCCGAGTGGGTGGGTAATCCATTGCGCACAGCCTTCACGCAACAAGCTGAACCCGCTGCCCGTTTTGCTGGTCGCAGTGGCTCACTCAAATTGTTGGTGGTGGGCGGCAGTCTGGGTGCGCGGGCTTTGAATGAATTGGTGCCCAAAGCACTGGCGCTGATGAGCGAAGCCAGTCGGCCGCTGGTGCTTCATCAGAGTGGCACCCAACAAATTGAAGCGCTGCGCAACAACTATGCGCAAGCTGGCGTGTTGGCCGAATTGACGCCCTTCATTGACGACACGGCGAAAGCCTTTGCCGAAGTCGACCTCATCATTGGCCGCGCTGGCGCCAGCACCGTGACTGAAATTGCCGCAGTGGGGGCCGCAGCTCTGTTTGTGCCATTCCCCTCTGCCGTAGATGACCACCAAACGCTGAATGCCCGCTTTCTGGTCGAGGCCGGCGGTGGCTGGTTGGTCCAGCAGTCCGACTTGACGGCAGAAGGCTTGGCTGGCTTGCTGCAAACCATGACGCGGGCCAATCTCTTAGAGCGTGCTGAGGCCGCGCATCAAATGAAAAAAATCAATGCCACGGCGAGTGTCGTCGCGGCCTGTGAGGAATTGGCTCGATGAAGCACGCTGTCAAGAATATTCACTTCATCGGCATCGGTGGCTCCGGCATGTCCGGCATTGCGGAAGTGCTGCACAACCTCGGCTATGTGATTTCCGGCTCAGACTTGGCCGACAGCGCAACGCTGCGTCGATTGGCTGGCTTGGGCATCAAAACCTATGTCGGCCACACGGCCAGCAACCTGGCCACGGTCGACGCCGTGGTTACGTCGACGGCGGTGAAATCAGACAATCCGGAAGTCGTCGCAGCACGAGAAAAACACATTCCAGTGGTGCCGCGCGCCCTCATGTTGGCTGAATTGATGCGCCTCAAACGCGGCATCGCGATTGCAGGCACACACGGAAAAACCACCACCACCAGCCTGGTCGCCAGTGTTTTGGCCGAAGCCGGGTTAGATCCGACCTACGTGATTGGCGGTCGTCTCAACAGTGCGGGCACCAACGCTAAATTAGGTTCTGGCGACTACATCGTGGTCGAGGCTGACGAATCCGACGCCTCGTTTTTGAACCTGCTGCCGGTGATGGCGGTGGTCACCAATATCGACGCCGACCACATGGAAACCTATGGCCACGACTTTGAAAAGCTGAAGGCTGCCTTTGTCGACTTTCTGCACCGCATGCCTTTTTATGGCACCGCGATTTTGTGCACGGACGATGCGGCTGTGCGCGACATCACCGCGCAGGTCTCCTGCCCGGTCACCAGCTACGGCTTCCATGAAGGCGCCCAAGTGCGCGCTGTTGATGTGCGCCACGTGAATGGCCAAATGCATTTCACGGTGCAGCGCCGCAACGGTGTCACGATGCCAGACATGGCGGTGGTGCTGAACCTGCCCGGCGAGCACAACGTGTTGAATGCGCTGTCGGCCATTGCGGTGGCGGTCGAGCTTGATATTCCGGATGCAGCCGTGCAAAAAGCGCTGGCTGAATTCAACGGCGTGGGCCGGCGTTTTCAACGCTACGGCGATGTGCCTGTCGCTGCAGGCGGTCACTTCACATTGATTGACGACTACGGTCATCACCCGGTCGAGATGGCCGCCACACTGGCTGCTGCGCGCGGTGCATTTCCGGGTCGACGACTCGTGCTGTCTTTTCAGCCACACCGTTTCAGCCGCACCCGAGATTGTTTTGAAGATTTCGTCAAAGTCATTGGCCAAGCCGATGCCGTGCTGTTGGCCGAGGTGTATGCCGCGGGTGAAGCGCCCATCGTGGCGGCGGACGGTCGTGCCCTGACGCGCGCATTGCGCATCGCCGGCAAATTAGAGCCTGTGTTTGTCGACGCGATCGACGCCATGCCGCAAGCGATTCTGGATCTGGCGCAAGCCGGCGACGTGGTGGTTTGCATGGGTGCAGGCTCGATCGGTCTGGTGCCCGGCAAGGTGGTTGCCTTGGGAGGTGTGCATGCGCACTGATCCTGCCAGTTTCGGAAAAGTTGCCGTGCTCATGGGCGGGCACTCGGCGGAGCGTGCCATCTCGCTCATGTCGGGTCAGGGCGTGCTGGCGGCTTTGCGATCGCAAGGCGTCGACGCCCACGCTTTTGACCCCGCCGAGCGGCCGCTGAACGAGCTCAAGACAGAGGGTTTCACGCGCTGCTTCATTGCCTTGCACGGCCGCTTTGGCGAAGACGGCACTGTGCAGGGCGCGCTCGAATTGTTGGGTATTCCGTACACCGGCTCCGGTGTGATGGCGTCGAGCATCTGCATCGACAAAGTCATGACCAAGCGGATCTGGCTGGCCGATGGCTTGAGCACGCCGCGCTATGTTTTATTGCGGCGTGGTGTTTACAGCGCTGCCGATGTCATGGCTGTGCCTGACGCACTGGGTCTGCCGCTGATCGTCAAACCCGCCCGCGAGGGCTCGTCGATCGGCTTGAGCAAAGTCACCAGCGCTCATCAAATGGCCGACGCCGTGGCCCAAGCCGAACAGCTCGATGCCGACATCTTGTGCGAGCAGTTCATCAGTGGCGATGAAGTCACTTGTCCGGTGCTGGGCACTGGCGCTGAAGCGCAGGCGTTACCGGTCATCCGCATCGTTGCGCCTGAAGGCAACTACGACTACCAAAATAAATACTTCACCGACACCACGCAGTACATCGTGCCCTGCGGTTTGCCGGCGGGCGAAGAGGCCGCCATTCAACAACTGGTGCTGGCGGCCTACCAAACTTTGAACTGCCGTGGCTGGGCGCGCGCCGACGTGATGATTGACGCGGCAACACGCCAGCCCTATTTGCTAGAGCTGAACACCTCACCCGGCATGACGAGCCATTCATTAGTGCCGATGTCGGCGCGGGCGACGGGCATGTCCTATGAGTCGCTCTGCTTGGCGGTGCTGCAAAGTGCATCGCTTGATCAGCAGTCCGTTCCATTGAATGCGGGAGTCAGCGTATGAGTCGCGCAGCGCCCGCACCCTTCATCAAAGCCTTGCCGCTCGACATCCGACTGATGAACAATGCCGCGGTCGCTTTCGGTGTGGTGTTTTCCGCCATGTTGTTGGTGGCGGCACTCGGCTGGCTGGCCAAGCAACCGGTGTTCAGCTTGAAGGCCATCCGGATTGACAACGATTTGGCTCACAACAACGCGGCGACCCTGAGAGCCAATGTGGCACCGAAGCTCAATGGCAATTTCTTCACGCTGGATCTGGCGCGAACCCGCAATGCGTTCGAGGGCGTGCCTTGGATTCGTCGGGCCGTTGTCCGACGCGAGTTTCCGGATCGCCTTCGGGTGGCATTGCAAGAGCATCAAGCCGTGGCGTTTTGGGGTCCTGAGGCTGACGTGCGATTGGTGAATAGTTTCGGCGAAGTCTTTGAAGTCAATCAGGGCGACGTCGAGGCGGAAGACCTGCCATTGCTGACGGGTCCCGATGGGCAAGCCGCTTTGGTGCTGCAAGGCTATCAGGCGGTCGCGCCGTTGCTGGCCAAACTCGACATCAATTTGGTCGAGTTGGAGTTGACCCATCGCGGCAGCTGGCGCGTCATGTTAGAGGGTGGTGGCGTGATTGAAATGGGGTTGGGAAGCCCGGCCGATATTCAAGCCAGGGTTCAACGTTTTGTCGACACAGTGGCCCAGACCTCGTCTAAATTCGGGCGCAATCTGCAGTCGGCCGACTTGCGTTATGGCAACGGGTATGCGATCAAGTTGAGCGGCGTCACGACGGTTGGCGTCGACGGCAAACAGATAAAGAAATAAGGTTTAAGGACTATGGCCAAAGAATACAAAGATCTGGTTGTCGGACTCGACATCGGCACCAGTAAAGTGATGGTGGTGGTAGCTGAAATATTGCTCAATGGCGAGCTCAAATTGGCGGGCCTCGGCATCGCAGCCAGCAGTGGGCTCAAGCGCGGTGTGGTGGTCAATATTGACGCCACCGTGCAAAGCATTCAGCAGGCGCTCAAAGAAGCTGAGCTGATGGCGGATTGCAAGATTGGCCGCGTCTACACCGGCATCACCGGTAGCCATATCCGCGGCATCAACTCCAGCGGCATGGTCGCCGTCAAAGACAAGGAAGTCAGCCAGGCCGACGTCGCCCGGGTGATTGAAACCGCCAAGGCCATCAACATCTCAACCGACCAGCGCTTGTTGTTGGTTGAGCCACAAGAGTTTGTGATTGACGGGCAAGATGTGCGCGAACCGATCGGCATGAGCGGCATCCGTCTGGAAGCCAAAATTCACATCGTCACCGGTGCACAAAGCGCGGCTGAAAACATCATCAAGTGCGTGCGTCGTTGTGGTCTTGAAGTTGACCAGTTGATGTTGAATCCACTGGCTTCTAGCCTCGCTGTGTTGACGCAAGACGAACGCGAACTGGGCGTGGCGATGGTCGACATCGGCGCCGGCACCACCGATGTCGCGATCTTCACGGGGGGTGCGATTCGGCACACTGCGGTGATCCCAATTGCCGGCGACTTGATCACCAGCGACATCGCCATGGCGCTGCGCACGCCGACCAAAGACGCTGAAGACATCAAAGTCGAAAACGGTTGCGCCAAGCAACTGCTGGCCGACCCAGAGCGGCAAGTCGAAGTGCCCGGTCTGGGCGACCGTGGACCGCGCATGCTCAGCCGCCAAGCGCTGGCCGGCGTGATCGAGCCCCGCATCGAAGAAATTTACTCGCTGGTGCAGCAGGTCATCCGCGAATCAGGCTACGAGGAAGTCCTGTCTTCAGGCATCGTCATCACCGGCGGTAGCGCCGTCATGCCGGGCATGGTCGAACTGGGTGAAGACATCTTTCTGAAGCCGGTCAGGCGCGGCATGCCGCGTTACTCGAGCGCGCTGTCAGACATGGTCGCGCAGGCTCGCGCCTCCACCGTGATGGGCCTGCTGGAAGAAGCCCGGCTGGCACGCATGCGCGGCTACAAGGTGTCGCAAAAAGCCGGCAGCATGCACAACGCTTTTGGCAAGGTCAAAGACTGGTTAGTGGGGAACTTCTGATGATTCATTTTTCAATGCAACGTCCGGCCTCATCTTGTCCAACACATTCGGGAGGGGCTGACCCGCCGTCATAAAAATCATGCTGAAACCAAAAAATGAACCGAATCCAAGTAATTGCAAAACAAACAGGAGGCTCCCATGAGCATCGAAATGATCGAGATTGAAGAGTTCAACCAAGGCACCTTGATCAAGGTGATCGGCGTGGGCGGTGGCGGCGGCAATGCTGTTGAGCACATGATTGAAAGTGGCGTGCAAGGCGTCGAATTCATCTGCGCCAACACCGACGCGCAAGCGCTCGGTCGTGGCACCGCGCACAAGACCATCCAACTCGGTGGCAGTGGTCTGGGCGCTGGCAGCAAACCCGAAAAAGGTCGCGATGCGGCTGAACTCGCGGTGGACGACATTCGTGAAGCCATCGCTGGCGCGCACATGTTGTTCATCACGGCGGGTATGGGCGGCGGTACCGGCACTGGGGCTGCGCCAGTGATCGCCCGTATCGCCAAAGAAATGGGCATTCTCACCGTCGGCGTGGTCACCAAGCCGTTCGACTGGGAAGGCGGCCGTCGCATGACAAACGCCGACAGCGGCCTGACCGAACTCGAAGCCAATGTCGATTCGCTGATCGTTGTGCTGAATGAAAAACTGCTCGACGTGCTGGGCGATGACGTCACCCAAGACGAAGCCTTTGCCCATGCCAACGACGTGCTGAAAAATGCGGTCGGCGGTATTGCGGAAATTATCAACGTGCCGGGCCACGTCAACGTCGACTTTGAAGACGTGCGCACGGTCATGGGCGAACCCGGCAAAGCCATGATGGGCACGGCAGTCGCCAGCGGTCCTGATCGCGCACGCATCGCCGCAGAGCAGGCGGTGGCTTGCCCGCTGCTAGAAGGCATTGACCTGTCAGGCGCCAAAGGCGTGTTGGTGCTGATCACGGCCGCCAAGGGCTCGCTCAAATTGAGCGAATCCAAGTTGGCCATGAACACCATTCGTGCCTATGCTTCGCCCGATGCGCACGTGATTTACGGCACCGCGTACGACGACGAACTCGGTGACGAAATTCGCGTCACGGTGGTGGCAACCGGCTTGAGCCGTCAGACGATTCGCCGCACCGCGCCGCCGTTGCAAGTGCTGCGCACCGGTACCGACAATCTGCCCGTGCTGAACATGGCCGTCGGCACTGCTGCGCAGTCTTTCAGCAGCAATGTGCAACCCATGCCGACGACACAGCATGACTACGGCAACATGGCCGTGCCAAGCGTGTGGCGTACCAATCGGACGCAAGCGGCGGCCAAGGTTGACGCTTTGACCTTGGGCGGCATGGACGACTTCGAAATCCCGGCCTTTTTACGCAAGCAAGCCGACTGAGCTGACCACCTCGCGACGCTTGCGCTCGTCCCGTCTGGGGCGGGCGCAGCTTTGCGAAGGGGCAGAGCCCTTATTTACCCGCAGAACCGCGGTGCAAATTAAAATAGCACAATGCTGGCCCAAAGAACCCTCAAATCCCTCACCAAAGCGGTGGGCGTTGGCCTGCACAGTGGCCAACGCGTTGAGTTGACGTTGCGCCCTGCGCCGCCCGACACGGGCATCGTTTTTCGGCGGGTTGATTTACCGCAGCCGGTGGACATCGTGGTGTCTGCGGTGGCGGTGACAGACACCCGCATGGCTTCGACCATTTCCAATGGCAACGCCAAAGTGTTCACGGTTGAGCATCTGATGTCGGCTTGCGCCGGTCTTGGCATTGACAATCTTTTCATCGACATCACCGCTGAAGAAGTGCCTATTTTGGACGGCTCGGCGGCCTCGTTTGTCTTCTTGCTGCAGTCGGCCGGCATCACCTTGCAACAGACCCCCAAAAAGTTTGTGCGAGTCATCCAACCCGTCGAAGTCCGCGAAGGCGAGGGCGCCAGCACCAAGTGGGCACGCCTGAGCCCTTACGAAGGCTATAAGCTCAGCTTTGAGATTGATTTTGACCATCCCGCTGTGGACTCCACTGGCCAGCGCGTTGAGTTCGACATGGGCGCAGATTCGTACACCCGCGACATCGCACGTGCCCGCACCTTCGGCTTCACCAAAGACGTGGAGATGATGCGTGCCAACGGCTTGGCGATGGGGGGCGGTCTGGACAATGCCATTGTCATGGACGACTACAAAGTCCTCAACACCGAAGGCCTGCGGTACAACGACGAGTTCGTCAAACACAAGATTCTGGACGCCATGGGCGATCTGTATCTGCTGGGCAAACCTTTGCTGGCAGCCTACAGCGCTTTTCGCTCTGGCCACGCGATGAACAACCTGCTGCTGCGTGAGTTGTTGGCGCACCCAGAGGCCTACGAAATCGTCAGCTTCACCGACGACAAGACTGCCCCCAAAGGCTTGGCGCAACTAGCGCCAGCTTGGTGATCGCGCTTCATCAACAGGCCACACCATGCTGCTTTTTCGCTGGCTCCTGATCTTGCTCATGCTGACGGCCGGCGCTTGTTTCGCATTGTTCGCCATCACCGGGCAAGCCCGCTTCAAGCGCTACGGCCTGATGATTTTGAAGTGGACGCTGGTCTCGGCCTTTGGGTTTTTTGCAGTCTTGACGCTTGAGCGATTGCGCTGAGTGTTCGCTTAGGGAAGGGTTTTCCCATTGCTCAAGTGAGAGGCATGAACGACAGCATCCGCTAATTTTTATGCGCTGACGTTCAACACTAAATCGATGGTCGAAAGCCAGCTCATTGACGTAAAAAATTATTTCTTCGCAACCAAAGGGCACTTGCTTGCTGACAGCGGAATGACCGAATCCGCGGCGGGAATCTTGCGAACAATCTCGAAGTAGTCCCAAGCATATTTGGACGCTGACGGCGTTTTAACTTTAGCAAGATACATGTCGCGCAGCACACGGCCATCGGCACGGATGACGGCATTTTCAGTAAAGGCGTCATTGATGGGCATGGCACGCATGGCGGCGGCAACTTTGTCGGCATCATCTGTCCCTGCGGCCTTGACGGCCTTGAGGTAGTGAAGCACTGAGCCGTAGACACCCGCCTGAAGCATGGACGGCATGGCGCCTGTTTTTTCCATAAAGGCTTTCGACCAAGTTCTGGTTTTGGCGTTCATGTCCCAATAGGAAGCGGTAGTGAGGTAAGTGCCTTGCGCAGCAGGCAGTCCAAGGCTGTGAACGTCGTTGATCATCAAGATCATGGCTGCGAGGTTCTGACCCTTTTGCGTGATGCCAAATTCACCTGCCTGCTTGATCGCGTTGATGGTGTCGTTGCCCGCGTTGGCGATGCCGATCACGTTGGCGCCGGATGACTGTGCTTGCAGCAACAGCGAAGAGAAGTCAGCCAGATTGAGTGGATGCTTGACGGTGCCGAGAATTTTGCCGCCTTCGGCAACAACGACTTCTGATGTATCTTTGGCAAGTTGGGCACCGAAGGCGTAGTCTGACGCCAGCAGAAACCAAGATTTACCGCCCGCTTTGACCACAGCAGATGCGGTGCCATGTGCCATGGCGTAGGTGTCGTAGGTCCAATGGAAGCCATACGGTGAGCACTGCTCGTTGGTCAATGCAGTGGTTCCAGCGCCCGAGTACATGACAAGTTTTTTTGCCTGCTTCGCGATGCCCTGTACAGCCAATGCAATGGCCGAATTAGGAATATCAACGATCACGTCTACCTTGTCGGTGTCGTACCATTGCCGCGCGATAGACGCGCCCAGGTCAGTTTTATGCTGATGATCCCCCGAGATCACCTGGATGGGCTTGCCAAGAACGGTGCTGCCAAACTCCTGCACGGCCATTTGCGCGGCAACCAGTGAGCCCTTGCCAGTGATGTCCGCAGTCACACCTGCCATGTCGGTCAGCACACCGATTTTCACGACGTTGTCAGTCACTTGTGCACTGGCCTGCATGGCCACAAAGGTTGCACAAGCTGCGGCTATTAAATTAATTTTCCTGAACATGCATGTCTCCTGGTTTGGTTATAAATTCAACTGAAAACTTTAACTAACGCTGCTTAAATCAACTCAACGCAATGAATGCAGAACGCTCTTTTTGCGCTTGATAATTCTGCTGGCCTCGCCCACAATTCCACGGCTGAAAGACAAAACACACACCACAAAAATCAAACCGAGAATGACTTGAAGTGGAAATTCAGAACCGGCCAACATGCTTTCGAGCGAAATGATGAGTGAGGCTCCGACGACGGGCCCGAAAAGGGTTCCGATCCCGCCCAACAATGTCATCAGCACCACTTCGCCCGACAAGGACCACGACACGTCATTGAGTGTGGCCAACTGAAAGACCAACGCTTTCAGCCCACCGGCCAGTCCGGCAAGGGATGCGGAAATAACAAAGGCACCCAGCTTGTAGCGCTGCACGCGGTAGCCGAGTGATATGGCACGAGGTTCGTTTTCACGGATGGCTTTGAGAATGTTGCCGAACGGCGAGTTAACAACCCGCCAGATCACAAGATAGCCCAAGACACATAAAGTGGCGACGACGTAATAAAGTGCGGTTAAGTTGTTGAGATCAATGAAGCCAAACCAAAGTCCTCGGGGGACGTTTTGGATACCGTCTTCACCATGCGTGAATGGTGCTTGGAGGCAAAAGAAGTACACCAGCTGAGCCAGTGCCAGCGTGATCATGGAGAAGTAAATTCCCTGCCGCCGTATGGCCAGTAGACCCATAAAAAATCCAATTACCGCAGACACCAAAACGGCAAACAACAATCCAAATTCCGCAGAGAGTCCCCATTCCTTCAACGCATGTGCAGTGCTATATGCCGCGATTCCAAAAAAGGCAGCATGGCCAAAAGAAAGAAGCCCCACATAGCCAATCAGCAGGTTAAATGCACAGGCAAACAAGGCAAAACACAGCAGTTTGGCCAGCAGTATGGGGTACAGAAAAAAGGGCGCAAGCACTAGGCCGGCAATGCAGACAACGGTCACGGCTGTTGACACCAGCCACGGGCTTTTGACCGAAGACGAATCAGTCATTCTCATTCCTTTCCAAACAACCCGGCAGGCCGAATCATGAGGACAACCGCCATAACCACAAAGACCGCAATGCTTGAACCTTGCGGATAGTAAATTTTGGTGATGGCCTCAACCAGTCCTAACAAGTAGGCCGTTGCAACTGCGCCAAAAATCGACCCCATCCCGCCGATGACAACAATCGCAAAGACCACGATGATGATGTTCTGCCCCATCAGCGCACCCACTTGGTAAATAGGTGCGGCAAGAACGCCGGCGAATGCAGCGAGGCCGGCACCCACGGCATACGTGAGGGTGATGAGCAACGGTACATTGATGCCGAAGGACTGTGTCTGCAGCGATTTCTCGGTGGCAGCTCTCAAATACATACCAACCTTTGTCTTTTCGATCAAACACCATGTCGCAACGCAAACAATCAGCGATGCAACGATGACCCAACCTCGATAGATGGGCAAGTACATGAAGCCAAGATTAAGGCCGCCCGTCAGTGCTGAAGGCACACCGTAGGTGCGCCCCGATGAACCATAGAGGTACTGAAAGGTGCCTTCAAGTGTCATGGCAAGACCAAAGGTCAATAGCAGCCCATAGATGGGATCCTTACCCCTCAACCTTGACAGCAAAAATCGC
Organism: Comamonadaceae bacterium; assembly: GCA_947450675.1. Classification (GTDB taxonomy): domain Bacteria; phylum Pseudomonadota; class Gammaproteobacteria; order Burkholderiales; family Burkholderiaceae_C; genus Polaromonas. The sequence continues at coordinate 78,656 of CANFWI010000006.1, read as the reverse complement.
TCAATGAGGGCGCCAAAAATGGCGACCGTTACGGGCGCAATCAGCAATGCAGGCCAGTAACCGATGTCGAGCTTGTTCAGTAAAAACCAAGCTACAAAAGCACCTAGCATGTACTGCGCGCCATGGGCGAAATTCACTACATGCAGCATGCCAAAAATAACGGCCAGACCCAGACTGAGCAAGGCGTAAAACGACCCATTGATCAAGCCGATCATCAGCTGACCGAACAATGCGGGGTAAGAAATGCCTAGAAATGAATCCATCAAACTCCCAACATCGTTTGAAGCGCACCCATCCGGGAGTCCAGCTCGGTCGCACTGAAAGTCTCGCTGATCAGCCCGTCTTCCATCACATAAAAGCGATCAGCCAGTCGCTTGGCAAAGCGAAAATTCTGCTCGACCAGCAGGACCGTCATGCCGTCATCGCGCAATGTCTTGAGGATTTCCCCAATGCGCTGAACGATCACCGGTGAAAGCCCCTCGGTGGGTTCGTCCAGGATAAGAAAACGCGCACCGGTGCGTAAGATTCGGGCGATGGCCAGCATTTGCTGCTCGCCGCCGGAGAGCTTGGTGCCCTGACTGCTTTTACGCTCTTCAAGATTGGGGAACAACTTGAAGATGTCCTTGATGGACAGACCGCCAGTGGTGAACTGGGGCGGTAACATTAAATTTTCTAAAACGGTCAAGGAGGCGTAAATGCCGCGGTCCTCAGGCACAAACCCGATGCCCTTACGGGCGACATGATGCAACGGCAAGCCCATCAGGTCTTTGCCCTTGAACGTGATCGATCCGGTGCGCTGCCTCACCAGTCCCACCACTGACTTCAGCGCCGTGGTTTTGCCGGCGCCATTGCGCCCCAGCATGGTCACGGTCTCGCCTTCGTTGACAACCAGATCTACCCCGTGCAGCACATGACTTTCGCCGTACCACGCATTGAGTCCACGAATTTCCAGCATCGCGCTAGTCATCGTCAGTTCCTAAATAAGCTTCTCGAACAGCTGGATTACCGCTGACTTCTTGATAGGACCCCTCAGCCAGAATCTCTCCGCGCTGAAGCACTGTGACGCGGTCACACAGGTCTGCAACAACAGAAAGGTTGTGTTCCACCATGACCACGGTTCGCCCTTGAGAGACAGCCTTGATTAAGGATGAAATTCGGCCAATATCTTCCCGACCCATGCCCGCCATGGGCTCGTCAAGTAAAAGCACTTCGGGGTCTAGCGCCAGCGTTGTGGCGAGTTCGAGTGCACGCTTTCGGCCGTAAGAAAGTTCGCCTGCAACGGAATGTCTGTCACTGCTCAAGCCGACAGAATCGATCAGCTGCATACAACGTTCATCCAACCTGCTGAGAATCTTGTCCGACCGCCAACATTGCGTGGCCAGCCCTTGTGGGCGCTGGAGCGCAATACGCACGTTGTCGAGAACGGTCAGGCCAGGGAAAACTGCAGAGATCTGGAATGACCTGACCAGTCCTAGCCTAGCCACCTCTGCGGGTGCCATGGCAGTGATGTTCTGATCGTTGAAATAGATCTTCCCTGCCGTCGGGTTGATGAAGTTCGTCAGGAGATTGAAGACCGTCGTCTTGCCCGCGCCGTTTGGGCCGATCAGTGCGTGAACTGAGCCACGCTTGATTGTCAAATCAAGATTTTTAACGGCCGTGAATCCGGAGAACGTTTTAGTCAGCCCCTCCGTGCGCAACACGTTGTTCATCACAGCCCCTTTTTGCTCAGCCATGCGGCAATCAATGCGGCAATTTCGTCGCTGTTGTCTTCAATCATCAGCATGTGTCCGTTTCCAATAATTCCGACATCAGCAAGCCACAGCGTTTCAGCGTGAAGATAACTGGCAACGGCACCGTCAACCTCCTTCGGATGTCGGAGGTCACGATCACCTGTCACGATAAGAATGGGGCGCCCTGCAACTACCTCAGGAGCTGATAGCTTCAATCCACCGGTTCCAATGTTGAACCGTTCGTTCAGCACCTTGGCACTTTCGCCAACGATTGACTTGGCGTATTCCTTAACGGCCCCCTTGGGGAACCTCGGGCCATTGGCCCAAAAACTCTGGATGAAGTTGAGGTCCACATAGACCGTTTCACCAACCCTTGAGTAAACCGGGCAGCCTTTGCTCTGGTCAAATTTCAGCGCATCGATGATCACTGGATCATCGGGCAAGAGGGTTTGTATATTGGCGGGAGGACCGGGGGCGATGCCGACAACGGCCGCAACCTTGTCGGGTAAATTTTCAGCCAACCACCACGCTACTGGACCGCCCGCAGAGTGGGCAAGGATGATCGCAGGCCCGATTTGATCCACGAGAACAGAAACTGACGATGCGATTTCAAAAGTGGTGAGGTTTGCAAATCCTGCATTTGCAGGGGAGCGTCCATGGCCGGGCCAATCAACCACATAGACCGGGTAACCTCTAGCCGCAAAATCAGGCGCCCAGCCTTGGCGACCATCTGGGGTTGTCAGGTAAGCCGCACCTGTATGGAACGCGCCGTGCAACATGACAATAGGCCATTTTTTAGGGATCTTCTTTGACGGCGCAATGTAATCCACGTAGATGGGATTTTCATCGGTACCAGAATAAAAGCAGCCGCGTACGTCTCCGCCCTGACCGCTATTTCCCCCAGATGTGCCGACCGATTCAACTTGCATGCCTCTGACTCTTCTGTATGCCGCCAAACCGGCGAACGAACCTTATTTTATCTGTATTAGTCTCATATGCAACCAATAAAATCTAGTGGTAAACATGGAGGCGCAGCGACAATGCAAAAAAGAAACCGTATTTCAAGCTAGAAAAAAATCCAATGAAGCATTCTTTGAGTGACATTCTTGACGGGGTCTCCATCCCGATGGCCTATAAATTAGGCTACATGATCAACAGTTATCGTGAGCCTTCTTTCCGAGCGATCGAGGCCACTTACGGCCTGACAAGACCAGAAATTCTTTCTCTCATTTTTCTTTGCTACAAAGATGGCATTGCAGCGGCGGATATCTGCGACTTTTCAGGCCACTTGAAAACAAACATAAGTCGCGCAGTGACGGCACTTGAAAAAAAGGAACTCATTCGGAGGAAGCCTCACGCTGATGATCAGCGCAGGCAACTGTTGCACATCACTAAAAAGGGGCGCAACCTGCACGATCTTTTCATGCCAAGTCTGATCAAAAGGGAGCACGACATGATGGCTTGTTTGACTGATAAAGAGTGCGAACAGTTCGAAAAGTTGCTTCGAAAGCTGTGTGCCAATGCTCCAAATTGGAACTCGCTGCCATTTGAACCCAGCGTGAACTTATCCACATGAGATTTGATCCCAACTGCCGAGACGGGCTGGGATCACGATGTCTTTGGTCAGCATGACGTTACCGGCTGCGCCCATCCCTGTACGCTCCATCCATCGCCGCGCCCAGACCGCTGGCTTTTGCCAGTCTGGCCATGGCGGGCCCGACGTGCGCATGCGTGATGGCCAAGCCCAAGGCGTCGGCGGCGTCTTTGCCGGGCAATGATGGCAGTTTGAGCAGTCGCATGACCATTTCTTGCACCTCGGCTTTGCCGGCTTTGCCGTAGCCGGCCACAGCTTTTTTCATTTGCAAGGCGGTGTATTCACTCACCGGTAAGTCACTCGCCACCAGCGCTGTGATGCAGGCGCCGCGGGCTTGTCCCAGCAGCAAGGTGGCTTGCGGGTTGACGTTGACAAAAACGATTTCAACGGAGGCTTGATCGGGCTGGTAGCGGGCCACCACTTCGCGCACGCCGTCAAACAAAACCTTGAGCCGCGCCGGCAACGGGCCGCCCACCATGTGTGTGGTTTTGATGGTGCCGCTGGCGACGTAAGTCAGCGTTTGGCCATCGACGTCGATGACGCCAAAACCGGCAATTTGAAGCCCGGGGTCAATGCCTAAGATACGCATCAGGGCACGACCACGCCGCCCATGCGCGCGACGATGGTGTTGGCGCGTGAGGCCAAGTACTCGGAGTTGGGCCGAGTTTCAAAATAACGTGGGCGCGGTAGCATCACCGCCAGCCGGGCTGCTTCGTAGGGGCTGAGGCGGGCAGCGGGTTTGCGAAAGTAGTGCTGGGCCGCGGCCTCGGCCCCAAAAATGCCTTCACCCCACTCGACGTTGTTGAGGTAAATCTCCAAAATGCGTTGCTTGTTCAACAGCGCCTCCAGCAGTAGCGTTAGCACCAACTCTTCACCTTTGCGCAGGAGGGTGCGTTCACCCGACAGAAAAAGATTCTTGGCGAGCTGCTGGGTGATGGTCGAGCCGCCAACAATTTTGGGTGCTTTGACGGCCGGCTTCAAAGGTGCTGGCGTTGAGTTGCCGGTTTTTTTGTTGGACTGGCGTTTGGCTGCATCCGCGGCAAGCCGATCGGCTATTTTTTGGGCGCGCTGTTCAGCCGCGGCGTTTTTGCCCCAAGCCTTTTCCAGGGCTTCCAGATCCAGCCCGTCATGCTCGGTGAAGCTGGCGTCTTCGGAGGTGATGACGGCGCGCTTCAGGTTCACGGAGATCTCCGCATAAGGGACCCAGTTTTGCCGCCAATTGAGCGCTCCAGTGGTGTTCACCACGCGGAAGATTTCAGAGCGCTGAAAAGCGGTGGATTCAGGTACGAGAATCGCCATCAGCGCGATACGGCCAACAAAATAAAGCTGCAATGTCAGCACTGCCACAAGCAGCAGCATCAGCAGCTTGAACAGCGGCCGTAACAGCGCTGATTTTCTGGGGGTGATGGGCTGGCTCATGACTGCATAAGAATATATTTTTGGGCTGACGCTTGGTGCATAGCTCAGCGCGTACTGAGCTGGGTTTGCAAGGTGTCGTCACGCGTGAACGTGAAGCGCGAGACCACCACAATTTGGTCGGCCTGGCGTCGCATGTCTGGCGTGAAACCTCCGAATGGTGCAGAGCGCAAGGCGATGCTTTGCGCCTGCCGGTCTAACGTGAGGTTACCCGAGCTTTGCATGACTTCGGTGGCCAGCAGTTGACCATTGACGTTCACCGTCAGGGCCATCGTCAGTTCGCCATAAAGTTTTTGGCCGGCCAGCGCCGGAAAGGCGGTCGTGCCTTGGCTTTCAATTTTGCGTCGCAAGCGGTCGTAATACAGCGCGTAGACCTCTTCGCGCGTGGCCGGGCTGATATAGCGTTTTTTGGGCCGCTCGTTTTCGGCGCTGATGCGTTTTTCGATCTCGGCCAGGATGTTCATCAGTTGCCGGCGTTTTTCTTCACGCTCGGCCTGCGCGGGGTCTGGCGCCATGCGCGCCACCATCGGCGGCGGCATCTCGGCAAGCTGCTTTTTAATCTGCGTCAGCAGCTGCATTTGCTGCGCTTGCATCGAGGCGATCTTGCGCTGGACGTCGTCTGCAGGATCGGCCACATCGGTCAATGCCGAAGGCGATAAAGGCGGTACAGGCGATGACGCGCGGCCTTTGTCCAAGTCGCCGCCGCCAGCCAGTGAAAACTGCGCAATCGCTTTGGCTTTGTCAGGCCGTTCGTTGGCTTTGCTGTTGACCAAGATCACTTCCAGTGGCGTGTCCTGAAAAATCCGGTCAAATTGCGCCGGGTCGACCCAGCGCACCGCCAGCAGCAGGGCGTGCAGCAGCACTGAAACGCCCAAGGCCAGTTGCAAGGTGCCGGGCAGTTTCACGGGTTGGCTGCTGTGGTGAGGCGCCGCGTTTTAAGCGGCGGGCGCACTGACGGTGTTGACCGCGCTGGCTGTATCGCTGTCGTTTTCGCTGAGGTCCACGGCGATCGAGATCGGGCCGACGGCGAATTCGGATTCTTCGGAATCCAAGTCCTCGTCTGTGGCCGCTGCGGCGTCTTCGGGTTCGGTGTCGAGCCGCTCGATCACGGTGCTGTGGATGTCCAGCGTGATCTCGTCAATCTCGCCCAGCTTGACGCGCACCCGTGCACCGCGTGGCAAGCCTTGCGCACCCGCTGCCGGCAGCACCAGCGGCAAGTCATCGGCGCGCACCAAGTTGTCTTTGAAGAAGGTCGCGGTGAGCTCGGTGATGCCGTTTTGCTGCAGGTATTTGAGTGTCCAGTAACGCTCGATGCCCGACTGAAAACCGTTGTACGCGCTGTAGGCCGCGTCGAAGCCCGAGATGATGGCGAAGAGTTCGGTGTCGCGTTGTTTGAACGGTGCGGCCAGTGCGGCAGTGCGGCCATGCCGCACGCATGAAATGATTTGCCACTGGTTCACCAAGTCGACATAACGGCGTAGCGGTGAGGTGCTCCAAGCGTAGCTTTTGACGCCAATGCCGGCGTGCGGCAAGGCCTTGGTGCCCATGCGAACTTTGACACCCGGCGCCATGCTGGCTTGGCTGCGGTAAATGCCCGGCACGCCATGCTCGGCCAGCCATTCGCCCCAAGTGCTGTTGGCCAAAATCATGGCCTCGGCGACGATCAAATCAAGCGGTGCGCCGCGCTGGCGAATGCTGATGCTGACGGTCTCGTCACCCTGCGGTTCGCCGCCTGAAGGGTTGTCGAGCTTGAAGTTGTAGTCGGGCCGGTTGAAGTTTTCGGGCTTGCCGCGGACCACTTCGCGCTGCGCCTTGAGGTGCCGCGCCAGCCGGTGCAAAAAGCACAGTTCCACGCCCCAGGCGACATCGGCCGGTGGCGCGCTGGTCAGTGCGGTTTCAAAAAATGCTTCGGTGAAGGTGGTGTCGAGTTTGTCGTGGCGCAGGTTGCTGATGATCGGCACCAAGTCGAGCCGCGTGACGGTCTCGCGAATTTCCAGCGTGGCTTCGTCGAGCGTGACATAAAGCGACAAGGCCGGGCAGTTGCGACCCTCTTGCAGCGTGTAGTTTTGCACCACTTCGTCGGGCAGCATGGTCAGCTTGTAGCCAGGCATGTAGACCGTCGACAGGCGCGCTCGGCCGAGCGCGTCGATGGCGCTGCCGGGCAGCACTGCGAGTCCGGGCGCTGCAATGTGAATGCCCAGCGTGATAGTGCCGCTGCCAAAGCCTTGCACCGACAGCGCGTCGTCAATCTCGGTGGTGCTGGAGTCGTCGATGGAAAAGGCCCGCACATCGGCCAGGGGCAATTCGTCCGGTGCAGCCGGCGCTTGCAAGGCCGGAAAGCCCGTGCCTTTGGGGAAATTCTCGAACAAAAAGCGCTTCCAGTGGAACTGGTAGGCCGAGGCGATCGCGCCGGCGCGCTGCAGCAAGTCCAGCGGTTGCAGATGCGTGGCACGCGCCGCTTCGACCACGGCTTTGTATTCGGCGCTGTTTTTGTCGGGCTTGAAGAGAATCTTGTAAAGCTGCTCGCGCACCGGGTCTGGGCATTGGCCTTGCGCCAGTTCTTCGGCCCAAGCGGTGATTTGCGCTGCGAGCTGTTTTTTCTTCTCGATACCGGCGAGCGCCAGTTGCAAGATGTCGGCCGGGGCTTTTTTGAAGCGACCTTTGCCGGCGCGGCGAAAGTAGTGCGGCGACTCAAACAGCCGGAACAAGGCCGCGGCTTGTTGCTCAATGCTGGGCGCCTGGCTCGGGTCGGCGCTGAAATAGTCGCGCGCCAGATCGGCAAAACCGAACTCTTCGTCGCTGGCGAACTCCCAAGCCAAGTCGAGGTCAATCTCCAGACTGAGCAGCTGGCCTTTGGCGACCAATTCGGCGGGCGCCGGTTTTTCAAATTTCAGCAGGGCGTGGGCGGCTTTGACCTTGACCCGTTTACCGGAGTCCAGTTCGACCTGCAGCGAGGCGTCGGATTCCGACAGGATGCGGCCGGCCAGAAATTTGCCGGCTTCTTCAAACAATGTGTGCATGCGCCGAATTGTCCCATGGGCACCGGCCCGGCGCAGCGGTTTCAGGCCAAGTCTAAAAAGGCCAGAACTTCGTCCAAGTGGGCGTCGAAATCGCTGAGGGCGTGGTCGCCGCCTTCCAGCAGCTTCTGGTGGGCGGCGGCGTAGCGAGTGCTCATCTCGCGCCAGTCCAGCACTTCGTCGCCCTTGGCGATGATGGCCAGCAAGCGCTCGGGCTGCGCCAAGGGGCCGGCTTGGAGGTCTTGCAGTTCCTGCACAAACTCGGGTTTGAAGAAAAAAGTCTCCAGCGGGTCATGCCAATTTGTTTGTTCGCCAATGTAACGGCTCAAGTCGCGCGCCGGGTCAATCGCTGGATTCAGTAAAACGGCTTTGCAGCCGGTTTGCGCAGCGATCCAAGTGGCGTAAAAGCCGCCCAGCGACGAACCGACCACGGCCATGTTGTGGGCTGGCCATTGCGCCACACCGGCCATCAGCAGCGTCATGGCTTCGCGAGGTGACGGCGGTAACTGTGGGCACCACCAATGCACTTGTGGGTGGCGGGATTGGACAGCGTCGGCCATTTTCATGGCCTTCATGGAGCGCGGCGAAGAGCGAAAACCGTGCAGGTAAAGCAGATGAGTCGTGGACATTCGACGATGGTAGCTTGACGGATAATTAGGGTATGGCCGTCACTTTTGAAAAACCCACTTTATTGCGTCGCATCGCGCCCCTGTTTCAAGGGTTTGACGGGCCCTTGGCTTTTGCGGTTTTCTTGCTGGCGTGTGCCGGGCTACTGATCATGTATTCGTCTGGTTATGACCACGGCACGCGTTTTGTCGACCATGGCCGCAACATGCTGATTGCCGGGGCCATCATGTTTGTGGTGGCGCAGATTCCACCGCAGCGGCTGATGGCGTTTGCCGTGCCTATTTATGTGTTGGGTGTGGCGCTGTTGGTGGCCGTTGCGGTGTTCGGCGTGACCAAAAAAGGCGCTAAACGCTGGATCAATCTGGGGGTGGTTATTCAACCCAGCGAAATCCTGAAAATCGCCATGCCGCTGATGCTGGCTTGGTGGTTCCAAAAGCGCGAAGGGCAATTGCGGCCGCTTGATTTTCTGGCGGCGGGACTGCTGCTGGTGGTGCCGGTGGGTCTCATCATGAAGCAGCCGGATCTGGGTACCTCGCTGCTGGTGTTGGCGGCCGGGCTGGCGGTGATTTTTTTCGCTGGCCTGAGCTGGCGACTGATTGTGCCGCCAGTGCTGCTGGGCTTGGTGTGCATCACTTTGGTGGTGTGGTTTGAACCGCAGTTGTGCGCCGACGGCATGCGTTGGCCAATTCTGCATGACTACCAGCAGCAGCGCATTTGCACGCTGCTCGACCCTTCGCGTGACCCACTGGGCCGGGGCTTTCACATCATTCAGGGGATGATCGCCATTGGCTCTGGCGGTATTTTTGGCAAAGGCTTCATGGCCGGCACGCAAACCCATCTGGAGTTCATTCCAGAGCGCACGACTGACTTCATTTTTGCCGCCTTTTCGGAAGAGTTTGGACTGCTGGGCAATCTGATGCTGATCGGCGGTTTTATTTTCCTGATCTTGCGCGGGCTGGCTATTGCGCTGGATGCACCGACGCTGTTTGCCCGACTGTTGGCGGGCGCGGTAACCATGATTTTCTTCACCTATGCGTTCGTCAACATGGGCATGGTCAGCGGCATTTTGCCGGTGGTCGGCGTGCCATTGCCCTTCATCAGCTACGGCGGCACGGCGATGGTCACGCTGGGGCTGGCGGTCGGGATTTTGATGTCAATTGCCAAGTCGAAACGGCTGATTCAGTCTTGAAAGGTAGAACCCCTCCCGGCCGCGCGGCTCAGGCAGACTGCCTACAATGACTTCATGGTGTCACTCAAATCCTCCCCCGGTTCGGCTCGTAAAACAGACTTCTTTGCGCCCAGCGCCCGGCCCCACGCCGATGCGACGTCTGAGCGGCTGGCCATCGCTGAAAAGTTGCTGCTGGCACCCTTTGGGCTGACTGAAGCGCATTTGCGCCGGGCCTTGGGCGAGATCACGTCGTACGGCGTGGATGACGCTGACCTGTATTTCCAGTACACCCGCAGCGAAGGCTGGAGCTTGGAAGAAGGCATTGTCAAAACCGGCTCCTTCAGCATTGACCAAGGTGTTGGCGTGCGCGCTGTCAGCGGCGAGAAAACCGCTTTTGCGTACTCAGACGATATTTCTGAAGCCTCTCTGCTCGACGCGGCCCGCACCGTCCGCACCATTTCAGCCGCCACCAAGGCAGGCCGAGTCAAGACAAGCGCCCGCAAAGTGGCGGGTAGCCGTTCGCTGTACAGCGACATCGACCCGATTGCCTCGCTCGACAGCACGGCCAAAGTCAAGTTGCTGGAGCGCGTTGAAAAACTCGCCAAAGCCAAAGACCCGCGCGTGGTGCAAGTCATGGCCGGCTTGGCCAGCGAATATGACGTGATCATGGTGGCGCGCGCCGACGGCACGCTGGCGGCCGATGTACGGCCTTTGGTGCGCTTGAGCGTGACGGTGATTGCCGAGCAAAAAATCGCGGGCGTGAGCCGGCGCGAAGTCGGTTCAGGCGGCGGCGGCGGTCGCTTTGGCTTGGCGTATTTCGGCGAAGACCAGATCAATGAATATGTCGATGCGGCGGTCAAAGCCGCGCTGACCAATCTCGAAGCTCGCCCAGCGCCCGCCGGTCAGATGACTGTGGTGTTGGGCTCTGGCTGGCCCGGTATTTTGTTGCACGAAGCGATTGGCCACGGATTGGAGGGTGACTTCAATCGCAAGGGCTCGAGCGCTTTCGCCGGCCGCATTGGCGAGCGCGTAGCGGCCAAAGGCGTGACGGTGCTGGATGACGGCACCTTGGCCGACCGCCGCGGTTCCCTCAACGTGGACGATGAAGGCAATGCCAGCCAGCGCAATGTGTTGATCGAGGACGGTATCTTGAAGGGCTACATCCAAGACTCGATGAATGCGCGCTTGATGAAGGTCAAACCGACCGGCAACGGCCGCCGCGAAAGCTACGCGCACACGCCGATGCCGCGCATGACCAACACCTACATGCTGGGCGGTGACAAGGCTCCCGAAGAGATCGTGGCGAGCATCAAGAAGGGGCTTTACGCCACCAACTTTGGCGGCGGTCAGGTCGACATCACTTCCGGCAAATTCGTCTTCTCAGCCAGCGAAGCCTTCTGGGTTGAAAACGGCAAGATTCTCTACCCCGTCAAGGGCGCGACGATTGTCGGCAACGGCCCTGATGCGCTGACACGCGTGACCATGATGGGCAATGACATGGCGCTCGACAGCGGTGTCGGCACCTGCGGCAAAGAAGGCCAGAGCGTGCCCGTGGGCGTGGGCCAGCCGACCTTGCGCATCGACGGCCTGACGGTCGGCGGCACCGCTTGATTTTTTTCGCGTCAACCACCTGTGCTACATTGAACCCATGCATTCAGCAGCTTTTTATTTTTCTTACTTTTGGTTCTCAAGCGCCTCCGGCGGTAGAGAGATCCTTGCGTAAGTCTAAAAAACGCAGCTGAATCTCAAAAACCGCCGGACCCCCGGCGGTTTTTTTTTGCATCTGAATTTCCCCGTTAACCCAGAAGGAAGCCCGTCATGAATGCGTCAGTCCAAACCACCAGCGAAGCCCGCTATGTGCGTCCCGTCGACAAAACCAGCCAGACCGACGACGAACGCATCAAGGACATCACCGTGCTTCCACCGCCCGAGCATTTAATTCGCTTCTTCCCGATCGACGGCACGCCGGTTGAGAGTCTGATCACCCAGACCCGCCACAATATTCACAACATCATGGCCGGCACCGACGACCGCCTGTTGGTGGTCATCGGCCCTTGCTCGATTCATGACCCGATGGCGGCTTTGGAATACGCCCGCAAGCTGGTCGAGCAGCGCCACAAATACGCCGATACGTTGGAAATTGTGATGCGTGTGTACTTCGAAAAGCCGCGCACCACGGTCGGCTGGAAGGGCCTCATCAATGACCCGTACTTGGATGAAAGCTACCGCATCGATGAAGGTCTGCGGATTGCGCGTCAGTTGCTGATCGACATCAACCGGATTGGCTTGCCCGCTGGGAGCGAGTTTCTGGACGTGATTTCACCGCAATACATCGGTGATTTGATCGCCTGGGGCGCGATCGGTGCGCGCACCACCGAAAGTCAGGTGCACCGCGAATTGGCGTCAGGTATTTCAGCCCCGATTGGCTTCAAGAATGGCACGGATGGCAACATCCGCATCGCTACCGACGCGATTCAAGCAGCGGCGCGCGGTCACCACTTTTTGTCGGTGCACAAAAACGGCCAAGTGGCGATTGTGCAAACCAATGGCAACCCGGACTGTCATGTGATTTTGCGCGGCGGCAAAGCACCTAACTACGACGCCGCCAGCGTCAACGCTGCCTGCAAAGACCTCGAGGCCGCCAAATTGCCGGCCACCTTGATGGTCGATTGCAGTCACGCCAACAGCTCCAAACAGCATGAAAAGCAGCTGGAAGTGGCGCGTGACATCGGGGCCCAAGTGGCGGGTGGCTCACGCCAGGTCTTCGGCCTGATGGTGGAGAGTCATTTGAACCCCGGCGCGCAGAAGTTCACGCCCGGCAAGGACGACCCGAAAGCTCTGGCATACGGCCAGAGCATCACCGACGCCTGCCTGAGCTGGGGCGATTCGCTGGATCTGCTGGAAGGCTTGTCGCAGTCCGTGAAGGCCAGGCGCGCCCGCTGAACTTTCAGGTCGCCAGCGCGGCCAGCAATTTGGCGTGAATGCCGCCAAAGCCGCCATTGCTCATGCACAGCAAATGGTCGCCGGGCAAGGCGGCGGCTTTGACTTGGGCCAGCAGCGCTTCGAGTGTGTCGGCCACCTGGGCCCGCGCACCCATAGTGGCGAGGGCAGCTCTGGCATCCCAGTCCAGACCGCCGGCGTGGCAAAACGCCAGATCGGCTTGCTCCAAGCTCCACGGCAGCTGTGCCGTCATGGTGCCTAACTTCATGGTGTTGCTGCGCGGCTCGAAAATCGCCAAGATGCGTGCTGCCGTGTGGCCTTGCGCGTTCAGTTGCCGGCGCAAGCCGTCGACAGTGGTGTGGATGGCGGTCGGGTGGTGGGCAAAGTCGTCATACACCGTGATGTCGCCGCCCGGGCGTTGCACCACGCCGCGCACTTCCATGCGCCGTTTGACGTTTTCAAAGGTGCTCAGCGCTTGGGCTGCGGTGCTTGGACTGACGCCAACATGCTCAGCCGCAGCGATGGCGGCCAGCGCATTCAACTGGTTGTGCACACCGCTGATCGCCCAGTGCACCTCAGCTATAGGCTGGCCCGCTTTCAGCACTTGAAAGGCTTGCGGTTCACCCATGGCCGTGAAGCCAGCTAGGTTTGACGGGCTGGCGCCGAAGAGCACTTGCTCACTCCAGCAGCCTTGCGCGAGCACGCGCGTCAAGCTGGTCTCGGCGGCATTCACGACCACGCGGCCTTGCGACGGCACGGTGCGCACCAAGTGATGGAACTGACGCTCGATGGCCGCCAAGTTTTCAAAAATGTCGGCGTGGTCAAACTCCAGGTTGTTCAAAATAGCTGTGCGCGGCCGGTAATGCACAAACTTGCTGCGCTTGTCGAAAAACGCCGTGTCGTACTCATCGGCCTCGATCACAAAGCATTGGCCTTGGCCGAGGCGGGCGGAGACGCCAAAGTTCAAGGGCACGCCGCCGATCAAGAAACCCGGCTGCAACCCCGCCTGCTCCAAAATCCAAGTCAGCATGGCTGTGGTGGTGGTTTTGCCATGCGTGCCCGCCACGGCCAGCACATGCCGACCTTGCAGCACGTGCTCGGCTAACCACTGCGGGCCGCTGGTGTACGGCAGACCTTGGTTGAGGATGGCCTCCATCAGCGGGAACTTGGGGCTGCCGTCTGGCAACTGGGCGCGCGAGACCACGTTGCCGATGACAAACATGTCGGGCTTGAAGCCGGCTTGCTGCAACACGCTGGCGTCATAGCCTTCGGTCAGTTCAATGCCCAAGCTGCGCAGCTGGTCGCTCATGGGTGGATAAACGCCAGTGTCGCAGCCGGTGACCTGATGGCCAGCTTCGCGCGCGAGGGCGGCCAAGCCGCCCATGAAGGTACCGCAGATTCCCAATATATGTATGTGCATGCGGCATTTTAGGCAGCGGCGATGGCGCGGCTTCAACCCTTCATCAGCTGAGCGGTCCAGCAGGTGCAAAAATACCCCCATGAACTCTTTTCAACCGCACAGTCTGAAGGCTGAAATTGCCGCCGCAGCGGCCGCCATGGTGGTCGAGGAGGGGTTGGAATACGGCCCGGCCAAGCGCCGCGCGATCAAGCAGATGGCCCTGCCGTCGCGCACCGAGCTGCCGGGCAATGACGAGATTGAAGACGCGGTGCACGAATACATCGCGCTGTTTTGCGCCGAGACGCAGCCGACTGAATTGAAAGCCTTGCGTGAGCTGGCCTTGGTCTGGATGCAGCGCATGGCCGAGTTCCGCCCATTTTTGGGGGGTGCGGTCTGGCACGGCACTGCCACGCGGCTGTCCGACATCTATATCCAGCTGTTTTGTGATGACTCGAAGTCGGCTGAAATTGCCTTGATTGAGCACCAAGTGGATTACGAACCCCGCACCCTGACAGGTTTTTGGGGTGACAGCGTCGAGGCGCTGAGCATTCGCAGCGTTTGCAAGCCCTTGCAGGAAACCGTTGGCGTGCACCTGATGGTCTATGACCACGACGATTTACGCGGTGCCTTGCGGCCGGATGCCAAAGGCCGCACGCCACGTGGCGACTTGGCGGCGGTTGAGCGTTTGCTCACGTTGTGACAAATAGGCCTCGATCTTCAGCGATCCAGGCATTAAAACCTGCGAAACTGGCTTAAAGTTAAATTTGAACCGATGAGGTCTCTGGATGATGAAACGTAGAAATATGCTGTTTGCCGGCACCGCCGTGGCGGCGGGTCTGGCGGGCGTTGGCGCTGCCTGGTGGTTGCGCGACCGCCATGCGGCAGTGTCGGCCGGTCATTCATCGACCGACCCGTTCTGGGCCCTAGAGATGGAAACGCCGAATGGCGAGATGTTCAAAATCAGCAGTTTGGCTGGCCAACCCCTGCTGGTGAATTTTTGGGCGACTTGGTGCCCACCTTGCGTGGAAGAGTTGCCTTTGCTGAATCGTTTTCACCAGGAGCAGCAGGCGCGAGGCTGGCGCGTGCTGGGTTTGGCTGTTGATCAGCCGAGTGCTGTGCGCGCCTGGTTGAAAAAGTCTCCACTGGATTTTCCGATTGTGATGGCTGGTCTGGACGGTACAGACCTCAGTAAACGCATGGGCAATTTGACGGGTGGCCTGCCTTTTTCGCTGGCCTTCAGTGCTTCTGGTGATGTCTTGCAGCGTAAAAGTGGGCAGCTGTCATCGGCAGATTTGGTCAACTGGGCCGCGTTGTCTTGATTCCTGACTCTTGTCGGATTTGAGTCTTTTGAGTCGTCAACAGCCGTAATTGAGGCTCAATTTGCGTTAAAGTTCTGAATCAAAATATTTCAGATGCGCCATAAGGCTGAGTTCTTGCCTGTTTGACTATTCGCAGATGAGTACAATTCAAGTCGGTTAATGAAAGATGGCCGGCAAAGAGTGGGTGAATGCCACTTGTTGGGTCGAATCAATATCGGATTAAGGTTGAGCTGCTGATGCAGCTGGACAATTTGTATCAAAGGCTGGGTCATCAGCCCACCACCTGTCGCCGGAGAATAAAGCATGGATTTACGCAAACTCAAAACACTGATTGACTTGGTTTCAGAGTCGAACGTGTCAGAACTCGAAATCACCGAAGCCGAGGGCAAGGTCAGAATCGTCAAGTTCATGGGCGCTGCTCCCGTGGTGATGCAAGCGCCTGCCATGGTGGCGGCTGCACCGGCACCCGTTGCGGCGGCAGTGGCTGCAGCTGCGGCACCTGCAGAAGCCGTCGGCCACGCAGTCAAGTCCCCCATGGTGGGCACGTTCTACCGCTCCGCTAGCCCTGGCGCTAAAGCGTTTGTAGACATCGGCAGCCAAGTCAAAGAAGGCGACACCATCTGCATCATTGAGGCCATGAAGATCCTCAACGAGATCGAGGCCGACAAGTCGGGCACTGTCACCGCGATGTTGTGTGAGAACGGTCAGGCCGTTGAATACGGACAACCACTCTTCATCATCGAGTGAAGCGGGCGCCATGTTTAAAAAAATTCTGATCGCTAACCGGGGCGAAATCGCCCTGCGTATTCAGCGGGCCTGCCGGGAGCTCGGCGTCAAGGCCGTGATGGTTTACTCCGAAGCCGACCGCGAAGCCAAATACATCAAGCTGGCTGACGAGTCTGTTTGCATCGGCCCTGCGGCATCGGCGCAAAGCTACCTTAGCATGCCGGCCATCATTGCCGCTGCCGAGGTCACCGACGCTGAAGCCATTCACCCTGGCTACGGTTTTCTCAGCGAAAACGCTGATTTTGCCGAGCGTGTGGAAAAAAGCGGCTTCAAGTTCATCGGCCCGACGCCGGAATCCATCCGCATCATGGGTGACAAAGTCTCTGCCAAACAGGCCATGATCAAGGCGGGTGTGCCTTGCGTGCCGGGCTCTGAAGGCGCCTTGCCCGACGACGCGGCCATCATCAAGCGCACGGCCAAAGCCGTTGGTTACCCGGTCATCATCAAGGCCGCTGGCGGCGGCGGCGGGCGCGGCATGCGCGTGGTGCACACCGAGGCGGCGCTGATCCATGCGGTGCAAACCACCAAGGCTGAAGCTGGTGCTGCGTTCGGCAATCCGGCGGTGTACATGGAGAAATTTCTCCAAAACCCGCGCCACATCGAAATCCAGATCATGGCTGACCAGCATAAAAATGCGGTCTGGCTGGGCGAACGTGACTGCTCCATGCAGCGCCGTCACCAAAAGGTCATCGAGGAAGCGCCGGCACCCGGCGTTCCCCGCAAGCTGATTGAAAAAATCGGTGAGCGTTGCGTTGCGGCCGTCAAGAAAATTGGCTATCGCGGTGCGGGCACTTTCGAGTTCTTGTATGAAAACGGTGAGTTTTATTTCATTGAGATGAACACCCGTGTTCAGGTCGAGCACCCGGTCACGGAATGGGTCACCGGCGTTGACATCGTGAAGACGCAAATCATGGTGGCTGCTGGCGAACGGCTGCCGTTCACGCAGCGTCAGATCGAGATCAAAGGCCATTCGATTGAGTGCCGCATCAACGCCGAGGACCCTTACAAGTTCACGCCGTCGCCAGGTCGCATCACGACATGGCACGCCCCCGGCGGCCCCGGTGTGCGGGTTGACTCGCACATTTACGCCAACTATTTTGTGCCGCCCAATTACGACTCGATGATCGGCAAGATCATTGTTCATGGCGACACGCGCGAGCAGGCTTTGGCCCGCATGCGCACGGCGCTGGCTGAAACCGTGGTCGAAGGCATCAACACCAACATCGCACTTCACCGTGAGTTAATGGTCGACGCCAAGTTCGTCGATGGCGGCACCAATATTCACTACTTGGAAGAGTGGTTGTCGCAGCGGCAACGCTAAGTTCTAGCCTTCAGTTTCAAACCCGCACGCGCTCCTTCATGATGCGCTGCGGGTTGTTTTCGTTTTTTGTCTCCCACTTCCTTACTTTTATCTTCTCATTTGGCGGGTCTTTTCATGCGTCTTTTTGAACTGGTCATGTTGGCCCCTGTGGATGCCGTTGAGAGCGTGAGCGATGCGCTCGACGCCCTCGACGCTTTGAGCGTCTCGGTCGAAGATGCTGACGCTCAGACGCCGGCCGAGCAGGCGCTGTTTGGCGAACCCGGCATGCCACCGCCGAAAGCCGGTTGGGAGCGCTCGCGCATCGTCGCCTTGTTTTCCAATGAAGCGGCCGCGCGTGACGCGGCTGTGCTGCTCGCGGCGCAGGACTTCTTCAATGGCTGCCAAGTGGTGGCCGTCAGCCCGGTGCCTGAGCAAGATTGGGTGCGTTTGACGCAATCGCAGTTCACCCCGGTTGAGATCACGCCCGAGTTCTGGATTGTTCCGACTTGGCATGAACCACCGGCCCAAGCGCGCCAAGTGATCCGGCTCGATCCGGGGCTGGCTTTCGGCACCGGCACGCATCCGACCACCCGCATGTGTCTGCGCTGGATTGCTGCTGGCCAGGCCGGCGCCCGTGTGCTTGACTACGGTTGCGGCTCGGGTATTTTGGCCATCGGCGCGGCCAAGTTCGGCGCGACGGATATCGATGCTGTCGATATCGATGAAGCCGCCGTGCAGTCGACCCTCGCCAACGCCGAAGCCAATCATGTGCAATTGAAGGCCGGTTTGCCGGATAAATCGTCGGGCACTTACCAAACCGTGCTGGCGAATATTTTGGCGACGCCGCTGAAGGTCTTGGCGCCACTGCTGTGTGCGCATGTCGCTCCGGGGGGGCACTTGGTGTTGGCCGGTATTTTGGAGCGTCAAGCCGACGAACTCAAAGAAGCGTACGCACCGTATGCCAGCTTGAGCGTGGCCGACAGTGAAGACGGCTGGATCTTGATGACTGCGAAGCTCTGAGCTAATCAGAACTAAGCAAGCCCTACAATTCAGAGCGATGAGCTTGATAACCTGCTGCCCCACTTGCCGAACCATGTTCAAGGTCGTGCCCGACCAATTGAAGGTGTCGGACGGTTGGGTTCGTTGTGGTCATTGCGACGGCGTCTTCGATGCATCCGCTCACTTTCAGGCGATGCCTGAGCCTGAGACTGAGATGTCCCAGCCGCCTGACGAGGAACTTCAAGCGCCGCATTCACCAGCGCCAGCGGTCTTTTCAGTGGCCGACGACATGCCTGATGGCCCCTTGAATCCATGGGCCAGTGACTTCGACAAGCAGACTGAGCCGGCCCATCAATCTAGTCCGCCCGCGCCGCCAGAAGTACCTGCCGCAGCTCATTTTCCTAACCATTCTCATGTCGACGATGCGTCGGTCTCCGCGCCATTGTCAAGTTACCTGTCGGCGCCGGAGACCCCTGACTCTTCAGTCCAAGCAGATCAGGCTCTGAGCCATGATGCTACAGACCGCCGTCGGCAACCCTTGCCTGAAGTGACGTTTGTCCAGTCGGCGAAGCGCCGCGACAAGCCCATGAGTCCGTTTTATCGGGGGCTGGGGGTGTTTGTCGCCATGGCCTTGTTGGTCGCACTGGCGTTGCAAGTGCTCTTGCACAACCGCGATGCATGGGCCGCTCGCTACCCAGCGTTGTTGCCCACACTTGAGGCGCTGTGTCAAAAAATGAATTGCCAGATCAACCCTCCGCGGGTGATTGAGGCGATTGAGATCGACAGTTCTTCTTTCGCGCAGACGGGCCCTGATGCCTACCGACTGACGGTTGTTCTCAAGAATTCGCGGCTCGCTGCTGTCGCCATGCCTGCGCTGGAAGTGACTTTGACCGGCTCGCAAAACGAAGTTTTGATGCGCAAGGTGTTGCTGCCGGCCGAGTTCGGTGCAACCCGTAAGCGCTTGGAGTCTGCTGTTCCTTTCACCGGTGTGTTGACGCTGCTTGTCAGCCCGCCGCCAGTGCTTGTTCAGCCATCTCAGGCGGCTTCGACTGCCGCGGCCGAAGCCGCTGCCGACGTACCGCCGGCGGCCGGGGCGCCCGTCGCACCAGCGCCGATCACCGGTTACCGTCTGTTTGCTTTTTATCCCTGAACCTCGAGAACTAAACGCATGCCCGCCTTGATTTGTGGCTCCTTGGCCTTTGACACCATCATGACTTTTGAGGGGCGTTTTGCCGAGCAAATCATGCCCGAGCAATTGCACATCTTGAATGTGTCTTTTCTGGTCCCGGCCTTGCGCCGCGAGTTCGGCGGTTGTGCCGGCAACATCGCCTACAGCCTGGCGCAACTGGGCGGTACCGCCTTGCCCATGGCAACGGTTGGCAATGACGGCCTAGATTACGTGGCGCATCTGCGCAGCAAGGGGATCAGCACCGAATTCATCCGCGAACTGACGGACACCTACACGGCGCAAGCCATGATCATGACCGACCGTGACAACAACCAGATCACGGCTTTTCACCCGGGTGCAATGAGTCAGGCGCACTTGTCAGACGTGGCCGCCCGTGATGACATCAAGATCGGCATCATCTCGCCCGATGGTCGTGACGCCATGCTGCAGCATGCTGCGCAATTCAAGGCCGCCGGCATTCCTTTTGTGTTCGATCCAGGGCAAGGCTTGCCTATGTTCAACGGCGAAGAGCTGACGCAGTTTGTCGATCTCGCAACGTGGGTGACGGTCAATGACTATGAAGGCCGAATGCTCAGTGAGCGCACCGGTCTAGACAGCAAAGCACTGTCGCACCGTGTCGAGGGTCTGGTTGTCACGCTGGGTGCTGACGGTTGCGAAGTCTGGGTCGATGGTGAGATGACCCTGGTTGCGCCTGTGAAGGCCACTGAGCTGGTGGACCCGACAGGTTGCGGCGATGCATTCCGGGGTGCTTTGTTGTTTGGTCTTGAACAAGGCTGGTCACTGGCCAAGTGTTGCGAGCTGGGTAACCGGGTCGGTGCTCATAAAATCTCGACGCCGGGCTGCCAGAACTACACGCTCGAGACGATTCGTCCGGCTTGAGCCCGCTGGACGCTCAGCTGCCAAGCGATGGCTGCTTGCGGGTTACTACCGGGCTGTTTTAGCGTTGCGGAATGATGCGCCCCCAACGGGCCGTAGCCAGAGCGCTGCTGTCGATTCTGAGTACTTTCCGCCTTGACGTTTGACCGCGCACCAGCGTGATGTCACGTTGCGCGATGCCTAGTTCTTTGGCCAGCCATTTCACCAGTGCTTCGTTGGCTTTGCCATCAATTGGTAGCGCATGCAAACGCACGCGCAGTGCTTGCTGACCTGCCTCGCCATAAAGGCCATCTACTTTTGTTTGAGGCGCATTGGGCATGACGTGAATGCTCACGAGGCAGTCGCCTGTTTTGGGCTCGTGCTGGAGAAAGACAAGGTCGGGTGCCGGGTAGGGGGGCATGGTTGGTCGCGGCCACAAAAAAGCCCGGCATCTTTCGATGCCAGGCTTTAAGCAGAGTTACCTGACTGCTTAGGGCTTGCTGGCTGTTGGAAACGGCCAGGCAGCTTGCGGGTTCAGAGTCGTCTGAGCCGCTTGGCCGGCCGCGGCAGCAGGTGCTTTGGCAGCGGGCTTTTTCGCGGCTTTCTTCGCAGCTTTTTTCGCAGCAGGCTTCTTGGCCGCTACTTTTTTGGCTGCGGCTTTTTTCGCTGGCGCTTTTTTAGCAACGGCCTTTTTGGCTGCTGCTTTTGGGGCTGCGGCTTTTTTCGCTGGCGCTTTTTGGGCAACGACTTTTTTAGCCGGTGCTTTTTTCGCTGCTACTTTCTTGACCGCTACTTTTTTCGCTGGCGCTTTTTTAGCAACGACTTTTTTAGCCGGTGCTTTTTTCGCTGCTACTTTTTTAACCGCTGCTTTTTTCGCTGGCGCTTTTTTGGCAACGACTTTTTTAGCCGGTGCTTTTTTCGCTGCTACTTTTTTAGCGGGAGCTTTTTTGGCCGGTGCTGATTTAGCGGCCGGGGCTTTTTTTGGTGCAGCTTTTTTAGATGCTACTTTTTTCGCAGTTGCCATAGTTTTCTCCTTGATCACGTTGCAAAGAGCACTTCACGTTTGGAGTACGAGAAGCGATTCACGGCGTTGGGCCAGCCGGAAAACCGGGGCCCAGCGCCGAGAACACGGGAACAAAAACCATGGCCCGCTCTGCGGCGTGCTGATGGGTTCTTGTGTAATTCAAAAATCATGTTGCTTGATGTGGCTAAAGGCTCAATCCCAAGACAGCGCACCGCCAGATTGGTATTCAATCACGCGGGTTTCAAAGAAGTTGCGCTCTTTCTTCAGATCGATCATCTCGCTCATCCATGGGAACGGATTTTCTTCGTTCGGGAACAACGTCTCCAAGCCAATCTGAGTCGCTCGGCGGTTGGCGATGTAGCGCAAATAGCCTTTGAACATGGAAGCGTTCAGACCCAGCACACCGCGTGGCATGGTGTCTTCAGCGTAGCGGTATTCGAGCTCGACAGCCTGCATGAACAGCGCCTTGATCTCAGCCTTGAACTCAGACGTCCAGAGATGTGGGTTTTCCAGTTTGAGCTGGTTGATCAGGTCAATGCCGAAGTTGCAGTGCATCGACTCATCGCGCAAGATGTACTGGTACTGCTCGGCAGCACCGGTCATTTTGTTCTGCCGACCCAACGCCAAAATTTGCGTGAAACCCACATAGAAGAACAAGCCTTCCATCAGGCAGGCAAAAACGATGAGGGACTTGAGCAGCGTCTGGTCGTTCTCAGGGGTGCCGGTCTTGAAGAGCGGGTCAGAGATCGCCTCAATGAACGGAATCAAGAACTGGTCTTTGTCACGAATCGACTGGACTTCGTTGTAAGCGTTGAAGATTTCGCCTTCGTCCAAGCCCAACGATTCAGTGATGTACTGGTACGCATGGGTGTGAATGGCTTCTTCAAAAGCTTGACGCAAGAGGAACTGACGGCACTCGGGCGCGGTGATGTGGCGGTAAGTGCCCAGCACGATGTTGTTGGCAGCCAAGGAGTCTGCCGTCACAAAAAAGCCGAGGTTGCGCATGACCAGACGTCGCTCGTCATCGGTCAGGCCATTCGGGTCTTTCCACAGCGCGATGTCGCGTGTCATGTTGACTTCTTGCGGCATCCAATGATTGGCGCAGGTGGCGAGGTATTTTTCCCAAGCCCATTTGTATTTGAACGGCACCAACTGGTTGACATCGGTCTGACCGTTGATGATGCGTTTGTCCGAAGCCTTGACGCGGCGATAAGTCGCCGGCGAGGGTGCCGACGTATCAAACGCTGTTGTTACCGCAGCGACGGGTGTCAGTGCAGCCGGTGCTTCATGCACTAAAGCGCCATCGTTGAGCATGCGCTGAGGGGCGATGGTTTGCGGTGGCAAAGAAAGTGGCGGAAGCTCCATCGAGCGGCTTTCAGGAGAGCCGCTGGCCAGCGAATTGAGCAGTGATGGTTTGACTTCTTCGTCCCAGGTCAACATAGATGTTTCCAATAACTTTGGATTATGAAAGCAGCGTTAAAAAATGAAAAGATATTCATTGAAATCGCTGAAGTGAGTGTTGTTCAATTACATCGAAATGTGCGCAGCAGAAGGTCTGCTGCGCACACTTGATTTTTTATTGACAAGCCTCGCAGCCTGGATCATCGATCGCACAAAACTTGATATCAGTTGCTGGTGTTGCGCTCAACTGTGCATGCGCTGTGGCCGCCGCGGCGTCCATGGCGTTCATGCTGCCGCTGTCGTCGGTGTTGCCAGATGCTACAGAGTTGAGCTTGCCCGCTTTGACGGTTGATTTTTCTGCGTGCGTGGCGCCCATGGTGCGCAGGTAGTAAGTCGTTTTCAAGCCGCGCAACCAAGCCAGTTTGTAGGTGTCGTCGAGCTTTTTGCCGGAGGCGCCAGCCATGTAAATGTTCAGCGACTGCGCTTGGTCAATCCATTTCTGGCGACGCGAGGCAGCCTCAACCAACCAAGTGGCATCGACTTCAAAAGCCGTGGCATACAGCGCTTTGATTTCTTGCGGCACGCGGTCGATTGGACGCAGAGAACCGTCAAAGTGTTTCAGGTCAACCACCATCACGTCATCCCACAGGCCGAGGCGCTTCAGATCGTGCACCAGGTAGCCGTTGATGACCGTGAACTCGCCGGACAAGTTGGACTTGACCGAGAGATTGCCAAAGCAGGGCTCGATACAGGCGTCAACGCCAATGATGTTGGAGATCGTCGCCGTCGGTGCAATGGCGACGCAGTTTGAATTGCGCATGCCATCGGCTGCAATCTTGCTGCGCAGCGCTTCCCAGTCAAGGGTGATGGAACGATCGACTTCAATGTAGCCGCCACGCTCTTTGGCGAGCATGTCGAGGGTGTCGAGTGGCAAGATGCCGCGGTCCCAGAGCGAGCCTTTGTAGCTGGCGTATTTGCCGCGCTCTTTGGCCAGTTCGGTCGAAGCCCAGTAGGCGTGGTAGCAGACGGCTTCCATGGATTTGTCGGCGAACTCAACGGCCGCGTCGCTGGCGTAAGGCGTGCGCAATTCGTACAAGCAGTCCTGAAAGCCCATGATGCCCAGACCGACCGGACGATGCTGCATGTTAGAGTCGCGGGCTTTTTTGACCGCGTAGTAATTGATGTCGATCACGTTGTCCAGCATGCGCATGGCCGTCGTGATGGTTTTCTTGAGCTTGGCATGGTCGAGCTCTTTGCTGCCATCTGCCGCAGTTTTCAGGTGTCGAACCAAGTTGACTGAGCCGAGGTTGCACACCGCGGTTTCGGTTTCACTGGTGTTGAGCGTGATCTCAGTGCAGAGATTCGATGAGTGAACCACGCCGCAGTGTTGCTGTGGCGAGCGCACGTTGCAGGCGTCCTTGAATGTGATCCATGGATGGCCGGTTTCGAACAGCATCGATAGCATCTTGCGCCACATGTCGATGGCTTGCAGCTTGCGTGACGGCTTGATCTCGCCGCGCTCGGCGCGTGCTTCGTAGGCCGTGTAAGCCTTTTCGAACTCGATACCGTACTTGTCGTGCAGATCTGGCGTGTCGTTCGGGGAGAACAGCGTCCAACTGCCTTTTTCCATGACGCGGCGCATGAACAGATCCGGAATCCAGTTGGCGGTGTTCATGTCGTGCGTGCGGCGGCGATCATCGCCCGTGTTTTTACGCAGATCAAGGAACTCTTCAATATCAAGGTGCCAAGTTTCCAAGTACGCGCAGACGGCGCCCTTGCGTTTGCCGCCTTGGTTGACCGCCACAGCGGTGTCATTGACAACCTTGAGGAAGGGCACAACGCCTTGTGACTCGCCGTTGGTGCCTTTGATGTGAGCGCCCAGTGCGCGCACGGGTGTCCAGTCATTGCCCAGGCCGCCGGCAAACTTCGACAGCAAGGCGTTTTCTTTGATGGCGTCGTAAATGCCGCCCAAGTCGTCGGGGACCGTGGTCAGGTAGCAAGACGAGAGCTGCGAACGCAACGTGCCGGCATTGAAGAGGGTTGGGGTGCTCGACATGAAGTCGAACGAGGACATGATTTCGTAGAACTCGATGGCGCGGGCTTCGCGGTCGATTTCTTCGAGGGCCAAGCCCATGGCGACGCGCATGAAAAACACTTGTGGCAGTTCAATGCGCTGCTTGCGCACGTGCAGGAAGTAGCGGTCATACAGGGTCTGCAGGCCGAGGTAGTCAAACTGCATGTCACGCTCGGGCTTGAGCGCCGCGCCGAGGCGGGCCAAGTCAAACTGCAACAGTTTTGCATCAAGGAGTTCGTTGTCGACCCCCTTCTTGATGAACTGGGGAAAGTATTCAGCGTAGCGCGTGCTCATGGCCGCATGCACGACTTCTTCGCCCAACACTTCGCGGCGAATGGTGTGCAGTAACAGACGGGCTGTGGCGTACGTGTAGTCAGGGTCCTTTTCGATCAGCGTACGAGCGGCCAGGATGGAGGCTTTGTAGACCTCATCGATTGGCACGCCGTCGTAAAGGTTGCGCATGGTCTCCGCGACGATCGGGTCGGGTTTGATATCTGCACCCAAGCCGGCGCAAGAGGTTTCAATCAGGGCTTGCAGCTGAGCGATGTCGAGGGCGATTTTTTTGCCACCGTCGATGACGTGCAATGAGTGCACGGCAGGCATCTGGTGGGCGCTTTGTTGAGCACGTTCTTGCGTGCGTTTTTCGCGGTAGAGCACGTAGGCCCGTGCGATTTCGTGGTGGCCGCCCCGCATCAGACCCAACTCGACGTTGTCTTGCACGTCTTCAATATGGAAGGTGCCGCCGGCTGGACGCGAGCGCATCAAGGCGCGGATCACGGCCTGGGTCAACGTGTCGACGGTTTCGCGAACACTGGCTGAGGCCGCGCCTTGCGTGCCATGCACCGCCAAAAAGGCTTTCATCATGGCGACCGCGATTTTGTTCGGTTCGAACGGCACCACAGCGCCGTTGCGGCGAATGATCTGGTACTGGTTGTAAGGCGTGGTCTGGCCTTGTGTGTCTGCGTCCAAATGAGCTGTGGCCAAGCCTGTGGGCGAATGGGGGGTGTGGATGCTGGTTTGCATGGATTTCCTCGGGTGAATTGTTCGTGGGTGTTCGTTGAAGACTGACAGGCTAAGACGGATGCGGGATGAGGGTCGCCGGAGAGGTCAGATTCCTGAAAATTAGGGGGTCGATGGAGGTGCCGAAACACATTAATCTAATCAAGCTCACACACTATATCTAGTGTTTAAACTTAATTCAAGAACTACATGTAGTGTTTTTTAGAAAAATTTATCAAGCGTCAGATTGTAGCAATCAGCACGCTTGGTTTCGGTCAAAGAATGCCTTTGCGAGGCCTCCTTTTGGCGCTATTTTGGTGCGTTGACCGGAAAATTGCCGAACCCCAAACCCAGTGAGCTGCGCAACATCGGCCAGTCGAAGCCGGCACCGGGGTCTTGCTTGCGTCCCGTGGCAATGTGCTCGTGCCCGGCCACCTGACTGATGGGGTAGGCCTGTAGCAGAGCTGCCGACAGGCTGGTCAGGGTTTCGTACTGGGCAGCCTCAAACAACAGACCCTCTAGGCCTTCGAGCTCAATCCCGACCGAGTGGTCATTGCAATTGACTTTGCCGCGGTAAGTCGATTCGCCGGCGTGCCAAGCGCGGTCGTCGCAGCTGACGAACTGCCAGAGCTGGCCATCACGGGTGATGAAAAAATGCGCAGACACTTTCAGGCCCCGGATGCTGCGGAAATAGTCGTGCGCATCCCAATCGAGTTGATTCGTGAACAAGCGCTGTACTTGACCCGTGCCATAGTCGCCAGGCGGCAGGCTGATGGAGTGGATGACGATCAGCTCTGGCAGAACGCCCGTCGGTCGAGGACCGAAGTTCGGAGATTCCAAGCGCCTCGCAAAGCTGTACCAGCCGCCTTGCCACAGCGGCAACGGCTTTGCAGGTGGCTGCACTTTTGGCTCGGCCATCAAGCTTTGGCCTGACGGCGGTGCGCTTCGCTGCAGTAGACAGCGCTGCCGTTGGTCAGCGCCTCAGCCCGAGGCAGATGGACTGAGCAAACGTCGCAGGCGACGATTTCAGTGGTGGGCAATTGACGTGGACGACCCTGGTTGTTTGGTTTTTGCTGGCGCGTTTTTTCGCTGAGGGCTGATCGCCGTTTGCCTTGCCACAGCCATATCACGGCGATCGTGAGGCCAAAAATCAACAGGTATTTCATGAACGATGCAGCACCACTTCAAGGACAAAACGTGAGCCGGCGTAACCCAGCAACAGCAAGCCCGACCCCAGATAAAGAACGTTGCGGGCTTTGCGGCCGCGCCAGCCGAGCCGCGACCGACCGATCAGCAAGCTGGCAAAGGTCAGCCAAGCCAGCACCGAAAAAATGGTTTTGTGATTCCACAGCGGGCCTAAATGCGGACCGTACAGGGTCTCGGCAAAAAACCAGCCTGCCAGCAGCGAGGCGGTCAGCAAGATAAAACCCGCTTCGACAAAGCGAAAGGTCAGCCGCTCCAGTGTCAGCAGGGGCACGCCTGAGTCGTTGGGATGGGCCGAGCGCATGGAGCGCTCTGATCGGCTCATCAGCCAGCCGTGTACCAGCGCGGTTGCGAAAAGACCATAAGAGGCGATGCCCAGCGCCCAATGCAAAGGCAGCCAAGGCGAGGCGATGCGGTGGTAACTGGTGCCCGGAAACGCCAGCGCCAACAGCACTGCCGCCGCACCCACGGCCGCCAGCGCCCAGCGGGCTTTGAGTTGTGGAATGAGACCGCTTTCAATCGCGTAGAGGGTCACGACCAGCCAGACCGTGGTCGATAAAGCGGGCGCGAAGCCAAAACGCGGAGGTTGCCCAAACAGGCCAGCCGCCAGTGCCATGGCGTGCAGCAACCAAGCGGCCACTAGCCATGCGCGCGCTGCGGGCGTGCTCAGGCGCTGGCTGAGCAGCGCTAAAACACCATACAAAAGCGCGGCTCCGACGGCTGTCGCCACGCCAAACCACGCACTGAAAGCTAAAATCATACGGACAGTTTATCCCTTCCCTGCTTGTTTTAATTAACCCTTGCTCCATGCGTGGAGCCGTCACATGGCCTCAGCCCTCACCGACAAACTCTCTCGCCTCGTCAAGGAAATGCGTGGTCAGGCCCGTATCACTGAGTCGAACGTGCAGGACATGCTGCGCGAAGTGCGCATGGCCCTGCTGGAAGCCGACGTGGCCTTGCCCGTGGTGCGCGACTTTGTCGCCCGCGTCAAGGACAAAGCCTTGGGCCAAGAAGTGCTGGGTTCGCTGTCGCCGGGCCAAGCCTTGGTCGGCATCGTCAACCGCGAGCTCGCCGCGACCATGGGCGAAGGCGTCAGCGACATCAATCTGGCGGCGCAACCACCGGCCGTGATTTTGATGGCCGGCCTGCAAGGCGCAGGTAAAACCACCACCACCGCCAAGCTGGCCAAACACTTGATTGAAAAGCGCAAGAAAAAAGTGCTCACGGTGTCGGGCGACGTTTATCGGCCGGCCGCGATCGAGCAGCTCAAAACAGTGACAAAGCAAGCTGGTGCCGAGTGGTTCCCCAGCTCGCCAGATCAAAAGCCAGTCGACATCGCTCGTGCTGCGCTGGATTACGCGCGCCGGCATTTCTTTGATGTGCTGCTGGTCGACACCGCAGGCCGCTTGGCGATTGATGAAGCGCTGATGAGCGAGATCAAAGAACTGCACGCGGTGTTGCAACCGGTCGAGACCTTGTTCGTGGTCGACGCCATGCAGGGTCAAGATGCGATCAACACCGCCAAGGCCTTCAAGGACGCGCTGCCCTTGACCGGCATTATCTTGACCAAGACCGACGGCGACTCACGCGGCGGTGCTGCTTTGAGCGTGCGTCAAATCACCGGCGCCCCGATCAAGTTTTCGGGGACCAGCGAAAAGCTGGATGGCTTGGAGGTCTTTGACGCCGAGCGCCACGCTGGTCGCATTCTGGGCATGGGCGACATTTTGGCGCTGGTCGAGCAAGTCACCGCCGGTGTCGATGTGGCGGCGGCGCAAAAGCTCGCCGCTAAGCTGAAAAGCGGCAGCGGTTTTGACCTCGACGATTTTTTGAGTCAGCTGCAGCAGATGAAAAACATGGGCGGCCTGTCTAGCTTGATGGACAAGCTACCGGCGCAGATGGCGGCCAAGGCCGGTCAGATGGACATGGACAAGGCTGAAAAAGACATTCGCCGCAAGGAAGGCATCATCCAAAGCATGACGCCGCTGGAGCGCCGCAAACCCGAACTCATCAAAGCCACCCGCAAACGCCGAATCGCTGCGGGTTCAGGTGTGCAGGTTCAAGAAGTCAACCGCTTGCTCAATGAGTTCGAGCAGATGCAGGGCATGATGAAAAAGATGAAGGGCAGCGGCATGATGAAAATGATGAAGCGCATGGGCGGCATGAAAGGCTTGGGCGGGATGCCCAAGTTCTAGTGCCTATCAAACAGCCAAGCTGAAGTCTTCCGTGGTCAAGACTTCACCACGCAGCGACCGCTGCATGGCTTCGGTGATCTTGATGTCGACCATCTGGCCGACCAAACGCGCAGGGCCTTTGAAATTGACGACGCGGTTGCACTCGGTGCGGCCCATCAATTCAGTGGTGTCTTTGCGTGACGTGCCTTCGACCAAGATGCGCTGCACGGTGCCGTGGCGGCTGGCGCTGATGGCGCGCACATTGGCGTCAATGGCGGCTTGCAGTTCGTGCAAACGGCGCAATTTGACCTCGTGCGGCGTGTCGTCATGCAACGTGGCGGCGGGTGTGCCTGGGCGTGGGCTGAAGATAAAACTGAACGAGGTGTCGTAGCCGACGTCGTCAATGAGCTTCATCATCTTGCCAAAGTCTTCTTCCGTCTCACCCGGAAAACCGACGATGAAGTCGCTGCTCATGGCCAGGTCAGGCCGAATGGCGCGCAGCTTGCGAATCGTGCTTTTGTATTCCATGGCGGTGTAGCCGCGCTTCATCGCCATCAAAATACGGTCGCTGCCGTGCTGCACGGGCAAGTGCAAATGGTTCACCAGTTTGGGTAGCTTGGCGTAAGCCTCAATCAGGCTTTGCGTGAATTCGTTCGGGTGACTGGTGACGTAGCGAATGCGCTCAATGCCGGGGATGTCGGAGACGTATTCGAGCAGCAGGGCGAAGTCGGCTATCTCTGAGTGGCCGCTCTTGCCTGCCGCTGTCATCGGGCCGCGGTAAGCGTTGACGTTTTGCCCCAGCAAGGTGACTTCTTTGACGCCTTGGTCGGCCAGCCCGGCGATCTCGACCAGCACGTCGTCAAACGGCCGGGAGACTTCTTCGCCGCGGGTGTAGGGCACCACGCAATAGCTGCAGTACTTGGAGCAGCCTTCCATGATGCTGACGAAAGCGCTGGCGCCTTCGACGCGTGCAGGTGGCAGGTGGTCAAACTTCTCGATCTCCGGAAAGCTGATGTCGACCTGCGATTTACCCAGCCGCGCACGAGCCTTCAGCAGCTCTGGCAGGCGGTGCAGGGTTTGCGGGCCAAAGACCACGTCCACATACGGCGCGCGCTGAATGATGGCCGCACCTTCTTGACTGGCGACACAGCCACCGACACCGATCAACACGCCTTTTTGCTTCAGGTGCTTGATGCGGCCGAGGTCACTGAAGACTTTTTCTTGCGCCTTTTCACGCACTGAACAGGTGTTGAAAAGAATCAGGTCAGCTTCTTCCACATCTTGCGTGGGCTCATAGCCTTCAGCGGCATGCAAGACGTCGCTCATCTTGTCCGAGTCGT
This sequence comes from Comamonadaceae bacterium, assembly GCA_947450675.1. GTDB lineage: Bacteria > Pseudomonadota > Gammaproteobacteria > Burkholderiales > Burkholderiaceae_C > Polaromonas. The sequence continues at coordinate 48,105 of CANFWI010000006.1, read as the reverse complement.
ACTCGTTCATTTGGCAGCCGAAGGTTTTGATAAAGACTTTTTTGCTCATGGGGTGCAGCGTTTCATGGTGTTTGTCCAGAGGCTGTTGAAGGAAATGGGGAAAGCTCTCCAGTATAAAAGCTTGGCGTCAGGTCAGCTTCCCGTCCATTTAATTGCAGTTAATTGGGGTCAGAACCCGTTAAGTGCCTTTTCGCTGACAGATGCGCTTGCCATTTGACGAGTTAAAGCGCGATGATGACTGCATTTTTCATGTCTGACACCGCTATGAACCCGATATGTCAAAAGATCGAATCAACCGACCCCGGTCTTGACCAGACCACGGCTGCGGCGCGACTCCTGAGCGAAGGAGCCAACGAGATCGGGCCGCATGAAGGACGCAGTCTGTGGGGCATCGCGCTGGAGGTGGCGCGTGAGCCGATGTTTGTGCTGCTGCTGGTGTCGGGTGGTATTTATTTGGCTGTTGGCGAGCCGCGTGAAGCACTGGCGCTGCTTGGTTTTGTGCTGTTGATCATGGGCATCACCATTGGCCAAGAGCGGCGCACCGACAACACCCTGAAGGCCTTGCGCGATCTGTCCAGTCCGCGTGCGCTGGTGATCCGTGACGGTCAGGCGCGTCGCATTGCTGGGCGCGACGTGGTGCGCGGTGACCTCATGATGTTGGCTGAAGGCGACCGCGTGCCGGCCGATGGTGAGGTGTTGCAGGCGCACGAACTGGCGCTCGACGAATCGCTGCAAACCGGCGAATCCGAGGCCGTGGCCAAACAGGCCGGCAGCAGTGCGGTGTTGGCGGGCACGTTGGTGGTGCGCGGTCAGGGGCTGGTGCGTGTCACGGCCACCGGTGGACAAACGGCCTTGGGCCGCATCGGGCAATCGCTGCAAGGCATTGCGGCTGAACCCTCGCCCTTGCGTGATGGCATCGGCCGGCTGACGCAGCGAATCATGCTGATTGCCTTGTCACTGAGTGTGGCGTTGGCGGTGCTTTTTTGGGGCTTGCGCGGCGGCTGGTTGCAGGCACTGTTGGCCGGTATCACCTTGGCGATGAGTTTGTTGCCGCAAGAATTTCCCGTCATCATGATCGTGTTTTTGGCGCTGGGTGCGCGCAGGCTGGCAGCGCAACAGGTGCTGACGCGACGGCTCAACGCCATTGAAACCTTGGGTACCACGACCGTGCTCTGCGTCGACAAAACCGGCACTTTGACGCAAAACCGCATGGCACTGGCCGCCTTGTGCGTGGGCGATCAAGTGCTTGATTTCCCCAAAACCCTTGAGTTGCCTGAAGATTTTCATGAACTGGTCGAGTACGCAGTGCTGGCCAGCGAACTCGCGCCGCACGACCCGATGGAGCAAGCCGTGCATCAGTTTGCCGGGCTGCATTTGAGCGGCACCGATCACCTGCACCCAGCATGGGCGCTGGCGCGGGAGTACGAGTTGTCGCCCGAGCTATTGGCGATGTCGCATTTGTGGCAAGACGGTTCGGGCGAGCTAGACGTGGTGGCGGCCAAAGGTGCGCCAGAAGCCATGGCCGAACTGTGTCAGTTGCCCCCGGCAACTCGCCAACGCGTGGCGGCCCAAGCTGCGCAAATGGCCAGTTGCGGCCTGCGCGTGTTGGGCGTTGCCAAAGCCGCGCACCGCAGCCAAGAGCGTTGGCCTGACGCGCAGGCCGCGTTTGCCTTTGAGTTCGTCGGTCTCATCGGGTTGGCCGACCCCTTGCGTCCCGAAGTACCCGCTGCTGTGGCGCAATGTCAGCGCGCCGGCATTCGCGTGGTGATGATCACCGGCGACCACGCGCGCACTGCGGCGGCCATCGCCGAGCAGTCCGGCATTGACGGTACGCGCGTCCTCAGTGGTGCTGACATTGATGCGATGACGGCGGACGATTTGGCAGGTGTGAATGTCTTTGCCCGCGTCACGCCCCAGCAAAAACTCAAGCTCGTCGACACCTTCAAAGCGGCAGGCCATGTGGTGGCCATGACGGGTGACGGCGTCAACGACGCGCCCGCGCTCAAGGCTGCGCACATCGGCATTGCCATGGGCCAGCGCGGCACCGACGTCGCACGCGAAGCGGCTTCGCTGGTCTTGCTGAAAGACGACTTCACCGCCATCGTTGGCGCTATTCAGCTGGGGCGACGCATTTTTGCGAATTTGCGGCAAGCCATGGTTTACACCTTGGCCGTGCATGTGCCGATCATCGGTGTTTCGATGCTGCCGGTGATGTTTGGCTTGCCGCTGGTGCTGGCGCCGCTGCACATCGCGTTTTTGGAGCTGGTGATTGACCCCGCTTGTTCGATCGTTTTTGAGGCAGAGCAAGTCGGCAATGCAGACCTCATGCAGCAAGCCCCCCGCAGCGCCAGCGAGTCGCTGATTGATGCAAGTCACGTGCTTGAATCCGTGTTGCAAGGGCTTTGGGTGGTCTTGCTGGTGATGGGCCTGTACGCTTGGCTGCTGGTGCAGGGCGCGACAACAGACGTGGCGCGCACCGCCAGCTTTGTGGCGCTGGTCACAGCCAATGCGGCGCTGATATTTCCGACACGCTCTAGACGCGGCGGCTGGCGCACTCTATTCGCGGGCTTGTCGGCCACGCCGCTGTGGGTGCTAGGCGCCACGCTGGCGGCGCTGCTGGCCGTTACCAACGTGCCGGTCGTGGCGACTGCGTTTGGCTTTTCGGTGCTGACGCCAAGTCAATGGCTGATGGCTTTTGCTGCTGGGGCAGGACTGTTGCCGGTGTTTCAGCTGACCAAAAGAGCCGTTGCTCATTGGGGCCGTAGCGCCCGTGAAACCAGTCGGGTTCGTACAACCTGATTTGCATTCATTCCCATTGTTCTCGTACGCTATTTCGCATCTGTACATACCCGTAGAGATTAGTTTCTAAAAAGGTAATTAATCGTAAAACTACCTGTTGAGGCATTTTGGCCAAAACGTTGTAAATTAAATTTACGTTCCCTTAACTTACTTTCGGAGAATGTTCATGAAATTTCGTATCGTTACAGCGCTTGTTGTCGCTGCAGGGTTAGCTTCGGCTATCAGTGCTCAAGCGGCCTCACCACTCGCTCCAACCTTCAGCGTAACCACCACCTTTACCCCAGCATGCGTTATCAAAAGCGGCAGCGGAAGCCCCGGCAACAACGTCATTAATTTTGGAGCCTACACGGCCTTTGGGAGCGCAGCAACGCCAAGTCCATCGACCACCATCACTTTTCAATGCTCGCGATCTCAGGGAATGGGAAACGTTAGCTTTGATACGACTGGTACCACAGCTTCCGGCGGGTCAGCCGGTACAACGACAACGGGTGGCGGTGTGATCGCAGGCTTGCAGTACACATTAAACACAACTGCAGCGAGTAAATCTACCACCGGCGTGGTTGCCAATGCCGGCGCGGCGGGAACCGCTGATGAGTTCTCGTACACCATCACCGGCGCTATGGCGGATAACCAAGCAGGCTGTACATCCACAAGTGCAGGCGCAGAAAACTGCACGGGTACACAGACCCGCACCTTTACTGTCGCGTACTGATCGGCCAAACTGTTCAGCACGAACACGGTCTCAGAAATGCCTGATGCCTTCGCCCGCTATCTGAGCGTGGGAATTGCACTTGGGGCGGCGCTCACCGCCTTGCTCCCGGTGTACGGGCAGGCAGGACAGGCCAAGGCCGAGTTGCAAATACGCGTGACCGGGGCGGTCTCCGCTCCGGTTCGCGTCTTTTGCACTAGCAGTGCAGGCGCAGGCAATTACGGCGCAACTGTCACGGTGGTTTGCTCCACCGGAGCGGTTGTCGGCATCGCAGGGCCTGCCAACTTCAGATCTGTCAATGGTGGTGCTTATCGCTACCTGCTGCAGGTCAAGAACGGCGAGCAGACCGTTGGTGAGATTGATGCCCTGACAGACAACGGAACCATCACAGGCTGGAAAATTGTCAAGCTCGCAAACCTTGAATACGTTGAACTCACTTTAGGTTGGTAACGAAGTATGAATTCCCTACGCACCCGAGCATTCCCCATGCGCGCAGCAGGCGCACTCGCGCTGTCTGCATGTGCTGCACTCATGTCGATACTTCTAACAACACAGGCGGCTGCCGGACAGTTTTCTGTCTCCCCACTGCGCATTCAGATGTCTGCCCGCGATCGCGCAACAGCCATCACGCTCACCAATGAAGGTGATACCGAACTGGTGATGCAAGCAGATATTTACCATTGGAAGCAAAAACCTGATGGACAAGATGACCTAGAGCTGAGTGAGGACATGATCCTCTCGCCGCCGATCCTCAAGCTGCCACCGCATTCAAGACAAGTCGTGCGCTTGGCCAGGTTGCGCCCTGTGCAGAGTGGCGAACAACAGACCTACCGGCTCATCGTGCGCGAAATCCCTGAAGCCCAAGTCACAGAAGGCGCCATGAAGTTGCAAATCGCCATGGCCTTTTCTTTGCCGATCTTCATCTCACCACCGGGCACAAAACGTGAATTGCTGTGCACCACAGAACGTGGCGTGACCAACACCATTCGCGCCTTCTGTGAAAACCAAGGCAACGCTTATGCGCAGCCGGTTGACTTTGTGCTGAAGGGTTCAGACGGTACCCAGCTGGCAGCGAAAGAGGCTGGCGGCTATGTGCTGCCCGGCATCCGTCGTGGTTTTGATTTGTTGGCACCGTCAAGTGACAGGATTCCAGCCGGGGCCGCCCAATTGCTGGTGCGGCAAGACACCGGCGCTGTACAGACCTTTGACGTCACCATTCCAGAGTAGTCGAATGATGACACCGGCACGGTACCGCTGCCTGGCAGCGTTTATCGCAGTGGGACTGTGCCCAACGGCAGGCGCTGTTGAGGCCGCGAGCACCGGGCTCACCGCCATGATTTCACCCACGCCGGAAGTGAGTCGCGACTTGATGCGCCCATTTGACGTCTCGGTCAATGGCGCCAAAGTCGGCGCTTGGGTTTTTGCGGAAAGGGCTGGCACGCTGTACGCACCGCAAGAAGCTTTTGACGAGTGGCGGGTCAAACGCAGCGCGAATGCTTTGGCGATCAACGTGTTCGGCAGCCCGTACTTTGCCATCTCTTCAGTGCCTGGTTTTCAGGCCAAGATCGACGCTGAGAATCAATCCATCGCGCTTGTTTTTTCCTCTGATGCATTCGCTGCAACAAGGCTGTCGCAAGAGCGGCGCCCCAAGCTAGTTCTCGACCCGACCATGCCGAGTGCTTTTCTGAACTATGACGTCAGCTACAGCCGAAGTTATTTGAGAAGCGCGCCGTCCCTAGACAGCTTAGGAATGCTCGGAGAGCTTGGGTTTTCAAATGACTATGGGGTTCTCACAAACAGTTTTGCAGGCCGCAATCTGACGAATGATCAAACGCTGGGCGGCGCCTCAAATTGGGCCAGGCTAGAGACCAGCTTCGTCCGGAATTTTCCAGACAGCAACCAAACGCTTCGCTTGGGCGATGGCATGACTCGCCTCGGGATGCTGGGTCGGCAAACTTATTTCGGTGGCGTTCAATTTGGCAGTAACTACGTGCTGAACCCTGGCTTTGTCACCCAGCCGCAGCCCGCACTCAACGGCTTGTCGTCCGCGCCCTCAACCGTGGAGTTGTATGTCAACGATGTGCTGCGGCAGGTGTCGTCGGTTCCGACCGGTCCTTTTGCGCTGGAAAACTTGCCTGTGCTGACAGGCAACGGCGAGGCCCGATTGGTGGTGCGCGATTTGTTGGGTCGTGAGACCGTCATCAGTCAATCCTTTTTCACCAACCCTAAACTTTTGGCACCCGGACTCAATGACTGGAACCTGTCCACCGGACGTGTGCGTAGAAACCTGGGCACCCCGGAGAGTGACTATGGTGCGGGCTTTGGGGCAGGACTTTGGCGCCGAGGCATCAGCGACCGACTGACGCTGGAAGGTCAAGCCGAAGCCACCGCTGCCTTGCGCCGCGGCAGCCTCGGCATGGTGACGACGCTGCCATGGCAAACCTTGGGTCAAGCCGCTTTGGGCGCCTCCAGCAGCCAGACCGAAGGCAAGGGTCGGCAATGGTTGTTGGGACTGGAAAAATCTGGGTTGACGACCAACGGCTCATTTCAAGCGCAAGGTGCGAGCGAGCATTTCAGACAACTGGGCTTGGAGTCGTCCGCACCCCGGCTGCAACTCGCGGGCAACATGAACTACATGAACCGGACACACGGTTCCTTCGGCCTGGGTTTTGCGAATATTAACTCTTACGCCAACGCCATCCAAGCGGCGCAGCGCATCACCACGGCGACGGGTAACTACAGCACCAAGCTCACAGAGAGAGTCACCCTCAGTGTGGTGCTCAGCAAAGTGCTGACGGGCCCGCGCGGCACAGCGCTTGGCGCAACGCTGGTGATTCCTTTGGGCAACAAGATCATCAGCACAGCCTCCGTCCAAAAACATGACGACGCGAATGATCTTCTGCTGACCGCCTCTAGAAGTCAGGATCAGGATCAGCCCGTGAGCTGGCGGGTGCTGGCTGGCAGACAAAGCGAAGTCAGTCGGGCGGAGGGCGGGCTTTACTACCTTGGACGCTACGGACAGGTCAATGGCGACCTGAGCACGTCAAGCAACCAGACCGCCGTGCGACTGGGCGCCATGGGTGCGTTGGTGTTAGCAGAAAGCAGCCTCTTTGCATCACAACGACTGGACAACAGCTTTGCCTTGGTTGAACTGGCGGGCTACCCAGATGTGGGTGTGGGTCTGGGCAACACCATGTTGACGCGAACAGACAGCAAGGGCTTAGCCCTGCTGCCGCGCCTGGTTCCTTACCAACAAAACGCCATCCGCTTGGACGCGTCGGAAGTGCCGCTCAGCGCTGAGCTCGACACGATCGAAAAAATGGGCGTGCCACGCCAGCGCAGCGGCGTGAAGATTGTCTTTCCAGCTCGGGTTGGTCGGGCTGCCTTGATTCGCATCTTGTTGGACGATGGTGAGCCTGCACCTGCTGGCGCGACGGTGAACATCAGCGGTGAGGCCGAAGTTTTTTATGTGGCACGCCGCGGTGAGGCCTTTGTGACCGGTTTAAAAACCAACAACCTTGTGCAGCTTCATTGGCAAGACCAGCAATGCAGCCTGCAAGTCGACTTACCGGCGAAGTCTGAAGAAGATGTCATTCGGCTCGAGCCCTTGGCATGCAAAGGAGTCAAGCGATGATGCATTTTTACCGCCCATCAGCCCGTCAACGCATCGTGAGGCTGCTGGCCATGTTGGCTTTGAGTGCGTGCGGATTGACGGCCCACGCCGCGATCACTTGCAGCATTGCGCCACCTTCGGCGATTAATATCGCTTATGTCGCCAGTACGAGCAATGTGCAACAAGGCTCGGTCAGCGCGACCTGCACCAGAACATTGGCTGCCGATGCATCTTCAGTCACACTCAACCTTGGCGCCAACACCGGAAATAACGGCAGTGGACAAGGCAGCGCTGTTAAATTGGGCAGCGCCAAAATCGCCTACAGCTTCTACAGTAACTCCGCCTGCAGCAGCCAATGGCTGAAAAGCAACAGCGGTACGTACATAAGCGTTCCTCTTTCAATGCCGACCGTGAATGTACCCGTCACCAGTACATTTAATTACTGGGCGTGCATAGGCAGTCAGGGCCTCAGCAGTTACACAGCAGGGTTGTACACAGACGCCGTGGGTCTGTCGTTGCTCATCGGTGGCAGCTCTATGGCGACTGCGTCCATCGCTGTTAATCTTTACGCGCCAGCGGTGTGCACCATCAGCACGCCTCCCGGCAACCTGACCTTTGCCTACAACGCCTTCGGCTCTTCAGCCGTCTTTGCTGGCACAAGCTTCGTGGCCAATTGCACCAATTATTTACCGTACACCATGGCACTAAGCCCGGTCTCGGGCGTGGTGGCAGGACTTCAATACACCTTGGGTCTGAGCTTGGCTGCAGCAGGCACTGCCAGCAATACCGGGCCAAGCACTGTGTCAGCCATAGGCAATGCTACCGGCTCTGCGACCCACTACATCAACGGATCGATGGCCGCGGCACAGGCGGGCCAGACCGGCACGCCTGTGCCGCAATCCCACACGCTGACCCTCACCTACTGACTAGGGAGGGCGACAACATCCGTCAGCTCCGCTAATAGCAAGTCGCAGTCAATTGGCTTGACGATGTGTTGATCGAAACCCGCTTCATAGGCTCTGAAAATGTTTTGTGCTGTGCCGTAACCGGTCACAGCGACCAGCTTTGCAGCTGACTGATGCGGCATCGCTTTGAATTGGCGAGCCAGGGTGTAGCCGTCGGTGTCGGGTAGGCCGATGTCCAAAATGGCAACGTCAAGCCGCTTCTGCTCGGCTTGTTTCAAGGCCTCTAGTTCGCTGTAGGCGATGACCTTGCCGCCGTGCGCATCGACCATGCTCTTGACCAAGGACAGCCCCAAGCCCAGTTCGCCTAAGACGCCGTCAGTGCTGCGTTTGGCTTGCACAAAAATTTCGAACACGTTAGCGGCCAGCTCTGGCGTGATACCTATACCGTTGGGTTGGCGAACGTGTCGGTTAGTGCCATTTTTGCCCCCCTAAAAACAGAGGATTTTTAAAAGTACCGTCAGAAGTACCGTAAGTTTGACGGTACCTCATGCTATCCCCGCGAGATGGCTTGAGGCAACAAAAAACCCGCTAGGCCAATAGGACTGCGGGTTCTGAGGGTTCCAGACACTGTCTGAAACCTAAAAATGGTGGTGATAGGTGGACTTGAACCACCGACATCAGCATTATGAATGCTGCGCTCTAACCAACTGAGCTATATCACCAAGAGAGCAAGATTATAGCGGGTTCAGATTGGGTTTCAGCGGTGTGTGAACACGGCTTTACGTTTAGCTAGAAAAGCCTGCATGCCTTCCTTCTGGTCGCTGGTGGCAAACATGGCGTGGAACAGGCGGCGCTCAAACATCAGGCCGTCTGACAAAGTGCTCTCAAAAGCCCGGTTCACGGACTCTTTGGTGGCCATCACACTGTTTTGTCCGTAATCGCAGATCATCAGCGCGGCGCCCAATGCTTCGTCCATCAGCTTGTCGAAGGGCACCACGCGGCTGACCAAGCCGGCACGTTCGGCCTCGGCGGCGTCCATCATGCGGCCGGTCAGCGCCATGTCCATGGCTTTGGCTTTGCCCACGGCGCGCGGCAAACGTTGCGTGCCGCCAGCACCGGCAATGATGCCGAGCTTGATTTCAGGCTGACCGAAGCGCGCATTGTCGGCCGCAATGATGAAGTCGCACATCATGGCCAGCTCGCAGCCGCCGCCCAGTGCAAAACCGCTGACGGCGGCAATCACGGGTTTGCGCACTTGGCGAATTTTTTCCCAATTGCGGGTGATGAAGTCTTTGCCGTAGACATCGGCAAAGTCGAATTCGGCCATGGCGCTGATGTCTGCGCCCGCCGCAAAAGCTTTCTCGCTGCCGGTCAAGATGATGCAGCCGATGTGCTCGTCAGCGTCAAACGCCGTCAGCGCAGCGCCCAACTCGTCCATCAGTTGGTCGTTCAGCGCATTGAGTTGCTTGGGCCGGTTCAGCGTGACGATGCCGACTTGGCGGTTGTCTGGGCCTTGGCGGCTGACCAAAATAGTTTCGTAGCTCATGCGTTTCCTTTTTAGGGTTTGTCTCAGCAGGGATGTGTCGCGTTATTTTGAACCAAGCAGTCTCATGCCGCCGGGCTCAGCCATTGGTTCAGCAGGGACGAGTCTTTGATGGCGAGGCGCCAAGTGGTTGCTGCGGCCGGCATGGCCAGCGTTAAGCGCAGCAAGCGCTTGTCGCGGGCGACCAGCGCTTGCAGTTTGTTTTTGGTATCGGCGTAGAGCAGCAGGTCGTCAAGTTTGTTCATGCGCCAGCCGGTTTTGGCAGATTCAATGCCCAGCCATTCGTCGCCGGGGGCGAAGCCGGCGCGTTCTGCCGCACCGCCGCGCAGCACAGTCTTGACCACGACGCCTGGCGACTCGGTCACACGCAAGCCCAAACGTTGCGCGAGTTGTGCGGGCTCTTCAGACACCGCCAGACCGTGTCGCTCTAACAATTCTTTCAGTGGCAACTCGGTCTTGCCGTGGACCCAGCTGGCCAGTTCCGCATCGAAGCTTCGGCCGCTGGCGCTCAGCAATGCGGCGGCGAAATCGTCTTCGGTCATGGGGCCGCCTTGGCAGCGCGCCCACAGCGTGCGCATCACCTCGTCGAGCGTGGTGCTTTTTTCAGTGGCTGAGCGCAGGCTGAGGTCAAAGCACAGCGCGATCAGCGCCCCTTTGGTGTAGTAGCTGATGGTGGCGTTGGGCGTGTTGTCGTCTTGTCGGTAGTACTTGACCCAAGCGTCAAAACTGGCTTCGGCCACCGACTGCACCAGCCGACCCGGCGACTGCATCACTTGGTTGATGGTTTTGTTCAGCAGCTTGAGGTAGCCGGCGTTGTCGAGCAGGCCGCAGCGGCGCAGCATCAGGTCGTCGTAGTAGCTGGTGAAGCCTTCAAAAAACCACAGCAGCTGTGTGTAGTTCTCGCGGGTGTAGTCATAGCGGGTGAACTCGGCGGGGCGCAAACGCTTGACGTTCCACGTGTGGAAATACTCGTGACTGATGAGCCCGCGCAGCGTGGTGTAGCCCTCCGATACTTTCTTCTCACCGAGCCGCGGCAGGTCGCGCCGGTTGCAAATGAGCGCAGTTGAGTTGCGGTGCTCCAGCCCACCGTAACCGTCGTCAACGGCGTTCAGCATGAAGACGTAATGTTTGAACGGCGGTTTCTTGGCTCCGTGCCAAAAGCGAATTTGCGTCTCGCAGATTTTTTGCACATCGAGCAGCAGTTGTGCTCCGTCAAAACTCGGCGCGGCACCGGCCACGACAAAGCGGTGCGGCACGCCGCAGGCCTTGAAGCTGCCGCTCCAGAAAGCACCCATCTCGACCGGGCTGTCGACCAACTCGTCGTAGTCGGCGGCGCGGTAGCGGCCGAAGCCATTCTTGCTGATTTTGTGCGGTGCCAGGCCGGTCGCCAGCGACCAGTCTGACTTGGCTTTGGGAGCCATGATCTCCAGCTCATGCACGCTGTGTTCTTGCCCTTCGACGCGCAGACACAAGCTGGTGCCGTTGAAAAATCCGCGCGCATCGCCGAGGATGGCTGTGCGCACCGAGTGGTCGTTGGCATACACCTCGTACACCAGCACCAAGGGCCGTGCCGGGGCGCAGTGAAGCAACCAACTGCATTTGTCGAGCTGTTCAACCTGGCTCGTTGTCAGTGCGCGGCTGCTTTGTTTGGCCTTGAGTCCTTGCAAGTGGCCGGCAAATTCACGCACCAAATAGCTGCCTGGAATCCACACCGGCAAGGAGACTTTTTGCAGCGCCTCCGGTTTCGCCACGGTCAGCGTGACTTTGAAAAGATGGGCCTGCAGGTCAGCGATTTCAACGCGGTAGTGAATGGCCGAGTTGGTCGAAGAGCTTGGAGTGGCTGACTTGGAGGCGGTCATACAGTGGCAATCTGTGGCGGTTCAGAGCGCCTTGGCATCAGCCAGGTATTTCTCGACTTGCTGCGCGCTGATGGCACCGGGTACGCGGGTGCCGTCAGCAAAAATCACGGTGGGTGTGCCGGTTATGCGGTATTTTTTGCCGAACTCGACGTTGCGTGCCAAGACCGAGGTGTCGCAGCTGCCCGCAGGGGCGTTTTTACCTTGCAGCATCATGTCAGCCCAGGCTTTTGCTTTGTCTTTGGAGCACCAGACGGCCTTGGCTTTTTCGGTGGAGTCGGCGCTCAGGATGGGGAATAAAAACAGATGAATCGTCACGTCGGTGACCTTTTGCAGGTCGCGCTCAAAGCGTTTGCAGTAGCCGCAGTTAGGGTCTTCAAAGACCGCCATCTTGCGCTTGCCGTTGCCGTGGACGATGGTGAAAGCGTCTTTCAATGGCAGCGCGTCAAAGGCCACTGCGTTGAGTTTTTCAGTGCGTTCGTCGGTCAAATTCTTTTTGGCCTTGGTGTCGATCAGAGTGCCCTGAATCAGAAAGCTGCCGTCGGCATCGGTGTAGAAAAGGTCGTTGCCGTTAACGCGAACTTCAAACAGGCCGTTCATCGGCGTTTTGCTGACTTCTTCGATTTTTGGCAGCGTGGGCAGACGCTCGCTCAGGTTTTTACGAATCGCGGCTTCTTGCGCCCAAGCGGACGTGCCTGCGAGCAAGCTCAAGGCCAGTCCAAAAGCGCAAAAGCCAGAGCGGCGAGTTAAAGTAGATCGCGAAAAAAATGGGGTCATTTGAATATCCTGTGTTTTGTTGATGTCATAGCGGGGTATGGATTGCCGCGCTGCGCTCGCAATGACGAAAAATTAGCCGGTGGCTTGCCGCGTCAGCCAAGCTTTGAGCGGGCCGCTGCGCGCCACGCCGGTCATGCCCCAGTTGCGCAGCGCTTGCCATCGGGTGTCGGTGTGGGCAAAGAGGCCGTGCAGGCCGTCGGTCACGGTGGCCATCGCCAGCACATCGGCCTTGCGCGCACGCTCATAGCGGCGCAGTAGTTTTTCGTCGCCCAGTGAACGCCAGTACTCGCGGTCCTTCAAGACCTCGGCCAATGTTTTGACATCACCCAAGCCCAAGTTCAAACCTTGGCCCGCCATCGGGTGCACGGTGTGCGCGGCGTCGCCAGCCAGCGCCCAGCCCGGGCCGACCCAGCGCTCAGCGGTGGACAAATTCAGCGGCCAGCTGGCCACCGGGCTGCTCAACGTTAAGTGACCGGCTTCGTCGCCACAGACGTGTTGCACGGCTGCAGCCAGTTCCTCAGGCGACATTTTTTGCAGAGCTTCGGCCCGCGCTACGGGCACCGACCAGACCAGCGCTAGCGCGTTGCCGTCTGCACCGGCCACCGGCAGCAAGCCGAGCACGTCGCCTTGGCCAAACCATTGTCTGGCGACGCCGCGGTGCGGCCGGTCTGATTCAAAGCGTGCTGCCACGGCTTTTTGGCCGTAGGGTTTGACCGTCCAGTCCGCGCCAAACTCGCGACGGCTGCTGCTTTTTTGACCTTCGCAGACCACGGTGAGTTTTGCAGCGGCTTCATCTGCGGAGGCCACATAGTCGACCTCAGGCGCAAAGCGCAAAGCCTCGGCGAGTTGCTGCTCCAGCGCAGGTACATCAACAATCCAGGCCAGCGCCTCAGACGGCTGGGCGGCCTGGATTCCCGCAGAGCTGGTCGGCAGCGTGAAGTCGAGCCGGCCACCACTGTCACCCCAAACGCGCATCTCGCTCACGGGTGTGACGGCAGGCGTTGTCGGCCAAGCGCGCAGCTGCATGAGCAGGGCACGTGAGACACCGTTGAGCGCATAAGCGCGCACGTCTTCAGCCACAGGGATTGGCGTGGGCTGGGCCACCAGCGCCACACGGAGCCGCTCACGCGCCAGCAGTAAGGCCAGCGTGCGTCCGACAATCCCGTCGCCACGAATACACACATCAAAATTCTTGGGCATGGGGCATTTTAGGAGCCAGTGCAAAATCAGCGCAGACAGCCGTGTTTGGATGACCCCACTTGCCCCCATTTTCGAAGGACTCTCTTGACCGACACCACTCGCCCCCAGAACGCCCCTGACTTCGGCGCCGTCATTGCGCAGTTGTATGTTTACCCTGTCAAGTCTTGCGCCGGCGTGGCTGTCCAAGAGGCTTATCTGACCGAAACCGGTCTGGACTTGGACCGCGCTTGGATGGTGGTTGATGAGAACAACACCTTTTTGACGCAACGTGAATTGCCGCGCATGGCGCTGATTCAGCCGAAGCTGCGCACCGACGACATCGTGCTGCGGGCGCCCGGCATGCTGGCGCTGCACTTGGCGATCGACAAGGTTGAAGCGGCTGTGCAAGCCAGCGTCTGGGGTCAAGACGTGGCCGCTTACGACATGGGTGCGACGGCCGCGCAATGGGTCAGTGACTTTCTGGGCGTCAAAGCGCGGCTGGTGCGTTTTGACCCGGAGCACAAGCGTGCCTCCAGTCTGAGCTGGACGGGCGGGCTTGAAGCGCTAAATCTATTCAGCGACGGTTACCCGCTGCTGCTGACCAGCGAAGCCTCGCTCAACGGACTCAACGACAAGCTGCGTGCTGCTGGACAAGAAGCCGTGACCATGGCGCGCTTTCGGCCGAATATCGTGCTCGGTGATGCGTCCGGGGCGTCAGGGGCGTCCGGTGCATCGGACGTGATGTTGGCGCACGACGAAGACCGTCTGCAAAAATTAGAGATCGTCACGGCAGAGGGCACGGTCCGCTTGCAGCCGGTCAAGCCGTGCCCGCGTTGCCCGATCGTCAACATCGACCCGCTGAGCGCCAGCAGCACGCCGGTGGTGAACGACCTGTTGCAAACCTACCGGCAAGATGCGCGGCTGAACGGCGCGCTGTCTTTTGGCATGAACACCATCACCCTCGAAGGCGTGGATCAGTGGCTCAAAGTGGGGCAGGTGGTCACAGGGCAGTATCGGTTTTAAGGGCACGCCGGCGCAAGCCGCTGGCCAGAATGAAACCCAGCGTCATGATGCCGCTGCCGCCCAGTGCAATCACCACCGCGGAGCTGAGCAGCGCGACCAAGTTGGCTGCCAGTAGCACGCCCAGTGCCTGACCAATGAACAGGCAGGAGGCAAATAAGGACACGGCTGTGCCGCGGGCTGTCGGCGCCATTTGCGTGGCGTGCAGTTGCATGGTGTTGTGAAACATGAAAAAACCGAAACCAGCGACCAAGCAGGCGATCGGTGTCAAGGGCCACCAAGTGGCCAAACCCAGCACCAAAAACGACACGCCCATCAAACTGCCGCCCCATTGTGCCAAGCCGGTTTCACCAAAGCGGCGAATCAAATGCTTGGCCAGTGCCATGTACACCACGCCGCCGACGCCGAACATCGCCACGATGGCGCCAGACGCGGTGAGTGACAGCAACAGCTCACGGTGCAGGTGCGAGGCAATGATGGCCAGCACACCGAAGCCGCAAGCGCCTTCCACCATGGCGATCAAAAGGATGAAGCGTGCCCATGGCGCGGTCACGATCCGCAACGCTTGGCCCACAAAGGACGGCCTGTTTTGCGCATCGTGTCCCGCAGCGGCGGGCGGCGCTTGTCGCTTGAAGTCGCGATACATCAAGGCACCGACCACTGCAAACAGCAGTGACATGAGCACAAAAGCCCAGCGCCAGCCCAAGGTGTCTGTCAGCAGGCCACCCATCAATTGACCACCCACCAAGCCCACCGTGGTGCCGAGCCCGACCTTGGCCAGCGTTTCCTGGCGTTGCTCGTAAGGCACAGCGTCGCCGATCCATGCCATCGACAGCGGAATGATGGCGGCCGCGCACAAACCCGTGAGGACACGGGCCAGCACCAGCGCGTTCAGGCTGCCGGCAAACACCGCCACCAAACTGGCCACGCTGCAACCGATGGTGGCGTAAGTGACGATACGGAACTTGCCCAAGCGGTCACCCAGCGGGCCGTAAAAAAGCTGCGACGCGCCATAGAACACAGCAAACATCCAGACCACCCGCGCAGCTTCCGTCAGGCTGACGTTAAAAACCCGCGACAGCTCAGGCAGCATGGCGTCGCAAATGCGCTGAATCGCCATGCTGCCGAAAGTGGCAAATGACAGCAGCAAAGCGGAACGTTGGGTGGCGGTGGAGAGAGTGGTCAAACGGCTGGAGGAGAAAAAGGGGAGCTCATGCGGGCGGACGATGATATTACCTGTCCATCAAAGCTTGAGCTCGCCCAACGGATAAGCTCAAGCGGCGTTGCTGCGTCGTTGCTCCAAAAACCAGTCGAGGATCTGCTCACCTGTCCAGACCACCACGCCCTCATGGCTCAAAACATAATCGTAAAGTTGCTCTAAGTAGCCAATCCTGTGCGGTACGCCGCTCAGGTAAGGGTGAACCGAGATCGCCATCACGCGGGGTGTCTTGGCGCCGTCTAGGTACAAGCGGTCGAAGTGCGCTTTGCCGCGTTTGAGCATCTCGTCTGAAGGGTGTTGCTGTACGGCTGAAATCACCACGTCGTTCAACTCAACGGTGTAAGGGATCGACGTGATCGGCCCCTTGGCCGACTGCAGGCTGACGGGTTGATCGTCAAAAACCCAGTCAGCGACATATTCAATCCCACATTCGGCGAGGTGGTCCAGTGTCTCGTCGGTTTCGGTGAGGCCGGGGCTTTCCCAGCCACGTGGCGGCTTGCCGGTGAACTTGCGGATTTCTTCCATCGTTTCACGGATGGCACCGAGTTGGTCTTCGACTTTGTGCATGGGACGCTGAACCAGTCCGTGCCCCATGAACTCCCAGCCTGCGTTCAGAGCTGCGGTGCAGACCTCTTCATACATGCGGCAGGTGGCGCCATTCAGCGCGAAGGTGGCTTTCATTTTTCGATCACTCAAGGCATCGAGAATTCGCCAGAAGCCGACGCGCATGCCGTATTCGTGCCAAGACCAGTTAGGGATGTCTGGCAAAAGTGGGCTGCCCATGGGCGGCGACAGCACCGCGCGCGGCATAGAGCCGGTGGGCTCCCAGACTTCAACGTTGACGATGTTCCACAACACCACGCGGGCGCCACCTGGCAGCTCTAGGCGCGGTCGGTTGACGATGGATTGGTAAGGCGCGCGCGCTCTGACGCTGCTACCGAGTGGGTTTGTCATGTTGAATTCCGAGTTGCATAAAGGGTGTCGATGCGCTTGTTGGCAGGGCCTTGAAATGAATTAAACGGTGCCTGGAATCGTGCCAGCTGGCAGGCTGTCGCAATAGTCAACGGTCTCGCCGCTCGACCATCTCGTCAAATTGCTGGGTGATCATGTCACAAAACTCACGCGCATCCAGCTGGTTGGGGCCTTGCCTTCGTCGGCCCCTCTCAAGTGCTGCGGTGGTTCTCAGCGTCGGTCCGGCCATGGCCCAAGCTGCCCCAAAGGCAACACATTCGATGTGGGTGGTGAAGACAAACGCCAGCCGAGCGCCACCCGACAATCTTTGCTTGAATTGAGCTGCGCGATCGAAATGATCCTACTTTGCGGATTCAAAAAATCAACCATCAGCGACGTGGATGTCAAGTCAAGAGGCCGCTTGACGATGAACTGCTGAGCACATTCGCAGCCCAGAAGTCTTCGCCCGCTGGGCTCATCGCGGCCTTGTCGCGGTAAAGCCTGATTTGCATGTTGATGCACCAGTGGTGCGGTGCGGCTTCCACCAACCCTCCGCGCTTCAAGTCTTCTGCAATCAATGTTTCGGGTAACCAAGCAATACCGCGGCCATCCAAGGCCATGGTGCGCAACACAGACGCCAAGTGGGCCGTGAAAATTGTTTCAGTTGGGAGCGTCTGGGCGACCGAAGCCTGGGTCTCTGCAACGATGCGTCCGATGCCTGATTCGGGGCTGTAGCTGAGCAGCTTGGCCGGACTTTTAACCGTCCCTTTGTCCAATAGATGTTGCGGCGTGCCGTCTTTGTTGGGGGCCGAAACAGGTATCAGCAAGTCATGACCCACTTCGATGGACGGGTAGCCTTTTTCATCGAGCGTACCGGCTGCCTTGGCGTGGGTATGCGTGAGTAAAAATTGCACCTGACTTTCTAGCAGCAGGGCTTCACAGCGTTGCATCACATCCGAAATGAGCTGTACCGGGCCCACCGCAATGTGCGATTCAAGTCCCCGCAACCATGCGGGCATGAAGGTGAAAGACAGTGCATGCGTCGATGCAATGCGCAGGGTTTTTGAATTCGCATCGTTGAAGGCTTTGGCTTCGCTGGGCAACTTGGCAGCTTGGGCCAGCATGTCGCGGGCGATGCGTTCAAACCATTTGCCGGTGTCCGTCAGCGTGGCGGGTTGGCGGGTTCGGTCAAACACATCGGCGCCCAACCACAGCTCCAAGGCCCGAATGCGTCGACTGAAAGCCGGCTGCGTCATGTTTCTCTCATCGGCCGCCCGGGAGAAGTTGCCGCTGGCTGCCAAGGCCAGAAAGTCTTCCAGCCAAGAGAGGTTCATGGTTTTCATGGGGCGATGCATTCAATGCTTTGAAAGCATTGAATGCAAAAAAAACAGCATTGGCACAAATTAGATGCCCAAACTAGCATGGCCGCCATCGCTGTTGTTCCCTTGGAGTCAAAAATGAAGATTGTAGAAATCAGAGAAGTCACGCTGCCGATCAGTTCACCGATCCGCAATGCCTACATCGACTTTAGCAAAATGACGCTGAGTCTTGTGGCCGTCATCACCGACGTGATCCGTGACGGCAAACCCGTGGTCGGTTACGGCTTCAACTCCAATGGCCGCTACGGTCAAGGCACTTTGATGCGGGAGCGTTTCATTCCGCGCGTCATGGAGGCGTCCCCGGACGCGTTGCTGGATGACACCGGCAACAACCTAGACCCGCACAAGATTTGGGCCACGATGTTCACCAACGAAAAGCCCGGTGGTCACGGTGAGCGCTCTGTCGCCATGGGCACGATTGACATGGCCGTTTGGGATGCGGTGGCCAAGATTGAAGGCAAACCCTTATTCCAGTTGCTGGCAGATCGTTATGGTGACGGCCAACCGAATCGCAAAGTCTTTGTCTATGCCGCCGGCGGCTACTACTACCCAGGGCAAGACCACGAGAAGCTGAAAGATGAGATGCGCAGCTACATCGACCGCGGCTACTCGGTGGTCAAAAAGAAAATCGGCGGTGCGTCATTGGATGAAGATTTGCGCCGCATCGACTCCATCTTGAGCGTTCTGCAAGATGGCCAAAAGTTGTGCGTTGATGCCAACGGCCGCTTTGACCGCGACACCGCCATCGCCTATGCCAAAGCCTTGTCGCAATACGATTTGTTTTGGTATGAAGAGGCCGGTGATCCGTTGGACTACGAGCTTCAGGAAACCTTGCGCAGCTATTACAAAAACCCAATGGCGACGGGCGAAAACCTGTTCTCCATGCAAGACGCCCGCAATTTGATCCGCTACGGCGGCATGCGGCCGGACCGGGATTGGCTGCAATTCGATTGCGCTCTCAGCTACGGCTTGGTCGAGTATTTGCGCACGCTCGACATGCTGAAAGAGCACGGCTGGTCGGCCAGTCGCTGCATCCCGCACGGCGGTCATCAAATGTCCCTGAACATTGCTGCCGGGCTGGGCCTGGGTGGCAACGAAAGCTATCCAGACCTGTTTCAGCCATTCGGCGGATTCCCTGACGGCGTCAAAGTCGAGAACAGCTACATCACCATGCCAGACTTGCCCGGCATTGGCTTTGAAGGCAAGTCAGACCTGTTCAAGGTCATGCAAGATTTGTCTAGATAACCTCTCTTTGCCTGCTTAGTGGCCATTTTAGAAAATGTGGAGCCCCACAATTGTCGAAATTGGCCAATCTCAGGCCGGCAAAAAGTGATGTCACTGGTCGGCAGGGTGTCTAAGTTGAATTGGGCAGGAACTCATTGGAATGGACTCAGTCAGCAACATTTTTTAAATTATTGATTTGTACTCTACGTAAAAGTAGAATTACATTCATGATTAATTGGCTGTGCTTTGTTACCAGTCTTCCAACAGAGAACGCAACCCTGCGTCAACGTTCATGGCGTGCCCTGAAGGCTTCTGGTGCAGCCGTCTTACGCGACGGTGTTTATCTGCTGCCTGATCAGGGTGAGCACAAGGCAATACTCGCATCGATCGCCAATGACGTTTCGGCGGGCGGTGGCACCGCGCTGGTTCTGAACACCGATGAGCCAGCAGGGCAAGATTTCAAGCGTCTTTTTGACCGCAAGGATGAATACATCGCGTTGCTGGAGCAGGTCACCAAATCTGGCGCCACGCTCACCGACACCACGGCTCATGACGTTCTGAAGCAGGTCAGAAAGTTGCGAAAGAGCTTTGGCCAGTTGTGCGATATCGATTTCTTTCCAGACGAGTCACAGAAACAGCTTAACAACGCCTTGTCTGATCTGGAGCAGGCGTGTTCTTACTCGCTGTCACCCAACGAGCCAAGAGTAATTTCGGGAAACATCGCAACCCTGCATGTCGAGGATTTCCAAGGACGACTTTGGGCAACACGTGCGCGGCCATGGGTGGATCGTCTCGCAAGCGCATGGCTGATTCGTCGCTTCATCGATACCGCTGCCACTATCACTTGGCTCAACAAGCCTGAGGACTGCCCCCAAAAAGCACTCGGCTTTGACTTCGATGGGGCAACCTTCAGCCACGTTGGTTCGCGTGTGACCTTCGAGGTGTTGGCTGCAAGTTTTGGCCTCACGAGTCCGGCGATGGCGCGTCTTGGCTTGCTCGTTCACTATCTCGATGTGGGAGGCGTGCAGCCTGCGGAAGCCTCTGGTATCGAAAGCTTGCTTCAAGGCCTATGTCAAACCATCGAAGACGATGACCAACTTTTAGCGACAGCCTCGACCGTGTTTGATGGATTGTTGTTTGCCTTTCAACAAAGCGAGAAAGCAATATGAGCGCCCAGAATGAAGCAATCCCCAATGCAACGTTGAGTGAGGTTGCGCCAGAGGTGAGTTTTGGGCATGCTTTTTGGTTCTGGCTCAAACTGGGGTTCATCAGCTTTGGCGGCCCAGCCGGGCAGATCGCCATCATGCATGAAGAGCTGGTTGTGCGACGTCGCTGGATTTCTGAAAAACGTTTCCTGCACGCGCTCAATTACTGCATGGTCTTACCTGGCCCAGAAGCGCAGCAACTGGCAATTTACATCGGCTGGTTGCTGCACAAAACACGCGGTGGCATCTTGGCTGGAACACTGTTCGTGCTGCCCTCCTTGTTTATCTTGATCGCGCTGTCGTGGGTCTACATCGCCTTTGGCGAAGTGCCATTGATTGCAGGCATCTTTTACGGCATCAAGCCGGCAGTGACCGCCATCGTGTTGCATGCCGCACATCGAATTGGCTCACGCGCTCTAAAGAACAATGTTTTGTGGGCTATCGCTGCGGCTAGTTTTGTGGCGATCTTTGCGCTCAATGTGCCGTTTCCGTTGATCGTGCTGGGGGCTGCGGTCATTGGTTTCTTTGGTGGTCGCCGTGCACCTGAAATCTTTAAAGTGGGCGGTGGCCACGGTAAAACCAACCCGTCGTTTGGTGCTGCATTCATCGACGACAACACGCCCACACCAGAGCATGCTGTTTTTCGGTCGCATCGGTTGATTCAAGTGGTGGTCACAGGGGCCGTGCTGTGGGCCGCACCAATGGGTTTGTTGGTCATGCGTTTTGGTTGGGATCACACCCTGACGCAAATGAGTTGGTTCTTCACCAAGGCCGCCTTGCTCACGTTTGGTGGTGCCTATGCGGTACTGCCTTATGTTTATCAAGGTGCAGTAGACCAATTTGGATGGGCAACAGCCACTCAAATGATTGATGGTTTGGCACTTGGAGAATCAACGCCGGGGCCACTCATCATGGTTGTGGCCTTCGTCGGGTTTATTGGCGGCTATGTTAAAGAATTGTTCGGGCCGGAGAGTTTGTTTCTGGCAGGTGCGGTTGCCGCGACCGTGGTCACGTGGTTTACCTTCTTGCCCTCATTCTTGTTCATCTTGGCGGGCGGCCCCATGATTGAGAGCACACACAACGATCTCAAATTCACAGCGCCCTTGACCGCCATCACGGCAGCTGTGGTTGGCGTGATCTTGAACTTGGCGCTGTTTTTTGGTTACCACGTGCTTTGGCCCCAAGGATTTAGCGGTGCTTTTGACTGGCCGTCAGCAGTGCTTGCCGTGGCAGCCTCTGTTGCGCTGTTTAAATACAAACGCAATGTGATTCATGTCATCGCTGGCAGCGGTCTGTTGGGCATTGGCATTCGATGGTTCCTCGCATGAAAAAACTGACTATGAAAATGATTCAAATCATCGTTGGCGCGAGCCTCTTGGCCTGCTTGGGCACCCTGTCATTTGCACAGGATCGTAAAACGGAGCAAGCCATCAAACACCGACGCGCAGGCTTCACCTTAATGAGCACTTATTTCAGCCGATTGCTTCAAACTGTGGAAGGAGATCGGCCCTTCAACGGAGCCTTGGTGATCTCGGATGCGAGAACTGTAGAAATGCTGAGCCGTTTACCTTGGGAGGGTTTTGTGCCGGGCAGCGAACGCGGTGACACCAAGGCCAAGGAAGACATCTGGTTTGAAGAAGAACGATTCAAGAAGCTCTCAACCGAGCTTGAGAGTAAAACAAGCAATTTGGCCAAGGCGGCAGAAAACGGAGATTTGAAAAAGATCAAATTGGCGTTTGAGCAGACTCGCGATACCTGCAATGCCTGCCACAAAGAGTTCCGCAAAAAATAAGGACTGTCTCACCTGCGCTCTCTCGCATTCGTTCGGACACAAAACCCGCAAAGCGCCCGATCGCGCAGGATGCGCCCGTCTGAAACCGTGCTGCGAAGCAGCAAGGCTTTGCTGATAAGTACAATCTGCCACAGTTCACACCCCCTTTTCCCACCCGCTTTTCGGGTTTGCTGGCTGGTCGCGCCATAGGCTCATGGAGCGTATTCGGCACCTCAACGATGCCGACATTCGGCTCGATGTTGCAATTGGGACATTGATTTCTAAGGATATTTTCATGAGTTTGAAGTGCGGCATCGTCGGCCTGCCCAACGTCGGTAAATCAACTTTGTTCAACGCTTTGACCAACGCGGGCATCGCGGCGGAGAACTACCCCTTCTGCACGATTGAGCCGAATGTCGGCATCGTTGAGGTGCCGGACGAGCGCTTGGACGCGCTGTCGGCCATCGTCAACCCGCAAAAGGTGCAGCGCGCGATTGTGGAGTTTGTCGACATCGCGGGCTTGGTGGCTGGTGCCAGCACGGGCGAAGGCTTGGGCAACAAATTTTTGGCGCACATCCGCGAGACCGACGCCATCATCAATGTGGTGCGCTGTTTTGAAGACGACAACGTGATCCACGTTGCTGGCAAGGTGGACCCGATTGACGACATCGAAGTCATTCAAACGGAGCTCTGCTTGGCTGACTTGGGCGCGGTTGAAAAAGCGCTACACCGTGTCACCAAACTGGCGCGTTCGGGCGACAAAGAATCAGTCAAGTTGGTGGCTATTTTGGAAAAGTGCCAAGCCGCGCTCAACGAAGCCAAACCGGTGCGCACACTTGATTTCACCAAGGAAGAGTTGCCGCTGTTGCAGCAGTTTTTCATGATCACGGCCAAGCCGGCGATGTTTGTCGCCAATGTGGCTGAAGACGGTTTTGAGAACAACCCGTTTCTAGACCGCTTGAAGGCCTATGCTGCTTCGCAAAACGCACCCGTGGTCGCCATCAGCGCCAAGATGGAAGCCGAGATGTCGGAGATGAGTGACGAAGACCGCCAAATGTTCTTAGAAGAACTCGGCCAGTCTGAGCCGGGTTTGAACCGTTTGATCCGCGCCGCCTACAAGCTGCTCGGCCTGCAAACGTATTTCACCGCGGGTGTCAAAGAAGTGCGCGCTTGGACCATTCACGTGGGTGACACCGGCCCGCAAGCAGCCGGCGTGATTCACACCGACTTTGAAAAAGGCTATATCCGCGCGCAGACCATCGCGTTTGAAGACTTCATCGCTTTCAAGGGCGAGCAGGGCGCCAAAGACGCCGGCAAAATGCGCGCTGAGGGCAAAGAATACGTCGTCAAAGATGGCGACGTGATGAACTTCTTGTTCAGCTCTTGAGTCAACGCAGTCCTTCCAGAAAATTGACATGACAGAGCCGATCCGTCTCGCCAAACGCTTGGCCGACATGCTGGCCTGTTCGCGCCGCGAGGCCGAGCAGTACATTGCTGGCGGCTTCGTGCGCGTCGACGGCGTGGTGATTGAAGAGCCGCAGTTCCGCGTGCAAGACCAAAAAATTGAGGTCAGTCCGGACGCCAGCTTGCTGGCCGCGATGCCGGTGACGATTCTGTTGCACAAGCCCGCTGACGTGGAAGCTGGTTTGGGTGCGCTGCGGGGTGCCGCCAGCGCCGCTGGCTTGCTGGTGCCGGGCAACCTTTGGAAAGACGATCGCTCAGAGCTCAGTCCACTGAAGAAACATTTTTCCGACCAAGTGCTGGTGACGCCGCTCGCACCGCGCGCCAGTGGCTTGGTGGTGTTCACGCAAGACTGGCGCGTGGCGCGCAAGTTGAGTGAAGACGCCAACGTCATGGAAAACGAAGTGCTGGTTGACGTCAGTGGCGAGGCCAAGACGGGTGGTCTGGAGCGTTTGAACCGAATTGACCATGGCTACACCTTCAACGGCATCTTGTTGGGTGCGGCCAAGGTCAGCTGGCAGAGCGAAAAACGTTTGCGCTTTGCACTCAAGGGCGAGCGGCCAGGGCAAATTGCCTTTTTGTGCGAAAGCGTTGGCTTGCAGGTCGAGGGCATGAAGCGCATCCGCATCGGCCGCGTCGCCATGAGCAGCTTGCCGGTAGGTCAGTGGCGCTATTTGCTACCGCACGAGAAGTTTTAACGTCATTGCGAGCGCAGCGTCCGTCTTTGCGAGCGAAGCGCGGCAATCTATGACTGCGAATTCGGGCTCTGGACTGCCGCGCTGCGCTCGCAAAGACGGGAAAAACGCAGGTTCAGGAAAAGTGAAAGCCGCCCGGAAAAGCCCACACCAGGCCACCCGTCATCAACAGGTAGCGGCAAAACTTACCCACGGCCATGTAGGCTAAACACGGCCAAAATGGAAATTTAAGCCAGCCGGCCACCGCGCACAACGGGTCACCGATGATCGGCAGCCACGCCAGCAAACAGGCTTTGGGGCCGAGTTTTTCAAGCCAGCGCATGGCCCGGCCATGCGGAGACGACGCTTTGTATTTGTTCACCACCTTGTGCGCGCCAAAGCCCATCCACCAGTCGACTGCGCCGCCCAGCGTGTTGCCAGCCGTAGCGACCAGCACGGCCGGCCAGAACAAGGCCGGGTTGAGCTTGACGAGGCCAAAGACCACGGGCTCAGAGCCCAGCGGCAGCAAGGTGGCCGAGATAAATGAGACGATAAAAACCGTGCTGAGGCCGTATTCAGGCAACGCCAGCAGCTCGGTGAGTCGGATGATCCAAGAGTCCATGTGATCGCCAGTATAAAGATCGAGCTTGGCTGGCAAGAGCGGTGGAAATTTTTCGTGAATTTTTGTGAGCTGCTGAAATTTTAGGCAGCTACAATGGCCCCTCGATTTCTTGACCATCCTCCAATTTTCCACCCGCCCACCCCATGAACATCGGTCCTTACGCTCTGGCCAACCGCGTGTTCGTGGCGCCCATGGCCGGTGTCACGGACAGGCCGTTTCGCCAGCTGTGCAAAAAGCTGGGCGCGGCTTATGCGGTCAGTGAGATGGTCACGTCGCGTCGCGACCTGTGGGACACCCTGAAGACCTCGCGCCGCGCCAACCATGACGGTGAAGTCGAACCGATTGCGGTGCAAATTGCCGGCACCGACGCGCCCATGATGGCCGACGCTGCGGCGTACAACGTGGCCCGTGGCGCCCAGATCATTGACATCAACATGGGTTGCCCGGCTAAAAAAGTCTGCAACAAATGGGCGGGCTCCGCATTGATGCAGGACGAGCCGCTGGCACTGGCCATCGTGCAAGCTGTGGTGGCTGCCTGCGCACCGCATGGCGTGCCGGTGACATTGAAAATGCGCACCGGCTGGTCGGCGTCAAACAAAAACGCAGTGCGTCTAGCGCGCGCATTTGAAGACGCCGGCGTGCAAATGATCGCGGTGCATGGCCGCACACGAGAGCAGGGCTACAAAGGCTTTGCCGAATACGACACGATCACCGCCGTGAAAGCCGCCTTGAAAATCCCGGTGGTGGCGAATGGCGACATTGACTCACCCGAGAAAGCCCGCGACGTTTTGGCGCTGACAGGTGCCGACGCCGTGATGGTGGGCCGCGCCGCGCAGGGCCGACCTTGGATCTTTCGCGAGATCAGCCATTTCCTGGAAACAGGCACGCATTTGGCTCCGCCTTTGGTGGCTGAAGTTAAGCGTTTGCTGCTGGACCATTTGCTCGACCATTACGAGCTGTATGGTGAGTTTTCAGGCGTTCGCACTGCACGCAAACACATTGGCTGGTATGTCAAAAGCTTGCCCGGCGGCGAAGACTTCCGGGCGCGAATGAACCTGCTGGAAAGCTGCGAATTGCAGATGGCCGCAGTAGCCGACTACTTCAATGGCCTCGAGTCCAGCATGGACCGGGTGCCAGCAGCCTTGCCTTTTCAAGCTAGGCAGCACACAGAACAAAAAGAGAAAGCCTCCGCATGAGCAAGAAACACATCGAAGAGTGCGTGCGCACCAGCCTTGAAGGCTACTTCCAAGATTTGCACGGCACCGAGCCCGCCGGCATGTACGACATGATGGTGCGCGTGGTCGAAAAACCGCTGCTTGAAATGGTGATGAAGCAAGCCGACCACAACCAGTCCCGCGCCGCCGAATGGCTGGGCCTGAACCGCAACACGCTGCGCAAGAAATTGCTTGAGCACAAACTTTTGAAATGATTTCCAGCATGACTGTCACTGCGCTGCGGAGAAGCAGCACCGTCACTGCGAGCGCAGCGTCCGTCACTGCGAGCGCAGCGCGGCAGTCCATGACGGCGTACCTCGATGATGGATTGCCGCGCTACGCTCGTAATGACGGTAATAGCTACCTCGCAATGACGGTAACAACTGCGCTGGAAATGATTTGATTGCCGCAACGTCGCCACTGACACGTTTGTAATTTCCCCCTTTTTTAGATTCAACCCGGACCCTGACCCGCCATGACCGCCTCTACTTTGACCGCCCTGATTTCCGTGTCCGACAAGACCGGTGTTGTTGAGTTTGCCAAAAGCCTGCACGCGCTGGGCATCAAGCTGCTGTCCACCGGTGGCACCGCCAAATTGCTGGCTGACCAGGGCTTGCCCGTGACGGAAGTGGCGGAGTTGACCGGCTTTCCGGAAATGTTGGATGGCCGCGTTAAAACCCTGCATCCGAAAGTGCATGGCGGCTTGCTGGCCCGGCGCGATGTGCCCGAGCACATGGCCGCGCTGAAAGCACACGGCATCAGCACCATCGACCTGTTGGTGGTCAACCTCTATCCGTTTGAAGCGACTGTTGCCAAGCCCGGTTGCACGTTGGAAGACGCGATTGAAAACATCGACATCGGTGGCCCGGCCATGGTGCGCTCTGCCGCTAAGAACTGGAAAGACGTCGGCGTGCTGACCGACGCTTCCCAGTACGCCGGCGTGTTGGCCGAACTCAAAGCCGACGGTCAACTCAAAGACGCGACTAAATTCGCGCTCTCCGTGGCTGCGTTCAACCGCATCAGCCAGTACGACGGCGCCATCAGCGACTACCTGTCCAGCTTGCAGAACGATGGCGCACACAGCCTGTTTCCGGGCCAGTCCAACGGCCGCTTCATCAAGCTGCAAGACCTGCGTTACGGCGAGAACCCGCACCAGCAAGCGGCCTTCTACCGCGACCTGCACCCTGCGGCCGGCTCACTCGTCACGGCCCGTCAGTTGCAAGGCAAAGAACTTTCGTACAACAACATCGCCGACGCCGACGCCGCTTGGGAATGCGTCAAGAGCTTTGACTCACTGTTGGGCGAAACCGCTTGCGTCATCGTCAAGCACGCCAACCCGTGCGGTGTGGCCATCGGCGTTGACGCGCTGGATGCCTACACAAAAGCCTTCAAGACCGATCCGACGTCAGCCTTCGGCGGCATCATCGCGCTGAACTGTCCACTCGACGAAAAAGCGGCGCTGGAAATTTCCAAGCAATTTGTTGAGGTGTTGATGGCGCCGGCCTTCACCCCTGAAGCGCTTGCGGTCTTCAAGAGCAAAGTCAATGTGCGCATTTTGGAAATCCCGCTGCCAACGGGTGGCGACAGCGCGGCCCAACAAGGCCGCAACCTCATCGACGTCAAGCGCGTGGGTTCTGGTCTGTTGATGCAAACCGCCGACAACCATGAAATCACGCTGGCTGACTTGAAAGTCGTCACCAAGCTGCAACCGACGCCTGCGCAACTGCAAGATTTGCTGTTCGCTTGGAAGGTCGCGAAATACGTCAAGTCCAACGCCATCGTCTTCTGCGGTGGTGGCATGACGCTGGGCGTCGGTGCCGGCCAAATGAGCCGCATTGACTCGGCCCGCATCGCGGCCATCAAAGCGGCCAATGCCAACCTCGACCTGCAAGGCTCAGCTGTGGCCAGCGACGCTTTCTTCCCCTTCCGCGACGGCCTCGACGTGGTGGTCGATGTGGGCGCCAGCTGCATCATCCAGCCCGGCGGCAGTATGCGCGATGGTGAAGTGATTGCCGCCGCCGACGAACGCGGCGTGGTGATGGTGACGACCGGCGTGCGCCACTTCCGTCATTGATGAACGGGAGCAGTGGCCTGCGCTGATTCGCGCAGGCATTGCATGAATGTTTCCATGGCCGGAGAGATCGGTTTGAGCCGGCTCCACGTGACGCCAATAGGACGTTCGGGGTCAGGTAAAAGCAATGGCAGTTGCGCCAGCAGACCCGCCTGTATGTAATGCCGAGCGACAACTTGTGACAGCACACCGATCGCCTGCGATTGTTGCAAGTAGCCGGTGATCACATGAATCGACAGCGTTTCCACATAGTCGGCCGGCATGCTGCCGCCGTGTTGCTGGAGCGCATCTTCCAAAGGCTCGCGCGACAACGAACCTACTGGCGGCAAGACCCACGGGTACTCGCCTAGGTCTTTCCACGTCAAATCTTGGCGGGCTGTCAGCGGGTGATTCAGCCCGACCACGACAACGTTGTGACCTTCGTATAAAGACTCCTCGGACAGATCATCCTTGGCGCTGCGGTTGACCAGTCGGCCGACGATCAGGTCCACCGTACCGCGCCGCAGTTCGGGCAGCAGGGCGTCCATCGACCCCTCTTGCACGATGACGCTTGTCAAAGGTGTTTTTTGTTTGAAGAGCGACAACGTTTTGGGCAATAAACCGGGTGTCATGGCGGGCAGGGCGCCCACATGGACCTTGCCTGATGCGCCCGACAACAGCGCGTGCAATTCATGGCGCACTTGGGCCAAACTGCCCAGCACGACGCGTGCTTGTTTGATCAGACATTCCCCATAAGCATTCGGCACGACACCCTTGGGGGTCCTTTCAAATAATTTAAAGCCGAGTCCTTTTTCCAGTTCACCCAATGCAAGGGACACGGCGGGCTGAGAAATATGCAAGCTGGTGGCGACGCGGCCCAAATGGCGCAAGTCGTCCAAGGCGACCATCATCTGGAGGTGCCGAGGCTTGAGGTTGGCGCGGATAAACCAGTCGAGTTGGGCCATAAAGCGTCTTTCCGAAGGTTCTGATGGTGAACGACATAAGTAAAACGATATGTTAGATTGGATTTAATTAAGTTTTAAACTTATGGAAATTCGGGCACGATGAGGTATCTTTTTACCGGTCCAACACCATGTCTATTGCTCTGCCTATCGTTGATCTTCACAACCACGTGATTGCAGATGACGCGCTGCGTTATCCCTTGGCCCCTATGGGCGGCGCGCAATCGGGCTGGTCTAAGGAACGCCCTGTCAGCGCAGCCGGCATGCTGGCAGCCATGACTCAGGCGGGTGTGGCCAAATCCGTGTTGGTTCAAGCGTCCACCTGCTACGGCCATGACAACAGTTACGTACAAGCCAGTGTGGCGGCATCCCCGGATCAGTTGGTAGGCGTTTTTTCAGTCGACATGCAGGCCACGGATGCGATTGAAAAAATCCAGTATTGGATGCAAGCAGGTTTGAGCGGTGCACGTGTTTTCATTGCGGGACACACGGCGGCTGACCGAAGCATTCGCTTGGACGATCCGAAAGCCTTTGACGCCTGGGCCTACATTTCAGACAACGCCATTCCCATCTGTGTGCAGCTTCGCGCGGATGGTTTGCCGCAGTTGGAAGTCTTGCTCAAGCGCTTCCCTAAAGCGGTGGTCTTGCTGGATCACTTTGCACGCCCCGAACTTGAAGGCGGTGCGCCCTACGACTCAGCTGCCGCCTTGTTTGCACTGGCTCGCTACGAAAATTTGCATTTCAAGTTCACGACGCACAACGTGCGTGAATCCAAAACGGGGCGCTCTACGCAAGCTCAATTTGCACGCGCAGTGGTCGACACATTTGGTGCACAGCGCATCGCTTGGGGCTCCAATTTCCCGGCATCTTCGGGCAGCCTCAATGAGTTGTTAAACGAAGCCATGGAAGCCACAGCGTCGCTGTCACTGAATGAGCAGGAATGGATTTATTCGCGGACTGCGCACGCGCTGTATCCAGCGCTGGGCAGCCTCGCCGACCATTTTTCAGCGGAGTGATGCATGGCTATCTTGAAATTAAAGACGCTGTTAGGCAATTACGCGAACACACGGGCCGTTAAAAACGGAAGCATCGTGCCGGCGTTGTTTGAGTTTGATTTTGCGGACGTCAAAGTGCCTAACCGGGCCTTCAAGCGAGTAGTGCGTCAACTGGAGTTCGATGTAGCTGAACTCGCGTTGGTGACTTTTTTGCAAGCCAAGGCTTACGGTAAGCCGCTCACGTTGATGCCCGCAGTGGTGGGTGCCGGCCGCTTTCAGCACCACTGTCTGGTTTACAACGCTGAAAGGCCGCGTGTGACCGTCGCTCAGCTGCAAGGTAAACGCATCGGTATTCGTGCACATGCGCAGACCACGGTCACCTGGGTTCGGGGCATTTTGGCGGACGACTATGGCGTGCCTTTGAAGGATGTCCAGTGGGTCACTTTTGAAGACGGCCATCTGGCGGAGTTTCCGGATCCGCAGGGATTTGTCCGTGCGCCAGAAGGACGCACCATGGTCGAGATGCTGTTGGCGGGTGAACTGGATGCCGCCATCATTGGGACTGATTTGCCAGATGATCCGCGTTTGAAAGCCGTTTTGCCCGATCCGCATGAAGCCGCCAAAGCCTGGAGTGCTCGCCATCAGATGTTGCCGATCAATCACATGATGGTGATTGACACAGAACTCTGTCGTGAACGACCTGACGTGGTTCGGGAAATTTACGCCACGCTTGAAAAAAGTAAAAAATTAGCGGATGCAGAAAATCTTGGCGCGCTAGATCTGACACCTTTTGGAATTGAGCCAAACCGACGGGCTCTGGAGGTGTTGATTCGTAATTCTCACGAGCAAGGCTTGATTCCGCGTGCCTATGCCGTGGATGAG
This sequence comes from Comamonadaceae bacterium, assembly GCA_947450675.1. Lineage (GTDB taxonomy): Bacteria > Pseudomonadota > Gammaproteobacteria > Burkholderiales > Burkholderiaceae_C > Polaromonas. The sequence continues at coordinate 17,095 of CANFWI010000006.1, read as the reverse complement.
TTATTTGAAGACTTTACCCGTTTGATGTGAAGCACGGCAAGTCGATTTTTTGAAAAAATGAAGGAGACGTGATGAATCGAAGGAACCTCTTGTTGGCCAGCACCTTGGCTGCATTGACCGAGTCTGTGTGGGCTCAAATCGGTGCCAGCGTTGCACGGATCATTGTTCCATTTGCCGCTGGGGGCGCTAGGGAAATGCCGGCGCGGGTGATTCAGGAAGACCTCATCAAAGAGATGAATCAAAACTGGATCATTGAAGCCAAACCCGGGGCCGGTGGTGCTATCGGAACGGCTTTTGTGTCGCGCGCAGAACCAGACGGTCGAACCTTGTTGATGGCCGCTTCAAGTCACTTCGTCACTGCGGCGATGGGCGCCAGACCCTTTTACGACCCGATCAAAGAGTTCGTTCCGGTCGTGAATATCGGCAATCAAAGCTACATTTTGATGGTCAATTCAAAGCTCCCGGTCAAGACCACCGCAGAGTTTGTGCAGTATGCAAAAAGCAACCCCGGCAAGCTCAATTACAACTCGGCAGGTGTCGGCAGTTCGACGCATTTGGCCATGGCTTATTTCACAAAATTCGCTGGAATTGAGATGCAACACGTGCCCTACAAAGGCACGCAAGAGGCGGTGAATGACGTGACTGGTGGCCGAGCCCACGCCGTGATTGTGCCGACGGCGGGTGTCGGTGTTTATTTGCAGGAGCCACGCTTGCGCGTGATTGGCTTGACCGGTAGCAAGCGCTCCGCTTTGCTGTCGCAAATCCCTACCATTGCCGAGTCAGGCTTGAAGGGTTTTGCTTTTGAATCCTGGTTCGGTTTGCTCGCTCCGGCAGGAACGCCGCCAGCCGTGGTTGAGAAAATCAACGCGGCAGTGAACAAAGTCATTGCCATCAAGGCGGTTCATGAACGACTTCAAAATTTAGGCATTGAGTCGAGCTACTTGAGCGTTGCTGGCTTCGGTAAATTATTTGCTGCCGACAGGGACCTGATGACGCGCATTGTGAAGGAGTCCGGCATCACGCGCGATTGAGATCCACTCGGCATTCAGCGTAGTTAGCAGCTTTGCTTGTCTACGGCGGTCTAAAGTCGATTAATAATTGACCAACCTCAACAGGCTGTGAACTGCTGGCGAGGTGCAGACTCAATTAAAACTATATCGAGGAGACAACATGCTGCGCTGCAGTTCCCGAATCTTGAGAGTCGTTCAATTCCTGAGTGTCGCTTTGGCCGTAGCCTCGGCCAGCGCTCAGGATTACCCGAGTCGGCCTGTGCGGGTCGTCATTCCTTTTTCTCCGGGCGGCAGCAATGACATCATTGGTCGCTATGTCTCGGACCAATTGAGCAAGCGCTTGGGCGCGCCTTTTGTGGTTGACAACCGCGGTGGCGCTGGCGGCACGATGGGCACCGACATCGTGGCCAAAGCCAAGCCTGATGGCTACACCTTGCTGTTGATTTCAACACCGCACACCGCCAATTCGACGCTCTATAAAAAACTGGCTTACAACCCCGTCACGGACTTTGCGCCTATCGCTCGTTTGGGTACGGCGCAACAGGTCATCAGTGTGTATCCGGGCCTGCCTGTCAAGACGCTACCGGAGTTCATCGCGTATGCCAAGGCGCGACCGGGTCAGTTGAACTATGTGTCTTCAGGGGTGGGAAGCTCACAGCACTTGGTGACCGAAATGTTCACTCATTTAGCCGGTTTAAAACTGATGCATGTGCCCTACAAAGGCGCAGGCGCCGCCTTGGCCGATGTGGCTGCCGGTCATGCCCAATTGTCGATTGGCACGGTCACGCAGGCACTCCCACTGCTCCGCGGTGAGCGCATGCGGCCACTGGCGGTCAGTGGTGCCAAACGTCAAACTGTGGTGCCCGATGTGCCAACCGCGAGTGAGGTGGGGTTGAACGGTTTTGACGCCGACAACTGGTGGGGTTTTCTGGCTCCCGCAGGCACGTCGCCTGAGATTATTCAAAAACTGTCGACCGTGCTGGCTGATATTTTGTCCAAACCAGAGACGATCAAGAAGCTGGCTGAGGAGAGTGCCACGGTGGCTTATATGCCGCCAGACGCCTTCGCTAAATTCATGGAAACTGAAACCGTCAAATGGGCCAAGTTGATCCAGCAGTTGAAGCTTCAAGCCGAATAAATTGAAACCACTTATGCACCACGCACAGCCCACCCCGATCAGTCGTCTGCCAGACGCCAAGATCACCCGGATTGAAACCATTCCGCTCAAAGTCAAACTTGAGCGTGCTGCAACAGGTTCCAACCTGAAGTTGACGCACCGCTGCACCATCTTGACCCGCATTCACACCGATGCGGGTGTGGTCGGCGAGTGCTTCAACGGCAATGACGATGCGCTGCAAGCGTCCATCATCAACATGATCCATGAAGAGATGGCGCCTTTGTTGATCGGCCATCGGGTTTGCGCCGTTGAGGATGCTTGGGCCTTGACGCGGCGTGCTACAGAGCCGTTCATTCGCGACCGGCGTGTGGCCTTGCGAGCGCAGGCTTGCATTGACAGCGCTATCTACGATGCCATTGGCAAGTTGGCCAATTTACCCCTGCACGTTGTGTGGGGTGGTGCGCGTGCAAACGTGCCGGTGGTGGCGTTGGGTGGCTACTACCGAGAAACCGGTGATCTCGAAGGTTTGGCCGACGAAGTGGTGGAGCTCAAAGCCTTTGGCATACACGGCATGAAGCTCAAGCTGGGCGGCAAGACGCCCGCGGAAGACGCTAAACGCGCAGAAGTGGTGCGTCGAGCCGGGGGTGACGATTTCATTTTGGGCTGCGACGCGAACCAAGGTTGGACACTGGCGCAAGCGCTTGATTTCACGCAGCGCACCCGTGACCTGAAATTGGATTGGTTTGAAGAGCCTTGCAAATGGGACAACGACCGCGCCGAAATGGCGCTGGTGCGTTCTCTGTCGGGCGTGCCGATTGCCGCAGGGCAAAGCGAGTTGTCGCGCTTTGGTTGCCGGGACTTGATGAATGCCCAAGCTATCGACATTTGCAACTTTGATGCAAGCTGGGGTGGCGGGCCAACCGAGTGGCGGCGGGTTGCGATGTTGGCGATGGCTTACAACGTGACCGTCATGCAGCATCTCGAACCTCAAATCGGATTGATGCTGTCAGCCGGTGTGTCGAATGGCCGGTTTGCAGAGGTGATGTTGCCGTGGCGCGACCCGTTCTTCTACAAGCTGATCGGCAACCAGCCAGCGCGGCCGTTTAAAAATGGCTTGTACGAGTTGCCCAAAGAACCGGGCTGGGGGATGGTCATCGACACTGATTATCTGGAATCCGTGCGGCGGCACTAAGGGCTCAAGCCTGCAACAATCCAAACCATGGCCATCGAACTCAATCATCAAGAAGTCCTCACGCCGCCGGCGCCCTCGGCAACCGTCATGGTGCTGCGCGACAGTCCTCAAGGGCTAGAGGTGCTGATGGTCAGGCGCCACGGCAATTCGGGTGTGTTGGGCGGGGTTCATGTTTTTCCTGGCGGTAAGTTGGATGCGCTGGATTGCCAGACGCCTGCGTCGCAGCTGGAGCAAAGTGCCGAAGCCCTGACGGCCAGCTTGGGCGAGGAGTCGCTTGACCCCGCCACCGGCGCAGGTTTGTACGTGGCGGCCCTGCGTGAAACTTTTGAAGAGTGCGGACTGCTGCTGCATCGGGAACTGCCGCCGCATGTGCCCGGCCAATTGCGGCAGCATGTGAAAGATGGCCTTGGATTTGTCGCGGCGATGGCGCAACTCGGTCTGCCCATGCAGACCAGCAGCCTGAAGCCTTGGGCGCGGTGGATCACGCCGCGCGTGCCTTCGGTGACGAATCGACGCTTCGACGCGCGCTTCTTTGTGGCACTGGCCCCCGCCGGTCAAGATGCGGTGCACGATGACCATGAGGTCACGGAAACCGTTTGGCTGACGCCCGAGGCGGGCCTGCGCCGGTATTGGTCGGGTGAGCTCGGATTGGTGCCTGCACAAATTTTGAGCTTGAGCCAGTTGGTGCGCTACGGCAGTGCAGCCGATGTGATGAACGCCGCCAGCGCCCGCCCACCGCTGCTGATTCAGCCTGAGCCGATGCAGCTTGAAGGCCAGCGCGTGATGTGCTACCCAGGCGACCCGGGCCACTCGGTGAAGCACCCGCTGTGGACTGGCCCGACCCGGCTGGTCTTTCAGAACAATCGCTTTGAACCCGAAGGTGGTTTGGCCGCGCTACTGGTCTGATCTATTTTGGTGCATGGAAATGCACCGTGATGCGTTCTTCAACGGCGGTCTGACGGCACAACCCCTACGTCATGGCAAGCGCAGCGCGGCCATCCGTCTTTATATTCACTGAATTGATAGAAATTTCAATAGTTGGCACATTGCGTGCGTTAGGAGGTCAGTACCTCTTAACTATTGGAGTTCTTTCATGCACGTGTTGCCCAAGCAATTTTCTCGTTGGCTGTTAACGGTCCCTGTCGCGCTGGCGATGCACTCCGGCGTGATGGCTGAAACCGTGGCTCGCTACGGCATTTCCATGGCTGATATTCCGCTCACCACGGGGCAACCAGACCGCGGCGCCGGCGCCTACCAATTCACCGGCCACACTATTTATGACCCGCTCGTGGCTTGGGAGTCCAACATCGGCACGCGTCCCGGTAAGTTGATGCCTGGCTTGGCCAGTGAATGGAAAGTCGACGCCAAAGACAACAAGAAATGGATCTTCAAGTTGCGCAAGGGCGCGAAGTTCCATGACGGTTCCGAGTTCAAGGCCGACGCGGTCATCTGGAATCTGGACAAAGTCCTGAACGACAAGTCGCCACAGTTCGATGCCAAGCAAAGCGCCCAGGTGCGGCCGCGTATTCCGTCGATCGCCAGCTACAGCAAGGTCGATGACTACACGGTAGAGATCACCACCAAAGTCATCGACGCACTGTTTCCGTATCAGCTCCCTTGGTTCCTGATTTCGAGCCCGGCACAGTGGGAAAAGCTCGGTCGTGACTGGAATAAATTCGCTTCTCAACCATCCGGCACAGGTCCTTTCAAACTGGACAAACTGGTGCCGCGTGAGCGTGCAGAGTTGGTCAAAAATGCGACCTACTGGGACAAGACCCGGATGGCGCAAACCGACCGTATTGTGCTGATCCCGATCCCTGACGCTTTGACGCGTTCTAACGCACTGCTGAGCGGCCAGGTTGACCTGATCGAAACGCCGCCACCTGATGTGGTGCCGCAACTCAAGAGCGCCGGCTTCAAGCTGGTCACGAATGTCACGCCGCACGTCTGGCCGTATCACTTCAGCACTCAACCCGGCTCACCGTGGGTGGATATTCGCGTCCGCAAAGCTGCCAATCTGGCCATCAATCGCGATGGCATTGTGCAACTGCTCAACGGTCTGGCGGTGCCTGCCAAAGGCCAGCTCGACAGCTCCAGCCCATGGTTCGGCAAGCCTACTTTCAAACTCGGCTACGACGTGGCTGCGGCCAAAGCGTTGATGGCGCAAGCCGGCTACAGCAAAGAGAAGCCACTCAAAGCCAAGGTCATCATTGCCCAGGGCGGCACGGGTCAAATGTTGTCCTTGCCGATGAACGAATACATCCAGCAAAGTTTGGCTGAAGTGGGCATTCAGCTGGAGTTTGAAGTGGTCGAACTGGAAACCCTGTACCTGCACTGGCGCAGTGGTGTGAAGGCCGACATGAACGCCGGCAAAGGCATCAGCGCTATCAACCTCGGTTACGTCACGTCTGACCCGTTCTACGGCATCACCCGCTTTGTCGACAGCCGTTATGTCGCGCCCAACGGCGTCAACTGGGGCGGCTACAGCAACCCTAAAGTGGACGCTGCGCTCGACAAAGTTCGCACCAGCTTCAACACCAAAGTGCAAGACGCCTTGCTGGCCACCGTGCACCAAACGATGGTGGATGAAGCCCTGATGTTGTGGGTCGTGCATGACGTCAACCCGCACGTGTTGTCGCCCAAAGTCAAAGGCTTTGTGCAGGCTCAGCATTGGTTCCAAGACCTGACCACGCTAAAGATGTAAACGCTGATGTTGTCGTATGTATTGAAGCGCCTGCTCTACACCATTCCGATCGCGCTGAGTGTGACGCTGGTGTCTTTCATGTTGGTGTATCTGGCCCCTGGTGACCCCTTGAACGCCATCGCTCCGGCCGATGCACCGGCCGAAGTGGTTGAGGCGCTGAAAGCTGCTTACGGCCTGGACAAACCGATTCCGGTTCAATACGGCAAATGGTTGTTGCGAGCCGTGCAGGGCGATCTGGGCAGGTCTATTGCGTCGGGGCGCGAGGTCGCCACCGAGGTCTTGAGTGCCGTCAGCAACACGCTGCTGTTGGCCGGTGTCGCGGGCTTTGCCGGCGTGCTGATGGGTTGCATCTTGGGTGCGCTCGCCGGCTATTGGCATGGCAGTTGGATAGACAGGGTGGCGACGGTTCTCTCGGTCATCGGTGTCAGCATTCCGCACTATTGGCTGGGCTTGGTGCTGACGATTATTTTCTCGACCGGGCTCGGCTGGTTTCCGGCCATGGGCGCCGGTTCGGGTGGCTCGGCTGAGTGGCTTTGGGATCTTGAACACCTGCGGTACTTGGTGCTGCCGGCACTGACGCTGTCGGTGATTCCCTTGGGCATCATCACGCGCACCGTCAGGGCGCTGGTGGCCGACATGTTGGAGCAAGAGTTTGTCATGGCGCTCAGAGCCCGTGGTCTGAGTCATCAGGCCATTTTTCGGCATGTGGCTAAAAACACGGCGCCCACCGTGCTGGCTGTGGCGGGTTTGCAATTGGGTTATTTGATGGGCGGCTCAATTTTGGTTGAGACCGTGTTCGCCTGGCCCGGCACGGGCTTCTTGTTGAACACCGCCATTTTTCAGCGCGACATCCCTTTGTTGCAGGGCACGATTTTGGTGCTCTGCCTTTTCTTTGTGGCCTTGAATTTGTTGGTGGATATTTTGCAGCCGCTGATTGATCCCCGCATGGGACGGACCTGAATGAAAACCACCTTGTCTCCGCAGGCACCGAGCCGCAGTTTTTGGATGGTTGTCTTGCGTCAACTGCGGCAAGACCGCGTGGCCATGATCAGCATATGTGTGTTGGCGATCATCATTGGCGCGGCCATTTTTGCACCCTGGATCGCGCCGGCTGATCCGTTCAAAGCCAGCATGCTGAACCGCTTGCTGCCCATCGGTTCGCCCGGTCACTGGCTGGGCACTGATGAATTGGGGCGCGATATGTTGACGCGCCTGATGTACGGCGGGCGCTTGTCATTGCTCATGGGTGTGGTGCCGGTGCTGGCGGCTTTTGTCATTGGCACGTCGATCGGGCTGTTGGCGGGCTATGTTGGCGGCCGCACCAACATGTTGACGATGCGTGTGTTGGATGTTTTTTATGCGTTTCCGTCGGTGCTCTTGGCGGTGGCGATCGCCGGCGCGCTGGGCCCAGGCATGAGCAACAGCTTGATTGCGTTGACGCTGGTGTTTGTACCGCAGATGGTGCGGGTCGCTGAAAGCGTGACGACCCAAGTGCGGCGCCTTGATTACATCGAGGCCGCGCGGATGAGCGGTGCCAGCGCTTTCTCGATCATTCGCGTGCATGTGTTGGGCAATGTGTTGGGCCCGGTCTTTGTGTACGCCACTGGTTTGCTGAGCGTCAGCATGATTCTGGGTTCGGGCTTGTCCTTTCTGGGCTTGGGTGTGAAACCGCCGGAGCCGGAGTGGGGCCTGATGCTCAACACCTTGCGCTCGGCCATCTTTCGCAACCCTTGGGTTGCCGCGCTCCCGGGCGCGATGATTTTCATCACTTCGATCGCCTTCAATCTGCTGGCAGATGGTGTGCGGTCTGCCATGGACGTTCGACGATGAGCAGCAACTTGACAGACATAGACGATTCAGCAGACCGCGGCGGCCCGGCGCAGCCGCTGTTGATCGTGCGGAATTTAAAAAAATACTTCCCGGTTCGCGGTGGATTGCTAGAGCGCGAGAAGAAATTTGTGCACGCCGTCGACGGCATCAACTTCACGGTGGCCAAAGGCAAAACGCTGGGTATTGTGGGCGAATCCGGTTGCGGCAAGTCGACGACGGCGCGGCTGATTGCGCGTTTGATGGAGCCCGACAGCGGCAGCTTGATTTTTGACGGCGAAGGCGTGGGTGAGTTTGGTGGCATTGAACTCAAAACCTTCAGGCGCAACCTGCAAATGGTGTTTCAGGATTCGTTCGCGTCGCTGAATCCGCGTTTGACTATTCAAGAGACCATCGCCTACGGGCCGCGTGAACACGGCTTGAGCCAAGCACAAGCCAACGAGCGTGCCCGCCAACTGCTGGCCCGAGTCGGCCTTGAGCCCGAACAATTTGCGTCGCGCTATCCGCATGAACTGTCGGGCGGCCAACGCCAGCGCGTCAACATTGCCCGCGCACTGGCCTTCAACCCGCGCTTGGTGATTTTGGATGAAGCCGTTGCCGCACTGGACAAGTCGGTGCAAGCGCAGGTGCTCAACCTGCTGCAAGAACTCAAAGCCGAGCACCAGCTCACTTACTTGTTCATCTCGCATGACCTGCATGTGGTGCATTACATCTGCGACGAAGTGATGGTGATGTACCTGGGCCAAGTGGTGGAGATTGGCCCGGTCGAGCAAATTTATGGTCAAGCCGCGCACCCGTACACGCGCGCATTGCTGTCGGCAGTGCCGTCGATGGACCCGGCCCATCGCACCGAAAAATCACCCTTGAGCGGTGACCCACCGAACCCGATCAACCCGCCCGCCGGCTGCCGTTTTCGGGAGCGTTGCGTGCACGCAGAAGCGGTTTGTTCTGAGCGCGCACCCGCTTTGGTTCCCGCTGCGCAATTGAGTGGCCATCTGGTCGCGTGTCACATGAATGACGCTGCGTCAGGGCACACTGCTGCAACACTAGAAAGCGCCGCATGAACGCGCCCCTGCACTTGCCATTGGTTTCGGTCAAAGACCTGAGTGTGGAATTTCATGGCAGCCGCCATGCCAAGGCACTGAGTCAAGTCAGCTTTGACTTGAAGGCCGGTGAGGTCTTGGGTTTGCTGGGTGAGTCTGGCTCTGGCAAGAGCGTCACCTTGCGCACCTTGCTGAAGCTCCACTCGCCCAAAACAACGCGTGTGAGTGGCCAAATTCAGGTCGATGGGATCGACGTGATGGCCTTGCAAGGCCGGCCATTAGACGCCTATCGGGGCGGTATTGTCTCCATGGTTTTTCAAGAGGCGGGACTGGCTTTTGACCCGGTTTACACCATCGGTCAACAGATCACAGAAGTCATTCGGGCGCACGAATCTATCAGCGAAACAGCGGCTCGAAGCCAAGCGCTGCACATGTTGGAGCGGGTGCAAATACCGCAAGCCAAGCGACGCTTTGATGCCTATCCGCACGAGCTTTCCGGCGGCATGCGCCAACGCGCCATGATCGCGCTGGCACTCGCCTGCAAACCCAAGCTGTTGCTGGCTGATGAACCCACCACCGCACTGGATGCCACGGTGCAAATTCAGATCTTGCTGCTGCTGCGTGAACTGCAACGAGAAACCGGCATGGCGGTGATTTTTGTCACCCACGACATTGGTGCAGCGGTTGAAGTGGCCGATCGAATCGCCGTCATGTATGCCGGCCGCATCGTTGAAGAAAACTCGGTCGCCGGCATGGTGCACGCGGCGCGTCACCCTTACAGCGCCGGCTTGCTGGCGTCCACGGTCAGCAGTGAAAACCGCGGTCAACCCTTGCGGGCCATTCCCGGCAGTCCGCCGAACTTGGCCGACTTACCAGCCGGTTGCAGCTTCGCGCCGCGTTGCGCTCACGCCAGCGCGCAGTGCCATGCTGAGAGTCCGACGATGGTCAACAGCGACAACACACGCATAGCTTGCTGGCATCCGCTGGCGCAGCTGCCAGTGACCTTGTAGCGCCAAGGTGTGTGATGTCAGTGCATCAACCGTAAAGCTCACTTGACAGTAGACTGATTTGTTTACAGAGTGAGTGAGTGATGCAGAAAACAGCCTTGGTCGTCGGTGCGAGTGGTATTGGCGGCAGTAATTTAGCGGCCGAGTTGATGGATAAAGGTTGGACTGTGTACGGTTTAGCCCGCCGTCCGTTGGAGGGCGTGCCGGGTTTGCGTGCAGTTGCCGCTGACCTGCTCGACCCGGCCAGTTTGGACAAAGCATTGGCCGATGTTGCGCCCACCCATGTCTTCATCACCGCCTGGATGCGTCAAGCGACTGAGGCCGAGAACATACGCGTGAACGGCGCCATGGTTCGGAATGTACTGGCGGCATTGGCACCGAAAAAATCAGTGCGCCATGTGTCCTTGGTCACCGGCCTTAAACATTACCTGGGACCTTTCGAAGCCTATGCCAGTGCAGGCACGCTGCCCGAAACCCCGCTGCGCGAAGAGCAGCCACGCCTGGCCATCGAGAATTTTTATTACGCGCAAGAAGACGAAGTCTTCGCGGCTGCCGCACGTGACGGCTTCAGCTGGAACGTCCACCGGCCGCACACAGTCATCGGCAAGGCCGTTGGCAATGCGATGAACATGGGCACGACGCTGGCTGTGTATGCGTCGATCTGCAAAGAAACGGGTCGCCCGTTTCAATGGCCTGGATCAGCGGCGCAGTGGCAGGGCTTGTCCGACGTCACGGATGCGCACCAGTTGGCCAAGCAACTGATCTGGGCGGCCGAGACAGACGCGGCACACAACACCGCTTTCAACATCGTCAACGGTGACATGTTCCGCTGGCAATGGCTCTGGGGCCGTTTGGCCAACTGGTTCGGCATTGAAGCGGCGGGCTTTGACGGCACGATTCGCCCACTGGAAACCGAGATGGCCGGCGACGAGGCGCTCTGGCGCGAAATGGCGCAGCGGCACGGACTGGTTGAGCCCGACTTGAAAAAGTTGGCGTCGGCATGGCACACCGATTTAGATTTGGGCCGGCCAATTGAAGTCATGACCGACATGGCGCGCAGCCGCCAACTCGGCTTCACGGGCTACCAAGTGACTGAAGACTCGTTCACTGGCTTGTTTGCGCAACTGCGTGCAGAAAAGTTGATTCCTTAACGCCAACCTACGACGTCAAGCCACGACGTCAAGCCACAACGTCAAGTGTCATCCTGTTTGAGTATGCTTCTTGCTACTTCAGGATCATATGAATTACTTCAGCTTGACAGGACTTGACGAACGTTTGCGGCGCACGCGTCAGCGCACCCAAAACCACGAAGGCTACACGCGTGGCGCTCGTGCGCTGGTGGCGCTGACCTGCGTGTTGTTGTTTGACTGGTTGTCTCCTCGGCAAGGCGAGTTGATGCCCGTCTTGTTGGGCGTCATTGCCAGCGCATTGACAGAAACCGACGACAACTGGCAGGGCCGCCTGCGCGCGCAGCTCATCACCATGGTGGCCTTCACCTTGGTGGCTTTGGCTGTGTGGCTCACCTTGCCTTGGCCTGCATTGTTGTTGGCGGTGCTGCTCTTGTTGGCCTTCACGCTGACGATGCTGGGGGCCTTGGGGGACCGTTACCGCGCCATTGCTTTTGGCGCCATGGTCTTGTTTATTTATTCGACTTTGGCGGCACAAACCGGCCACTCGCACATCAGCACCAGCACGCCGCTGATGCTGGCGGGTGCGGTTTGGTATGGCATGGTGTCGGTGCTCTGGTCGGCCGTCATGCCGCAAGCGCCGGTGCGGCATCGCTTGTCGAAGCTGTATGCGCTGTTAGGGCAATACCTGCATTTAAAAGCGCAGCTCTTGGAGCCCGTCCGTGAAGCCGACTTGGCCCAACGCCGAATGGCCTTGGTTTTGCACAACGCACGCGTGGTTGACGCCTTGAATGCGACCAAAGAAAGCCTGTTCAGTCGGCTGCGTCAGGACCAAGCGCCAGGCTGGTTGTTGATCGCCATGCAGCAGTACTTGGCGGCCCAAGATATTCACGAACGCGCCAGTTCTTCGCACGAGGACTACCAGGTTCTGTCGACGGCTTTTTTTCACTCAGATGTGCTGTATCGCTGCCAGCGCGTGTTGACCTTATTGGGTGAGCAGGCCTTTCATTTGGCCATCGCCATTCGGGCGCGTACTGTGCCGGTGCACCACGGCGCCACCGCCCGTGCCATCGAGGACTTGCACGCGGCGATTCACCACTTGGGTGGACTGCAAAGCGCGCACCGGTCTTTGCCGGCGCTGAAGGCGCTGAGCAATAACCTGACAGCCATGGCGCGGGTCTTTGCCGGTGCGCTGAAGCCGTTTGAAGGCAGCGTGGACCAAAGCCTGTTGGACCGTCAGCCCGGCACGCTGCGCGAAGCTTGGACGCGTGTTCAACGGCAGCTTCAAGTCGAGTCGCCGTTGTTCCGCCATGCCACCCGCTTGGTGGTGTCGCTGGCGCTGGGGTTCTGCATCATGCTGGCCAGCAACGACCCGCACGGTTATTGGATCTTGCTGACCATTTTGTTTGTGAGCCAACAGCAGTATGCGGCGACCTTGACGCGGCTCATGCAACGCACCTTAGGAACCGCACTGGGCTTGAGCCTGGGCTGGGCGCTGATTCAACTTTTACCCACGCCGATGATGCAGTCGACCTTGATGGTGTTGCTGGGGTCTGTTTTTTTAGGCTCTCGCCATACCCGTTACTTGTTGGCCACAGTCGCCGTGTCCGCGCTGCTGCTGCTCAGCTTTCACCAGATGGGCATGGGGCAGGGCGTGATCCCCACCCGCTTGTTGGACACGGTCGTGGGTTCCGTGATCGCCGGCTTAGCGGCTTGGCTGGTGCTGCCCAACTGGCAGTTGCGCCAGTGGCCCGGCTTGGCAGCGCGCGCACTGCGGACGCAGGCCAACTACTTGCATGAAATATTGGCTCAATACCAAGCCCACGCGGGAAAGCAAGACAACCTCAGTTATCGGCTAGCCCGCCGCAATGCCCACAACGCCGACGCAGCCCTTTCCAGCGCCTACTCCGCCATGCTCAAAGAACCTTCCAGAGGCGGCAGCGCTCAGAAGGAAGCCAGTGGCCGATTTTTGATTCATTCACACACGCTGCTGAACTACATTTCAGCCATCGGCGCGCACCGCGATGAATTGGTTCTCGGGGATGTCGATGCTGGTTTGCTCGCGACGGCTGAGGCCTTGCAGCGACAACTCGATGTCTTGGCCCTCGCATTGGAACGCCCCCAAGTGGTGTCGCCAGATGACTTGTCGAAAGAGCTGGCGCACCCAGTTGCCGACGACCAAGACCCGACCGAGTTGGGCGTCATGCAGCGTTTGCTGCAGACCCAGTTGCAGCTGGCTTTGCGGCTTGTGCCAAGAATGCTTGAGCAGATGACCTTGATGGTCAAGACCCGGCTGCCAGCGGTTTTGCAGGGATCGCCTTTGGCTTGAGTTGTTGGCCGTTCATCACCGATGCAGCGCGCCATCCCTTCCCCACCATGCACCCTGAGGTACGAAAAGGCTTGATCGAGACAGCTCAGCGGCTCAACCCGCTGGTACTGCGCTGGGGCAGGTAGTTCGTTCGTTTGAAACTCAAAAATATGGATCGCTCAGGCAACTCAGCCGGCGACAAGATGATGGGCTGGCAAGGTGCCAGTGGCTAAGTAGTCGACGATGTTGCGGGCCGTGATGTTGGCCACTTGCATTGCCGCGTTGCGGGTGACGCCTGCGACATGCGGCGTGAGCAGCACATTGGGGAGCGCCAACAGCGGGTGGCCCGCGAGCAGGGGCTCTGTTTCGAACGTGTCCAGCCCGGCGCCTTCCAGATGACCTGATTGCAAGGCCTGTAGCAGTGCGACTTCGTCCACGACGGGGCCGCGCGCAGTATTGATGAGCAGGCTGCCGCGTCGCAGGAGTGACAGTTCACGCTGTCCGATCAGGCCGCGTGTGCGTTCGGTCAATGGGCAGTGCAGGCTCAGGATGTCAATCTGCGCAAGAAATCGCTCTAGGTCGGGTTCCGTGGCATGGTTGTCAGCCTGTCCATGCGGCCGCAGCACCAGTACCCGGGCGCCCAGCGCTGCGGCGAGCCGCGCTGTACTTCGACCTATGCTGCCGTAGCCGACGATGCCCACCACTGATCCGCGGAAATCACGCCCTTGCCAGGTGCTGTCGGCCCATTGGCCACCGCGTACCATGCCATCGAGCAAGGTCAACTGCCGGGTGAGTGTGAGCATGAGTGCCAACGCGTGTTCAGCCACGGCATCGGCATTGGCGGCGGGTGCCACGGCGACGGCGATGCCGCGTTGGCGCGCCGCACCCAAGTCCACGCTGTCCACACCTGCTCCATTTTTAGCGATGATCTTCAATGCTGGGGCGGCGGCCAGAACGCGCTCCGAAATAGGTTTGGAGCCCCGTAACACCACAGCCTGCGCGCCAGTGACGGCCAACTGTTCCGCCAGCATGTCTTCGGTCATGGGCTCGGGTAGGAAGGTGATCTGCCCACCCGCGCTGCGCACGATGTCTTGGGCAGAGGCGGCCCAATGAGGAGCGGTCACGAGAACTTGGAAGTTGGTCTTCATGCGGTCAGTCGATGCGGATGCCGCCAGCGAGAATAACCTTGCCATAACGGTTGAATTCATCTTGGGTGAAACGGGCCAGATCTTGCGGTGAGCCGGGCTGAGTCCGAACGCCGAGGTTGCTGAATTTCTCTAGAACGTCTGGCTGTTTGAGCACGCTCACCAGTGAAGTATTGAGAATGGCAATCACCGCTTTGCTGGTCTTGGCTGGAGCGTACAGCGCATACCAAGCGTTGACTTCAAACCCGAGGTAGCCCGCCTCCGCAAAGGTCGGAACGTTCGCCATTTCGGGCAGACGGGAAGCTGCTGCAACGGCCAAGGCGCGAACCTTGCCACTTTTAATCAGTGGTGTGGCGCTGGTCAGGGTATCCAGGATCATGTCGAGTCGGCCACCCATCAGGTCCATCGTGTGGGCACTGCCGCCTTTGTAAGGCACGTGGGTGATCTGGATATTTGCGTTTTGTTTGAACAGTTCGGCCGCCAGGTGCAGCGGGGAGCCGTTGCCAGCAGAGCCATAGTTCAGCCCGTTCGGTTGACGTCGTGCAGCCTCGACCAACGAACGCAGGTCTGTGTACGGCGAGTCTTTGGCGACGATCAGCACCATGGGCACCACACCGATGATTCCCACAGGGCTGAAGTCGGCGATGGCGTCATAACCGGGCTTGGCATAAAGGTGGGGACTGACCGCGTGGCTCGCAAGCGAGCCCAACACCAACGTGTAGCCGTCGGGCGCCGCCTTCGCCGCAGCCGCCGTACCAATCGTGGTGCCAGCACCCGGGCGGTTGTCAATGATGACCGGCTGCTTGAGGATTTCACCCATCTTCAGCCCGACCAGACGTGCCACGGCGTCGTTGGCTCCTCCGGCAGGATAGGGCACCAGCAGGGTCAGTGGTTTGTTGGGATAGTCGTTTTGTGCATATGCCACAGGGCTCAGTCCGCAGCCTGCCAAGACGGCAAGCACCAAGATCTGGTGGGTGACCCGCCGCGTGGCATTGAGAAAGTTTGTCATGGTCTTTGTCTCTTTGTATTTTTCGAATGGTCGCGTATTTTTTTGAGGGCACTTCCGGCTGAGAGTCCGAGCCAGTCCTCCGGCCACTTGCCAGCGAATCTTCCCAGATTGTTCATAACTTACCAATGAATGATTGGAATGGATTCATAGCCTTCTGGTTAACACGAGTCATGACCCAGATTGACTGCGCCCTGCGCTCCAACATCAAGCTCCTAGATTGGCAACCACTGGTATCAAGATGGGAAAGGCCGCAGACCCCCGATTCAATTGAAGAGGGTTTACCGGCCACGTTCCATTGATGTGCGTGGTTCATCGTTAATTGCGTCGTGTAGCGTTACGAGATACAACTAAATCAGACGATTTGAAGGGGGCACTGGGCCGTTCCTGTCAATGGCAACTGGCGGATGCGTTCACCTTTGACGGCACAGACGCTGTGCTGGTTGATTACATGGATGACCACTAGGAGCATCCAATGACCAAGATGTTGAACCCCTCGCACCCCGGCCTGAAGCTGCGTGATGATGTGTTGCCCGCGCTGCCATCTCGCCCGAAATGGCCCTGCGTATCGAGGTCTGGTTGGGTGTGGCGCGTGGTGGCGAAGCTCGGCTGTGGCTGGCGGAACAAAGCGCCTATGACGTTTGGCAAGCAGCGCAGCGTTTCAAGGCCAAGCCCATGCGCGTTCAGCCAGCGCCAGCGCTGGTTGCGTGACCCTGCTTTCGATCAAGATCGCGAACTGTTTGCCGCCCGAAGCTGAGTTGTCTGGTTTGGACAAGTTGGCTACAAATCGCCTACATGAGCATCAAACAAAAAAGGTCTGCTGCTAAATGAATAGCAACAAACCTTGATGTTCATTGGTGCCACTTGTCGGAGTCGAACTGACGACCTTCTCCTTACGAAGGAGCTGCTCTACCAACTGAGCTAAAGCGGCACAAGGTGTGATTATAGACTGGCGTGGTAGGCCGTGATCCGCTCGACTTCGTTCTTGGAGCCCAGCACCACGCTGACGCGTTGGTGCAATTTGTCGGGCTGAATGTCCAGAATGCGTTGCTTTGTATTGGTCGCAGCGCCGCCGGCTTGTTCGACCAGCCAGCTCATCGGATTGGCTTCGTAGAGCAGGCGCAGCTTGCCGGCTTTTTCGGGTTCGCGCTTGTCCCAGGGGTACAAAAAGACGCCGCCTCGTGTGAGGATGCGGTGCACGTCGGCAACCATCGCTGCAACCCAACGCATGTTGAAGTCTTTGCCGCGTGGGCCTTCTTTGCCTTGCAGGCATTCGTCGATGTAGCGTTTGATGGGTTCATCCCAGTGCCGCATATTGCTCATGTTGATGGCAAATTCTTGGGTGTCCTCAGGAATCTGCACGTTCTCTGTGATCAGCACAAACGAGCCTTGCTCGCGGTCGAGCGTGAACATGGCGACGCCGTCGCCCACCGTCAGCACCAAGGTGGTTTGTGGGCCGTAGATGCAGTAGCCCGCCGCTACCTGTTGCTTGCCCGGCTGCAAGAAGTCTTGTTGGTCAACGCCGGTGCTGCCTTCGGGCTTTTTGAGCACGCTGAAGATGGTGCCGATGCCGCCGTTGATGTCGATGTTGCTGGAGCCGTCGAGTGGG